>CAZSLC010000001.1:0-173400 GCA_964607675.1 uncultured Muribaculaceae bacterium
TAAGTCTATATGCAGATGAATTTCATCTTAGAAATGCATTAATGAATCTCTTAGATAATGCAGTGAAATATTCAGGAGAGTCACCTGAAATTAAGATTACTGCTTCCGAGAGTGCAATTGTCATTGAGGATAATGGTCCAGGAATACCCCCTTCGCATAGGCATAGAGTCTTCGAAAAATACTATCGTATTTCAACAGGAGATCGTCATGATGTGAAAGGATTTGGCATAGGACTATATTATGTATTATTAGTAGTGAAGAGGCATGGATGGTCTATTTCGGTCTCCTCTTCCTATTGTGATGGTGCAAAATTTACAATATCGATTATTAAAAATACCTCTTATGAAACGTGATATAAAACTGTTACTTGTAGAAGATGAGTGTACCCTTGCTGGAATTATTAAAGACACACTCTCAGAGAAGGGGTTTGAAGTATTTTTGGCATATAATGGAAGGGCTGGTATAGAACAGGCGGAAAAGAATCTTCCAGATATTATTATTTCAGATATAATGATGCCTAAGATGGATGGGTTCTCATTTGTTAAGGAGTTGAAACATCGCACTGCCCTTAAAGAGATTCCCGTTATTTTTCTCTCAGCAAGGTCCCAGGTGGAAGATGTGGTAGAGGGGTTTGAAATTGGAGCTGATGACTATTTGAAAAAGCCCTTTGCCATGGGGGAACTTATCGTTAGGGTAAGGTCACTGCTACGGCGTCGCCTTGGAGAAATCGATTCGAAGAATGATGAGGTAACAGTTTATAAAATAGGAAAATACACCTTCGATGTGGCGAGGCAATCTTTATCATTTGATACTTCAAGACTCCTCTCAGCGAGAGAATCGGAGGTCTTGCTCCATCTGTGCAGAAAAAAAGGGGAGGTAGTCTCTAATCATGAAATGCTGCTTGAAATATGGGGCTCGGATACATATTTTAATACAAGGAGCTTAAATGTTTTTATTACTAAACTCAGATCGCACCTAAGCAGTGATGCTGAAGTAACAATCAAAAATGTGAGGGGGGTTGGGTATATTCTACAATATTGATCACTTTAAGTTCATCTTATTTGAGAAAAGTTCTGTTATGACAGTTGTCGCTTTATCCATTATGTCATACTGAATGAGATCAAGGACATCGCCTGGATGGTGGTAAGGTGTTGAATAATCTGCTCCGAATGTGTAGATGCTGAGGGTAGGGACTCCTGCCATAAAGAAAATTGCTTCGTCAGAACGTGGTCTGGAAAGAACCTCATTCTCATCAAGGCCCAATTTTAATGGAAGTTTGAGAGTTTCTTCATTTGCTTTAGCAACCAATTCATTAAGATAAGATGTCTTTTCTGCAGTCCAACAAGAGAGCCCAGTCCCTTTTCCTAAGCCATCTAAGTTTAAGAAGAATTTTATTTTATCAAGGGGAATAGGGGGGTTCTTCACAAATTCGATGGAGCCGTAGAGCCCTATCTCTTCTGCTCCAAAAAGGATGAAAACAACGGAGTATTTTGGAGCTTGTTGTGTTTTGTCTGATAGAGCATTTGCTACAGCCATGACTACTGCTGAGCCTGATGCATTGTCTAATGCCCCTGGACAAATGGTCGGAATCATTCCTACATGGTCAAGGTGGGCCCCTATAACCAAATATTGATCTGAAAGTTCAGGATCGCTTCCTTTGATGTATCCAACTACATTTGATGTTTTTGCATTTGGGTAATTGGTGGTATTGGCTTTGATAGAGGCCTTTTTCCCTGTGTTAAAAGATGCAGGTCTCATAGTTTGAGAGATCTCTTTTAAAAGTTCATTATGTGTTTTTGTATTTCCCTCAAATATGTCATCAATCACCATATTACTCACATATACAGTCAATAGACCTTTGTTCCACTTTGAGTTGCCATTTGCAATATTAGATGCATATATGACACCTGCGGCTCCATGATCTGATGCATTTCTCATTTTATATGAATGGTATTGATAGGGAATCCATTTTTTCTTCAACTCTTTATCATCACCTTTGTAGGGAATATTTAAATCTATTACAACAATTTTACCATTGACATCAATTCCAGCATAATCGTCATATCCTAATTCAGGTGCACTTACTCCATGTCCTACATATACTATTTCTCTCTCCAATATCTCTCCACTGTCAGACGTTCCACCAGGCATGAAATTGTCGGGATAATCGTACTCATTGTACTCAGCTGTATTGTTATTTTTATATAATTTAAAATAACCAACTTCGTTAATTTGAGTATATTCTACCTCGAATTGCTGGAGATATCCCCTCTTATTTCCATTCATGTCTCCCAAAGGCTTGATGTCCCATTCTTTAAATTTAGAGGCTGTATATAGTGCTGCTTTGTCATACCCAATGTCTCCAGATTGCCTTCCTCTGCATTCATCTGAACAGAGATATTCCATTGTTTCTTCAATGACAACTCTGCTTGTGGGGCGTTCATTGGAGCAACAAGATGTAAGAGAGACGATTAAAATAATTATTGTAAAAAATGATTTCATGAAAAAATATATTTAGTTACACGTATGGGATATTGTTTATCAATAGTAAAATTAATCACTATTTTAATACTAACAATCATATTTGCTCTAAAAACGACTTTTAATCACTACTTTTGTTCAAATAATAGTATTTAGAATAAGATGAAAGAGCAAAGGGTAATTATGGGGATAGACCCAGGAACAAATATCTTGGGATTCGGAGTTATCCTTATAGATAAGAAAAAGACTCATCTTATTGATATGGGGGTTATAGACCTAAGAAAAATGGGAGATCATTTTTCCAAATTGAATATCATTTTGAGTGAGGTAGGGGAGTTGATAGATCGTTACAAACCTGATGATTTTGCAGTAGAGGCCCCTTTTTATGGAAAGAATCCGCAGGTGATGCTCAAATTGGGAAGGGCTCAGGGAGCGGCACTCTCAGCAGCATTTTGTCGCTCTGTGCCTGTATATGAATATGCTCCAAGGAAGGTCAAAATTGCTATTACTGGCAATGGTGCTGCCTCCAAGGAGCAAGTTTCATTGATGCTTCAAAAAACTCTCGGTACAACCTTCGATTCAAAATGGCTTGATGCCTCCGATGCAGTCGCAATTGCACTATGCCATTTTTATCAATTGAATAACCCGTTGGCAGATTTACAGACCTCTGCCTCTTGGGAAGATTATTTAAAGGCTCATCCAGAAAAGTTGAAAATATAATTAGTTGGGGTAACTGAATTTGGCTAATACTTTTGAACTTTCGTGATTACTATCGTCGAGTGAAAATACGAAAGAGGTAGAGGAGTGTAGTCCAAGGGCGTCAATCTCACTTTTTGATACTTTTGATAATAAAGGATTAAAGATTGCAA
Organism: uncultured Muribaculaceae bacterium; assembly: GCA_964607675.1. Lineage (GTDB taxonomy): Bacteria > Bacteroidota > Bacteroidia > Bacteroidales > UBA932 > CAZSLC01. Next base: position 3,351 of record CAZSLC010000001.1, read on the forward strand.
GTGCCTTTTCTTCACATTCTTTTGATGAAGACCCAGAGGTCGTAATTGATTTTGGGAACCCTTTTGTCACGAAGAAATAATTAGTTACTTGTGTCATATCACTTAATGGTCCCTTTGAATTATATTGACTGATTCCAATTTCAAAGATCTCTTCAATGTGGATATTGTTTTTACAAGAACAAATGGCGAAAAATACGACTAATAATAAAAGAACTCTTTTCATAATAAATTAATTTTCGCAAATGTAGTGATAATTATAGATTACTCATGCTCTTTGCACAGTTTTTTAATGTCCTCATCCGTAATATTGTTTCCTTTGAAGAATATCAAAGCTATGTCATCTTTCCCATTTGCTACCATAATGATATTAGAATAAGACCCTTTCTCCTTTCCTTTCTTAATTAGAATATCAACACCATCTTTACCACCTTCACGCACCTTCATAAGGGTCTCGTACCCTGATTTATTTAGCTTGTTGATATCCGATTTAAATTCGGAAAATATTTTGGATTTACTTGATTCTATTGATAGTATGTACAACCCTGTGAGCTTCTTTGCTATCCCTGAAATATTTACATTATTAATATCGGTTTCAGCCATATTCATCCCCAATGAGAGCATCGTTTCAGAGATGTAAACGCTCGTGATATCCTCTTTTTCTGAATATTTTTTATAGAGCTCATCTATGTCTGTCTGTGCAAATAAGTTAGTAGATATCATTGTGCACAAAAGTGTAATAAGTGTATATATAGATTTCATTGTTATTGTTATTTTAATATTATTGATTTATTTATTATCCTGTTGGTTTTATTTTCTATTTTATAATATGTATTTTTCCCGTCATTGATCCCTTTTTTCATTGAGTCAGATAGTAGCTCTAACGCTTTATTCATCTCGTTATAGGCTAATGATGGATCGGTGAAACTATCTTTAGGTGTGTCATATCCAGATGTCAATGTAAAGACTATTATTATGATGGCAGCTACAGATGCTATTGCAGCTGAGAGAGAAAAAAGATAAAATTTGTTTTTAGACTTTTTATCGATAATCGTATTGAGTTCATCTTCTAAATTGTCTGGGATTGATATTTTCTGATTTTTAAGGTTGCATATTCCACAAAATATCTCTTTGTATTCATTGAATTGAGGGTCGATGTCATCGCTGCTGAAGTATTGGAACAACTCCTTGTCTTGCTCTATAGTGCTTTCTCCATTAAAATAGAGCTCTATAATATTATTTATGTATTCGTTATTTGTCATATCGCTTATTTGTGATAATAGTTTTTGAAATACTCTTTTATAGTGTTTCTTCCTCGTGAAAGCAAGACTCTGATATTGCCTTGAGAGAGACCAATTGTTTTCTCAATATCTTTCATATCCATTTGTTCGATATCCCTCATTATGATTATTTGCCTTTGATTAATTGGTAGTTTGTCTATACATCTTTTCAAAATGGACATGGTTTCATCCATCTCTACCACATTGTCTGTATTACTTGTTTTTGATGCTTGTATATTTTTTAAACTCGATTCTTTTTCTTCTGTTTGGTAAATATTGTACTCAATTTTTCTTTTTCTAATAGTGTCGATACATATATTTTGTAGAATTTTAACGCCATATCCTTTTGGATTCTCCATATCTTCTATTTGGTTTGATTTTGAGCACAATTTCACAAATAATTCCTGGACGGCATCTTTCGCATCTTCACTATTGCCGAGCATATTGTATGCAATTCGATAAAATAGTGGGTGCAATGGGATGAAAAGTGTTTTAATTTTCTCTGCTTTCACTTTTAATATTGTTCGTGAAGTTAATTATTTCCTCGGTGGACATGTTTCCTTTAATCTTTATCATTGATGCATCTTCTCCAGAGGTGAACATTAAAAATTCTTTGATTTTATTTTTTTCTTTTTTGATAAATATCCTCAAATCATCATCGCTGTCTTTGATCCTTGTGAGTAATTCATATCCGTTGTGGTTATCATTGGAGATATCTTTCTTGAAACTCTCCTTAACTGAGATGTGGCAACCACTTAAATCTAATATTTCAATAGAGGAGATATTGTTGAGAAGTTTGATGGCTTGAGCAGCCTCATCATCATTGGAGGTTCCATAATTGGCTGCAATTTTACCAATTCCAATGAGAAACCTCCCTACTTTAACAGATTCAGCTCCATTCGCACTTGCATATTTAAGATATAGATTATCCCCTTTTGCTACCCCCCTTCCTTCTAAATAGAGCGGGGAGAGGAGTGTTACTATTATTAATGTTATGATAAACAATATTCGTTTCATTTGGTATTTTATTAAAAGATTGATGAATGAATTTAACGCGTTTAATTATATAACGAATATATTAATTAAATGTTACAAAAATTGTATTTTTGTAGTATTATGCATGAGGACATTAATCTTGTTGCCGATTTGGCACTAATTTTTATTTCAGCTGGTATTATTACGCTGATTTTTAGATGGTTGAAACAACCATTGATTTTAGGATATATACTTGCTGGATTTTTGGTGGGTCCCCATTTTGGATTATTTCCTGATGTGACGAGTGTTGATGTGGTTGAACAATGGTCTGAGATTGGTATAATTTTTCTCCTTTTTGCCCTTGGACTTGAGTTTAGCTTTAAAAAACTGATGGCTGTAGGGAGCTCCGCCCTTATTACAGCAGGCACTATTTTCCTTGGAATGTTTCTATGTGGACTCGGAATTGGCACTGCTTTGGGTTGGACTTCAATGGAGTCTGTGTTCCTTGGTGGGATGCTCTCTATGTCTTCTACTACGATCATTATAAAGGCATTTGATGATCTTGGTTTAAAGAAGCAACCTTTTACTACTGTGGTTTTTGGTACTTTGGTGGTTGAGGACCTTTTAGCAATTTTGTTGATGGTACTGCTTTCCACTTTTGCAGTAAGTCAGCATTTTGCTGGTAAGGAGATGCTGTTCAACCTCTTGAAATTGGCTTTTTTCTTGGTGCTTTGGTTTTTAGTTGGCATATATGTGATCCCTACATTGTTGAAGAAGGCGCATAAGTTTATGAACGATGAGATGCTGCTTATCTTATCAGCTGGACTTTGTTTTGGAATGGTTGTTTTTGCCAGTTTTGCAGGGTTTTCATCGGCTTTGGGGGCTTTTATCATGGGCTCTATTTTAGCTGAAACCATAGAGAGTGAAAGGATTGAAAAATCTGTTAAAAGTATAAAAGATCTATTTGGGGCAATTTTCTTTGTCTCGGTGGGAATGATGGTAAATCCCTCCATTATTGTACAATATTGGAAACCTGTTTTGGTGTTGGCTTTGGTAGTGATGGGTGGTATTTCAATTTTTGCTACAAGTGGGGTGTTGTTAGCTGGAAAGAATCTTAAAACTGCTGTGAGATCGGGTTTGAGTATGGCCCAAATAGGGGAGTTCGCATTTATTATTGCTGCCCTTGGAAAGTCTTTAGGTGTTATGAGAGATTTTATTTACCCTGTAATAGTGACAGTCTCTGTAATCACTACATTTACTACCCCATATTTTATTAAATTATCTGAGCCTTTTAGCAATTGGCTCTCTGGACACCTTCCACAGAGGTGGGTTTCGAGAATTGATGCCAATTCGTCCTCTTCCAAATCAGTCACTAAACAAAGCGATTGGAAAAAACTGCTTAACATCTTTTTTATCAGAGTGGTTACTTATTCTGTGATGCTTATAGCTATTTTTCTCCTATTTAAAATATATATAACGCCATTTGTGTCATCCAAATTTTCAATGTTAAGTGCTACATTGTTAAGTTGGATTAATGTGATTATCACTTTCTTTGCAATGTCTCCTTTTTTGTATGGACTCTCTGCTACCCCTGGTAAGATGTCCCAGCTTTTTGAGAATCTATGGAGTGTGAAACGTGCTAATCGTGGGCCCCTTATTGCTTTGATATTTTTAAAGGCCTTTGTAGCTGTCGGTTTTTGCATATCATTATTTTTTAGCTATTTCGAATTTTCTGAGTGGATGCTTCTTGCCGTTGTTGCAGGTGCTACTTTGTTCTTTGTCCTTGCCAGAAAAAATATACACAAATTTGATTTTGTAGAGGGACGCTTTTTAGAAAATCTTAATCAAAAAGAGGAGCTTGAGAGGCAGCGTTTCCCTATATCTTCCTCTGTGAAGTCTAAATTGATAGGGCATGATATCCAACTCGAAGTTATTATTGTCTCTCCCAATTCCCTGTTTATCGGTAAACAGTTGAGAAATATTCCATTCAGAAAAGAATATGGAGTTAATATTGTAAAAATAACAAGGGGAAATAAAACTATAAATGTGCCATCTGCCGATGAATACCTGTATCCCTATGATAGAGTTCTCACTATAGGGACCCAAGAGCAAGTGAAAAAGTTTACAGAGGTGATGGCTGCCGATGCTGCAGAGCTCCCTGCCAATGAAGCAGCTGTAGTTGAAGTTGATTCTTTTGTAATAACAGAGCAATCTTATTTAAATCAAAAATCATTGCTTAAGGCTGGTATGAGGGAATCTGGATGTATGATAATCGGAGTTGAACGGGATGGTGATTCTTTCATGAATCCAAGCCCTGAGTTTGTTTTTAAAACAGGGGATAAGGTTTGGATGATTGGGAATAAGAGTGCTTGTGAATGGTATATGTAAAATACAATCTATATGGTTAAGAGAGTAGCTGTTTATTTAGGTTCGAGACCTGGTAATAGAGAAGTTTTTTTAAATTTCGCTTATAAATTGGGAATTTACCTTGCTTCGAAAAAAATTGAGGTCATTTATGGTGGAGCTTCCGTAGGGACAATGGGGGCTTTGGCTAAAGGTGTCAAAGAGGGCGGTGGTAGAATAATTGGTGTATTTCCTCAAGGTTTTAAAGGAAAAAAAGAGAATAGCGAAAAGGGTATTGAGGTACGAGACAATACAATATCTGAAATGATAGAGACAGATACTCTCTCATCAAGAATTGAAAAAATGAATGAGATGAGTGATGCATGTATTGTACTACCAGGAAGTTTTGGCACCATGAATGAATTGTTTGAATATGCTATTGGTTTGCAATTGGAAATGCATAAAAAGGCTATTCATATTATCAACATAGACGGATTTTATGATCCACTTAAAGATCTTATTTCTAATATAATAGATAATGGATTTATGCCATCGTCAGATAGAGATCTGCTTAAATTTTATGATGTAAGCTCTTCAAAATATGAAAAATGAGTAGGCAAATAGTGAGAAGTGACAGAATTACAACAATTTAGAATATTTAAAGGTTCTCCGAAATATAAGATTTCACCCCCTTTTTCACCCCCTTCAGGACCAAGTTCTATAATATAATCTGTTGATTTTATCACATCGAGGTTGTGTTCAATCACGTATATAGTGTTCCCAGAGGAGACCATGTTCTCAAATAGCATTATCATGTTATTTATGTCTTTTATATGTAGCCCATCCGTGGGCTCATCAAGGATAAATATTTTCTTTTTGCTATCTAAAAAAGAGGCAAGTTTCATCCTCTGTAATTCTCCTCCAGAGAGGGTGGATAGGGCTTGGTTGAGATGAAGATACTCTAAGCCAACGTCAACTAAGGGTTTGAGTCCTCTTTCGATCGTGCTTCCTGCAAAGAATTTGGCAGCTCCGCAGATTGTCAAATCCATTATCTGAGCAATGTTCAACCTCCCTTGAATGGCTGGATTGGATGACTCTATGGTGAATTTCAATGCCTCCTCAGAATACCTCAATCCCTTACAAGCTTCGCATGTAGTCTCGATAGAGTCCATAAAGGCCATATCGGAGACAATCACCCCTTTGCCAGCACATATTGGGCATCCACCTTTCCCATTAAATGAGAAAAGCTCCATTTTTACCCCCCCTTTTTTATTCTGCCTCACAAATTCTCTTCTTATCTCATCTGCCACCTCGATATATGTTGCTGGGGTGGAACGGAGGCTCACACCAATATTCTTTTGACTTATGTAGACAATATCATCGGGAGAGGTAAACTGCCTTCTGAAGCACTCCATAAGGGAACTTTTTCCTGAGCCTGCAACTCCTGCAATAGAGCAGAATACCCCCATTGGCATATCTACCGAGATATTTTTGAGGTTGTGCAGTGAACAGTTGGTGAGTTGGAAAAAATGGGTAGGAGTGCGGACTCTCCTTTTAAAAGGAAGTTCTGAAGTGATCATTTTACCAGTCAAAGTGTCGCTGTGGAGCAATTCTTCGTAGCCCCCCTCAAATAGGATATTTCCCCCTTCAACGCCAGCTCCAGGCCCCATATCAACTATATGATCTCCAATTTTAATCATCTCCTTGTGGTGCTCCACCATTAGTACTGTGTTGCCATGGTCGCGGAGCTTACGGACAGAATCTTTCATCATTGTGATGTCGTGGTTGTGCAGACCGACGCTTGGTTCATCGAGGATATACAGCACATCTGACAACGAAGAATTTATATATTTTGCAATCTTGCATCTTTGGGCTTCTCCTCCTGATAATGTGCCGATTGCCCTATCGAGGGAGAGGTATCCAAGCCCAATTTCTTCGAGGGCAGAGAGTCTTGAGATGGCAGCGGAACGGATATCTTCCGCAAGAGGGTGAGAAAAATCGTCTTTTTTGAGAATTGAGTTTAGATCGGAAATGGAGATCGAGCAGAGTTGGGCAATATTGAAACCGTTTATTTTGCATGAGAGGACCTTATTGTTGAGGCGGGTGCCATTGCAATCGGGACATCTCCCCATTTGAAGCATCGGATCGAGTGCTTTGCTGTGCAGAAGTCCCTCCTCTGAGTTGATGATACTTCGGTACATCCTGGGGATGAGCCCCTCGTATTTAGCAGTACGAGGCCAATTTGAAGGGGGATTTTTCAATTTGATCTGCGGAGAATGGAGAAATAATTCAAGTTCTTCAGGGGTGTAGTCTTTTATTTTTTTATCAAGATCAAACAGCCCACTATGTGCATATCTTATCCACCTCCATCCCCCTTTGTGAAATGCAATATAGTGGATGGTATCTTCATCATTGAGGCTTTTATCGAAATCCACAAGTTTGTGGATGTCAAGTTCTCTGATCTGACCAAGGCCATCGCATCGGGGACAACTCCCTTGAGGATGGTTAAAAGAAAATGTATCTGAATAACCAATAAATGGGCTTCCAATGCGGGAAAAGAGAAGACGGAGAAGTGAATAGATATCTGTATAGGTGCCAACAGTGGAGCGGGAGTTCGAAGCAGGCTTTTTCTGATCTATTACAATGGCGATTGGGAGATTCTCAATGCTACCAACGTGTGGGCGACCATATTTGGGGAGATATTGCTGCACAAAAGATGGAAATGTATCATTTAATTCGCGTCTTGATTTTGCAGCAATGGTATCAAGTACCAAAGATGACTTACCAGAGCCTGAAACCCCTGTTACAATAGTAATTTTCTTTTTGGGTATTCTCAAAGAAATGCCTTTAAGGTTGTTCTCAAAGGCATTTTTAATCTCTATATATTCCATTAATACAACTAATCTCTGCTAAATCCGAGATAATATAAGAGTGTGGCAAGAGCTGAAAGAGCTGCTACAAGATAAGTCCTTGCTGCCCAAGTGAGGGCCTCTTTTGCTTGATCTACCTCCATGGATCTTAGTGCTCCAGAATTTTCAAGCCAAGCGAGGGCTCTGTTGGAAGCATTATATTCAACTGGTAATGTGATAAGGCTAAAAATAAGAACCATTGAAAACATAGCAATACCTATCCAGAAAAGGGGAGGAAAGGAATTAATTAAAATGATACCCACCAATAATACTATTTGTGCCCACATCGAAGAGAACTGGACAATTGGGACTAATGCAGAACGAAGTTTAAGGGGGGCATACCCTTGAGCGTGCTGCAGAGCATGACCGCACTCGTGTGCTGCGACAGCTGCGGCTGATACGCTATTGGAGCCATAAACACCTTCACTCAGATTTATAGTTTTATTTGTAGGATTATAGTGATCTGTCAATTGACCATTGACACTGATGACTTTAACATCGTATATGCCATTGTCTCTCAACATCTTCTCGGCTATTTCTCTTCCAGTTAACCCGCCTGGAGACAACACCTTTGAATATTTTTTAAAAACGCTTTTCAACTTCATTTGGACTCCCAAGCCCAAAAGAGTAATAATAATAATTAATAAAAATCCATTAGTCATAATGGGACAAATATACATTATTTTTAAAAAAATAGTATATTTACAATAATAAATATAAAACAGTATGGATATTAAATTTTATCGTTGCAGACATTGTGGTAACATTATCGCATATGTCATCAGTAGTGGTGTACCTGTTGTTTGTTGTGGAGAAAAGATGGAAGAACTTAAACCCAACACAGTTGAAGCATCTCAAGAAAAACACCTTCCTGTAGTAGTCCAAGAAGGTAATAAGGTTACTGTTAAGATTGGTAGCGTTGAACATCCTATGACTGAAGAACACTACATCCAGTGGATTTGCCTCCAAACCGAATTTGGAAATCAACGTAAGGAACTAAAACCAGGAGAAAAACCAGAAAAATGTTTCATGCTATGTGATGGTGACAGAGTCAAGGCTGCTTATGCCTATTGCAACCTTCACTCTCTTTGGAAAAAGTAAACTATCTTTTAAGTATTTAGATATTTATTGGGGATATTCTTTAGTGTCATAGCTCTATTATTTGATGGTTTCTGCTGGATTGGTATGTGCGGTTTTAAGACTCTGCCATAGAACTGCCAATGCAGATATAGATATTGTTATTAAAGCAGCTCCCAAGAATATCCACCAATAAAGATCTATGCGGTAACTGTAGCCTTCTACCCATGTTTTTACAATATAATAACTTAATGGTATCCCAATAATAATAGCCACCAGAACCAATCGGATAAATGGGAAAATCAATTCTTTTAGAACCTCTTCGAATTTGGCTCCGAATACTTTTTTGATTGATACTGTCTTTCTCTCTTGCTGCATATAAAATGAGCTCATCGCAATGAGTCCTAAAGCTGAGACAATCAAAGAGATTGTTGTGAAAATAATTATTATTGTAACTATTCTCTCCTCTTTTGAGAACATCTCTGATAAGGAATCTTCTGTGTACTTAGCCTCATACATCTTCTCTGGATAAAACTCTTTTACAACTTCATATACACTATTATTAGCACTTGATTGTTCTCCATTGGTTTTGATAATAATATTCCATGGATACTTTTTCGATGGATACTCCCCATAGTCATATATAAAACAAGCGGTCTCTTTATTTAAAATATTCCCTATCCTAAAGTCGTAGTAGATACCACCTATTTCCTGGGCTTTTGAAGAAGATTTAATATTAAAACTGAGGGCACTTTCGTCCTTTCCTATTTTTTTAAATGCATACTCATTGAGCCAACTCTTTTTTGGAATATTATTATCTTGCTTTTTTCGTAGTCCTAAAATATTAAAATAAGTGCTATCTCCCTTTACATGTTGGAAAGATACCCAATCTCCGTTCTCAAGTTCTATTGTCCAATTGTTGGTTCCAGAGAGAGGATGTCCTTCCCCTAAACCTACACTCTCCACGCAGGGGAGGGTTTTAAGCTTATCCAACATTGGGGCTATCTTTTCAGCATTCCCAAAATTGTTATTTATAAAAAGTATATCTTTCGTATTGTATCCCAATGGGGCGTTGATGAGATGATTCACTTGGAGATACATAGTTATGGCCATTACTAACATAACTATGGTAACCATATTTTGAAATATTATTATGATTTTGCCATATGTGGTCTTTGATTTAAGTGTAAAAGTCCCCTTTACGATATCTATTGGTTTTGTTTTTTGTATTAAAATGGCAGGAACAAGACCTGCAAGAATACCAACAAATAATATAAATAATAGAATATAAATTATGTTTTTTATAGAGACAGCATCGAATATTGATATTTGGTAATTAAGGATCTTTGAGGCAGTGGGAGAGAAAAACTGTGCAATAATGATGGCAAAAATCATGGAAATAGCACAAAAACTAATACTCTCAATCATCATTTTGATAAAGATATCACGCTTTTGTCCACCAACAAGTCTCCTTGTGGCCATCTCTTTGGATCTAAACCCAGAAAGAGCTGTCGTCATATTCACATAATTGAGGATAGCGAAAATGAGCAAAATCAAACATACCCCTGAAAGTAATTTTACAAAAGAAATATCTCCAAAATATATTCCACCATTATATTCTTCTGCCCCATCTTGTGAAAAATAGAGTTCTCTAAGGGGAATCAGCTTTACTTTAGTATGAGTCCCGTTTTCATATATCCAAAAAATATCTTTTAAATAAGAGAGTATATCTGATTCACGACTCTTGATATCAGAATTGTCGTATGTCATTATAAAGCAAACTCCACCCCCTGCATTAGACATAAATTCATCGTTCGCTGAGTTTATAACAGAAGCATATTCCCCCCTTATATAAACATCGACACTCTTAAAAGTTGAATTGTTTATATCTTCGAACACCCCTGCTATAGTGAGAATTTCATCATTTTCATGAGGTCTAAATGAAATTTGTTGACCCAGAGGATTTCTCCCTCCGAAATGGGATAAGGCAAAAGATCTACTTATCATCACCCTTTGACTTGATTCTTTCCATTGGGTAGAAGAACCCTCAATAATTTGAAAACTGAAAATGTCAAAAAAAGAGGAATCTACAAATGCAGTTAGTGCATTAATGGGCTTGCCATCTAATTTGAGTTCCAAATTGCCATTATAATAGTATGATGATGAAGATTCTATCTCCGGAAACTTGTTTTTTAAATGTTTAGGAAGATAATATCCAGAATTGATAGACTCCTCGTTAGCTACGACATATATCCTATCAGCGTTTTTATGTTGGGAATCTGTGTTTAACTGTTTCTGGACATATATGGAAAGTAGCAGTACAAATGACATAGAAACTGATAATCCCAACAGGTTGATTGTACTATAAAGCTTGTTCCTCTTTAAAAATCTGAAAAATGAATTCATATATGTATCTATTAAATATGGCTCTATTCCTTTATTGCATCTATAGGATTTTCTCTCACTGTCTTTAAGCAGCGGAACACCACGACAGATGTAATCACCGCTAATACTACAACTGCCCCTGTTAAAAATATCCACCACGAAAGGGGTGCTCTATTGTCGGCAGGGAAGTCAATAATTAAGAAACCTCCCCCAATGTAGGATGCAATTAGTGCAATAATCACTGGTGGAATACTAAAAGGAATGGTCCCTTTGATGATGTGTATAATTATCTCTAAAGAACTGGCTCCGTTGATTTTACGAATTGCTATTTCTTTGCGACGACGTGCCATCTCCTCACCGATGAAGCCGATAAGCCCCATAACTGTAATAAACAGACAAACAATTGAAGCCAATATCAATACTTGTTGTATTGCTATTTCATAAGCTAATCTTACTCTGTGAGTCTCACTATAACTATATAAGGAGATATCCTTTTTTAATACTTTTTCCAATTTTTCACTAATAGCCTTATATGTTGATGAACTCAAACCATCACTTCTGATAATCATTTCTGTCCATGTTTCTCCATTCTCACCATATTCCATTGGGTGTAAAACGCATGGCCTGAATACCCCATATTCTCCCATCCTAAAATCTTTTACAACTCCCACTATCACATATGGTTTCAACAGATTTTTATCTTGGAAAATATTTTTCCCCAAAGATTCTTCTGCTGACCACCCCATCTCTTTAGCATATTTTTCATTGATTAATACTTGAACACTTCCACCCTGCGTGGAGATATCTTTACCAGCAATTAACTTTATCCCCATAAAATCAAGATATCCTTGATCAATGTTAAGCCTCCGACAATAAAAATGAGGTTCTCTACTATTTTCATCGTAGCACGGAGTTGGTTTCCATCCATATATGAGAATATCAGATGTGTAAACAGAACCATTCACACCAGGAATAGACTCTATTTCTGATTTAAGGAAATTGAGAGATTGTGAATCCCCGAATGCAGAGAAGTGAAACAAATTTTCTTTACTATATCCAAGGTCTTTATTCTCCATCCGATCTATTTGGATAGATATGTAAATCAAAAAGACTATTGCAGTGGTGCTAATGAGTATCTGTAAAAACAGAAATATTTTCTTCCAAAGTTGATTGCCACTACTTTTCCAAAGCAGTGCAGCCTTAGCTGGTATTTTGGCAGACATAATGCCATTGACCAACCCAATGAAAACAATAGCAGTAGAGATGACAAGAATTGAACTCCATATATTAGAGAGGCAGAAGAGCTCCTTTATAGGTAAATACATCATCTGGCTGAATTTATTGCTGAAAACATATATTAATAAAGCAGATAAAAAAGTGCCAATTAGAATAAGAAATATATTTTCCCAAAGAGTCACCTTAAATATGTCCCCCTTATTAGCCCCAGAGCATTTTAACATACCAATGGTCTTCGTCCGCTTAATCAATATGGACATAGATAGAAGGATATAGTTTAGGCAAGCAACAAGCAAGGTTAAGATAGCAATAAACAAGGCGATTATATGAATAGGAAAATAGGCAAAGCCATTGTTGACAGAGTAGGTAATGGGATTTAATATCCAAGTTGTTTTTGAGTCAAATCTCTCTTGTGAGTTAATGTTGTGTCGCTTAATAAAGGGCTCCATTTCACCCTCAATTTCTTGAACACTAATACCTTCTTGTAACTTTAGATAGGTGTAAAATCTTTGATTGCTATCTATATTTGAAGAGTCTTTTGTAAATCGAGTAATAGAGCGAAGGATGTCGTGTTTACCCCTATGATTATTGAGTGGCATATCTTTATAGATACCCATGACAGTGAAGGCTCTCTTTGATTTGTTATCCTCTATCACTTTGCCTATAGGGTTGTCATCTTTAAACACCTTTTTGGCAAAAGACTTTGAAATCATAATATTATCATCATTGACAAAAATACTATGAGCATCTCCGCTGATGATTCCGAAATCGAAGATATCAAAATAGGAAGTATCCACAAACAAATTAGATGCTGTATAATCTTCACCTTGATATTTATATGAAGTACTATAATAACCCTCAAGTGAGCGGGTAACTGCTTCTATTTTAGGTAGTTCTTCCTTTAATAGAGGGGCTATTTGCTCATTAAACGAATTGCTCCTGCTGTTTGGACTAATACTCCATAACTGATATATCCTCTCCCAGTCGCTATATATTTTGTCGTAACTAAACTGATAAGTCACCCATGCTAAGCATACAATACCCATAAATAATCCAAATGTAATAGATAGCAACCTTATTATATTGTTAAAAGGCTGTCTTCGGATGAACTTTATGGCGTATTGTATATTTTTCATATAATTTTAAAAATTATAGATTGCTTTTTACATCTGTCACTAACTGACCGTCGAACAGATTAAGAACTCTATGTGCATACCCTGAGTCACGCATAGAGTGTGTTACCATAACAATAGTAGTTCCCTCTTTATTAAGTTCTGTAAGAAGGTCCATCACCTCTTTCCCATTAGTAGAGTCCAAATTACCTGTAGGTTCGTCGGCTAATATTAGTTTGGGATTTGCTACTACGGCACGAGCTATTGCTACACGTTGTTGTTGACCACCAGATAGTTGTTGAGGAAAGTGTTTGGCGCGATGAGAAATATTCATACGCTTAAGAATCTCTTCAACACGTTTTTTCCTCTCAGCAGCCTTCACTTTTAAATAAATAAGAGGAAGTTCTACATTTTCATAAACACTCAACTCATCGATTAGGTTAAAACTTTGAAATACAAAACCAATATTTCCCTTACGATAGATAGTGCGATCCTTCTCTTTTAAAGATCCAACCTCTTTTCCTAAAAGCTCATATTTACCAGAAGTGGGATTATCAAGTAGTCCAAGGATGTTTAGCAGTGTAGATTTACCACATCCTGAAGGTCCCATAATTGCGAGGAACTCACCTTGTTGTATTTCGAATGACACATCATTAAGGGCCATTGTTTCAATCTCCTCAGTGCGGAAGATTTTTTTTAAATTCTCAACTTTTAGCATAATACAAATATTTTAATAATTAATTTTTTTGTTCTCAACGACATTATATGTCAATATTTTTCTAATATATTTCTAAAAGCGTGCCACAGTAATTAAAGAGCTGATTATTAGTGATATGTAATTTATTAAACTATTTTTTATGTCAAATTATTTGACAATCATTGTGTGTTTTTTTGACACAAAATTATTATATAACAATTTTTTAAAATTGTGTAAATATTATTTTTTGAAAATATAGATTTTTGCTTTCAATAAAAAGAAATAAATGTATGAAAACAGAAAAAAAGATATTCCCTATTGATGGACTTCATTGTGCTGGATGTGCTGCAAGAGTTGAAAAGATACTAAATGCAAGTGAAGCAGTAGTAGATGCCTCGGTGAACTTAGCTTCTGCTAATGTTAAAATAGAATATAACCCCAATAAAATCTCGCCTGAAGTGTTGGAAAAAATGGTAGATGAGGCGGGGTATAAACTCATCATTTCAGATTTCAACAGAGATAAAACTGATCAGCATAGGAGAGTTGAATATGATAGTTTGAAAGTTGAGACTATCTGGTCTGCAATACTTTCTGTGCCGTTATTTATCATTGGAATGTTTTTCATGGGGATACCATACGCAGGGGTAATCTCTGCCATCTTAGCAGGTGTTATAGTTTTTTACTTTGGAAGGGGATTTTTTATCCGCACTACTGCACAACTCAGGAGTAAAACTGTCACAATGGATACTTTGGTTGCACTTAGCACTGCTGTTACCTATTTGTTTTCCCTTACAAACCTTATTTTTCCCGAATTTTGGCTCTCCAAGGGGATCGAACCTCACCTCTATTTCGAGTCGGCAGGGATGATAATCACATTTATTCTAATAGGGAGGCTTCTTGAGACAAGGGCTAAAAATAGCACAGCCTCGGCCATAAGGGGACTTATTGGTCTTCAACCCAAAACGGCCCTGCTGGAGATGGATGGGGTGCAAAAGGAGTTGCCCATCGAAATGGTGCAGAGAGGGGATACGATTGTCATTAGGGCAGGGGAAAAAATCCCTGTGGATGGGAAAGTCATCGACGGAAACTCCTATATCGATGAGAGCATGCTAAATGGGGAGGCGATCCCCTCCCTAAAATCGAGTGGAAGCGATGTATTTGCTGGCACCATAAACAAAGATGGAAGTTTCAGATTTAAGGCGACAAAAATTGGAAGTGAGACACTTCTCTCTCAAATAATTAAAATGGTAGAAGAGGCACAAGGGAGCAAGTCCCCTGTACAGAGAGTAGTGGATAAGGTAGCGGCCATTTTCGTCCCAGTCATAATAGGGATAGCTCTATTGTCGTTGGTGGGGTGGTTGATATTTGACCCAGCAGATGGTCTTACACGAGGTGTGTTATCATTTGTAACTGTATTGGTGATTGCATGTCCTTGTGCATTGGGCTTGGCAACACCGACGGCAATAATGGTTGGGGTCGGGGGGGGAGCAGAAAGGGGAATTCTAATAAAAGATGCCTACAGTATAGAAATGGCAAAAAAAATAGACACCGTAGTGTTAGATAAAACTGGAACAATCACAGAGGGGGCTCCAAGTGTAATCGAAGAGCAATGGTACCAAGAGGGACAAATATTTAAAGAGATATTATTAGCCATAGAGAGTCATTCGACTCATCCGTTGGCCAAAGCAGTGGTTGCATCTTTAAGGGTTGATTCTTTAAGTCAGAAAAAACAGAATCTTGTAACGATTGATAATTTTCAAAATTATCCTGGATTTGGGGTGGAGGGTGAATATGAAGGGACCATTTACTTTGCAGGAAATAAGAACTTAGCTAAAAAACACGGTGTTGATCTAAATGAAATAAGGGGAAGGGAGGGGAGTGTTATCCTATTTGGTAGAGAAAAATCTATTATAGCAATGATAACTATAAATGATAAGATAAAGGAGACATCGGTCAATGCCATTGATTCTCTTACTTCACATGGAATACAAGTTCACATGCTTACAGGAGACCATTACGAAACAGCCCAACTAATAGCAAAAGAGCTTAATATCACAAAATTCAAATCAGAAGTATTACCATCTGAAAAATCAGAATATATTAAAACACTTCAAAAATCGGGACATATAGTGGCCATGGTTGGGGATGGTATCAATGACAGTGCAGCGTTGGCTCAAGCAGATGTCAGCATCGCAATGGGGACAGGCACCGACATAGCCATGGATGTAGCATCTATCACAATAGTTTCATCTGATCTCAATAAAATAGAAGATGCAATTAAAATTTCACACATTACACTTAGGACCATACATCAAAATCTCTTCTGGGCATTTATCTACAATATCATAAGTGTACCAATAGCAGCAGGGGTGTTGTATCCATTATTTGGATTGACACTATCCCCAATTGTAGCAAGTGCAGCTATGGCATTGAGCAGTGTAAGTGTTGTTACAAATAGTCTGAGGATAAAGAAAAAAATTTCAAAAATATAGTACCTTTATCATTGTAAAAAATGGGGCTATGCAAAAGTTATATATAAAAAATATGGTTTGTGATCGCTGTATTATGGTGGTTAAAGAGATATTTACACGTTTAAACATAGATGTGGAGAGTATAACACTTGGTGAAGTTCTTTCAAAAGATGTTTTATCTTATGATAAGATTGCTCTACTCAAAGAACAATTGGAATCGGTAGGATTTGAAATTTTAGTTGATCAACATTCCAAAACGATTGAGCAAATAAAAAATACCATTAGAGATTTGGTTCGGAAGAAAGATGGAGAGTTAAAAATAAAACTCTCTGACTATCTATCTGGAAAAGTTAACTTTGACTATAACTATCTGAGTACCCTTTTTTCTGAAATTGAGGGAAATACAATTGAACAATATTACATTTCTCAAAAAATAGAGAGGGTAAAAGAGTTGTTACTCTATGATAATATTTCACTTGGAGAGATCGCACATCTTTTAAACTACTCCAGTACCGCACATCTAAGTGGTCAATTCAAAAAAGTGACAGGAGTGAGCCCCAGAAAATACAAAGAGCTTACCGACAAAAATCGTAAGCCCTTGGATAAGGTATGCGACAAGTGATGCGCTGTATTATACTTGAAGGTAGGTTTTTATGGCCTCGACGTATTCTTGGAAGGCTTTTAGCCCCTCTGGAGTTATGCTGCAGGTGGTGCAGGGCATTTTTCCCTTAAATCCCTTCTCGATACTCACGTAACCTGCGTTCGAGAGTTTGTCCAACTGTGCGCTGAGATTTCCTGAAGTGGCAGAGGTTTCCTTCTTTAAGTAGGAAAATTCTGCACTCTCCACGCTCATTAAAATAGACATTACTGCCAATCGTAACTCTGAGTGCAATAATGGATTGAGTTCTTTAAGCATTTACTTTAGGTTTTTTATTTAAGATATGCCCAGGGAGGACTAAAGTAAAGATATATCCTATCATCACCAAAAGAAGGTCATTTAAATTCATACCTGAATAAAGGCCATTCATCATATATATGCCTATGACAAATCCGACAAATGGAAGGTAAGTGAGTAACTTTTCTTTTAGGGTAATTCCAGTGATTACACTACCGATACCAGTGAGAATAAGCGAAAGGGGCATCATAAGCTGGAAACTGATATTCCTGCTACTTAATACATCAATATTTACCAATATGATGACCAAAAGAAGCGTCAAGACTGCCAGTAGAAACATCATTCCGATTACAGACCATGTACTGCCAATAATCTTATCAGTATAAGTCGTAAATTCTACTTTCTTCTTCTTATTAGACATGGCGATAAAAGGAATAGGTAGAAACATCAAGAACCAAGATAATGACCATAATCCATTATGAGTATAATAGATCATGATGTAGTTAATTATGGATAATGCTACTGCCAAATATCCATAAATCAGAAACACATTTCCACTTCCTACTTTAAAATTCTGTTTTGTAGAATTAATCATTCGAGTGATAAGCTCTAAGCTCTCTTTCTCATTAATCATTTTGTCCTCCATTTTCATTTGTTTTATAATTATGCTGCAAATATAAAGTAGTTTATATTATAAACCAAATAAAACTTTAGAATAGTTTTAATTTTTTCAGCAATTTACTACTAACAGCAAGACATTCTACTTTTTGAGTCTCTCCACAGGGTTGGCATTTGCAGCTATCTGGCTTTGGAAGAAGACAGTGATAAAGGAAATAACAAATATAATTACTCCAGCAGTTAGAAAGCCCCATATACCTATATCAACTTTGTATTCGAACCCTTCAAGCCACCTGTTAACCATGTAAAATGCTATTGGACAAGCTATTACAAAGGCTAATGCTACTAAAATTAGAAATCGAGATAGCATCATATAGAGGACCTCTCTGGAAGTAGAACCAGAAATTTTCCTTATAGCTATCTCCTTTGTTGCCTGCTCCGAGAAATATGTGGCCATAGCAAAAAGACCTAAAAATGAGATTACTAAAGCGATAAAGGTGAAAATATAAATTATATTTTTTACCCTTATATCATTGATGGCACTTGCCCTTAAAGAGTCTTCAATATAACTCATCCGAGGTGCTACACTTCCTTGCTCTTTGAATGTTTTAGAAATTCTATTTATGATATCTCCATCTTTTATTTCTGTTTCAACCAAAATGCTCCATGGATCCTCCACCTCATCCATTATCTTCAAAACCATTGGTGCATATCCCATATAGCCTTTCTCCTTTGAACTAATCGAATTTGAATAGATATCTTTAAAAACGCCAGCTATCCTAATCCCTTTATAGGCATCACCATCTAAGCCATATTCGGCTGTCTTTATTTCCTTAGCATCGTAGTCCAATTCGCATCTACGCAAAGTCTCTTCACTTACCCACCAAGCATTCTTATCAGCGGATTTATTATCCTGAATAAAACTATAACCAAGCATCTTAACAGTCGATATGTCTGACTTATAAATTTGGAACCCTACATACTTGTTAACAGAAGTAACGAGTAATGAGTTATTATTTCCACGATCGAGGGGAACACCTTCAGTCAACCCCACACTTTTTACTCCAGGCATGGTACCGATTTCAGAAACTAATGCTTGGGGATTGATCCCCTCCATATCCCAAATATCTATGTTTATAATATTTTTATAATTATAACCATAATCAAAATTAAGAATATGTTTCATTTGCCTGTTCATTGTCACAGAAAAGACAATAAGAATTACAGTTATGGCAACTTGGAGCACTATAAATATTTTAGAATAAAGCAATTTATTTTTGAATATAAACTCACCTTTCACTACATCTATAGGTTTATAACGCGAGATGTAATAGCTTGGAATAAAAGCATTAACGCCCCCTAAAATAAACATAAACAAAACAATAACAGAGATATGCACAAATGAAAGATTCTCATTCAAATAAAACTTCTGACCTACCATCGCAGATATATCAGCCTCCAGAGCGAAAGCCATTAGCAAGGCTATTATAAATGCTATCATTATCATAATCTCCGACTCTATCCACATTCTAAAACGGATATTTCTTGAAGAGGCTCCATATAGTTTATTTACCGCCATCTCCTTAGCCCTAAATCCTGTCTGAGCTACTGTGAGATTTATATAATTAAAAATTGAAAAAACCAGCACCACTATACTCACAGACAAAAAAAGTACAAGGATGCTTCTATCATTTTTTCTAAAATAATCATCGTAAAAGTCATTCGTGCCTTGCCGAAAATACAAATTTTTCATTGGTGTAAAATAGGACTCTTTATAAGGACCAAAAAAACAATCATCCTTATATACCCAATAATCTTTCTTAAACCACTGCAATACCTGCTCTTCCTTTTGTTGAAGGTCAGTTCCTGGTCTGCGAAGAAATATAATTGTAGAAGAGCAGCTTGTAAAATCTTCTGATAGTACACTTGGATTGAAATATTGTATTGCACCTCTTGGGAATATAATATCAGTAGGGGGGAAAATACTATTTTTAAAATCCTCAATAACCCCTTCCACTATGAATTCTACTTTTCTTTCTTTCTCACTTCCGTATGGGGTATATGTATAATAAAGCGACTGCCCGACTGGATTAATATTGCTAAAGGTGGAAAGGGCGAAAGATTCAGAAAGAAGGATACCACTTTGAGAACGAAGAACCTTCTCTCTTTCACCAGAAAGGAGTCTAAAGGAGAGGATATCCAAAAAGCTGCTGTCTACGCAGATGGTCTTTTCTATTCTTCGTTGCTCTTCCCCATTGGGTCGCATGGAGAGAATCACCTCTCCTTTAGGATAAATACCACAAGTGCTCTTTATTTCTGGCATTTTATATTGAAGATATTCACCAATCAAATAGGCATTTGTATAGCTCTCCTCATTCCCCAGCACAAAAATATCCTCCATATTATCTTGAAAATCATCTACTGTAAACTCCGAATAAAGATAACTGAAAAGCAGAACACAGAAACACAATGAGATAGATAAACCCAAAACATTTACGGCAGTGTATAATTTATTTCTCCTGAGGAAGATCCAGTATGACTTAATCTGATTTAGTAATTTCATATATGTAAGTTTAAATAATCTTGTAATGATCTCGTGTAATCAATTCTCCTTAATCCCCCTAACAGGATCAAGCACAGCAGCCCTATAACTCTGCACCGAAACAGAAGCCAAAGAAAGCAGAAGCACGCAGAGACCTGCCCCTGCGAAGACCCACCAACTAAGGCTAGTACGATATGCGAAATTCTCCAGCCATTTCTGCATTATCACCCAAGCGACAGGCACTGCCACAGCGAAACCTACGAGAACATATCGCATAAAATCTGCATTCAACATTATCAGTACCGATGAAACAGTAGCCCCGTGTACCTTGCGAATCGAGATTTCCCTAGTTCTGCTCTTAATGATAAATGCCATGAAAATTATCAGTCCCAAATCAGCCAGAATAAAACAAAGAAGAGCGAAAAGAGAAACCAGCTTCTGAGCCTTAAGCTCATTCCTATAGGTATTGTTAAAAATATCGCCCATCATCGTGTAATCCACAGGGTAATCAGGGAAAATCTCCTCCCAAGTCTGAGTAAAAATGGATTGCGCTAGCGCAATATTATCTTCTTGCAGTCTTAGCATCAGATTAAACTGGAAATAATTTCTACTAAGAATAATCATTGGTGCAGTCTTCTCGAAGCCACCTGTGTAGTTAAAATCTTCCACCACCCCTACGATTTTACCACTTTTATAATAAGATACGATATCGTGATCCAGTACCAGTTCAGCCCCAATAGCCTCCTGTGCAGACTTAAAACCAAGAAGAGCAAGAGCCTTTCCATTAATTATATACTCCTCCTGCCTATCCTGCTTAGTCTTAAAATTAAGATAATCAACGATATACTGATTCTCTGTAGCAAAATCCAGCTTCATAGGCTTGAAATACGTCCCAGCGACCAAATCCACATCATAAAACTCCAAGAAATTATCAGCTCCTATCAGCAGAGGAAGCGTAACCGACTCGTCCATTCCACTTTTAAGAATGTTCACCTTATCCCTGATTGGGTCACCAGGAACCTGGAAACAGTTAGTGGCATCCACTATTTCAGGATGGGAAAGCAGCTTCTCCTTAAAGATACTTAACTTCGAGATACACTCCTCCGAAAGTCCATTTACCACCAGAATATTATCCTCTTTAGCCCCCACCTGAGTATCCTTTATCAGGTTCAGCTGCTTAGTGATACAGAAAGAGAGGATCACCACCATAATCACCACCGAATATTGAAGCGTCAGCGCCCAACGGATATTCTTATATGAAAACCTGCCAGGCGTGAAAGTCTCGGAAGTATCTAAAAACTGAGTTCGCGCCAGACCACTCAGAGAAGGGATTAGCGAAACCAGCGCCGTAACAGCGAGAAAGCCTACACTAATTAGAATCACCTCAGCAGCACCTAGAGCCGCAGAAATATACCCTGCACTAACAGCATAATAAGATAAAATTATGCCTACGGCAATAGAAACTCCTGCCACCATCATAGTTAGCATCGACTCACTCTTTATCACCTCAAAAGCCGATGATCCCAGCAGCCTCTTAATCTGATAAAACTTAAGGCTTGAAGAGAAAGTAAGAGTAGAATTCAGCCATAGATTAAAAAGCACCACCAACAGCAGCAGCAGATTAGCTCCCACTATCAGATAGATATATTTTATATCCCCATTCTCTCCCATCTCGATTAAGTTATGACTATATAAATGTATGTCTCTTAAAGGCATTAATTCAACATAAGCCTTCATAGATGACATTTGCTCATCATTTTTAAGGAAATCATTAATTTCAGTCGCCACCTTATCAGCCATAGAAGCATCTTTCAGCAGGAGATAAACATAAGCAGGATTATAAGCCCCCTCAGGTCTAAGCACCATCACCTGCGGTGAGAAATGAGAATTCTGTGGAAAATCTTCAAAAATTCCACTAATAAAATAATCAGCTCCATTAATATGAATGCTGGTATTCAAAAGAGCTTCCAAATTAGAATCAGAAGTTATCCTTTTAGCTATAGATTCACTTATAAGACATTGACTTTCATCTACGGAATTAAGTCCTGCCACGAATCCCACATCAAAGACATCGAAAAAATTCCGACTTACTGCGCATAAAGCATCTGACATTAATTTATGGTCCTTATACTTCACAGCAGCAGAGATACGCAAGTGCCTAAGCTCCACGATCTCCTCCACTTCAGGGTATTGCCTTAAGGCATCCTTAATCTTTAAGACAGGGCCGAAGACCCTCCCATCCACAGCCTCCTCCCCAAAACCCACCGAAAGCCTCACTATCCTATCGCCCTTACTATGCTGCTCGTCATAGCTCAATTCATTTTTAATATAGCTCCAAGAAAGCAGAATACAGGCAAACATCACCCCAAGACCGACAATATTCACTACTCTTAAAGAAATATCCCTTCGAAACTGCCTAAAAATCACTTTTATCATATTAACCAACTTTTATAAACTTACTAAAATCCTCCTAAAATCAATTCTCCTTAATCCCATTTACAGGATTTGAACGCGATGCCTTGAAACTCTTCCAGAAGACAGTAAGCAAGCAGATCATTATACTAAATATACCTGCGGCAATAAAGATCAATGGATTCAGAGCTATACGATAGCTGTAATTTTCTAACCAGTAGCTCGCAATCAAATACGCTATTGGCGTAGCCAAAATTATTGAAAGAAGCACTGGGATGGCGAATTTCCATAAAAGATATTTTAGAATTTCTGAATCCGTGCTACCCATTATTTTTCTTAGTGCCACTTCTTTTTTTCGCTGAGTTATAAGGTAAGTAGAGATGGCAGTCATCCCTAATATCGATAGTAAAATGGCTATTAAAGTGAATATTACGACAATTTTGACAACTCTTAATTCATCAGAAATACCCCATCTTAGAGAATCATTTAGAAAAGTAAAAGACTCATTATAATCATGCATATCTTTTTCAAACTTTTCTACTACCGCACTTATAGCTTTTTTAGCATCTGCTCTGTTGCCATTATATTTAACATTAATTTTAGAAAGGGAGCGACTATCAGTGTCATTAGCTATCTCTATAAGCCAGGCTTTTGGCTCTTGTAAGACACTTTCAGTCTTAAAATCCTTAATAACACCACCTATCAGAGTCTCACCTTCGACATATGGAAGGAGTTTTTCATCAATACCTATTCCGAATTCGGCCATTGCTCTTTCTGTCAAATAGACAGTTTTCTTGGTGGAAGCTACATTATTATCACGCAAGATATTCATCCCGTAGAGCTCTAAAAACGATTTCTCCACCTTTATAGGTCGATACCAGATTTCTTTTCCCTCAGCCATTAATCCGCTATAACTCTTGCTGCTGCCTGAAAGAGTGCCGTCTGATAATGCGACACCATCTATACAAGGAAGTTTCAAAAGTTCATCCTTGACGATTTGAGAGTTACTAACTCCTGAAAACTCACATACATTATTATAATCATAACCCAAAGGGGCAGAAGTGAGAGCCTTTATCTGTAAATAGACCGTAATAGAAACCACCATCAGTACTACCGTAATGGCATTTTGAAAACCTATAAAAAGTTTACTTAAATACATTTTGGAGCGGAATTTCAAATTACCCTTAACTATATCTATAGGTTTATACTTAGATAGATAATAGCTCGGAATCATGCCTGTGATAAGACCAAGTACGACAATAAAAGCTATACTTATAAGGGAAGTTTCCAAAGAAAGGGTGGCCATAATGTCTACCTTCTTACCTATTAAAAGCGATACATAATCTTGGGAAATATAAGCTATAAAGAGAGCGATAATAAAAGAAACAAAAATAATAGCCGTGGATTCCAGTATAAGCCTTATCATAACATTCATCCTACCTGCACCAAGCAATCTTCGAGAGGCTGTTTCCTTAGCTCTAAATCCTGTGAGTGCGATACTCAGATTAATATAATTAGTAACTGCAAAAAACAAAATAACCAGCCCTATGGATATAAGCGTCAATAAAAATTTCTTGCTCCCAGCTTCCATTCCCAGATCCTGACATTCTGGATCGAAATACAAACTTCTTAAGGGTTTTAAGCTATACCTTCCCAGAATTTCCTTCTCCTTGGATGAAAAAGATTCTAAATTATTAACCTTGATAAAAGTTTTATAACGCCCCATTCCAGTAGTATAAATCTCCGTAACCCCCTCGACATATTGTATTTCTGAATATCCTAAAAGGGCATTATGTTTATATAAAATGATAGACACCGCATTCGGTATTACAGTGTTTTTCAGATTTTCACACACACCACTTACGGTAAAGAGACTTCTTGCTATCTCAAGACTCTTGCCGATAGGATTGTCCCCTTTAAACAACTTATCAGCCATATCCTTCGTAATAACACATTTATCTTTAGAATTAAGCACATTCATGGGATCACCAGCTAACAATTCAAAAGTGAAAAAATCAAAAAAGGAGGAGTCTGTGTACATTATTTGCTCTAAAAATTCTTTCTCCCCATATTTCACCTTCTGAAAATTATTAGAAATAATGCATACCTCCTCTATATCTGGCACATTGGTTCTCAAAGAGTGAGTATTATCTATGCAAGAATGCAAGTCTTTCATCTTCTCAGATTTATAATCAGCCCTCTCTAAAAGAAGATAAATATTATCCTTTTCCTTCTGAAATTTATCAATACTCAGAATCTCATAACAATAACTAAATACAATAATGACGAAAGCAAGAGATATAGCCAGGCCGAAAATACTTATAAAAGTATAGTCCTTGTTCTTACATATAAATCTAAAGAATGTCCTCATAGCACTTTTATTATTATTATTCTCCCTTCAGCGACTCCACAGGGTTAGCCTGAGACGCTACAAAATTTTGATAAGTGACGGTCATCAATGTTATGAGGGAGACTGCCAATACTGCAAGGAGGAAGACCCACCAATAAATCGGAGTGCGAAGAGTAAAGTTCTCCAGCCACCTATATACAATGTACCATGCGATAGGCACTGCCACTAAGGATGATATTCCTATCATTTTTATATAATGAGAAGATAATTTATGGAGAATAGCGACACTGCTAGAGCCAAATACCTTCCTAACCCCGATCTCCTTACGTTTATATGTGGTTTCGAAGGTGACTAAACCAAAGACTCCGATAACTGAAAGGATGATGGCAATGAAACTGAAAAGCAAAATCATCTTGGATATATTGCGTTCCGCACGATATGCATTTTTGATTTGATTATCGTAAGGTTCTACCATACAATTGGAATAAGGATCTATCTTTTTGATGGTTTTCTCCACGAAAGTGATGGCTTCATGGAGTGGGTAGCCAGGAGCTATGCGTATATATGTGTTATTGTAAACTCCCTTATTGATTTTTGAAAAGGTCAGTTCATCCCCCTGAAAAAGCAGTGCTAAAGGTCCTGGCACTTTTCTGAAGGTAGTATATTGGAAATCATCGAAGATACCCACTACCTTTCCACCGTTAAAAGTATCTCCAGGAGAAACGTCCATCTCCTCCTGCGCTTTTTTATTTAATAGATAGACCCAGCTATTCCCCTCCAAATCTACCTCTGTCATATTCCTACCCTCGATTATTTTTAGCCCCAAAGTCTTAGGGAGATTTCCCTCGAACGTAATGCAGTCATAATTATAATCTGTCCCTTTAAAAGTGGTACCCCACCGAGGGATATTGTCATCGCAAGAAACCTTGCTCAGGGTGAAAGCGATATCGAGGATGTTCTCATTGCTTTTAAGCATAGTAATTAACTGCCCCTTATGTGAACCATTAAATTCCGCACTTAGAATATTCTCTGTTTCATACCCATAATCTCTTTTGACGAGAAATCTGTTTTGCAGGGTCATAAATGCGGAGACGCTAAGTAGCACGATGGATGCCGTAAACTGAAGTGCCAGTAGTGCAGAACGAAGCTTCCGTCCCTTCGGAGAGAGTCCAAAACTCCCCTTTAGCACCAGCGCAGGGGCGAAGGAGGTTAGGTAGAAAGAGGGGTATAGCCCTGCCACCACCCCAGTAATTATACTTATTCCGCCTACGGCAATAATCAAGCCAATATGCTCTCCCAGCTCCATCTCGGCAGCTATCAGTTCCGAAATGAAAGTTCCTTTCGAAAGATAAACTATAAATAAGGAAAGTAAAAATCCTGTAAAAGAAGTGAGACCTGCCTCAGAAATAAGCAGAGTGCGTAGTTTTTCATTGGTCGAACCAAGTACCTTCTTGGTGTTGATGCTCTTTATCCTCATAGGAGCCAGCGCAGTACTGAAATTCACAAAATTAATCGCAGCTATAATCAATATAAGGAAAGCGATACATATAAGAAGATAAGTATTAGTCTTAGAGCCTTTTTCTCCGAAATCATATTTTACATTTTCCGAGAAATATGTATCCACAATGGGATTCAGAGCTAATATATCATTTATCACTTTCAGTGCTTCCTCCTTGGTGTTTCCAAAAAATAGTCTCTGATCATCAGTAAGCTCCATGGCTTTACGTGGTATATCTCCAGCAGCATCTGGATTCTTCAGCTTTATGAATACATTATAATTTTGAGCACCAGCGTTATTCTTATCTACCTTATCATCAAGTCCTTGATAGATTATATTTTTAGGAGTCACATTTTTTGGGAAATCCTTGTACACTCCACCAATGGTGTAAATGGCTGACTGTTCATCTTTCAGTATCTTGCCAACAGGGGAAGTATTGGGAAAAAATGCATCGGCAAGAGACTTGGGAATAAATAAAGTCATCGGCACTTTTAGAGCCTTGATATCACCCTCTATCATATCAAAAGAAAATACCTGAGTATATTCAGGAGCCACTTGGATTACATTTTCTAAGATATGTGTAGTCTCTTCGCCTCCATCCTCTATGCTAAAATTACCTTTTGTATGTATGGGAAAAGACTCAGCGATAGCTTCAACCTCTGTGACCTGTCTTAATGCATCTACCGCAGGCCTGGAATGTACAGCTATCGTCTGTCCACTCATACTCAACTCTAGTCGATACACCCTCTCATGATCCTTTATGCCTTTATTATAGTTGATTTCATACTCTACCTGCATCATGATAACTATAAACGAGGCGAATGCCAAGCTAAGTCCTATAAGATTAAGAGAAGAAGCAACTTTAAATCTACGTACTATATGAAAAAGATTTCTAAACATTTTAATTTTAATTTATATTTTACTTAATTACCACAGCTGGGTTTTCCTTTGCTGCCTTATAGGTCTGCCACCCAAGTGTCAACATAGAAACCAAAGCGGTAATTAGTACAGAGAGTGCAAAGATCCACCATGAAATAGGTGCCCTGACAATAAAAGATGAAGTGTATTGCGTTATCGCAATATAGGAAATGGGGAGTGCTATGAGAGCTGATATTCCCAAAATAATGAGATATTTTCCAAGAAGAAGTGGAAGAATGTTTCCAACAGTGGCTCCATTTACCTTTCGTAAGGCAATCTCACGCCGACGCTGTTGGACATCAAAATAAGATAGACCGAAAAGCCCCATTGATGAGATAAAAATGGCTATAATGGCGAAGATAGTATATGTTGTGGCAGTGCGCTTTTCCGTGGAATATCTACTATATAAAGTTTCCTTGAGGGTGCTGTAGCGAAGTTCTGCCCCAGAGGTATGTTGAAGTATTGTTTCTACTAAACTGATTATTTCCTTCTCTTTTCCAGGTTGATAACGAATCGAAAGATGACCTTTAAGGGAGGGGTTGTTATAGTAAATAATAACTGGGACAGCAGGGCTTGAAAGTTTATCAGGACGAATATCTTTGATAATTCCTGATATAGTGTATTTTCTATCATCTTCCTCCCCGATACCATACCACATAGGACTCTGTGATTCGATAATTTTATCTCTCCAATTGCCATTGATTTCCAAAAGTTTAAGGGCAGACTCACTGACCACTAATTTCCCAGACTTCCAACGATTTTCAGCAACACAGTCAAACTTTTCAAAAAAATCTCCTTCAATTAGCTCCAACCCATAAACGTCTTTATAATCTTCATTAGACTCTAACATGAAAAATGACCTATAACTTTCATTGCCCTCTGCTCTGAAATCGAATTGCCAATACTCTTTTTCAGACATCAAAATGGGATTGCCAAAGCAATAAGAAATGATATATGGAGAAGAGTTAAGGGCGTTTTCAACATATTGAATATTATTTTTCATTTCTTCGATACTTTCTGTGCGAGCTTCACTATTAAATGCAGACATATTACTATTTTGGGCAATAGGGTTGAATACTAAAACATTATTTGTGTCAAATCCTAAATCTGCATTAGTCATAGTTCTGAATTGAGCAATAAAATATAGTGCTGCTACTAACATCAGTATCGTCATCACATTTTGAGCAACTACAAAGATGTATCTTATGGAGCGTCCATTAACCACAGTTCCAACCTCTTTCATAGTATTAATAGGAATACTCTTGCGGAATTTTACATAAGGAATGAGAGATGTTATCAGAGGCAACACCAATAGAATAATGATTAACAAGCTTATGTCGAAAGTCCATATATGATTAATATCTATTGATAAATACTTGTGAGACAATGGTATGGCAAGTTCGAGAAAGAGATATCCTATAATGGTAGAGAGAGATATGGTGATTAAATTCTCAATGTAAAATTGAAAAAAAACAGTTCTCTTTGAGGCACCAAAAATCTTTTTTACCCCTAGTTCTTTTCCTCTCTTTAATGTAATAACAGATGAGAGATTGACAAAATTAAATAATCCTATGATTAATACTATTATTGCAGCCAATGTAAGTATCCTAATATTACTTAAATCACCATTGTAAAATTTATTCCCTTCATTATATTTTTTAGCTAAGTAGAGTCCCTTAAAAGGTACTACAGCATATTTTAAATCGTTTGTAAAATACTCATACTCTTTAGGTTGTGACAATTTGCTATTCAATGATTCTATCACTTCTTGATCCACGGAGTTAAGATACAAAAAATTAACACCCAATTTTCTATTAGAAAACTCTACCCCATATATGCCAATTATAACATCAAACCGCAGCATAGATATTTCTGCTGGATCTTTCATTATTCCGACGATTTCAATATCCTGATTATTAAATTTAAGTATTTTACCGATTGGATTGCTCCCTTTGAATACTTTATTGGCGAAGCCTTCTCTTATTACTGCTGACTTAGGTGATTTTAGCATAGTTTCCTTATTCCCAACCTTAATAGGATAATCGAACATGTCAAAAAATGTGGAATCTACACACAATGTCTCTGCAAATGCTTTTATTTTTGCCCCTTCATTTTCAAAAGTGATCTCTTCCTGAGTGTTTATGACAAGACAACTTTTATCTATTTCAGGGAGGTTATCTAATGAAAATTGACTACCATTTTTCAGTGATCCTTGATATATTTCAGCCAATACTGTTTTATTGTACCCAGCAGTGGGAAGTTGTGTTATGGCGTAAATTCTATCTATTTTACTATGAAAAAAATCGGCTGTAATCTCACGATGAACATACATTGCAAAAAATATCACACAGGCAAGTGATAGCCCAAAACCAAACACATTAATTGCATTATATAGTTTAAATCCCCTGAAATAAGATAAAGTTTGAGTCAATTTTTTCATATCATTGAATTATTTATTTAACTTTCATTTACTCTCTTCCTATAGATTTAATAGGATTGTCTCGAGAGATCTTAAATGCCCTAATAAATACTACAAACAGTATTATAAACATAAGCCCAAGTGCAGAAAGGATAAATATCCAAGGAGAAAGGGGTATTTTCTCTGAAAACTGCTCCAGCCATTTGGATGCTATTAAATATGATACTAAACATCCTGCAATAATGCTCGGAATTGATATGTAAAGCATGTTTTTTGAGAAAAGCTCATAAATCTCCGAAGGTACTGCTCCGTTTACCTTTCGTATTGCTATTTCACGGCTACGACGGAGAATCTCATCATTGGTATAACCGATAAGCCCTATTAGGGCAATAATAAGTGTGATAATTCCCCCCACAAGGACAGAATCCCTCACCTGCTGAGCACTTTTGTACAATGATCGCACCTCCTCCGCATAAGAAACCACTGAAATACTCTTATTAGGAATATTCTTCTCCACTACCTGCTGCACCATAGATGTACTCCCCGAATCGAAGTTTTTCAGCTTAACCAAAACAATCCCTGCATATTTATCATTCATAAACATTATGCTCGGACGGATATCTGGGTTAGCTATCGATCCTATCTTAATATCGTTATATACACCTGATATTGTATAATAATCGGTTTTACTCTGACTGTGTTCTGATATAACTATCTGTTTTCCAACTGCCCCTTCACTCCAGTCGGTATAGTTATTCATTTTCTCTACGAAAGATTTGCTGACAATCACATCATTCGGCAATTTGGGCTCATTGCCCTCTACCATTTTTATTTCCATCATCTTCCAATAACCCTCGCTGTATCCATAAAGATCGGCGATGTTGAAAAGTTCTCTTTCATCCCCTGGCAGATAGATGTTGTTTCCACTTGCATACCATATAGGTATTGAATATTCCGCCGTTTCTACAGCTTCCACCTGAGGAAGAGCTTTCAATTCAGCTATTGCTCCACGTACATTTTCGATTTTTGCACCATTTACGCTGCTAATCAGAACATTCTCATAATTGTATCCTGGATCATCGTTTGCCATCATATTGTATTGTCTTACTATCACAATTAGTAGGGAAATAAGGATGGCAGATGCTATAATCTGCACCGAAAGCAATACGAGTTTCCATTTCCTCTTAGTCTCCTTATACCCTCTGAATACAGAAGATACTGGGACTTTTTCAAAAATATAAGAGGGGACAAAACCAGAAATAACGAACACAACGATACAAAGCGCAGCAATAATAGCAAGAGCCTGCACAGAAAATACAGAAGTAAAAGATGCCCCTATGAGTTCCTCTATTTTCCCCCTGAATGCGAGAATAAGCATTATAGCCACCACCAGTGAAACAACGATATTGACCAATGCCTCCATATACATTATTCCTCGGATGTTATTGCCAGCAGCACCATAGCATTTGCGTATAGCCACTTCCTTTCCTTTCGAAATCAAGGTAGAAATAACAATAAGGATATAATTCATCAGAGCGGTGGAAATCAAGATGAAAGCTATCAGAGAGAGAACAATATTCATGTTTTTAACATTTGCATCACCAGAATGGATCTCGTTAAAAGGTTTCAATTTATACCCGAGATTTAATCCAGATTCCTTAAAATCATCCAAAGGCTGATTATCCTCCTGCATCTTTCTTATGGCTGAAGCAGTCTCCGCCCCGTATGGGTCCATAATTGGAGTTACTTTCACATAAGCTCTGTATCTATCATTGCCCACCCAATTGTTTCTGCTCCTCTCTGAATAGGTCTCCATTGAAATATAAATATCATATTTAACTACAGAATTGTCGGGAATATCCTCAAATACTGCATCTATGACAATGGGTGCATCCAAAATTCCGTCACGAAAGATGGTTTTTCCTATTACCGTTGCCACCCCGCCGAGTTTTTCAGCAGTACTTCTGTTTATTGCACAATGCCATGGTTGAGAGAGGGCCTTTACAAGATCGCCTGCAAGCAATGGTCTGGGAAATATTTTGAAATAATTGGTATCGGCGCATATCATTGAAGCTGAATATTTCTTCATATCTTCAGTATAAATTGCTTCTTCTCCTACTCCTAACCATGTAATGCGAGTAGCAGACTCAATCCCAGGGACATAGTTCTGAAAACCAGGGGCTATGGCTCCGCTCACCTGATTAAACTCCTTTTGATCTTTTTTCCCTTCAGCCCCCCTCTCGATTGTAGAGGCAATCACATAAATCCTGTCATTGTCTGGATAGAAATTCTCAAAAGAGGTCTCAAAATAGACCTTGGAGATAAGGACAATCCCTACTGCGAGTCCCAGTCCCAAGGAGAGCACTTTAATAACATTTTTATTCCCTTTGTGAAAAAAATTTCTAACTGCTAATAAAAGAGTTTTCATTATTCTTTATTATTAAAATACTAATATCTCATTGTCTCCGAAGTTCTCATAGCTCGATACGACTACTTTTTCTCCAGGTTCTAACCCTTCAAGCACTTCGTAGTACTGAGGGTTCTGACGACCGATACGAATTTTGCGTTTAAATGCCTTTGATCCATCTGGGCTAAGGACGAATATCCAAGTGCCCCCTGTTTTTTGGTAGAATGCCCCTCTGGGAATGATTAGAGATTCTGTTGATTGCCCAAGTTGGAGGTTGATGTAGTATGTCTGTCCTGTCCTAATATTTTCAGGGCGTTCCCCTATAAATTTGAAATCTGTTTTAAATTGTCCGTTTTTTACATCTGGAAACACTTTTCTCACCTCAAGGGGAAATTCTGCACCTTGTCTCTCAAAAGAGGCAGAGAGGCCTGAACGAACCCTGTCTATGTAGTGTTCATCAATCAACGCTTCTACTTTGAAATCTGACAGATCATTTATTTCTCCTATATTGGCTCCTGAGTTAATACTTTGTCCTAAAACGATGTTGAGGGTCCCCAATTGTCCATCGATGGGTGATTTGACATTTAAGTTGTCAACCCTTTGGCGGGCGAGAACCATGCTGCGACGCATATTCTTTAAGCTCTCTTCCATGTTATTTATTTGTGCCGTACGGAAGATAGAGTCTTGTTGCTGGCGAGCGATAACAAGTTCTCTGTTTCTCTTCGCAAAATCATAATCTTCTTTTGCTTGAAGATATTCCTCTTTGGCAACCAAATTTTCACTGTAAAGCCTCTTGTATTGGTTGTATCTTCTCGATTTTCTTGCAATGTCAACATCCAATTGAAGTCTATCCTTTTCCAATGATAGCTTTTGTTGCTCCATTGTGATCTGGGTATTACGATGAATATTCTCTTTCTCTGCGAGGGATGCTTCTGTCTCAAGGATTTGAAGATTGAGTTGAGAGTTGCTCAATTTTAGTAATACTTCTCCTTTTTTAACCATTGCACCCTCCTCTACGAGCCTTTCCTCTACCACACCACCTTCGAGAGGGGTGAGTTGGATTGTAGTGATAGGTTGCACTTGTCCACTGATTCTTACAAAATCATTAAACTCTCCGTTTTTCACCTCTCCAGTGATAATTGAACGTGAGTCAACTCTTAGAGTAGCTTGGTGATTTCCAAATATCATCCAGAGTATGAAAGCTATTAACAATGCCCCTCCAGCGATGTAGGGGATATGCCTCTTTTGAATCCCTTTTTTCTTTTCGATAATTCTGTCCATTATTATATTTTTTTAATTATTCTTGATCTATATATGAGGTCCCTTTATAGTAATTTACAACTTTTGTTTTGATTAAATAGGTTAAAGCAGAATTGAGTTTAAGTGCTTTTGAAAGTAGAAGCTGATTAGAGCTGGTTTGGAGATCCAATACACTTATCAACCCCTCTTTGTATTTATTCAGGTTGGCTTTATGGGCTATCTCCTGTGCATTTTCCTTTTTGTCGGCTTGGATATATTCCTTAGCAGATCCCTCCATCTCTTGCACAGCTTTCTTTATTGCAGTTGCCACCTCTTGTAGTTTTTGCTCTTTTTCATATTGGGCGATCTTTACCTCATTTTTCAGTTTCCCTTTTGTTGTTTGACGCGAAAGGGCATTAAAAATTGGGATATTTACCCCTATACCAACATACTCCCCTAAGTTAGATTCTAACTGTTTGAAAAATGGGGTAGAGGTGCTTTCGGATGAGAAATATTTCATATATCCAGAGTTGACACCCCCTTGAGCATAAATGTTGGGAAGAATTTGCCATTTGGAAGTGTGGTGCTTCAATTGGGCAGTCCTGAGATTGAAATCTGCGACTTTCAATGAAGGGAGAAACAATTTAGCTGCCTGAAAAATACTATCTGAACTCTCCTTCTCAAAAAAAGGATCTACTATCCAAACAATATTTGTGTCAACTTGTAAATGTTCATCGAAGGGGAAGAACATAACATCTTTTAGTGAGATGAGCTCATTTTCAAGATTGTTCTGCTCTTTGACATAATTGTAGTCATCTGAAGCCATCTTGGCCTCCACTTGAAGAAGGTCTGCCTGCCCCTTTAATCCAAGTTCCTCCATTACCTGTGTCTGGTAGTAATTCTGTTTGCTCTCCTCAAGTTGCTCTTTGGTAATTTTTACCATTCCTATTCTGTAAAGGACATTGAAATATGCTTGAATTGTACGAAGGGAGATATCATCTTCAATCAATTGAGATTCTTCGACTCCTGAAAGCCTGGCGATTTTACTAATTTTAAAATTATTAACAGTGCTAAAACCGTTAAAGATAGTGTAGTTGGCATTTATCTGATAATTGTTACTTAGAGAGGTAGTGTTTGTATAGATGTTTGTTTCTGGGTCAATAGAACGACCAAATGAGGTTGTAGCAGAGGCACCTCCCGATATAGAGGGGGCCCATTTTAAATATGCTTCTCTATACTCAAGCCTTTTGTTGTCATTTTTTGCCTCTTGAATTTTTGCTTTCCTCGAATTTTCGATTGCATACTGCATGCAATCGTGCAGACTCCACATTTTACCTTGTCCCTCCTGTGCGAGCATACGACTCATAGAAACAATAATGATTACAAGGGTGAAAATAAATTTTTTCATATTTTAATTATTTATATCTATTTTGAATAATGTATGCCAAAACATGTGCCATGATTATAATACGCTTATTACTATATAGATAGTTCAATTATTAAATCATGTAGTGTCAATTTTTTTGACAATTACTGTTAGATTATTGGACAAAGATTCTTATATTTGAAATCATATTTAATGCTATATAATGAAACAAGGTTCAATCTTAGTTGTCGATGACAACAAGGCAATATTAACAGCACTTAATCTTCTACTTCCTCAGCATTTCAAAGAGGTGGTCATGCTTAATTCTCCAATTTCACTAACTTCTACTATCAATGACAATTCCTTCGATGTTGTCCTCCTCGATATGAATTTCAAGGCTGGAATCAACTCTGGAAATGAGGGGTTCTTTTGGCTCGGAGAAATAAAAAAATTATCTCCGATGACAGAGGTGGTTCTTTTCACAGCCTATGCTGATATTGACTTGGCTGTCAGTGGAATGAAGAGGGGAGCCTTCGATTTCATCGTAAAACCATGGGACAACAGAAAGCTCATTTCCACCTTGATGGCTGCCTACGAACTCTCACGTTCAAAAAGAGAAGTGAAGCAGCTCAAAGAGATAAAAAAGGAGATAAAGCCTGAGGGGGAAATGTATTGGGGCGATAGTCCTATTATGAATGAACTGAAATCTTTGGTTACCAAGGTAGCTAAAACTGATGCATCAATTTTGATAACAGGGGAGAATGGAACAGGGAAGGATGTCATTGCAAGGGAGATCCATCGTCTCTCAAGAAGAAATGGAGAAAGCATGGTAACAGTAGATGCTGCCTCTCTGCCAGAATCACTCTTCGAAAGCGAACTTTTTGGCCACGTAAAAGGGGCATTTACGGATGCAAAGGGGGATAGAGCAGGTAAATTTGAAGTGGCAGACGGAGGGACCCTCTTTTTAGATGAGATAGGTAATATCCCGATCCACCTTCAGTCGAAACTATTGACAGCACTGCAAAGTAGAAAAATTGTCAGGGTTGGGAGCAACAAACAAATAGATGTAGATATCAGATTGATAACAGCAACTAACAAAAATCTTGATTCAATGGTGTCGCAAGGGACCTTTCGGGAAGATTTGATGTACAGAATCAACACTATTCATATCAACCTTCCCCCGTTGAGGGAGAGGAAGGAGGATATCATTCCATTGAGTATGTTGTTTTTAAATAGATATATAGACAAGTATCAAAAAGAGATCGTAGGTATTGACCCAGTTGTGAAAGAAAAGCTTGTATCATATAGGTGGAGTGGCAATATTAGAGAATTACAGCACTCCATAGAAAAAGCGGTGATATTATGTGATGGTAAATATTTAAAATCAGAAGATTTCCTTTTGATAGATTCCAATTCTGATGACTATTCAGGGGTCGATATTAAACATTCGACAATAGAGCAAATGGAGAAAAAAATGATTTCTGAAGCCCTTAGAAAGAATAAGGGGAATCTCTCCTTGGTCTCTAATCAATTGGGCATTTCACGTCAGACGTTATACAATAAACTGAAAAAATATGATTTATAATGTATAATAAAATTATCATATCTGTCGTACTATGTGTGTTGAGTTCAGGAGCTTTTGTCTATTTTCTCTTAAATTCATATCTCATTGCCTCCATCCTTTCTGGGGTATCCACGATTGTATCTATTTTTTTAATTATTAATCAATACTTTAAATTTTTGAAAAAGATATCATTCTTCACAGATGCCCTTGCAAATAGAGATTCTTCATTTTTTTTTACCGAGAAAAATAACGATGCTTTTTCATGCTATTTTAATTCAAGATTAAATGTTATCAATAAATTAATTTCTAATGAGAGAAAAGAGATTGCTCAAAAGGAGAAATTTTATGAACTGATAATGAAAAATGTAAATACAGGGATTATAACAGTAGATCAATCTGGTATAATCGTAAATTGTAATGATAAAGCCCTCTCTTTACTAAGTCTTGGGGTACTAACTCATATTTCTCAAATCAAGCGTGTCGACGAATCATTGTATAAGTACATTTCTGGTAAACAAAATCTTGATGGAGGCAATGTGGTGACAATATATAGCGAGGCGGGAAAAAAGGAGCTCTCCATAAGGAAAACATCACTTATAGTTCAGAATAAGTTGTTGAATTTTTACTCCATCGATGATATCTCCAGTGAATTGGATGAAAATGAACAAGAGTCTTGGATAAAACTCATCAGGGTATTAACACACGAAATAATGAATACCGTTACCCCCATATCATCTTTGAGCGACACACTTCTCTCTATGAATTGTGATAATAAAATGAGAGAAGGATTGACAGCAATAAGTTCCACTACTAAGGGACTAATATCATTTGTAGATTCATACAGAAAAGTATCTATAATACCTTCTCCAATATTTAAACCTGTTTATATTAAAAAATTATTGGACCAAGTAGTTTTCCTTGAAAAAGAAAATATGTACAAATTGGGATTAGAGTGCAAAATAAATATTTCAGACGAATTAATCATGATATATGTCGATGAAAATCAGATTATGCAGGTGCTTATCAATGTCATTAAAAATGCCTTGTTCGCAATTCAAATGGTCAATAATCCCATTCTGATGATCACTGTGGGGATAGATTCTTTAACAGAGGATGTAATTGTCGAAATTATGAATAATGGAGAACAAATTCCGAGGGAGAACCAAGATCACATTTTTATCCCTTTCTTCACAACTAAGGAAAAAGGGACTGGAATAGGGTTGAGTCTCTCTCGTCAGATAATGTTGAAAAACAATGGTAATCTCCGTTTGAAATCTTCAAATGACAGAGAAACTATTTTTGTTCTAACATTTAGATAGGGGGGAGAATTGAGATATAATTGCTATATTCACCAAATATTAGTAAAAAAAGAAGAGCCTCTCACGGGACTCGAACCCGTGACCTGCTCATTACGAATGAGCTGCTCTACCAACTGAGCTAAAGAGGCATTAAAAACGAGTGCAAATGTAATTATTTTTATTAAAATGATAGAAAGAGATATAATAATAATTGGAGGTGGAGCTTCGGGATTGATGGCAGCCGCATTAGCTCATGATACCGATCTTTCTGTGGCAGTGTTAGAAAGAAACTATAAGTGTGGTCAAAAATTGTTAATTACAGGAAAAGGGAGATGCAATATAACCAATACCTCTTCTTGGAGCGATTTTTCTTCCCATATTCATCCCAGTTCAGCTTTTTTTAAAACATCATTTTATAATCTTTCCAATCAGGACGTTATCTCTTTTTTCAATAAAATAGGACTTGAAACCAAAGAGGAGCGAGGAAAAAGGGTATTTCCCACCTCTGATAAGAGTGTAGATGTACTCAATGCCCTCTTAAACCATATAGAAAAAGGTGGAGTTGAGGTGCGATGTTTGACCAAAGTCACATCAATAAAAAAAGATAGTGAAGGTTGTTTTATACTATCATCAGTAGTTAATAAACAAATTGAAAATTCAAGAAGTGCCTGTGCCAGTTTGGGTATTGAAATGTTTAAGGCTAAAGTTGTTATTGTTGCTACTGGAGGTCTCTCTTATCCTGTAACTGGTTCTACTGGAGATGGATATGAGTTCGCACAACTTTTGGGGCACACACTCTCCCAAACTTTCCCATCCCTTACTGCATTATTTCCCTCAAAGTTTGATTATAGGCTGGAAGGCATCACATTAAAAAACATCAAACTTGATTTGGTTGTAAATGATATATGTACGCAATCTGAGATGGGAGAACTCACATTTACAAAAGATGGAATTGAAGGAGCACTTGGATTCAGAGTATCAAGGAGAGGGGTAAAGGCACTTATTGATGGACAAAAAGTTGAATTACACATCGATTTAAAGCCAGCTGTTACTACCAACCAACTCAGTGATAGAATCACAAAGGATATTGCCAAGATAAATGACTCCATTGTGAGAAAACAATATACCGAGAGAAAGAAATTAGAATATATGCTCCGTTTTTATCTTCCCAAAAACATAATAGCACCGTTTATTGATCTAAACAAAGATATATCTTTATCTAACTCTGTAAAGTATTTAAAGAAATGGGCATTTAAAATTGATACATACGGAGGATATAAAAGATCGGTAGTGACAGTAGGTGGGATCCCATTAGAAGAAATATCTAGAAAAACCATGGAATCTAAAATTGTTAAAAATTTATTTTTTGCTGGAGAAGTAATCAACCTGGATGGCGATACAGGAGGGTACAATCTTCAAATAGCCTTTTCTACAGCTGCGACAGCCATTAAATCAGCAATAGATTCCTTGAAAGAGAAGTCAAACGTCACCAATAAATAATTATTTAATGATCAATGAATTAAGAATGTGAGATTGAGATAATATTTCAACATGGTCACCTATAGACAAAGATTCTCTTTTTGCCAATTCGCAAGCAACAAAATCGCCTATCTTAATAGAACAGTATCTTGATATTTCTGCAATTATTGAATATAGCGTATCTTCTTCTGTAAATATGATATTAGAAAAAAGACTCTTACCGTTTATCCTCACATCAAGGTCCTTATCGATTATGGAGTAATTATCTTTTAGCATTGTATGTTCAAGAGGAATAATAGTAGTAAAATCAAGGGAATTAGAGAGGAATGGATTAAAGTTATTCGATATAGTGGGAGAGAGGAGAATCCCACACCCAAAACTATCTATGTACCTATGAACATATTTTTTATCAATATATTTAATTGGCTTTTCAATTCTAACATATTGAATGGGTATTACCCCTATCTGAGACACGTAATCTGGGACATAGTATTCATCAAGGGTCCTAATTAGTGTTGAATCAGGTCGATAATAGAAACTATCATTTGAAAACGGAGATATGAAAATGTTCATTTTCTATTGCATTGATAGTTTTATTTTGGTCAATACTTGCTTTGTATCGAGAGTAAAATCTCCATTCATAATCCAATTGTAATAACTTGGCTCTTTTGCAAGTACCTCTGTGACAGGTACCCCTCTGTGTTTACCAAAATTGAAGAGAGGAACTTGTTTATCGTCATAAACTATCCTACCAGCATAATCAGCAAACTTACTTTTGGTGGAAAAGTCAGCAAGAAACTCTATATCATTCTTGAGAACATCATATTTATCAAGTTGAGCCATTAGTACTTCATACGTAGCTAATGTATCAGCCTCGGCGGAGTGTGCGTTTTCTAATGATTTGTCACAATAGAACTTATAAGCGGCGATAAGTGTCCTTTGTTCCATTTTGTGAAATATATTTTGGACATCAACTAACTTTCTCTTCCTGAAATCGAAATCAACCCCTGCTCTAAGAAACTCTTCAGCGAGAAGTGGAATATCAAATTTGGTAGAATTGAAACCAGCAAAATCGCATCCTGACATCCACTGTGCAAGAGATTTTGCAACTTGGATAAATGTCGGACAATCTTTCACATCTTCTTGAGAAATGTGGTGTATGGCCTCAGCCTCTGGCGATATAGCAATAGTAGGGTTTAACCTCCTTGTTTTAATCTCTTGATCACCATTTGGGAAAACCTTAACGGCACAGATTTCTACTATGCGATCTGTGGCTACATTTAATCCCGTACTTTCGATATCAAAAAATAATATTGGATTCTTTAGATTGAGTTGCATTTA
This sequence comes from uncultured Muribaculaceae bacterium, assembly GCA_964607675.1. Taxonomy (GTDB): domain Bacteria; phylum Bacteroidota; class Bacteroidia; order Bacteroidales; family UBA932; genus CAZSLC01. The sequence continues at coordinate 44,179 of CAZSLC010000001.1, forward strand.
CTTGTAAGTTATGAAGGAATACGTATTGGCATTAATAAAGAACAAATCTCTTCGTTAGGATCACTTTCACCAGCAGCTACAATTAAACCAGCTTTTGTTTGATCGGCTAATTCAATGCATATCTCCTCGTATGGAAGATTGCTCAATATCTCTGCAAGGAATGTCGATTTGAAACCTATTTCAAACTCGTCACCATCATATTGACAATTAAGTGTCTCGTGTGCAGATACAGAGAAACTTAGATCTTGTGCAGAGAGGGCTAATTTGTTGTTAGACAGGGAAAATTTGACGTGAGAAGTGGCTGGATTGGCACAAACAGCAACTCTTTTTACACCATTTAGTAATTCAAGCCTTGGAATATATAATTTATTGGGATGATTCTTGGGAATCACAGATTTGTAAGCAGGGTAATTGCCCTCGACAAGGCGACAAATAAGAACTGTGCCGTCAAATTCGAAATAAGCATTCTTTTGGTCAAAAGTGACTTTCACATCCTCTTCTACCTTTGGAAGCAGTGATTTTAATATAGATGCTGGCTTTTTAGGGAGAATAAATGAGCTGTTTTCATTTACTGAGATATCGTTTCTTTTGTAATATACCAACTTGTGAGAATCGGATGCAACCAAAGTAATGCTGTCATTTGTCATATCGAAAAAAATACCATTCATCACTGGTCTGAGTTCTTCTTCAGCAGTTGCGTAGATCGTAGAGTTAATTCCAGTTAATAAAATATCAGACGGAATTGTAAATGAAAGGGTGATATCGTTTAGTGAGGGGAGTGATGGATAGTCCTCTGATTGGAAAAATGGAATGTTAGAAGCGCCTGTCGCCCAACTAATTTCCAATAACTTGTCAGAATTATTTGTTGTGAGGGTGAGTGGCATATCAGGAAACTCTCTAATGGTGTCAATAAGATATTTTGCAGGGACAGCAACGCTTCCTTCTTCAACAACATTGTCAATCTCAATAGTTGTTTTTAGAGTCATTTCCAAATCAGAGGCAGTGACTTCAAGTGTTGTACCTGCAAGAACAAAAAGGAAATTATCTAAAATTGGAAGTTGACTCTTTGAAGAGATAGCTCTTGAAACGGAGTTTAATCCTCGTAATAAATCAGAACTTGATATTGTAAATTTCATATATGATGGTATTATTTGTTTGCATTCTCTTACAAAAGTATGAAATTTTTGGCATATAATTTGAGTTTAGTTCAAATAATTAAATATAAAGTATCATTTTTAAAAATGTTTTTATTTTTAAAAATAATCTGACAAAAAATCAACAAAAGATATTATATAAAAACGATTAATTATTTTTATAAAAGTATGAAAAAGAATTTATTAATTATTGCTTCTACAATTTTAGTGTGTGTGGCTGCATTCTTTGTAGTAACTAAAGTAGTATCTAAAAAGAATAATTCAACTTATGTTTATCAAGAACAAACACCACCAATTAGCAACGTCTCATTTTCTGGAGAATATCCTGATTTTACATATGCTGCCGAAATGTCAGTTAAGGCTGTAGTTTTCGTCAAGGTGGTAAAAAGAGTTGATGGTAACAGTGCACCATCCTCAATTTTAGATTTCTTTTTTGGATATGGAGGAAGAGAACAAATGCCGAGGGAGCAGGTGGGCAGTGGCTCAGGGGTAATTATCACAAAAGATGGCTATATAGCAACAAACAACCATGTCGTATCTGGTGCCTCTGAGATCGAGGTGACAATGGATAATAACAAAACTTTTAAAGCAGAGTTGATTGGAACAGACCCTGCCACAGATATTGCTCTTCTAAAAGTAGATGCTGATAATCTACCAACAATTCCTTATGGAAACTCTGATAAGCTGCGTCTTGGAGAGTGGGTTTTAGCAATTGGTAGCCCATATGGCCTTACTTCTACTATTACAGCAGGCATCGTTAGTGCCAAGGGGAGGTCAATGCCCAATTACTCAGGGGAGTTTAAAATAGAATCATTTATACAAACTGATGCGGCAGTAAATCCAGGAAATAGCGGTGGAGCCTTAGTGAATATAAAAGGTGAATTAGTTGGTATTAATACTGCAATTATTTCAAATACAGGCTCATATGCAGGGTATTCATTTGCAGTTCCAGTAAATATTGTTAAAAAAATCACCGAGGATCTAATTAGTTATGGTAGTGTGCAAAGGGCAATGTTAGGCATTTCAATGATAACACTCAACGATCAACTTGCAAAAGAGAAGAAATTGTCCCAATATGAAGGTGTATATATTGCTGAGGTAGTTAAAGGTGGAGCGGCAGATAAAGCAGGTGTCAAATCTGGGGATATAATTATTGAAATAGATGGTGAAAAAGTAACTTCGAGTTCAGCGGTACAGGAAAAAATTAACGCTTACAGACCAGGAGACAATGTTCGTTTGACTGTTATTAGAGATAATCAAAGAAAAGAATTAACAGCATCTCTTATTGATAAAGATACTCAGGCTCTTGGAGTTTATTCTTCAAAGGATAAAATATTTATTTTTGGAGCAGAATTGGTTGCTGCACCAAAGTCAGTTTTGGATAAATTAAATATTGAAAATGGGGTTGAGGTTGTTTCTGTTGAAAAGGGAAAAATGAGAGATTCAGGGGTTAAACAAGGTTTTATCATTACCCACATCAACAATAACCCAGTATCGTCTCCGCAAGATATTGCAGGTAAAGTAAAAAAATCACAAAGGTCAGTAGTCATTGAAGGATTATATCCTGATGGTTCTCTATATTATTATGCAATTGGTTTGTAAAAAAAGTGCTATATTTGCGGCCAATTAAAGAATATGAGACAATTAAAAATAACTAAATCAATTACCAATAGAGAAAGTGCTTCATTAGATAAGTATCTTCAAGAAATTGGTAGAGAGGAACTTATTACTGTTGAAGAGGAAGTAGAATTGGCCCAACGCATTAGAAAAGGCGATCAAGAGGCTCTGGAAAAGTTGACTAAGGCCAATCTTCGTTTCGTCGTATCGGTTGCAAAGCAATATCAAAACCAAGGACTAAGTCTCCCAGACTTAATCAATGAAGGTAATTTAGGTTTGATTAAGGCTGCTGAAAAATTTGATGAAACGAGAGGTTTTAAGTTTATTTCATATGCCGTTTGGTGGATTAGACAATCCATTCTTCAGGCTCTTGCCGAACAATCAAGAATTGTAAGGCTACCTTTAAACCAAGTTGGCTCGTTGAACAAAATCAATAAAGCTCTTTCTAAGTTTGAGCAAGAAAATGAGAGGCTTCCATCATCAGATGAATTAGCTGAAATCCTTGATATTCCAAGAGATAAGATTGCTGATACATTGAGAGTTTCTGGAAGGCATGTTTCTGTTGATGCTCCGTTTGTAGATGGCGAAGATAACAATCTACTTGATGTTTTAGTCAATGATGACTCCCCGAATGCTGATAGAGGATTGGTCAATGAGTCATTAAACAAAGAGATCGAAAGGGCCCTTTCAACCCTAACAGAAAGGGAGAGAGATATAGTTAAAGACTTTTTTGGAATAGGAACCTCTGAGATGACTTTAGAAGAGATAGGTGAAAAATTTGGTCTTACCAGAGAGAGGGTCAGACAAATAAAGGAAAAAGCAATCAGAAGATTGAAGCACAGCAATAGAAGCAAATTGTTGAAGAGTTATCTCGGCTAAACTGGCTAAAATTATTTAATATATTTTTTATGAAAAAACTTTTTTTATCGCTACTATCTGTAGTATTTGTTCTTATGACATACAGTTGCGTAAACAATCCGTTATTAGAGGAGTGGGACACTCCTTACGGAATTCCCCCTTTTGAAAAAGTAATGCCTGAACATTATATGCCAGCTTTTTTAGCTGCTATGGAGGCTCATAATGTTGAGATTAATGCTATTATTTCAAATAAAGAGGAACCAAATTTTGAGAATACAATACTTGCGTTGGACAATTCTGGAGAATTGTTCTCAAAGGTATCTGCTGTTTTTGGAAGTGAATCAGGGGTTAGATCATCTGAAAAAATAATGTCGATTGCAAAGGAGCTCTCTCCAATAAGAAGTCGTCACTTCAATGAGATTAATCTCAATGATGCCCTTTTTCAAAAAGTAAAAGCTGTATATGAAAAAAGAAATAATCTAAATCTGGACAAAGATCAAATTAAGTTAGTTGAAGAAACATATAAAGAATTTGAACGTTCAGGTGCCAATCTTCCAATAGAGAAAAAAAATGAATTAAAAGTTATCAATGAGAAGATCTCCGATTTACAGTTGACTTTTGGCCAAAACCTATTGAAAGAGACAGCTGCCTTCGTTCTTGAAATTGACAATGAAAAAGATTTAGCAGGTTTAAGCCAAGCTCAAATATCTGAAGCAGCTTCTAGAGCAAAAGCAGCTGGAAAAGAGGGTAAATGGTTGTTTGGACTTGATAATCCAAGTGTGATGCCATTCCTTCAGTATTCAGACAATAGAGAGTTAAGGACAAAGATGATGAATGGTTATCTTAACAGGTGTAACAATGATAATAATGAAGATAATAAGGTAGTTATCAGCGATTTGATCAAATATCGTCTTGAGAAAGCCAAAATTATGGGTTATGATAGCTATGCCAATTATGTGTTGGTTGACAGAATGGCTAAAACACCTGAAGCAGTATATGAATTACTTGATCAAATCTGGGCCCCAGCATTGAAAGTTGCAAACCAAGAATTGTCGGATATTCAAGAGATGGCAAAAAAAGAGGGAATTACTGATGCAATGACACCTGCCGATTGGAGATATTATTTTGAAAAGTCGTTGAAGAGCAAATATGAAATCAGTGATGACCAGCTTAGACCATACTTCCAATTAGAAAATGTAAGAGAAGGTATCTTCTATGTTGCAAATAAATTATATGGAATTACCTTTACCCAATTGAGTAATATCCCTCTTCCTCATCCTGAAGCTATTGCTTTCGAATGTAAAGAGAGTGATGGCACTCTATTAGGGGTGTTATTTATGGATATGTTTGCACGCCCAGGTGAAAAAAGAGGTGGTGCATGGTGTGGTGGATACAGAGAGCAAACATATAAAAATGGTCAAAGGGTAGCCCCACTTGTTAATATAGTAGGTAACTTTACCAGACCTGTTGAAGGCAAGCCTGCCCTCTTAAGTGCTGATGAAGTTGAGACCTATTTCCATGAATTTGGCCACGCATTGCAATCTCTACTTCAAAATGTCAAATATCTTGGTCTCACAGGTATCACAAGGGACTTTGTTGAACTTCCATCTCAAATTATGGAACACTGGGCATTTAAACCAGAAGTGTTGAAGGTTTATGCTAAACATTTCGAGACAGGTGAAATAATACCTATAGAATTGGTTACTAAACTTGAGAATTCTGGCAAATATGGTCAGGGCTTTGCTACAACAGAATATCTTGCTGCCTCATATCTTGATATGGATTTCCATGTATTGCAATCAATAAAAGAGGATTTAGATATTATTCAATTTGAACAATTGGTTTTAGGTGAGCGTAACCTTCTTACTCAAATCCCACCTAGATATCGTAGCACTTATTTTAATCACACATTTGGAGGTGGTTATACAGCTGGGTACTATAGTTATATATGGGCTGAAGTGCTTGATTGTGATGCATTCCAAGCATTTGTTGAAACAGGAGATATATTCAATAAAGATATTGCAACTAAGTTTAGAAAAGAGATCCTTGAGCGTGCAGGAGAAGAAGATGCTATGAATTTATATTTAAATTTCAGAGGTCAAAAACCTGGAATAGAGCCACTTCTTAAAAATCGAGGTTTAAACTAAATTGCAATAAGTGGATAACTTTTGGAATACAATAGGTAATTGGATAACCGCAGTGAGTGATTTTATTTGCGGTTATCCTCTTTTTATCCTCCTTGTTGGTGGGGGATTATTTTTTTTGATATACTCAGGCTTTGTTCCACTAAGATATTATTTACGTGGGATAAAGGCCCTTAAAACAAAAGATAATTCTGCACAAGGCCAGATGAGTTCTTTTGAGGCCCTTTCAAGTGCCATTGCTGCTACAGTAGGGATGGGAAATATTGCTGGTGTTGCTATTGCCCTTTCAATAGGGGGGCCTGGTGCTATCTTTTGGATGTGGGTGAGTGCAATAGTTGGTATGGCTACCAAATTTTTTGAAGGGACTCTTTCTGTGATGTTCAAAGGCAAAGATAAAAATGGAGAGGTTCAAGGTGGCCCGATGTATATGATTACTTCTGGACTTGGAGATAAATGGAAGCCACTCGCAATATTTTTCTCTATTTTTGGCTTGATTGGCACCCTGTGTATAATGCAAGCTAATCAGCTTACAGAGTCTATAACTACAGTTTTTTTTACCCCCGAGAAGAATACTTTGACGCTTAGATTTATCATAGGTTTACTAATCTGTGTTATAGTATCCACAGTGATACTTGGTGGAATAAAAAGGATATCAAAAGTGGCTGTAAAGATGGTTCCAGCGATGGTTGCCATGTATTTTTTATTGGTATTTTACATAATAATCACCCATGCATCTTCTATTGGAGATGTATTTGCATCCATTTTTTCAGGTGCATTTACTATTAGAGCAGGGGTAGGGGGAGGAATTGCAGGGCTCCTTTCAACAGCATTAATCGGAGTTAGAAGGGCGGCATTGGTTAACGAGGCAGGAGTGGGGACATCATCTATGATGCACGGTGCTTCCAAAAACAAAGAACCGATAAGAGAGGGGTTAGTTGCGATGATTGAACCATCTATAGATTCGGGGCTAATATGTACTTTAACAGCAATTGCCATCCTTATTCAGAGGGATGTAATTCCAATCGGGGGAGGCCTTAATTCTGTAGAGGGTCTTGCCATAGCGTTGAATGCTTTCGATGCATCTATTCCAGGTATCGGTAAATATTTACTTTTGCTGATGGTCTTTATATTTGCCTTCTCTACGATGTTTTCTTATTCATATTATGGTCAAAAATGTACAGCTTTCCTATTTGGACCGAAGTATTCAAAATACTATAACTACTTCTTTTTAATAATGTTAGTAGTAGCCGCAATGATACCATTGAAGGCGGCAGTAGGAATTATTGATTTAGCTTTCGCAATGATGGCCTTCCCAACCATGTTTGCCCTTTTCTACCTTTCTCCTTATGTGAAAAGAGAGATGAAGAAATATTTCAAAAAATAATAAATATTTAACAAAATGAACCAAGAAATTTTTATTTCCGATATAGTTAAAAAAGCGATTGAATCGTTGTATAAAGTTGATGCTTCAAATATTATAGTGCAAACTCAGACCACAAGAAAAGAGTTTGAAGGAGATATCACTGCTGTTATGTTTCCATTACTGAAAATTAGTAAGAAGTCACCCGAACAAACAGGCAATGAAATTGGTTCGTTTTTAAAAGAAAATGCTACCGAAATAGAGTCCTATAATGTTGTAAAAGGATTTTTAAATATTAAATTTACCTCTGCTTATTGGGGCAATATTTTTTCTAAAATCGCCTCTACAGAAGATTATGGACAAGCACCTCCATCTGGTAAAACAATAATGGTAGAGTATTCTTCACCCAATACAAATAAACCTCTACACCTTGGTCATATACGAAACAATTTGTTAGGATGGTCAGTCTCTCAACTATTAGCAGCTAATGGTCACAATATTATTAAAGTCAATTTAGTAAATGACAGAGGGATTCATATCTGTAAATCCATGTTAGCCTGGTTGAAAAAGGGGAATGGCCAGACCCCTGAATCTTCATCTAAAAAAGGGGATCATCTTGTAGGTGACTATTATGTCCTTTTCAATGATATGCTTAAAGAAGAGGTTTCAAAAATGATGGCAGAGGGGATATCACAAGAAGAAGCAGAAAAAAATGCTCCCATTCTAAAAGAGGCGCAATCTATGCTTAAAAAATGGGAGGCAGGGGATAAAGAAGTTGTAGATTTGTGGAAAAAGATGAATGGGTGGGTTTATAAAGGATTTGAGGAGACATATGATAGGTTAGGCATTTCTTTTGATAAGATCTACTATGAGTCTCAAACATATCTATTAGGTAAATCACTTGTCCTTGAAGGGTTGAAAAAAGGGATTTTTGAGAGGCACGAAGATGGTTCCGTATGGTGTGATTTGACTGGTGACGGGCTCGACCAAAAACTTCTTTTGAGAGCAGATGGTACCTCTGTGTACATGACGCAAGATTTAGGAACTGCAGTTGAACGCTATTCTGAATATAAATACGACGAACACATCTATGTAGTTGGAAATGAACAGAATTATCATTTTCAAGTCCTTAAATTAATATTGAAAAAATTGGGATTTGACTGGTCAGATGCAATATATCACCTTTCTTATGGCATGGTGGAACTCCCTGAAGGGAAAATGAAATCGAGAGAAGGGACCGTTGTTGATGCAGATGACCTCCTTGATAAGATGTACTCAACAGCAGAAGAGACCTCCAAAGAGCTTGGAAAAATAGGGGATATGTCGAAAGAGGAGCAAAAAGAACTCTTTGAGACAATAAGCCTCGGAGCTTTAAAATTCTTTATGCTAAAAGTAGATCCTCGCAAGACAATGCTTTTCGACCCTCGTGAATCTATAGATTTCAATGGTAATACTGGCCCTTTTATTCAATATACTTATGCGAGAATTAAATCCATTATTCGCAAAGCCGAGAATACTGATTGTAAAATATCCCCAATGCATGGCAATGATCTTCTTCCCAAAGAAATTGAAATCATAAAGTTACTTTCAATATTTCCAGATGTAATAAAAGATGCAGGCGAGCAACATTCACCATCAATCATAGCCAATTACTCGTTTGATTTAGCAAAAGAGTTTAATCAATACTATCATGATGTGACCATTTTAAAAGAACCAAATGTATCTATCATGTTGGGTAGGTTGTCACTTATCAGTGCAATAGCAAAGGTACTAACCAAAGGAATGAATATCTTAGGAATCAGTTTACCTGAAAGGATGTAATATGAGCAATGAAACACCATATATGTTTCCCACTTCCAAAAAAGAGGTGGATGCATTAGGATGGGACTATATTGATATTATTATTTTTACAGGAGATGCATTTATAGACCACCCCTCTTTTGGAACAGCAGTAATTGCAAGAGTATTACAAAAGGAGGGGTATAGAGTTGCAGTTGTTCCCCAACCCAACTGGCGAGACGACCTGCGTGATTTCAAAAAATTGGGACAGCCACGACTCTTCTTTGGTGTTAACTCTGGGGCAATGGACTCAATGGTCAATCACTATACAGCCAATAAAAGACTTCGACACGATGATGCCTATACCCCAGAAGGGAAAGGGGGACAGAGACCTGATTATGCAGTAATAGTATATTCAACTATCTTGAAGAGATTGTACCCCGACACACCAGTAGTTATTGGTGGAATTGAAGCTTCATTGAGGAGGCTCACCCATTATGACTATTGGAAAGACAAACTTCTACCATCAGTGTTGTTTGATTCTAAAGCTGATTACCTGATTTATGGTATGGGTGAGAGGCCAATTGTCGCACTTGCCAATGGTATTAGGGATAATGTGACAAAAAGTAAACTTTTAGCCATAAAACAAATTTGTTATCTATCAAACAGCCTCCCAAAAGGGGAAAATTTGATTATTCTTCACTCATACGAAGAGTGCTGCAACAATAAATTATTATTTGTTGATAATTTTAATGCTATAGAACTTGAGGCCAATAAACTTCATCCAAAAGTGATTGTTGAACCTGTGTCTAATCAGTATCTGTTTGTAAATCAACCATTTCCCCCAGCAACAACAAAGGAGATTGATTCATACTATGATTTGCCCTATACCAAATTACCTCATCCAAGATACAAAGGAAAGCGCATTCCTGCGTATGATATGATAAAATTTTCAATTAATATTCATAGAGGCTGTTTTGGAGGATGTAGCTTTTGTACCATAGCAGCGCATCAAGGAAGATTTATCCAATCTCGTTCCAATAACTCAATTGTTACTGAAATATCAAGACTAACTAAACATCCTGAATTTAAGGGAGTTATATCTGATATAGGGGCACCAACTGCAAATATGTACATGATGTCTGGAAAAGATAAAGAAAAGTGTGAAAAATGCTTTAGAAAGTCTTGTCTTTTTCCAAGTCGCTGTTCTAATATGTCAACATCGCATAAGGAGCTGCTCCAACTTTATTCTGATATTTCAAAAATTAAAGGGGTGAAGAGATCCTTTATAGGGAGTGGTATCAGATATGACTTGTTTTTAGATAAAGATGGAAATTATATTGATGACTCCTCTGCCCCATTTTTGAAAGAGTTAATTGTAAATCACACTTCAGGAAGATTGAAAGTTGCACCTGAACACACTCAATCCAATGTTCTTAAGATGATGTCAAAACCAGATTTTTCCCTTTTCATATCATTAAGAAAAAAATTTGATAGCATTATAAAAAACGACAACTTAAGATATCAATTAGTTCCCTATTTCATTTCAAGTCACCCTGGATGTACTATCTCAGATATGGAGGCACTTTCTCACAATCCCTATCTCAAAGGGTTGTATATTGAGCAAGTTCAAGATTTTACACCAACACCAATGACAGCTTCCTCTGTGATGTTTTATTCTGGTTTAGAACTTAAATCTTTGAAACCAATTTTCGTAGAAAGAAACCAAAATCAAAAAAAAAGGCAGAAGTCTCTGTTTTTTTAATTTTTCAACTTATACTTTAAAAAGTAAAACCAATCGATGCACTTAACTGACTGACATATTCATAACGATACCCCAATGTGATATATAAGGAGCATTTTTCACCCGTCTTGAAGTCGAAACCAACTTGTGGATGAATAAAAAGCTGAAAATGACTTACTTCGGAAGTGCCTTGTACATTTAAATAATGTGATGCACCAGCATCAAATACACCCATGAAGGATACAATTCTGTTCTTACCTATAGGTAGATATGCCTTAATATCAATGTAGAGTGGAAATCCAAAATTGCCCCAAGAAGTACGGTCGCTAGGTTTTAAAGGATCGTAATTGATAAGATTCAATCCTGTTCCAAGACCAAAAAACCAGTAGTCGTTATATCTAATCCCATGTACAGTATTCAATCTTATAGAACTGCCATTCAATTGAAACTTTCCATCAATAACTTTCCCACCCATACTCATTCCCACATTCAACTCTCCCTGATAGTGGATTTTTTTCTGCTGAGCGAAAGAGATTGATGAAGAAAAAATTAAAAAGCATGTAGAAACAATAAAAATGCATATAAAATACGATAAATTTTTTTTCATAATTGTTATAATGTTTATTTGTTATTAATTACTACTCAATACTACTTATAATTCTTATGTTGGAATCAAAAGTATATTCATTTTTTGTTTAATAAGAAAACATAACTCTTTCCTTATCGTCTCTGGGATATAATATATTATCGTCGAATTTTTATTTTATCACATTACCTAAAGTTTGTGGATATACTTAAAATAACGCCATTCAAATATAACGAAAATTTACATAGAAGTCTATATTATTTTAAATTTTTTTCTTTTAGAATAGAAAAAAGCACTATAATTGCATCATAAATAAAATAATCAAAAAAGTATAAATCATCAATAAAAACTTTTGCGCAAATGGAAAAATTGAGAAAGGTGGTAAGCTATGAAAATATGTCTGCTGAACTTTTACAAGCATTCAAAGATAAGTATCCAAAAGGATATGCAGACTATATGGGAGATCTATTTAAAATTGATAAACCAGATGGCACTTTTTTCTATGCTGTGACTTTAGAGACATTAGATTCAATCTATCTTGTAAAAATAAAGGTGAAGATCGATGATTATGAAGAGGCCGAAAAGGATCTTGATGATGAAGATGATAATATCGAAGAAGGAGATGTAGGATTCCCTGATGAAGCAGACAGCTCTTTTCAAGAAGAGGCGACTGAAGATGATCAAGAATAGTTTAGGTAAGATTTCTTCCTACCTAAAGAGGTTGCCTGAGGCTCGTTTACTCCTCATTTTGGCTATTGTTGTGGGACTTGCTACTGGGGTGGCAGCTGTCTCCCTAAAGTCTGTTATCCTTCTTATTTCAAAATCTTTGACTGGTTGGATGGGTGAGTATGGGTGGACTTCTTATCTCTATTTGGTCTATCCTGGGATTGGTATGTTGATTGCCCTTGTTTTTGTAAGGTACATTGTTAAGGATGATATTAGCCATGGGGTTACAAAAGCTCTGTTGGCTGTTTCCAAAAACAAGTCTAAAATTAAACCACATAATACATGGTCATCCCTTATTGCAAGTTCGGTCACTATTGGCTTTGGTGGTTCTGTTGGGGCTGAGGCTCCTATTGTTTATACAGGTGCTGCAATTGGCTCGAATGTAGCGAGGGTGCTGGGTTTATCTTATAAGCAGATAACTATTCTTCTTGGTTGTGGCGCCGCTGGTGCTGTAGCTGGTATTTTTAAGGCTCCGATGGCAGGGATATTGTTTACCCTCGAAATACTTTTGTTCAATATCTCTATGACATCAATACTCCCATTGTTAATGTCTTCAGTTACTGCTACAGCTGTTTCTTATTTGTGTTTAGGAAGGGATGTTTCATTTACTCACTCTGTTGAGCCTTTTGCTATGGGAAATATCCCCTATTATATAGTACTTGGTGTATTTTGTGGATTTGTATCTCTTTATTTTACACATACTACCCTTGCAATAGAAGATAGAGTGAAAAAAATTTCTAACCCATTTAAAAGGTGGGGGATATGTGCTTTGTTGCTTGGAATTGTAATTTTTCTTTTTCCTCCCCTTTTTGGAGAAGGTTATGCCTCTCTTTCAAATCTCCTCAATGGTAATCCTATGGAGGGACTTAACAACTCTTTATTTAGGTCTCTGTTGCAATATAAATGGTTTGTCCCCATCTTCTTTGGGGCTGTTTTGGTTTTGAAGGTCTTTGCGATGTCGTTTACCAATGCAGGGGGGGGAGTCGGAGGGACATTTGGCCCTACTCTGATTGTGGGTGGAATAGCAGGTTTTATCCTTGCAAGAATTTTCAATTTGATTGGTTTTACCACCCTTCCAGAGGCCAATTTTGTGATGGTGGGGATGGCTGGCCTCATGGCTGGTGTTATGCAGGCACCCATGACTGCAATCTTTTTAATCGCCGAAATAACTGGTGGGTATGAGTTGTTGATGCCACTGATTATCTCCTCTACCATATCATTTGCTACTATTCGTTCTTTTGAGCCATACTCTATCTACACCAAGAGAATTGCAAAAAGTGGAGAACTCCTCACTCATGATAGTGATAGGGCTGTTTTGACATTGCTTAAAACATCTGATCTTGTTGAAAAAGATTTTATCCCTGTGGAAGTGGAGTCTTCTTTGGGGGAAGTTGTAGAAAGTGTAGAGAAATCTAAAAGAAATTTGTTTCCTGTATTAGATAAAGATGGTTGTTTCCAAGGGATTATTTCCCTTGACGATATTAGAGAAATAATGTTCAATAGAGATCTTTATTCAGCAGTATATGTCTATAATATTATGAAAGAGGCTCCTGCTGTTGTATTTATTGATGAGAAAATGGATAGTGTCATGGATAAATTTGAACAATCGGAAGCATGGAATTTGCCAGTAGTAGATAAAGAGAATAAATATATAGGATTTGTTTCAAAGTCTAAGATATTTTCTTCTTATAGAGACCAACTTCATCAAGTATCACACGAATAAGCCATGAAAGCAATTTATTTAAATTTTATTTCATCCAAGTTGTCTGTTGCAAATTGGAGGGTTGAACATTGTATCTCTTTAATCGAAGATGGTGCCACAGTGCCATTTATTTCTCGTTACAGAAAAGAGATGACTGGGGGGCTCGATGAGTCGCAGGTGGCAGAGATTAAGCACTATCATGCCAAATTTGAGGACCTTGAAAAAAGAAAATTAGGGATCATCAACTCTATAGAAGAACAGGGTAAAATGAGCGATACTCTTAAAAAAGAGATTGATAATTGTACTGATGCTCAGCTACTTGAAGATCTATATTTACCCTATAGACCTAAAAGAAAAACCAAGGCTTCTATTGCGAAGGCAAAGGGACTTGAGCCACTTGCCGAGTTGATTTTTAATTGTAAACTGGTCTGTATTGATGATGAAGCAGAAAAATATCTGTCTGACGAAGTTGAAACCACAGATGATGCCCTCTCAGGGGCAAGAGACATCATTGCAGAGTGGGTTGCAGAGGATTCACTTGTCAGAGGAGAATTGCGAAACTGTTATTCTAAAAAGGGGAAAATGTGCAGCAAACTGGCAAAAGGGAAAGATGAGGAGAGTGACCAAGTGCTGAAATATAAAAACTATTTCAATTTTGCAGAAGAGATATCAAAAGCTCCATCTCACAGGGTATTAGCTGTACTGAGAGGTGCGGCGGAGGGGATTTTAAGCGTCAAAATAGATGTTGATTCTCAGGAGATGACAGATAAAATGTATGACAAGATCATAAAGGGGAAAAGGGTTCCTTCACAACAAGTGGCATCCCAGATTGATTGTGCAGTAGAAGATTCCTACAAAAGGTTGCTCCATCCTTCCATCGAAAATGAGGTGCTAAAAATGGTTAAAGAGAGGGCCGATTTGGAATCAATAAAAGTCTTTGGGGAGAATTTGAGACAGCTCCTTTTGGCCCCTCCGTTGGGGCAGAAGAGGGTGCTTGCCATTGATCCAGGTTTTAGGACTGGCTGTAAGGTTGTCTGCCTTGATGCACAAGGTGCACTCCTTCACAATGATACTATTTTTCCCCATCCACCGATCAATGAAAAGGGGCTGGCAATGAAAAAGCTGAGCAACCTAATAGAATCATACAAAATTGAGGTCATTGCTATTGGAAATGGTACAGCAGGGAGAGAGACTGAGGATTTTATTAAGAGGATGCGCCTTGATGAGGGGTTGAAGGTCTATTCGGTAAGTGAAGATGGGGCCTCTGTTTATTCAGCTTCACCAACTGCAAGGGAGGAATTTCCAGATTATGATGTCACAGTGCGAGGGGCTGTTTCAATAGGGAGGAGGATCATGGATCCATTGGCAGAACTTGTTAAAATCGATCCCAAGTCAATAGGGGTGGGACAATATCAACATGATGTAGATCAGTCACTTCTGAAAGAGAGACTGGACTCTGTAGTGGAGAGTTGTGTCAATATGGTTGGGGTCAATCTCAATACTGCAAGTAAACACCTACTTAGCTATGTTTCAGGGATAGGTCCCTCCGTAGCAGCAAGCATAGTGGAGTTTAGAACCACAAATGGTCCATTTTCCCGCAGGGGTGAACTTCTAAAGGTAAAGAGGCTTGGAGAAAAAGTGTTTGAGCAATGTGCTGGTTTTCTCAGAATTCCAGGGGCACAAAATCCCCTTGACAATTCGGCTGTCCATCCAGAGAGGTATCCTTTGGTAGAGAAGATGGCTTCTGATTTAAAAATATCTCTCAATGAATTAATATCTGATGATAAGGTGAGGGGTGCCGTAGATCTGAAAAAGTATGTTTCGCAGGAGGTGGGGATGCCAACTCTAACTGACATCATGGATGAGTTGTCTAAACCTGGAAGAGACCCGAGAGCATCAATAAAAGTCTTTGAATTCTCTGAAGAGATTAGGTCGATAGAGGATCTCAAAGAGGGGATGATCCTACCTGGAATAATTACCAATATTACCAATTTTGGGGCTTTTGTCGATATTGGAATCAAACAAAATGGCCTTATACACATCTCTCATCTATCTGATAAATATGTATCTAACCCAGCAGATGTAGTTAAACTTCATCAACACGTCGAGGTAAAAGTCCTTGAAATAGACTTTAGAAGGGAGAGAATAGCCCTCTCGTTAGTTCATTGATCTTCTATTTTTTTTGTGTAATAATGACGCCTAATACAACGACAGATATCCCGATAATCTGAATAGCTGTGAATGTCTCATGTCCATAAATATATGCTCCAAATGCAGAAACAGCAGGTATTAGCGAGGTGAAGATGCTTGTTCTTGTGATACCGATATGCTGAAGAGATTTCACATAGAACAGAAAAGATACTGATGAGCAAAGAATAGCAAGAGATATCAATGGTATTAAAACTTCGCTTCTAAAAAAGTGAGACGAAAAACTATCCAGACCAAATATTAAAAATAAAGGTAAAAAATAGATTGCACCTATGATAAACTGATAAGTGGTAATAGTATAACTATTGTATTTTTCAGTGAGCTTTTTGGCGGTTGTGGTATAACCTACAGATCCTAAAACAGCCATGAACAACAATGCAATACCCCACCAATACTCTGCACTTAGGCTACCATCTTTGAATACCATCATCCCTATTCCAGGGATAGTAATAATAACTCCAAAAATATTCCATCCTGAAATTTTCTCTTTGTAAAAAATCTGAGCAGAGATAAGGGCAAAAATGGGTATTGTTGCTATTATGACAGAACTCAGAGTGGGGGAGTTAGTTGCCTTTATTCCATATACTTCACCAATAAAATAGATAAATGGCTCAAAAAAAACCATTAATAAAAACCATTTGATATCTTTTCTCTCTATTTTCTCAAGTTTTTTTCCAATCAATGAGAAGATAAGAAGGGCGACGCCAGCAATCAACATCCTGAAAAAAACGAAAGTAAAAATATGGGAGCCTGAAAGGATAAGTTGGTTGGTCCATATAAATGAGAACCCCCATAAGACGATAGCCGATATTATGTAAAAATAATAAATAGGCTTAATTTTATTATCATTATTCATCTGTACAATTAAATAATAATCTTTTGGAATTAGTTTGTGAAGTCAACTCTCCGTTTTTTACTACAGAGGTACCATTGATATATGTGTCAATAATTTTTGTGTGAAATATTTTTCCTTCAAAAGGAGACCATCCGCACTTATATGCGATATTGTCTTTAGATACTCTATAATTTATCTCTTCAGAAGATTGAAGAATCACTAAATCAGCATAATATCCCTCTCTAATAAATCCTCTTTTAGAAATGTTAAAACATCTTGCAGGGGCATGACACATTGCCTCTACCACCTCTTCTTTTGAAAATATTCCTTTAAAAGCGAGTTCCATCACTATTTGGAGGGAATGTTGAACCAAGGGCAATCCTGAAGGGGATGATATATATAGATTGTCCTTTTCTGAATAGAGATGTGGTGCGTGATCTGTCGCAAGGGCAGAGATAACACCATCTTTTATCCCTCTTCTAATAGAGAGCATATCCCCCTCACTTTTTATGGCAGGATTACACTTGATAAAATTGCCATATTTTTGGTAATCTTTATCACTAAACCACAGATAATGGACACACGCCTCTGCTGTGATGAATGGGTAGTCTTTCCTAATTTTTGACAAAGTATCAATCTCCTCTTTGGTGCTTATGTGGAGGATATGTATCCTCGAAGAGTGCTTAATGGCAAGTTCAATGGCACAATTAGAAGACTTGATACATGCCTCTCTACTCCTTATAACGGGATGCATTGATGTGGGGATATTATCTCCGTATTCATTCTTAGCTAACGTTAAATTCTTATTAATAACGTCATTGTCTTCGCAATGAATGGCTATCAAAGTGGGTGAATATTTGAAGATATTCTCTAAACTATCCTTGTTGTCAACAAGCAATTGTCCTGTTGAAGAGCCCATAAAGATTTTAATACCACAAACACTCTTTGGATCCACTTTCACGATCTCTGATAAATTGTCGTTATTTGCCCCAAGGTAAAATGAGTAATTGGTGTAAGAGTTGGTTGCAGCTATTGAATATTTGCCCTCCAACTCTTCGATGGTGCAGATGGGAGGGGTATTATTGGGCATATCCATAAACGATGTCACCCCACCAAGGGCAGCTGCGGCACTTTCAGAGTGTATATCCCCTTTGTATGTAGCACCAGGCTGGCGAAAATGAACTTGATCATCAATAACCCCTGGAATTAATATTTTACCTCTGCCCTCTATTACTTCATCGCATCCCTCTTCTGCCTCTCTTAAGAGATTGCTGTAATGTTGATCAGAGGCATTAAGAATCATCCCAATCTTCTCATTATCAATTAAAAGGCTACCTAAAAAAGATAGCCCTTCATTAATAATCAATATCTCTTTTATGAGTTTTTTCATCTTTTTTTTCCACCTATTTTTCTCATCTTCAATGATAGCACTCCCCAAAAAGCTTCGCCGAAAATTGAACTACTCATTTTTGAAGTACCCTCTTTTCTGTCAACAAAGATAATAGGCACTTCGCCTATTTTAAAGCCTAATTTGTAGGCATTGTATTTCATCTCGATTTGAAAGCCATAGCCTTTCATATGGATATTATTTAGATCCATGCTCTCCAACAGCTCTCTTTTGTAACAAACAAATCCAGCTGTAGCATCGTATATTTTCATCCTCAATATGGTCCTTACATAGGTAGAGGCTCCATAAGAGATCAATACCCTTTTTAAGGGCCAGTCCATCACAGTGATGCCGTTGCAGTAGCGAGATCCTATAGCAAGGTCATATCCATCTTTACAAGCTTCATACAACCTTTTGAGATCTTCAGGATTGTGAGAAAAATCTGCATCCATCTCAAAGATATAATCATATTTTTTCTCAATTGCCCAATTGAAACCTGCCAAATAAGCAGTGCCAAGACCTAATTTTCCCTCTCTTTGAATAAGATACAGGGAATCATGAAACTCTTTTTGTAAAGAGATGACTATGTTTGCTGTACCATCAGGTGAACCGTCATCAATTATAAGAATATGGAAATCATCATCAAAAGAGAATACTTTTCTGATAATCTTCTCAATATTTTCCTTCTCGTTGTAAGTAGGGATAATAACAAGCTTTTCTGCCATACACTTTATTTGAAAGTCAGTGCCCCAAAGGTAGAAAAAATTATTATCTTCGTAAATTATTATATAACCTAAAATGAAAAAAATATTATCAATACTAATATTTGCAACTCTATTTTCTCCATTTGTGATGGGACAAAAGTTTTTATGGGATGTCAACTATAGGATGAATTTTGATAATAGAGAATACTCTACCATGCAGACAACAAATAAGTCGCAAACTTTATTTGGAGCATTTTTAACACCTCAAATTGGATTTGGTATTGGAGACCACTCTGTGATGTTTGGGGGCAATCTACTTAGAAACTTTGGGCAACAACAGCCAAAATATCATGGTGACTTGATGCTATATTACAATTATAATTCTGAGAGATTCAAAGCAAATGTTGGTTCTTTTCCATCTCACAAATTAATTGGAGGGTATTCAACTGCTTTTTTTAGTGATGATATTCTCTATTATGATACATCTATAGAAGGAATACAACTCCAATATTGGGGTAAAAGGGGCTTTTTCGAGTTAGTCCTTGATTGGCTTAGTATGAAGGATGGTGATGCCAAAGAGATTTTTGCAATATATTCTGCAACAAGATGGAATTTTGATTGGTTCTTCCTCGGTTACAATGCCGACTTAGGTCACTATGTTGGAAATGGTGGAGTTGTCAACGTGGTTGACAATTATCTCGTCTATCCATTTATCGGTTTAGATCTCTCTAAAACCATCAATTTTGAGAAGGCTGAGTTAAAGTTAGGATGGATGCAGTCGGTGCAAAGAGATAGATATTATGTTGGAGACTTTGTCTATCCTAATGGAGCTATGATTGAGTTAGGATTAGAGAAGTGGAATATAGGCATAAATAATTCTTTTTACTATGGGGATAATTTGATGCCTTACTACTATAACACTGATTATTACGGAGACCAATATGGCAGTTGGGTCTATCACGGAGAACTTTTTTACCATACAGATTCTAAAATCTATGATAAACTTGAAGTCTATTGGAGGCCATTTAAAAACGATTATTTCAATCTTGACATTACCTTACGCTTCCACTTCGATGGTGTAGGTAACATGGGTTCCCAACAATTGGCAAAAGTCTCCTTGAATCTTAATAATTTTACTCTGAATAAACTAAAGTCCAAACTTAAAAAAAATAACGACAAATAATTATGAATAAATTTTATTTTTCAACCTTATCTTTAATTCTCCTTGTTGCTGCTTCTTTTATTTTATGCAGTTGCGGAGTTAAAACAAGCAAAGCTGCAATTCATCAACAAAAAGAGTGGGCACTCGTCCTTCATGGAGGTGCTGGTGGAAAACGACAGGTAGATCAAAATGGTAATAAATTACCTGTAAATATGTCTAAAGAGAGTAGGGACCTAAAAAATAAACATCTTCAGGAGGCAGCTCTCATAGGACAAAAAATCCTTGAAAATGGTGGCTCTGCCCTCGATGCAGTGCAGGCAGTGGTTGTTTATCTCGAAGATTGCCCTATTTTCAATGCAGGAAAAGGTGCAGTAATGAATTCTGAAGGGGTACATGAATTGGATGCTGCAATAATGGATGGTTCTACTTTGAATGCAGGTGCAATAGCTGGGGTAAAAGATGTGAAAAATCCTATAAAGGCTGCAAGGCTTGTTATGGAACATTCACCTCATGTTCTTCTAATTGGGGAGGGTGCATCTTCATTTGCAAAGGAAGAAGGGGTTGAAATAGTGGAGAATGCTTATTTCTCGACAGAAAGAAGTGCAAAAGAATTAGAAAGAATAAAGGCAAAAAAGGTTGGAAAACCAATGGGTACAGTGGGGTGTGTTGCCCTTGATAAAAATGGCAATCTTGCGGCTGCCACATCAACAGGAGGTATGAGTGGAAAAAGCTGGGGGAGAGTGGGAGATGTCCCTATTATCGGAGCAGGCACCTATGCTAACAATGAAAGTGTAGCAGTTTCAGGTACAGGACACGGAGAGTTGTGGATAAGGGCCGTTGTAGGGCACGAAATATCATCTTTGTACAAGTATAAAAATATGTCATTGCAAGATGCAGCTCATGAGGTTATCTGGAATCAAATAGATAAAATGAAAGGTTCAGGTGGTGGTGTAATATGTATTGATAAATATGGTCAAATAATTATGGATTTCAATACTGCCATAATGAATAGAGCTTGGGTTTCATCTGGAGAACCAATCCAATCGGCAATTGATTAATATGTTTCGTTATGAAGTCTTTTAAAATACCTCTTCTCGCCAAAATTGTAGTAGCAATTATTCTTGGTTGGTTACTTTCACTTTTTTCACCAGAATGGTTGGGGAGAATATTTGTCACTTTCAATTCTATATTTGGTAATTTACTCTCGTTTATTATCCCGTTACTAATTATTGGATTAGTGGCTCCTGGTATAGCCGAACTTGGAAAAGGGGCAGGAAGACTCCTTGCAATCACAGCTGCTATTGCCTATTTATCCACTATAGTGGCGGGGACGTTTTCATATTTTTCATGTTCATTGACATACCCTCACTTTATTGAAAAGAGTAATATGTTATTGGAACTTGATAAATCAATAGGGGTTGATATAGTGCCTTATTTTACTATTAGTATGCCCCCTATTATGGATGTAATGGCAGCCCTAATAATTTCATTTTTACTTGGAATTGGCCTTGCCTATGTCAATGGAGGTACTTTTAAAAGTGTTTTAATGGAATTTAGAGAGGTTATTGTCCTTTTTATTAAAAATATCATTATTCCGTTTTTACCACTTTATATTTTTGGTATCTTTTTAGAAATAGGTATAGAGGGTAAGTTTGCAATGATGATGGAACTCTTTTTGAAGGTGATTATCATTATCTTTATTCTTCATGTTTTATTGCTACTATTCCAATTTTTGGTAGCTGGAGCTATCTCTAAGAAGAATCCATTTAAAGCCCTTGTGACCATGCTACCTGCCTATTTTACCGCCTTGGGTACTCAATCATCAGCTGCAACCATCCCTGTTACATTAGAACAATGTAAAAAAAATGGTGTGGATCCTGATATAGCAGATTTCACAGTCCCATTATGCGCTACTATTCACCTTGCTGGAAGTACATTGAAAATCGTTGCTTGTGCCTATGCTATTTCCTATATGTTGGGTACTCCAACAGATTTTGGCACTTACTTTGGTTTCATTTTGATGCTTGGTGTAACGATGGTGGCTGCTCCCGGTGTTCCTGGTGGTGCTATTATGGCAGCATTAGGGGTTATTGCCTCTATGCTTGCTTTTGATGCCAATATGCAGGCTATTATGATTGCCCTTTATATAACCATGGATAGTTTTGGCACAGCTTGTAATGTGACTGGTGATGGTGCCATTGCCCTTATTGTTGATAGAATAAATAAAAAAAATAGATGAATTCACCACTCTTCATCAACATCTGCCAAACATCTATTATTTGGGAATCTCCTACTCTTAATTGTGAGAGATATACTAAAGTGTTAGATGTGTATTATGAAAGATATGGTAAAAAAGAGAGTGATGAAATAGTTGTATTTCCCGAATTTTTTACCACAGGATTTACCTTGAACAAAAATATAGCAGAAGAAAAATATGGTTTCTCTTTCCAATGGATGGTAAAAAATGCCGAGAAATATGGAATTGCCATAGTAGGGTCAATCCCAACGATAGAAAATGGCTGCATTTTTAATAGGTTATACTTTGTTACCCCAAGTGGAGAGTCATTTTATTATGATAAGAGACATCTTTTTAGTGTCGGCGATGAGAATAAAACATACACAAAAGGGAGTGAAAAGAGAATTATAAATTATCATTCGTGGAATATCGCCCTTAATACCTGTTATGATTTAAGATTCCCTATGTGGGAGAGAAATATTGATCTTCAGTATGATGTGATGTTAATTGTAGCATCATGGCCAGCCTCAAGAATTGGTGTTACAGAACATCTTTTAAAAGCAAGAGCTATTGAGAATCTATCATATTATTTGTTTGCAAACAGAGTTGGGGAGGATCCTTCCAATACCTATGACGGACACTCTCTAATTGTGGATTATAAAGGAAATAGTATTGGACGTGAAATATTGTTAGATAATAATACTTCTTTCATTGGAAGTAAGATTGTTAAAGACAATTTATGTGATTTTAGAATTAAATTCCCAGTTTGGAGAGATTGGGATTAAGAATATTTCTATGAATTATTTAAAATATTTATTGGTTTTATTAGTACTTAGTACATTTTCACTTTACGCAAATAGCGATAAAGAAATAGTTCATATTGAATTATTTTCAATTGGAGATATCCATGGGAAGGTTTTTTCTAATGGATATACAGATACTAATAATATTCGTCCATCAATGGAAAATATTTCATTGATGATTAAAGAAAAAAGGGAAAAATATGGGGATAATTCTGTATTCTTAATAGGTCTTGGGGATGTTCTACAGGGAGATATTTCAATGTGTTACTATAATTCTCTTGTTTCTTCCTCTAACTCTCTTCATATTATTTCAGATGTTATTAACTATCTAAATTATGATGCTTTATTGATAGGGAATCATGATATAGAAGCATCGTATAAAGTCTATAATAGAATAGCAGAATCCATTAATATACCCTATTTGGCTGCAAACATGTATAATAAATCTTCTGGAAAACCCTATTTTGATGAGTATCAAATATCATATAAAAACGGTATAAAAATAGCAACGATTGGAATGACTAATCCCAATACAGAGGATTGGCTATTGCCTTCGAAAATAAAAAATATAGAATTTAAATATATCTATCCAGTGGCTGACTCGTTGTTGAAAATGATAAAGGCCATAGAAAATCCAGATATAACCATATTGGCAATCCATGAAGGGACAGAAACATTCCTTGAAATGGCACATAATCTCAAAGGAATAGATATTGTGTGTACTTCTCATGATCACAAACCTTATGTTAATAATTATTATTGCGAGAATGATTCAATTTTGATTATTAATTCAGGTGCCAACTGCGAAAACTTAGCAAATGTATCAATTGATTTGGTAAAAGAAAATGGTAAAATAGTGGATAAAAAAATCAAAGGACAATTGTTGAAAGTAGTTCCCGATAATATAGATGAAGAATATAGAGAGTATTTTACTGATTACTACAACCTTGTAAGAGAATACGCAACAAAACCGATAGGAAGTATTGACTTTACGGTTGATTATGAAGATGGATTTAGTGAAGGTTCTTCCCTTTATTTATATCTATCTTTAATCAATTCAGCTATGTTGTCAACTACCAATGCAGATATTTCGTTTGCTGCACCATTAAAGAAAAGAGGCGTTATTGAGGCTGGTAGGATAACCAATGAAAATGTTTTTGAACTATACCAATATGAAAATGATGCTGTTGTAATAAATATGACGGGGGCTGAGGTGAAGAATTATATGGAAGAGGTATATGAGGAATGTATTAAAGATGATTATTATTATTACAATTACGATGTAGTAGGTGGGATGATATACAATGTATATAAAAACAAACCATATGGGGAGAGAGTGGAGATTTTCTCATTTGGAGATGGAGCACCGTTTGATTTATGTACTACATATAAAGTGGCAACTACATCGTATCGAATTTCAGGTGGCGGATATTTGCTCTCCTCTCTTGGAATTAGTAAAAAAGAGTTGCTCGATACACGAGAAGTGCAAATATTCGATCAGGTACGTCACTTGCTCAAATTATATATAAGTGAATTACCACAAAATGCTATTAAAAAGAAAATATTACTTAACGACAAAAAGTTAGGCAAATGGAATTTTGTGGAATAAAAACTCTTTTCTATCTTTGTGAAGATATGTAAGGTGTTAAAATGGAGGATGATTATAAAGTTGTCTTGAAAGGATTAAAAAGTAAAATTGAGTTGATTATTTCGAAGTACGAATCTTCTCAAGCTGCTAATGCTATATTGTCTGAAAGACTTGCACTTTGCAAACAAAATTTTGAAAATAGTAATAACAAAGTTAAAGAATTAGAACAAAAAATAGATAACTTACAGATGATAGAAGCATTCAAATCCTCTGCAGAGGATGTGAAAGATGCAAAATGTAATATAAGTAAGTTGATAAAAGAGATCGATAAGTGTTTGGCTTTATTAAATGATTGAAATGGAAAAAGCAAAGCAGTCTATTCAAGTAAACATAGCAGGGAGAAATTATCCTTTTACAATAAATCCCGAAGAGGAAGAGGAGGTTATACGTCTTGCTGTTAAAAGGATTTCTGAGAGGGTAGATACCTTTACTCGAAAGTATGCTATTAAGGATGCCCAAGATGCATTGGCTATCATTGGATTTCAATTTGTCGTTCAACTAATCAATGAAGAACGAAAGAATAAAGTAGGTGCAATTGTTGATGATTTACATTCTCTTGATGATCAGCTTGATGAATATTTAAAGAGTTGCCGTTAGGACACTCTTTGCTAAAATCAACACAGTTATAATACCGAGCATACTCGATGGATAAAAACAGGCCTGGGTTACCCTTCGGGGGATTTCACTCTTTTAGAGTAGAGACGTTGGAAGTTTGATTCCTAAATCGGAGCTCAAATCTTAATTTTTAAGGTTTTATGATAAACAGTGTACTAACGGCTTTTTTTATCTGTTTTATCTTTTTTGTTGTAGTTCATTATCTAATACAACTAATTAATGGAAATGTCAATAATATTAGCAGTTATTTTATCTGCGGGAGGTTCATTAGGAATATATCTCCTTATTAGAAATGTAATGCTCAAGAAGAAAGCCTCTTCTATCATTAAAAATGCAGAAATAGAGGGAGAGTCGATAAAAAAAGACAAAATCTTTCAGGCAAAAGAGAAATTTCTTCAATTAAAAAGCGAACATGAGCAATATATAAACGAGAAGAATACTCAAATTCAGCAACTTGAGAACAAACTCAAGCAAAGAGAATTACAAATCAATCAACAAACATCAGAGGTACAACGTAAACAAAAAGAGAGTGATACTATCAGAGAAAATTTGAAAGCACAAATTGAAATTGTAAATCATAAATCTGAGGAATATGATAGATTGCATCGTGAGGCAGTAGATAAAATTGAATCAATTGCTGGTATGTCTGCAGCAGAGGCAAAGGACCAACTTGTTGAAACCATGAAGGCGGAAGCAAAAACAGAGGCTATGTCCTATATCAATGATGTGATGGATGAAGCTCGCCTCTCAGCAAGTAAAGAGGCAAAGAGGATAGTCATTAATACGATTCAAAGAATAGCTCCTGAAACTGCAATTGAGAATGCAGTTACTGTATTTAATATTGAAAGCGATGAGATTAAAGGGAGGATCATTGGAAGGGAGGGGAGAAATATTAGAGCATTGGAGGCTGCTACAGGTGTTGAAATTGTAGTTGATGATACACCAGAAGCAATTTTGTTATCAGCATTCGATCCTGTAAGAAGGGAAGTGGCAAGGCTTGCTCTTCACCAATTGGTGACAGATGGTAGAATTCACCCTGCTCGTATTGAAGAAGTTGTTGCAAAAGTACAAAAACAACTTGAAGACGAAATCATGGAGATTGGGAAGAGAACATGTATTGACTTAGGTGTACATGGATTGCATATTGAGTTGATTAGACTTATAGGTAGGATGAAATATCGTTCCTCATATGGACAAAATTTATTGCAACACTCACGCGAGGTGGCAAATATTTGTGCTACGATGGCATCAGAATTGGGACTTAATCCTAAAATAGCAAAGAGAGCTGGTCTTTTGCACGATATTGGAAAGGTATCAGATGAAGACTCTGAGTTGCCACACGCTATTATGGGAATGAAATTGGCTGAAAAATATAAAGAAAAGCCTGAAATATGCAATGCAATTGGTGCTCACCATGAGGAGGTGGAGATGCTTTCGTTGATTTCTCCTATTGTCTTAGTGAGTGATGCTATCTCTGGAGCTCGTCCTGGTGCCAGAAGAGAGGTTATTGAGTCCTATATTAAGAGATTAAAGGATATGGAAGATATTGCTTTATCTCATCAAGGGGTTACAAAGACATATGCTATACAAGCAGGAAGGGAACTAAGAGTTATTGTGGGTGCTGAACAAGTATCTGATAGTGACGCTGAATTATTATCTAATGACATTGCTAAGAAAATACACGACGAAATGGTCTATCCAGGACAAGTGAAAATCACAGTCATAAGAGAGACCAGATCTGTTGCATATGCAAAATAATGAATTAGAGTTTAGATAGAAATCTTTCGGTATTGACAATGTACCGTTGGTGAATACCTTCTCCTATCAAGCCTTTCGAATCGGAAGCTGATACAGAGAAGGTTAATTTTTTACCATCTATCTCTGTAAGTGTGGCTTTCGCTTCGATTCTTTCATTCATGGCAGAGGGACGAGTATGATCTATCTTAATTGATATCCCCACAGTTGTCTCATATTCTGACAATTCTACTTGAACTGCATTATAAGCGGCATTCTCCATCAAAGCTATCATTGAGGGTGTGGCGAACACTTGTAAACCGCCAGAACCCATTGCTAAGGCGACATTGTCTTTATTGACAACAGTCTGCGATGTGTTTGTTATTCCTATATTCATCTTACAAAGATACTCTACTTTATAAAAAAAGGCGACTTTTATTAAGCCGCCTTTAATAAATATTTAAAAATTAAAGTACTTGAACACTCTCCATTCCAGTTTTTATAGCCTCTTCATTCATAGGGATGAGGTTGTGGTGACGAGGAGGTAGTGACTTTTTCAACCCTTTTAAGACATTATCCATTGACACTATAGGTTTCATTTTAAGATAAGCACCTAAAACCACCATATTGTAGGCCTTTGCATTGCCTAGTTTTGCAGATTCATCAACGGCTGCTATTTTACAAACTGTAATATCCTTTCTTTCAGGATGGCGGGTAATTCCATTTGGATCATATATCAATAGTCCGCCAGGTTTAACTCTGCTTTCAAACTTATCCATAGATTGTTGATTCAGAATGACAGCTGTATCAAATTTACTCAATATAGGTGAACTGATTTTATTGTCACTAAGTATAACTGATACATTACAAGTACCACCACGCATTTCTGGACCATAAGAGGGCATCCAAGCTACTTCTTGATCTTGCATAATGCCGCCATATGCAAGTATCTTACCCATTGATAGAACTCCTTGTCCTCCAAAGCCTGCTATAATTATTTCTTCTTTCATATTATTCGAATTATCAGATTAACGATCTTTCATATCTCCAAGTGGATAGAATGGAAACATATTCTCTTCCATCCATTTATTTGCTTGAACAGGACTTACTTTCCATCCTGAATTACATGTACTAACAATCTCAACGAATGAGGTTCCTTTCTTCATAGCAGAGTTCTCAAAAGCTTTTCTAATGGCTTTTTTTGCTTTTCTGACAGAAGCAGGATTTTGAACAGATTGTCTGGTTACATAGCAGGTCCCTTCGAGTTGGGCAATTAATTCAGTTATTTTTAGAGGATAACCATTTAAATCAGCCTTCCTTCCGTAAGGGGTAGTTGCAGTAACCATCCCAAGTAGGGTAGTAGGTGCCATTTGCCCCCCTGTCATTCCATAAATTGCGTTATTTATGAAAATTACTACAATATTTTCTCCTCTGTTACAAGCATGCATTATTTCTGCTGTACCAATAGAGGCCAAGTCGCCATCTCCTTGGTATGTAAATACATATTTATCAGGCATCAACCTTTTGGTAGCAGTAGCCAAAGCAGGAGCTCTTCCGTGTGCTGCTTGTTGCCAATCAATGTCAAGGTAGTTGTATGCAAATACAGAACAACCTACAGGTGAAATACCAATTGTCTTTTCTTGAATACCCATCTCTTCGATAACTTCAGCAATGATCTTGTGAACAGTACCATGAGAACAACCTGGACAATAATGCAACACATTGTCAGTAAGGACGGGAGTTTTACCGTAAACTTTATTTTCGGGTTTAATTATATCTTTAATTTCCATATTGCCTATTATTTAAGAGTTTTTTTAAAGGCTTCAAAAATTTCATCAGGATCAGGGATCATACCTCCTTGACGTCCATAGAAATGAACAGGAATCCTTCCGTTTGATATTAGTCTGATATCTTCAACCATTTGACCAGCATTTAGTTCAAGAGACATTATGCTTTTTAGTTGTGGAATAATGGCGTCGATTTGTTTTTTAGGGAATGGATATAGTGTAATAGGACGAAGAAGTCCAACTTTGTACCCTTTTTCTCTTGCAATATCAACCACAGCTTCACCTATTCTTGACATACATCCAAATGCAACAATAAGATATTCAGCATCTTCAGTTTTGTATGTAGAGTATCTAACCTCATTCTCTTCTATTTGTGCATATTTATTTTGAAGTTTGATATTGAAGTTCTCTTGAACTTGTGCTTCAAGGGCAAGGGATGTAATAGTGTTCCCTTTTCTTGATTTTTCTTTCCCTATGGTTGCCCAGCAAGAGCTTTGTTTCTTTATTTCTTCTTCACTCCAACGAGGTTTCTTAGCTTTAAGCTCAACTTTTTCCATCATTTGTCCAATAACGCCATCTCCCAAAATCATAGCGGGATTGCGATATTTGAAAGCAACATCAAAAGCATCTCCAACAAAATCATACATATCTTGAGCTGAAGCAGGGGCAAGAACTACCATTCTGTAGTCACCATGTCCACCACCTTTTGTTGCTTGAAAATAGTCACCTTGGCTTGGTTGGATTGTACCGAGACCAGGACCACCACGCATTACATTTACAACCACGCAAGGAAGTTCTGCTCCAGCTATGTAACTCAGTCCTTCGCACATTAAACTTACTCCAGGGCTGCTGGAAGAGGTCATTACTTTTTTACCGCAGCATGCGCCACCATAAACCATATTAATAGATGAAGTTTCACTTTCAGCTTGAAGAACTACCATTCCAGTAGTTTCCCAAGGTTTTTCTTTCATCAAAGTTTCCATCACTTCTGACTGCGGAGTGATAGGGTATCCGAAATAACCATCGCATCCGCAATCAATTGCGCCATATGCGATAGCTTCGTTTCCCTTCATAAGAATCTTATCTGCCATATTGATTTGTTTTAAATTTTAGTTCTATAAACAGTTATTACTGCGTCAGGACATACAGTTGCGCAGTTTGTACATCCAGTGCAATTCTCTGGATTTGCCATGTACATGTAATTGTACCCTTTGCTATTGACCTCTTTAGCCAAAGCAATTGTGTTTGTTGGACAATTGACAATACAAACGCCACAGCCTTTGCATTTTTCTATGTCCACAACGATAGCTCCGTGTGTTGCCATATCTTTTTGTTAGTTAATTATTGTTGTTTAAAAAAGTTAAATCCGCTTATTATATTATCTATGATGTGATTCCATCTTAATACGATGCCAATGATTAAAAGCACTGCCACCCAAATAAATGCTTTCGTTGTTTGGGATTGACCATTGTACCAATTTTTAATTTTATGAAACATATCCTCAAATATAATTATTATTTTTCAATCTTTATTCTTGTATCTACCGCAATTATCTCTTTTGAGTTTGCCATAAGTGGATTAATATCCATTTCTGAGATTTCTGGTGCAGCCGAACAAAGGGCTGATACTCTTCTTATGGTATCGCTGAAAAGAACTAAATCTATCCCCTTCTTACCCCTTATTCCCTCTAATATTTTATATCCTCTTAAACCCTTGATCATTTCATTTGCCTCAATTTTTGAAACAGGAGAGAGGGCTGAAGTGGTGTCCTTCAAGGCTTCAATAAAAATGCCACCCAAGCCACATAGAATCTGATGTCCAAAATTGTTCTCTCTTTTTGCCCCAATGAAAATCTCAATGCCAGAGATCATGGGTTGAATCAAAACACCCGTGGCCTCTGGAATTGTTAAAAGACGTTTACACTCATCTTTTAACTCTTTTTTATTTGCAATATTTAGGGATACTCCACATACATCTGATTTATGAATGGGACCTATTACTTTGGCTGCAATAGGGAATGGTATATTTTCAAGTGGATCCACAACACTGCTGATATCACTTGTCAATGGAATAATTATCTCTTTAACTCTTGATATCCCTGCAGCATCCAATAGCATTTGGACTTGGTTTGGATTTAGATATCCGTCCTTACAATTGTTGACAACATCTCTAATTGCTTTTTTGTCTACGGCAGGAAGTGTTGAATCATCAATAGGTTTAGGTGTATTCACAATTTTTACAATAGCTGATGCAAGTGCCACTTCGTCAGGAAAACTAATTCCTCCATTATCTTGGAACATTTTAATTTCTGCAGCTGCATTGATTGTTGAAGGTAATACTGGATAGATTGGTTTTTTAGAATTTCTAATTTTCTCCAATAAAAGGGAATAAACATCAAAAATCTCTGTAAGTCCTGGATTCCCAAATATTACAGTGATGGCATCAACATCAAAATCATTCTCACATGCATCCAAAATGTGGCCAAGTTGTTCAGTAGTTCCAGTAGCAAGGAAATCTATTGGATTTGAAACAGATGAACCAGGAAATAATTTTCCAAGCAATTCTTTTGCCTTTTCTCCCTTTATAGGTGGTATTTCAATTCCATTGTTTGAAAAGACATCTGTTTGCATGACTGCTGGCCCTCCAGCATGTGTAACAATGGCAACTCTTCTCCCTTTAGGGGTAGGGTATGTCATTGCAGATGCGACAGTTACAAGTTCGGTTCTGCTATAACATCTAACTATCCCTATTTTTCTGAATAATGCACTTACTGCTCTATCTGGAGATGCAAGAGCTCCTGTATGGGAAGATGCTGCTCTGCTTCCTGCTTCACTTGATCCTGCCTTTATTGCAGCAATCTTAGCGCCTTTTTTAATTAAAGAAGAGGCGTGTTTTAACAATTTATTGGGATTGTTGATACTCTCAATATAAAGCATAAGGATAGATGAACTCTTTCCAGGAACATATGTCTCATCAAGATATTCTAATACGTCTTCAACTCCATTTTGAGCGCAATTACCTACAGAAAATATCTGATTGAATCTCAGCCCTAATTGACTTGCTGCCTCAAGGATAAATACAATAGTAGCACCACTTCCTGAAATAAGGCTTACTCCATCTGGTGAAAGATGTGGAATAGGCTTTGTAAATACTCCTGTGTATGATGGAGTCATAACCCCAATACAGTTGGGACCTATCAATGAGGTACCTGCACTATTACATATTTTAGTGATTTCTGCTTCTATTTTTGCCCCCTCCTCGCTATCTTCATGAAAACCAGCAGAGAGGATGATTATTGCTTTGCAGGATTTTTTATTACAAAGTGTCTCAACGGCAGTTAAACAAAATTTGGCTGGAATAGCTAATATTGCACATTCTACCTCTGGAAGTTCATCAACATCTTTATATGCTTTGATCCCCTGAACGGTATCTGCCTTGGGGTTAACTACATATAATTTTCCAGAATAATTATTAGAGATTAGATTGTGTAATGTGGCGCCACCTGGTTTATCCGTGTGTTCTGATCCGCCTACAACAGCTACACTATTTGGGGAAAGGAGTTGGTCGTTTATCATTGCATATTTGTTTTCTGCAAATATAATAAAAAGTAATAAACTGAACTATGATTAGTAATAAAATTAAATAAAAATTTAATAATTAGTTATGATTTAAAACATATATTATATTATTTCTCAATAAGAAACAATTTGTTAAATTTGTTGGTTAAAAAACAATTTATGAGTTCAATTTTAATTAAAGAAGTTACTTTAGATGACCAAGTTAAAGATATTTTAATAGTTGATAATATAATTAGCAAAATTTCTAATGATATAGATTATAGTGCTGAAACGGTGATTAAAGGGGAGAAAATGTATGCAATCCCAGGGCTTATCAATATGCATACACATTCTGGAATGGTGTTGATGAGAGGGGTGTTGGAAGATGTGCCTTTGTTTGAGTGGTTGGAGAGAGTATGGGCTTTAGAACCTAACCTCGATCCTGAAATGATATATTGGGCTACTAAACTTGCTTCGCTTGAAATGATAAAGAGTGGAACAATCTGTTTTAATGATCAGTATTGGATGATTGAAAACTCCGCTCGAGCTGTTGAAGAGATGGGCATAAGGGGCTATTTATCATACGTCTTTTTAGATCTTGGAGATAAGAATAAGGCTGAAAGACAGCGAAAGGAGTGTATTCAGATGTACGAAAAATCAAAAGAGTGGGGTGATAGGGTACACTTTTCTATCTCAATACATGGCACTTATACGGTATGTGAAGAGAATATTAGGTGGGCAACGGATTTTGCAAATGAGCACAATCTGTTGATTCATATACACGTTTCCGAAACTGAAACTGAAAATATTGACTCGTATAAAAAATTTAAAATGTCTCCAACCCAACACCTCAATAGCTTAGGAGTTTTAGGAGAAAATGTTCTTGCTGCCCATTGTGTGTGGCTGGATGGGAAAGATATCGAGATCCTTGGTGAAAACAGGGTTAATGTGTGTCACAATATCAATTCCAATTTGAAACTATCCTCAGGGTACAAATTCCTTTATAATGAATTAAAGGGTAGCGGAGCAAATATTACAATTGGTACAGATGGAGCGGCGTCATCAAACAATTTAGATATTCTCGAGGCAATAAAAACAGCCTCTTTTGTGCAAAAAGCATGGCGAGGAGATCCTAGTGCCCTTCCATTGAAAGAGGGGTTGGCAATGGCCACCTCTAATGGGGCTAAAGCATTAAAATTGAATAGCGGAGTTATAAAAGAGGGGTCTTTGGCAGATATATTGTTGGTTGATACTCATTCTTCTTATTTTACACCTAATATCAATTTCTTAGGAAATTTGATATATTCGGCCAATAGTTCATCAATTAACACTACCATATGTAATGGTAAAGTGTTAATGCACAACAGAATTGTAAATGGGGAAGATGAAATCATAGAGAATGCCAGTCGTCTTGCCAATAAATTGTTAAATTTTAAAAAATAATATTATGGATGAAAGAATGATAGCCATTAATGGTGCAGTGGATTATATTAAAAGTATAATTGGCCCTAAAAAGCCTCTATTTGGGATTGTACTTGGTAGTGGATTAGGTAAACTTGCTGATAAAATTGAGAATGCAACAGTCATCAAATATACAGATGTGCCATATTTCCCAACCTCGACAGCTATAGGTCATAAGGGGAATTTTATCTTTGGAATTTTAGGTGGAAAATATGTAGTTGCAATGCAAGGGAGGTTTCATTATTATGAGGGGTATTCTATGGATAAGGTGACTTTACCTATAAGAGTTATGGTTAAGTTGGGTATTCAATACCTATTTGTCTCTAATGCTGCTGGTGGTGTCAATTTCGATTTTAAAATTGGCGATTTGATGGTGATCAAAGACCACATCAATAAGTTGCCCAATCCACTTGTTGGACCTAATCTTGCAGATTTTGGTCCCCGTTTTCCAGATATGACCCGCCCTTATGATCCAAAGATTATTAGGAAGGCAGAAGAGGTGGCATCTGAACTTGGTATTAAGTTGAGGGAGGGTGTCTATTTGGCAGGGACAGGCCCAAGCTATGAAACCCCTTCTGAATATAAATATTTCAGGTTGATTGGGGGTGATGCGATAGGTATGTCAACTATCCCAGAGGTGATTGTGGCAAGGCACTCATCTGTTCCTGTGTTTGGCGTTTCTGTGATAACGAATGAGGCTCATGATGACTATGCGGATGATTTTGAGAATAACGGGGATGATGTGGTAAGAGCGGCAGATGCAGCTGCTGAAAAAATGACAATGTTGTTTACCAAATTGATAGAGAGGCTCTAAATAATGGATAATCTCTTGGGGTATGATTCGGTGGAATTTAATTCCAATGAAGATAAGGTGGTCATTATTGACCAGAGACTTCTTCCTGGTAGAGAGGTTTTTATTTCATTGTCTTCTCCCGAAGAAATATTCGAGGCAATTGCTTTGTTGAAAGTACGTGGAGCACCTGCAATAGGTGTGGCTGCTGCGTATGGATTGTATGTTTCTCTCCTCCCTATAGAGGGAAATTTATCTCAGTTTAAGGTTGAATTTGAGAAGGTTTACTCTCTATTGCTGTCGTCAAGGCCCACTGCCGTCAATTTAAAGTATGCTCTTGATGAGATGAAAAATTGTTTCGAAGGATGTGATAACTACTCTGTACCTGAAATAAAGAGAGCCCTTCTTCATTGTGCAAAAAGGATAAAGGAAGATGATATTGAGAGATGCAGAGCCATTTCAGAGAATGGTTTAGCCCTGATTAAGCCCAATTGCAATATTTTGACTCACTGCAACGCTGGCCACCTCGCTGTATCAAGGTATGGTACTGCCATCGGACCCATCTATCTTGCGCAGCAAAGAGGGTTAGCCCCAAAAGTTTATGTTGATGAGACAAGGCCACTTCTTCAGGGGGCAAGGCTGACTGCTTATGAATTGACCAAGGGTGGGGTAGATGCTACTCTTATTTGTGATAACATGGTCTCATCTTTGATGAGCAAAGGGGAAATTGATATGGTGATGGTTGGATGTGATAGGGTGGCTGCCAATGGAGATGTTGCCAATAAAATAGGAACATCTGGAGTCGCTATCCTTGCAAACTATTACAAAATACCATTTTATGTTTTAGGACCATCCTCTTCAATAGATTGTTCTACCTATAGTGGAGACGATATCATTATAGAGCAGAGGCCATCCTACGAAGTTACTGATCTCTATTTTAAGGAGTCAATTGCTCCCTCTGGTATTGATGTTTATAATCCCTCTTTTGATGTAACAAAAAATGAATTGATAACAGGTATAATTACTGAAAAACGAATATATTATCCTCCATATAACTTTTTAAAATCTAAAAGCTATGATTAAAAATTTGGTATTTGATCTTGGAGGTGTATTAGTACCTCTTAATAGGATTGCGTGTTTAAGGGCATTTGATGATGTCGTCGGATATAAGAATTTTGGAGAGGTACTAAATGCATATCGGCAATTAGGCTTTTTTGAAAAGTTTGAAAATGGGATGATCAGTGCTAAAAGATTTAGGCAGATAGTTCGAATCAATGCTTCTCCAATCAAAGATGGAAAAAGTAGAATAGTGACTGATTGGGAGATAGATTATTCCCTTAATTGTTTTTTAAAAGATATCCCTCAAGATAAGATTGATACACTTTTGTTTTACAGAAATGATTATAGATTGTTTTTATTGAGTAATACAAATCCTATTGGGATGAAAAAAGTGCGTGAACTTTTTAAAGATAAGGGATATTCAATGGATAATTTATTTGAAAGACAGTTTCTTTCTTATAAGATGAAGGTATCAAAGCCTTCTCCAGAAATATTTGATATTATGATTAAAAAAGCTAAAATTTTACCAGAGGAGACACTCTTTATCGATGATTCCCCGGCAAATGTAGATACCGCTATTTCTCTCGGTTTTAAAACTATTTTGTATAATCCCAAGGAGGATCTTTATGATAAAATTTCTAAGTCTCTCGAGTGGTAGCAATGGTAATTGCTATTATCTTGGAAATGAGGATAGTGCTATCCTTATTGATGCTGGAATTGGATGGAGGACAATTAAAAAAAGACTTTTGGAAAATGGACTATTGCCAGATTCTATCTCCTCTATTTTAGTTACTCACGATCATATTGACCATATTAAATACCTTGGAACAATAATTAAAAATCTATCAATTCCAGTTTATGCTACTTCACTGCTTCATGATAAACTGGTGAATCACCCATGTACAAAAGGGATGATCGGAGGGTGTAAAAGGGTGATAAAAAAAGAACATTTTTTTCAAGTGAATGGTGCTAATATCGTAGCTTTCGGAGTTCCACACGATGCTACTGAGACCGTTGGATATTATATCAATTACCAAGGAATAAAGTTGGTTATTATTACAGATTTAGGGGATATACCAGATTATGTGGTAGATTATTGCAAAGATGCCAATCATTTGGTAGTTGAATCTAATTTCGATTCTGATATGCTTATTTCTGGCAATTACCCTGCTCAACTTAAGAAGAGAATATTTGAAGGTAGAGGACATTTGAGCAACGATCAGTGTGCCTCTTTATTAAAAAGAGCATACCATCAAGGGCTATCTTCAATATGTTTATGCCATTTGAGTGCGCAAAATAATACTCCGCAATTAGCTTATAATTGTGCGAGAGAGGCTTTAAATTCGTTAGGAGTAGAGGTTGGCAAAGATGTTAAATTGTATTGCCTACCTCGCAATGAGGCTTCACCTGTGTTTGAATATTAACCTTTGCAGATACTGGGTTGTGGTCGCTGTTTTTAAATTGTAGATTATCTGTTTTTATTTCGGTTACCTTTATTGATTTATCTGCAAATATTAGATCTACAATGTTTGTGCAGGATGTTTCATCGTATGGATGGTCATTGTATCTCACACTTGGGGATGAGATATCGAAGTAAAACTCTCCATGTTGTTTCCACTTGGAAATATCTATTTTATTAGGGTGGTAGGTTGAGTTGTTGATCTTAAGACTATCAGGGTTAGTGATATATTGATTCCAGTCCCCTCCAACAATGAATTTATTACCTCTTGAATTTTCTTCTTTGATCATATCTATAATAAAATCATTCTCAATTACAGCCATTTCACTTTTTCCAAAAGCAGTATTATGAGTATTAGAAATATATATACTCTTCCCGTTTGAGAGGGTAAATTTCATTCTCAAAAGTGCCCTTTTTAGATCAAACAGAGAGAGAGGAAATGGAGATTTTGATGGATATTGGAATCTTAATACCTCTGCAGGTTCATATTTAGATAATATCATTAATCCAGATTTTGTCCTCCCAGATGGATGTAAAATAGGAGATGGGACAAACCATGATTTGTATATATAAGTGAAGTAAGTATGATATTCGGGGAGGGCTTTTTTTATTATTTCAAGTTGATTTATATAATATGACCTTTTTGAATCTGTATCAACCTCCTGCAACAGAATGATATCATGCTCATTTTTCTTTATATATGCAATGATTGAGTCTAAATTTTTAATAGTTCTTTCTTTTGTATCTCTGGCTGATTTCCCTCCATCATAGAAAAAATCCATGTTATCACCAAGCCCTGCATAGCCAATATTCCAAGTGAGTATCGAGACTGTATCAGGAATTGTATCAGACTGAGAACTTATCTCAACTACCTCTACGTTTTTAGGACGAAAATCTAATATCATTGAAATAGCAATAAATGAGACGAAAATAGAAATTAAGGTTAGTATTGTAAATAATACTATTTTATAATGTTTTTTCATATTATAAAAAGCCTGCCTCACTGAATATTGTAGGCAGGCTTTATATTTACAAATTAAAAATATAATGAAATACTAAAGTTTTGGACCAGCTGCTACCAACGCTTTACCAGCTTCGTTTCCAGTGAATTTATCGAAGTTTTTAACAAATCGTCCTGCAAGATCTTTTGCCTTTGTTTCCCATTCTTGAGAATTTGAGTATGTGTTACGAGGGTCAAGGATATTTGTATCAACCCCTTCTAATTTAGTTGGAATAGCAAGGTTGAACATAGGGATAAGGGTAGTTTCTGCTCTATCCATTGATCCATCAAGAATTCTGTCGATGATTGCACGTGTATCTTTGATAGAAATACGTTTACCAGTTCCATTCCATCCAGTATTTACCAAATATGCTGTTGCACCAACTTTTTTCATCCTTTTAACCAATTCTTCTCCATATTTTGTTGGGTGAAGGGAAAGGAATGCTGCTCCAAAGCATGCTGAGAAAGTAGGGGTAGGTTCAGTGATTCCTCTTTCAGTCCCTGCCAATTTGGCAGTGAATCCACTTAGGAAGTAGTATTGAGTTTGTTCAGGAGTCAATTTAGATACAGGAGGAAGTACTCCGAATGCATCTGCAGTAAGGAAAATAACCTTCTTAGCATGACCAGCATGAGATATTGGCTTAACGATGTTTTCTATATGATATATAGGGTATGAAACACGTGTGTTTTCTGTTACACTCTTATCAGAGAAATCTATTACGCCTTTTGCATCAACTGTTACATTTTCAAGAAGAGCATCTTTTTTTATAGCATTGTATATATCAGGTTCGTTCTCTTTTGAAAGGTTGATGACTTTTGCATAACATCCACCTTCGAAATTGAATATGCCATTATCATCCCAACCATGCTCATCATCACCAATTAATTGACGTTTTGGATCGGTTGAAAGGGTAGTTTTACCTGTTCCTGAAAGTCCAAAGAAGATTGCAGTGTCGCCATCTTTCCCTACGTTAGCTGAACAGTGCATTGCTGCAATACCTTTTAGAGGAAGTAGGTAGTTCATATATGAGAACATCCCCTTTTTCATCTCTCCACCATACCAAGTATTGATGATTACTTGCATTTTCTCTGTAAGATTGAAAACTACAGCTGTTTCTGAGTTAAGACCTAATTCTTTGTAGTTTTCTACTTTTGCTTTTGAAGCAGTAAGTACCACAAAATCAGGTTCTCCATAATCAGCAAGTTCTTCTTTAGTAGGACGAATGAACATGTTTTTTACAAAGTGTGCTTGCCAAGCCACCTCCATAATAAAACGAATTTTGATACGAGTATCTTTATTTGCACCTGAAAAAGTATCCATCACATACAACTTCTTGCCAGACAATTGTTCGTATGCAATCTGCTTGATGGTTTTCCAAGCCTCAGGAGAAACTGGTTTGTTGTCATTTTTGTATTCGTCTGAAGTCCACCATACTGTGTTTTCGGTTACGCTGTCTTTTACCCAAAATTTATCTTTAGGAGAACGTCCGGTGTAAACACCTGTCATTACGTTTACTGCTCCTAATTCAGTAAGAACTC
Source organism: uncultured Muribaculaceae bacterium (assembly GCA_964607675.1). GTDB lineage: Bacteria > Bacteroidota > Bacteroidia > Bacteroidales > UBA932 > CAZSLC01. The sequence continues at coordinate 83,833 of CAZSLC010000001.1, forward strand.
CTTTTTCATATCCTTGTAATGATGGATCAAGCTCATCTTTGTAGATAGTATCGTAATCAGGATTGTAAATGATTTCTTTAGCGTTTTTAATACCGTACTTTGATAAATCAATTGTTGCCATATTAAATTTAAAATATATATTGTTAATAATTGTGAAAACTCACTGAATAAATCGCACAAACATACTACAAATTTTTTGCCAAAGAATCATATTCCTTAACTTTGCTGATAATATAAAAGCAATATGGTAGAAAAGGTATTAAAAATGTATTGGGGGTATGATTCATTTCGCCCAAAACAGAGGGAGATAATTGATAGTGTGCTTGAAGGGAATGATACCTTAGCAATCCTCCCAACTGGTGGAGGAAAGTCTATTTGTTTTCAAATTCCTGCTATTGTGAAAGAGGGGATGGCAATCGTCGTAACCCCTTTAATATCTCTTATAAAGGATCAGGTCAATAATCTTAATAGTAAAGGGATAAAGGCTCTTGCTATCTATTCAGGTATGACTTATCACGAGATAGACACAGCATTAGATAATGCAATTTATGGCGATTATAAATTTTTGTATTTATCCCCTGAAAGGTTAAGAACAGAAATTTTTATTGTAAGACTTCAAAAAATGAAGATCAATTTTTTAGTAGTGGATGAGGCTCATTGCATCTCCCAGTGGGGATTTGATTTCAGACCTGATTATCTGCTTATTAAAGATATTCGAAGGTATCTCGAAGATGTACCAGTGATTGCATTAACTGCAACGGCTACTGTAGATGTAGCAAATCAAATAATGGTGAGCCTTGATTTCAAAAGAGAGAATTTAATTAAGGGCTCCTTTATGAGAGAGAACTTATCATATAATGTTTTGCAGAAAGAGAATAAGCTGGGTAATCTCTTAAAGGTGGTTAACAGAGTGCGAGGTTCTGGTATTGTTTATGTTAGAACTCGTAAAAAGGGAGAGGAAATTGCAGCTTTTTTGCAATCTCAAAACATTGATGCTGATTACTATCATGCTGGATTAAGTGCTGAAGAGCGTAATTTAAAGCAACAGAGGTGGAAGGATGGAGATCTAAGAATCATAGTTGCAACAAATGCTTTTGGAATGGGGATTGACAAACCAGATGTAAGGTTTGTATGTCATATTGAAATGCCAGATTCAATAGAGTCATACTACCAAGAGGCTGGCCGGGCTGGAAGGGATGGAGAACGTGCCTATGCCGTTATGATCTGGAACAAGCAAGATATATCAAGACTTCATAGAATATTAACAATAACATTTCCAGAGTTATCATACATAGCTGATATTTACCAAAAGATATTTATTTACTTAAATATTCCCTATGAGAGTGGAGGGGGTGAATCATACAAATTTAATTTATTAGAATTCTCAAAATTCTTTAAAATACATAGCACCTCTGCATATTATTCAATAAAATATTTGGAAAGTAGTGGTTATTTAACTCTTACAGATGAAATTGACAATCCGAGCAGGATTATGTTTGTTGTCAATAGGGATGAACTTTATAAAATTCAACTTGGTAAAAAAGATCTTGATACTATAATCAAAGCGTTAATGAGGGTTTATCCTGCCCTATTTTCCCACTTGGTATCAATTGATGAGGAATTTATGGCTAAAATTCTTGTTAATAGTATTGATTATGTCAAATCTAAACTAATCGAACTCTCAAGACTTGGGGTGATCAAGTATATACCGAGGGTGAAATCTCCACTTATAATATTTAATAACGAGAGACTTACACCAGAAAATCTGTTTTTATCTACAAAGACATATCAGGAGAGGAAATCAATATATGCAAAAAGAGTTGCAGCAATGATTGATTATGCCTCAAATGATATTGATATAAAACAACCAGATTGTAGAAGCATGCGTTTACTTGCCTATTTTGGTGAAATTGATAGTCAAAAATGTGGTATCTGCGATATGTGTAATCATTCAAGGCAACCACTTTGACACTCTTCTCCATCTTCTTCAATTTCTATCGTCGTGTGGTTGATGTGGTGGTTTGAAGCTATTGAAATTATCCTTCTTTTTAGCCCCTCTCGTTTACCTTTTGATAGCATTATCTTTGAATCTCTATTAGTGACCACATGTATAGTCATTATATGTGATTCTCCATCCAAACTCCAAATGTGTAAATCATGAACCCCCGTTACATCGCTCAATGATAAAATTTCATTGGTTAAAGAGTCGGTATCTATGTCGCTTGGAATAGCTTGTAGTAATATTTTAAAAACGTCTCTTAAGTTCTTATAAACATTGAATAGTACCCAAATACTAATAATAATTGAAAGTATAGGGTCTAAAATAGGTAAATCCTTAAAATGCATAACTATACTTACAACTAATACACCTACCCACCCAAGGACATCTTCCATGATATGAAGATACACAGAACGCTCATTTAGCGACGAGCCTTTTTTTACTTTAAGAGCAGCTGCCCCATTGATTATTACACCAAAAATTGCAATCCATACCATCCCTTTAGCATTGACCTCTTCAGGGGAGGCGATGCGACCGATTGCTTTGTAAAGGATATAAACAGAGGTGAAAGAGAGTATCCCAGATAGAAAAATACTTCCTAACAATGAAAACCTTTTATATCCATAAGAATAATGTTTGTCTCGAGGCTTCAAAGATTTTTTTTGTAGGAACCATGCTGTTGCCAATGATAAACAATCTCCTAAATCATGAAATGCGTCGCTTAATATTGCAATACTATTTGTTATAATTCCTCCAACTACTTCTATTACTACGAAGGCAGCATTAAGGAAAAATGCAGTTGCTATATTTTTCTGAGAGTTGTGCTGGTGATGGTTGTGATCGTGTGACATTTTTATAATTTTCAATTCAACAAATTTAATAAAAAATAATAATTTAGGCATGCTTATTGTAAAGTAATTTAGAATTATTCAAAATTAAAACACTATGAATACTTTTAACAAATTATTTGACTGGTTTTTAAGAACAGCTGCTAATTCGCAGAAATTAGGATTCGGACTCATTAGGGTTGCCATTTTAATTATTTTTGTCTGGATAGGTGGACTGAAATTCTTTAATTATGAGGCAGAAGGGATTGTCCCCTTTGTTGCGAATAGTCCTTTTATGAGTTTCTTTTATGATAAAGATGCTCCAGAGTACAAAAATTACAAACTAAAAGAGGGTGAATATGACCAGGTTAAACATCAATGGCACGTTGATAATAATACTTATTCTTATTCACATGGTTTAGGTATATTGATAATGAGCATTGGTATTCTCACTTTTCTTGGTTTCTTCTCAACAAAGATAGGAATGGTAGGGGAGATTCTTGCTATTATTATGACAATTGGAACATTGTCTTTTTTGGTCACAACTCCTGAATGTTGGGTTCCCAACTTGGGAAGTGGTGAATATGGTTTTCCACTCCTCTCTGGTGCTGGAAGGTTGGTTATAAAAGATACTGCAATAATAGCAGGTGCTGTAGTTCTATTAAGTAATTCAGCACGAAAAATACTTGAGCAGAGAAGGAAAAAAGATTAATAGCTTAAATGGTTATTTTTGCTTTGCAAGGTATCCATGCCCAAAAGAGGGAGCCAGCTCCCTCTTTGCTTTCGAAGCCAATTGTCCCGCCCATAGCCTCAGCGATTGCCTTACAAATAGCCAGACCTAACCCAGTTCCTTTAGAATAAGAGTCTAATTTTTGAAATCTTCCAAAGATGAGTGGTTGTTTGTCTAAAGGTATACCTTTTCCAGTATCTTTGGTATATATTTTTAGTCCATTATTTACATATTCGTAACCACATGTGATACTTCCACTATTTGTGTGTTTTATCGCGTTAGTTAAAAAGTTGTTGTAAATTTGAAGAATCCTGCTTCGATCAAGATTGACTATACATATTTTGTATGGTTTTCTGACAATAAATTCGACTTTGTCATTTTCAAACTTTGATTTAAATGATTTGTAACTCTCACTAAACAAATTGTTTACGTCAAATTCTTTGGGTTCTAACTTAATATGTCCAGATTCGATTTTTGCTAAATCTAATATATCGTTTATAAGCCTTATGAGTAAAGCGTTGTTGTTCTTTATTATAGAGAGAAACTCCATCTTTTCTTGCTCTGTCTCTGCGCTGGCAAGCAATTCTGAAAAACCAACAATAGAGTTGAGGGGAGTTCTTATCTCATGGCTCATATTGGCAAGATAGATACTCTTTGATAAATTGGCCTCCTGAGCTTTTTCCTTTTCAATTTGGAGTCTGGTCTCATATTTTTTGTTGTCAGTGACATCAGAGATAATGACAAGTATCATATCATTGTCTCTATTGTAGCTGTCAGTTATATACCTTACTTTGCAATCTAAGTAAATACTATTTTCCTCTTTGAATGTAGGATGATAATATTTACTCCCTTCAAGATCTGATAGATTATAACATAAAACTATATCAATATTTTCTCTTTGAGTAATCCTCTTTAATAAATCTTTATCTGAAGCTGGATCGTTGAATATTGATATTTTATTATTGCTATGTGCTTTAGTATCTGTAATTCCAAACATATTGGCGCAAGCATTGTTAATAAATGTTTGCTTCCCATCAGAATCATATAAAACTACACCTACTGGTATATTATCCAATATAGTTTTATACTCCTGAAATAACTTGTTAAGGTTTTTATTGCTCTCATGAAGTTCCTTTATATCTTCAGTGCACCATAGATACCCAGCTATCTTCCCTTCCATCATAATGGAACTGTGTTTAATTCTGAAAAATGATTCCCCCGTTTTAGTTGTTCTGTAGGAGCTATTTTTTTTAACTAAATCGAAATCATATATTTGATCGTAGCTGACAACTTTACCCTCTTTTATCTCCTTGATATGCTCTTTACTGAGATTGACATTGTCCCACAACCTGACTTTTAGTATATCCTCCTTATTGTCAACACCGTATATTTCTAAATTCTTGTTATTGGTATCTAAAATATACCCATTTTTATCGTACAGTTCTACACCAATGGGTAAATCTTGAAATAATGCCTTATAAATATCTATTAAGTGTTTATTTTGGAGCTCTTGCTGTTTTGATAGATTGATGCTACTAAGTGAACCCAGTATAGTGTTTTCGCCATTGTTCCTATATGCGCTCAAGTAAAGATTGTGATAGAAATAAGATTTGTTATGGTGATTATAAATCCTAATATCAAGTGTAGTGCTATCTATTTTGCCAGTAGCAATATCATTCACTGAGTTAATAGTGATATCTCTGTCAAGGGGGTGGAGAGAATTGTAAAAATTGTGATATACAATACTATTTTCAATAAACGAAAACGGGATGTAGCCATCACTATTAAATGCATAACCAACTTTGCTAATCGAATCGTATGTGAATAATAGTTCTTTGGTTTGCTTGGTTATTTTTTTTAATAGAGATAAAGTATCAGAATCGTTAAGTGTTGAAGGTGGTTGAATCATTATCCTATTTTTCTCAAAGATAAGGATAAAAATTAAAAATTGAATAATTTACCATATAATTTTTGTATAGGAAGGCCCATAATGTTGTAAAAAGACCCCTTTATCGATGTAATACCTATGAATCCTATCCATTCTTGAATACCATAGGCACCAGCCTTATCGTAAGGTTGATAGTTATCAACATAATACTCTATCTCATCTCTATTCAAAATTCTAAAAGTGACAAATGAAGAGGAAGAGAAGGATTTTTCTTTTTTATTGCTTCTGATACACACTCCTGTAATGACTTGATGATTTTTACCAGACAAAAGATTTAACATCGTTATAGCTTCATCTCTCCCCTTTGGTTTCCCTAATATTTTATCTTCACAAACTACCAACGTATCAGCAGTGATAAGAATTTCATCATCATGAAGTTCTCTGTGAAATGAGTGTGATTTGCCTTTGGCGATAGCCTCTGGGATCAGTTGGGTAGGGGTGGAGGGGGGATATGATTCGTCAAAATTATTTAGCACATCAATTTCAAAAGGGATGTCAATCCCCTTCAAAAGTTCATTGCGTCGCGCTGATGCAGAGCACAAAATTAGACGACGGTTTTTTAATTTATCTGTCAACATTATCCTGAATATGCTATTGGATCAAACACCCATTTCCCTTGAACTTTTAATACCTGCTCAACGAGGTCTCTTGCACATCCTTTTCCCCCTGGAAATGCTGATATATAGTGGCATACCTCTTTTACCTCTTTTACTGCGTCGCAAGGACACACTGCAAGTCCACAATTCTGCAAAATGCAGATGTCTGGGAGATCGTCTCCAACAAATGCTACCTCTTGAGGAAGAATACCATTTTTTTTGCAGAAATCGAAGAAATCAGGGAGTTTGTTTCTCGATCTGAGGTATAGATTTTCTTTTTTAATTCCTAAAACAAGGGATCTTTTTATGATACTCTCTGATTCTCCACCAGTGATAATGCCAATTGTATACCCATTCATTATGGCCAATCTCATTCCAAATCCATCTTTTGAATCGAATGTGCGGAGTAAATCCCCCTCTGGTGTTGAAATAACTGAGCCATCTGTCAGCACACCATCAATATCGAAGACAAATGCTTTTATTTTGTGTAGTTCTGCTTTATAATTTGACATATTATAATGTGTTCAATGTTAAAAATTTATTCAGAATCAGGTGGTTCCCAAGTCTGTTATTGAAAAAAGTATTGAATTCTTCTATGGTATCAAAACGAAAACCAACTTGAGTGCGGCATCGTTGGGAAATAGTAGTATTGCAAATCACCTCTCCTGAAGTATGGAAACAATTATCTAAATATTTCCCTCCAATCTTAAAAAGAGAATATCTGCCAAGTGGTAATTTACCTGCCACTCCGACACCGATTGATGATTCGAAATGTGTTGGTAATGAAAAACTATCTACCATCGAAAGGGGAATTGTGCAGTGGGCAAAATCTACTGTCAATTCATTTTGAGAGGAGGAGGATGGATTTACCATGAAAGAGGGTTTCCCTGTCATTGCAAATGCAATCATCATTGACCATAGGGTGGGAATGTCCCCTTCGCAGCCTGAAACGATCCCTCGGTCGTTAAGATTAGCAAGTGCAAGGCAGGCAGTGGTATTGCATGGGGTGAGGAGGTCAAAACATTTGATTGTGAGGGCTGTTAGATGATACTTTTGGGAGATGTCATATAGAACTTCTGACATAGTCTCTGCATCTTCTATTCTCCCCCTTTTCTGTGAAGAGGATATTGCTTTATTGTAGCTCTCAACAATCTCATCGATTGGAATATCAACGAATTTGACACCATGCCTTCTTGAAAGATAATCTTTGTCAACTTGAGAAGAGATGAGCCATGAAGACTCTCCACCAATCAAACCGATAACACTTTTTGAAAGGTACTCCTTGACTTTATTATTGTTATATATTCTTTCCAAAAGCAAGAAATTATCAATAAATTCTAATTTTTTAAAATTAAAAGGAATATTTATAAGTTGGTGTGGAATACTATTTTGAGTTAACCATGTGGCAATTTCAAATGATGCAGCTAAAGAGTTATGATACCCGTCACTAATCAATCTTACAGGATGAGCAATTTTTGAAGATATCGTTCTGAACAATTCTTCCGTACCTCCTGTAGCAATAAAACAAAATGTCAAATCTCCTTTATCAACTTCTTTATAGTTGAGAGCGTCAACTATTGAGACCCCATTGTAAGATTTAAGTGCCTCAAAGAAAAGCTCCCTTGACTCATATATGCTGTTTATATCGTGTAGTGGGGATTTGAAAACAATTATTTTAATGTTCATAACTAAGCCTCTGCTCCATTGGGGCCAAATCCCATTGGAAGGTTAGGAGTATTGTTTATTACTATCTCACCATGTTGTTTTTCAAACTTGGAGATGTTGTCGCTTAGGGCTAAAAATAGTCTTTTTGCGTGTTCAGCCGTCATAATAATTCTATTAGAAACCTCAGCTTTTTGAATACCCGGCAATATTCTTGCGAAGTCGAGGATGAACTCGCTCGAAGAGTGGGTGATAATGGCTATGTTGGAATAACTTCCTTGTGCCACCTCTTTTGAAAGTTCAATGTTAATTTCTTTCCCTTTTTGATCGTTTTGTTCCATAATTTTTCAATAAATAGTTTACAAAGATAGCATTTTGTGTAAATTTGCAGGTTGAAAAATATATAGATAATATTAAAATGGAGCTTTCTGCAAAGTATAACCCAGTTGAAGTAGAGGATAAATGGTACTCTTATTGGCTTAAAAACAAATTTTTTCACTCTGTACCCGATGAAAGGGAGTCATACACTATTGTGATTCCACCTCCAAATGTGACGGGCGTCCTTCATATGGGGCATATGCTTAACAATACAATTCAAGATGTGTTGGTCAGGAGAGCGAGGATGAGTGGTAAAAATGCATGCTGGGTACCAGGGACTGATCATGCTTCAATTGCAACAGAGGCAAAGGTAGTTGCAAAATTAAAAGAGCAAGGTATCAACAAAACAGATCTGACAAGGGGAGAGTTTATGCAGCACGCTTGGCAGTGGAGGGAAAAGCATGGGGGCATCATCCTTGAACAATTAAAGAAATTAGGTGCTTCTTGTGATTGGGATAGAACTAAATTCACAATGGATGAAGATCTTAGCGAGGCTGTTATCAATACATTTGTCTATTTTTATAAAAAAGGGCTCATATATAGGGGCGTAAGGATGGTTAACTGGGACCCTCAATCCCTTACAGCGGTAAGTGATGAGGAGGTGATCCATAAAGAGACCAAATCAAAACTCTATTATTTAAGATATCCTATATCTGATGGAGGTAAGGCTACCAAAGATTATATTATTATAGCGACTACTCGACCTGAGACTATCATGGCCGATGCAGCAATCTGTATCAACCCAGATGATGAAAGATATCATCACCTAAAAGGGAAAAAAGTTATTATACCATTGATAAATAAAGAGATACCTGTGATTGAGGATTCTTATGTAACCATGGACTTCGGTACAGGTTGTCTTAAAGTGACTCCTGCTCATGATATTAACGACTACGAAATAGGTCTAAGACACAATCTTCCTGTAGTTGATATTATTGATGAACATGGTAATCTCAATGAAAAAGCTCAGATACTTATTGGTGAAGATCGTTTTGTAGCACGTAAAAAAGTGATGAAAATGATATCTGAGGCTGGTCTTCTTGAAAAAGAAGAAGATTATGTATCTCAGGTTGGCTACTCCGAAAGGACCAATGCTGTAATTGAACCAAGACTTTCACTTCAATGGTTTTTAAAAATGGGAGATCTTGCAAAAGATGCCCTTGCAAGGGTGGAAAGTGGAGAAATTGCTATTATACCAGACAAATTTAAAAATACATATAGGCACTGGATGGAGAATGTAAGGGATTGGTGTATTTCAAGGCAGCTGTGGTGGGGGCAGCAGATTCCTGCCTATTATCTCCCAAATGGGAAATTTGTGGTAGAATCCTCCCTTGATGAGGCATTCGAGGCAGCAAAGAAGATTGACCCTTCTATTTCCATTGAGGATTTGAAGAGGGATGAAGATGTTCTCGATACGTGGTTTTCTTCTTGGTTATGGCCGATATCTGTGTTTGATCCTTCTAAACCTGGATTTCCAGATAAAAAGGGGAACGAGGAGCTACAATATTATTTCCCAACCAATGATTTAATCACTGCACCTGAAATACTTTTCTTCTGGGTAGCAAGGATGGTGATGGCCGCAGATGAGTTTTGTGGAGCAGTGCCATTCAGAAATGTATATTTGACTGGAATTGTCAGGGACAAACAGGGGAGGAAAATGTCCAAATCTCTTGGGAACTCTCCAGATCCAATCCTTCTTATGCAGCAGTATGGTGCTGATGGAGTAAGACTTGGCATGTTGTTGTGCAGCTCTGCGGGGAATGATATTCTCTTTGATGAGTCCCAAGTAGAGCAGGGGAGAAATTTCTGCAATAAGATTTGGAATGCTTATAGGTTGATTCAAGGGTGGGAGGTATCTTCAGTTCTGCAGCAACCAGACTATTCTGCTTCGGCAGTGAAATGGTTTGACAATCATCTTTCTGCAACAATCAATATAATAAATGACCATTTTGATAAATTTAGAATTTCTGATGCCTTAATGTCTCTTTATAAACTTTTCTGGGATGATTATTGTGCTTGGTATCTCGAAATAATCAAACCCGAATATGGAAAGCCAATTGATAAAGCTACATTTGATAGCACAATCTCCTTTTTTGATTCTCTTCTGAAATTGCTTCATCCTATTATGCCCTTCATTACTGAAGAGTTGTGGCAAAATATTGCTCAAAGAGGTGATAAAGAGACTATCATGCTAAAACAACAACCCTCTGCTAAAGAAGTTGACATACAATATATCAGTGAGTTTGAAAGAGGAATTAGCGTTATTACTTCAATTAGAAATATAAGACAATCTAAATCTCTATCTCCAAAAGAGTCGCTTTCCCTCTCTGTTAAAGGAGAACTACCAGAGGCTATGATTTCTCTCATAAAGAGGATGGCAAATATTTCTTCAATAGATTTTGTCTCTTCTATTGATAGCAACGATACTGGTGTTTCTTTCATGGTAGGGACCACAGAGATGTTTGTTCCACTTCAAGGGAAAGTGGATATTGAGGAGGAGATAGTGAAAATGAAAAACGAGATCGAGCATCTTGAGAAATTCTTAAAAGGTGTTGAGGCTAAGTTGACGAATGCAAAATTCGTTGCTAATGCCCCTGAGGCAGTGGTAGAGTTGGAAAAGAAGAAGAAAGTGGACGCTACTACCAAATTGGACAATCTGAAAAAATCTATCTCTAATTTAAAATAATAATATTACATTTGACAATGCATTGTAAGTCAGAATTAAAATTAGAGGTCCGATATTATGAGACGGACCAAATGGGGATTGTTCATCATTCCAATTATGTGAGATATTTTGAATGTGGACGGCATAAGTTTTTAATTGATTTAGGCTTTCCAATTGAAAAAATTGAAGAAATGGGAATAGTGATGCCTGTAGTATCTGTTACATGTAATTATAAAAAGCCTGCAGTTATGGGTGATATACTTACAATTATCACATCAATAGATAAAGAACCAAAGGCTAAAGTAGAGGTTAATACTATGATTTACAATCAAAATATGGATTTAGTTTGTACAGGGAGTGTCATTTTAGGGGTCCTTCATGGAACAAGCCGTAAGCCTACAAGGGTCCCACAGTATCTTTTAGATGCCTTTAATAGTTATAACAATACAATTTAAATATGAATAATATGTTTTTAATCTTCGGAACAATTGGAATGACTGAAATTATTTTTATAGCCCTCGTGGTGCTCTTGTTTTTCGGAGGAAGAAAAATACCTGAACTAATGAAAGGAATTGGTAAAGGGATTAAGAGTTTCAAAGATGGTGTAAAAGGGGTTAAAGATGATCTTGATTTAGATGAACAAGTGAAGGAGATAAATGAGGGGCTTGATAAAGATACAGACACAAACTCAAAGAGAAAGAATAAATAGTGGCCAAAGAGATGTCATTTTGGGAGCACTTAGAGGAGTTGAGGAAGGTTCTTTTTCGCTCCCTTGGTGTTATCGTGTTACTCATGATAGTGATCTTCTTGTGTAAGGATTTTGTTTTTGACAGTGTAATACTTGCCCCTATTGATTCAGATTTTATACTATACAAAGGGTTAAATTATCTCTTTAACCTTCTCCATTTAAGTCAACTTGATAATTTTAAAATGGAGCTTGTCAATATAGATTTGGCAGCCCAGTTTTTTACTCATATTAAGGTCTCTTTTTATCTTGCCCTTATCGTTGCCACTCCATATGTTCTCTATCTTTTATGGAGTTTTATTAAACCAGCGTTGTATCCAAAAGAAAAACGATCTTTACAGATAGGCTTTGGGTTTGCTGCCATTTTATTTTATATTGGCGTCTGTGTTGGGTATTTTTTGGTTTTTCCATTGACCGTAAGGTTTTTAGGTACATATCAAGTCAGCGAAGCAGTCCCTAATCAAATTTCTCTTCTTTCGTATATTTCTATGTTTATAAGATTAATCTTATTGATGGGAATAGTATTTGAAATGCCCGCTTTAGCGGCAATTCTTTCAAAGTTGGGAATTATTACAAAGCAACTTTTAAAAAAATACAGAAAACATGCAGCTATTGCTCTTTTAATACTTGCCGCTATTATTACCCCTTCAGGGGATGTTTTTACATTAATGGTAGTAGCACTTCCCCTCTATATGTTATACGAAGTATCTATTTTATTGTGTAAAAGTAGAATAGAAGAAGATGATGAGATGGAGGAAGAAGCTGATGAAAAATGATAGACGATGATATCGATAAATGATTTAACAGTAGCCTATGGTGGCTTTACCCTATTAAATGAAATTAATTTTCATATAAGCGACGGAGAGCATATTGCATTAGTTGGTAAAAATGGTGCTGGCAAATCTACTATTCTTAAGTTGATTATGGGTATCGAATCCCCTTCGAGTGGTAAGATAATGAAACCACAAGGGTTGACCATTGGGTATCTCCCACAGATCATGAATTATTCAAAAGATAAATCTGTTCTTGAGGAGACAATGACTGCATTTTCAGATCTATTTCTCATTAAGAAGAGAATCGAAATAGTAAGTAAGGAGCTAACGGAACGTACTGATTATAATAGTACACAGTATCAACAATTGATAATAGAGCTCAATGATCTCAATGACAGAATCTTGTATCTTGGATCTGAGTCTCCTTCTCTGTTGGCAGAAAAGACTTTGATTGGACTGGGATTTAAAAAAGAGGATCTTACAAGGAGCAGAAGTACATTTTCTCAGGGATGGAATATGAGGGTGGAGTTGGCTAAAGTGCTCCTTCACAAGCCAGAGGTACTACTTCTCGATGAGCCTACCAACCACCTTGACATCGAATCAATACAATGGCTTGAGGAGTATTTAAAGTCATATGCTGGTTCGTTGGTGCTAATTTCCCACGATAGGAGGTTCCTTGACAGCGTCACTACTCGCACTGTAGAAATAGTCCTTGGGAAAGTTCATGATTACAAAGTTCCTTACAGTAAATATATTATTCTTCGTAAAGAAAGGATGGAGCAGCAGAGGGCAGCTTATGAGAATCAGCGAAAGATGATTGAAAAGAGTGAAGAATTTATTGAAAGATTCAGGTATAAACCCACCAAATCCAATCAGGTGCAATCGCGCATTAAGCAACTTGATAAAATAGAATTGATAGAGATAGATGAAGAGGACAACTCGGCATTAAATGTCAAATTCCCCCCTTCTCCCCGTTCAGGGCAGGTAGTCTTCCAAGCAAAGGAGCTCTCTGCAGGATATATTAGCCCCAGCGGAGTCAAAAAAGTTCTTTCAGATATAGATATCATCATTCAACGTGGGGAGAAGGTGGCATTTGTGGGGAGAAATGGAGAGGGGAAGAGTACTATGATGAAGGTCATAATTGAGGAACTTTCTCCACTTGCTGGCACTGCAACAATTGGTCACAATGTTTCCATAGGGTATTATGCCCAAAATCAAGAGGATATTTTAAATAAAAAAGACACTGTGTTTGACACCCTTGAGAAGGTGGCTGTAGGGGATATTAGATTTAAATTGAGGGATATACTTGCAGCCTTTCTATTTAAAGGTGAAGATATAGACAAAAAGGTAGCTGTTTTGAGTGGCGGAGAAAGGTCTAGGCTAGCCATGGCAAAGTTAATTCTAAAACCATACAATCTTCTTGCCCTTGATGAGCCCACTAATCATATGGATATCAGATCGAAGGATATTTTGAAACAAGCCCTTCAGAAATATGATGGGACGTTGGTGATTGTTTCACATGATAGAGATTTCCTCGATGGGTTGGTAGATAAGGTGTATGAATACAAAGATGGCAAGGTCAAGGAGTATCTTGGAGGTGTTTCTGAGTTCCTTGAAAGCAAAAAATTGTCTCATCTTACCGATCTTGAAATAAAAGCTACTACATCACTAAATCAAACCCAGGAACAATCTCTTCCCAAAAGAGAAATTATCACCAAATCAAAGCTCTCTTTTGAAGAACAGAAAGAATCACGAAAAAAGCAGAAGAAAATCGAGCAATACGAAAAGAAAATTGAACAGCTTGAGAAGCAGATGAAGGATATAGAATCACAACTATCTAACCCAGTTGCTGGTTTAGATATTGATGGAACCACGAGAAAGTATTTAGAATTAAAACGAGAATTGGATCTTAAAATGGAAGAATGGTCCTCTTTAGAAGATTAAAGAATTATGGAAGAATTTAAAATGAATTATTTGTTTGGAATGCATCCTGTTAAGGAGGCTGTTCTATCTGGAAAAAAGATTGAAAAAGTGATCTTTAAGCAAGGTCTCGAGGGGGCTTCATTTAGGGAACTAATGGAAATTCTTCAGGAAAAAGGGATTGCGACTCAGTTTGTTCCCATTGAGAGGATCAATCGCATTGCTAAGGGCAATCATCAAGGTGTGGTGGCTCTCTTCTCTGCGATAGATTATATTTCACTCGAAGAGATGGTGGAAGTTGCTTTTTCCAAAACCAAATCACCCATGATTGTAATGCTTGATGGTGTAAGTGATGTGCGCAATTTTGGAGCAGTTGCACGGAGTGCCGAGTGTGCTGGTGCTGCTGGTATTATTTTACCTGCCAAAGGTGGTGCCGCCATCAATGCTGATGCAATTAAAACTTCTGCTGGGGCACTACTTCGTATAAATACACATCGTGCCCAAAATCTTAGAATCCCTATTTTCTTTCTAAAAGAATCTGGTTTTCAGATAATTGCTATTTCGGAAAAAGCAGATAATACTATTTATAATACAGATTTTGATAAACCCACTGCAATTATTATGGGTTCAGAAGGGAAAGGGATTAGCGATTCTGTCTTAAAATTATGTGATAATAACGCCTCTATTCCCATGGTTGGTGAAATAGGCTCACTAAATGTCTCTGTAGCCACTTCTATTTGCCTTTTTGAGGCATTAAGACAAAAAAGAAAATAATTTTCATTTTCCGTGCAACAAATCCTTTTGCCTGTTCGTTATTAAATCAGAAAAACAAACAAGGTGAAACAAGGAGAAATCATATCATTTTACAATAAGTATAAGGGGAGACTTTATAACACTTCTCTTAGAATTGTTGGCGACAAGATGGATGCCGAGGAGATTGTTCACGATACAATGATAAAATATATCAATTCTAATATCTCTATCTCTGTACCACAGCAAGAGGAAGCTTGGCTTGTTAAGACAACTATTAGATCTTCAATTGATTATCTTAGAAAAAGAAAAAGTTATCTCAATCTTGTCGAGGATTATAAAATTGATCTATCCAACAAAGTAATAGATAATAATCAGAAAATGGAGGTGGATAGAATCAAGCAGGCACTTATGCTCCTTCCTGATGGATATAGGTCTATTCTATCTTTGGTACTTTTCGAAGGGTATGATTATGAAGAGATTGCTTCAATTTTTAAAATAAAGGAATCTACTGTACGCTCTCAATACCTCAGAGGTAAATCTAAGTTATTAAGTATTCTTAATTGTTCAACTAAATAATTATTTGATATGGATGATATAGAAAAATATATTAAAGAAAACAAATCGATGTTTGACGAAAAGTTGCTTCCTGATGGAGATCAAGAGCGTTTTTTCGAAAGATTTGAAAAAGACAAGAAGAGAAGAAGCAAGATGATTTTTTGGTTTACTGCTTGTTCTGCTGCTGCATCAGTGCTACTTATACTTGGATTGTTTATTTCCTATAATTCAATATATAATCAAACAGATGAGATAGAGCTGATCTATTATGATTATAATACACAAGTGAATGCGTTGAAAATTGAAATTGACCAACAAGCAGATAAGAGCTCTATCTTCTCATCACAAGATGAAAAAGAGAGACTCTATCAATCTATAGATAATATTGCCTATGATGCCATACCACTCACCGAATTATTACCAAAAGAGATGGATAAAAACGAGAAAATAACCATACTAACAGAGTATTATACAAGAAAAATTGATGGGATTAAATTGCTACAACAAGAAATAAGTAATAAATAACTTTTTAAATATTAAAAAAATGAAAAAAATTGTAATGTTGACACTCATGTCACTAATTGTGACTTTGTCATTCGGTGCTACTCTGAAGAAAAACTTTAATTTTAATAATTTCAATGAGATCAAAGCCTCAAACACTTTTGATGTCAAAGTGATTAAATCTAATACCTATAAAGTTGAAATTGAATATAGTGAAGAGTTTAAAAACTATTTAAAAGTAAGGGAAGAGGGGGGGAAGTTGATCTTAGAAATTAATACTAATCTCATGAGTAATTCTCTATCAAGGCATATGAGTGATTACACTCTAAAAGCAACAGTATATATGCCATCTCTTGAAGGACTTGATTTTAGTGGTGCAACAAAATTTTATACAGATGATACATTTCAAGTTAAAGACTTTGAGGCAGATTTCTCTGGAGCTTCACATTTGACGAAACTTAATATTACTGGAGAAAAAGGCGAATTCGACTTTTCAGGAGCCACAAAGGGACATTTGTACGGAAGTCTCAGTGAAGCTAATTACACAATTTCTGGAGCAAGCAATGTTGTCGTTATGCAAAATAACAATGAAGTTGAAATAGATATTAGTGGAGCAAGTTTAATAGATTTTGATGGAAATTGCTCAGATGTAAAAATTGATTGTTCAGGTGCCTCAAATGTGACCCTTAATGGCAAGAGTGCTTCCATTGAAATAGATTGCTCAGGTGCATCACGCATAATGGCAAGTAAAATGGTATCTCAAACAGTACAAGCAGAGGCTTCAGGTGCTTCAAACATAGTGGTTAATGTTGAAAAGAAATTAATTGTTGACTTATCGGGTTCTTCAAGTCTTGATTACTATTCTGCTCCAAACATTGTCATGGATGTAATCTCAATAAGCAAAGGATCTTCATTGAATAAGAGGTAAGTTTATCGATGTTTATGGAAGTTGACTAAAAATTCTTTTTAGTCAACTTCTTTTTTTATACATTTGTTATAAAATAATAGGCTGTAGCGTAAATAATCTAATCTTATAATTATAAATATGCGTGATTTTAGTGAAGATTCCTTTGTTTTAGATTCTCATTGTGACACACCCTCAATGCTCCTTGAGAATCTTGATTTAGGACAAAAAATGGATAGAGGTCATATTGATTATCTCAGAATGAAAGAGGGGGGGGTTGATGGACTTTTTTTTGCAATATACACATCAAATCATCTCTCTGCTGATGAATCTACCAGAAGAGCTCTTGAGTTACTTTCTCGTACCTATGATTCAGTTGATAAAAATAGAGATAAAGTGGCATTTGCCTTTTCGGTAGCACAGGCACGCAGAAATAAGAGAGAGGGGCTTGGTTCTATTTTTTTAGGAATGGAAAACGGGGCTCCGATACAAAAGGATTTATCTCTACTTAGACTTTTTTATAGATTCGGAATAAGATATATGACTCTCACTCATACTGGCAATAATGAGATTTGTGATTCGTGTGCTACAAAGGAGAAGAGATGGGGTGGGGTTTCCCCTTTTGGGAAGGATGTAATCAAAGAGATGAATAGACTTGGAATCATAGTTGATATATCCCATGTCTCTGATGATAGTTTTTATGATGCGTTAAAATACTCTAAAACTCCAATTGTAGCAACACATTCTTGCTGTAGAGCATTATGCAACCATCCGAGGAATCTCTCTGATCAAATGATTAAAGATTTGGCTAAAGGTGGAGGGGTTATTCAGATTAACTTTTATCCCGCGTTTCTTGACGAATCATTTGGTACAAAACAATTTTGGGATTTGGCAGACGAATTTGATGTTAAACAGCAAGAGTCAAGGAGGGATTTAAACAATATTGAAAAGAGAGAGGCCTACCATAATATTGAAAAACAACTTATAAATTATCCAGCACCATCTTTCAAATTGATAGTGGATCATATTGATCATGTGGTTGATTTGGTGGGTGTTGATCATGTGGGATTAGGTTCTGACTTTGACGGCATTGAAACACCTCCTGAGGGAATGAAGGATATTAGTATGTTTCATAGTTTTATAGATGAGTTGAAAAATAGGGGATATTCAGAGGATAACATAAGAGGGATTATGGGAGAAAATTTTTTAAGAGTCTTCTCACAAGTTGAACAATTTGCAAATATTAAATAATAAATAATAAATCATGGATAAGATAGCATTAGTAACTGGAGCAACATCTGGTATTGGTAAAGAGGTTGCACATTCTTTGGCAGTCAAAGGATACAACTTAATAATCATAGGACGTCGCGAGAAATTACTTTACGAACAATCTCAAGAGCTGTTAAAATATGGAGGTAAAGTTTTAGAGCTTTCGCTTGATGTTAGAAACAAAGAGGAAGTTGAGCACTATTTTGGTAATATTCCACAAGAATGGAGAAATATTGATGTTTTAGTTAATAATGCTGGTTTGGCAGTTGGTCTTAACCCTATTCATGAGGGGGTAGTTGATGATTGGGAGAGGATGATTGATACTAATGTAAAGGGGCTTCTATATGTGAGTAGAATAGTATCAAAAATAATGGTTGAGAATAAGAAGGGACATATTATCAACCTCTGTTCAATTGCTGGAAAGGAAGTATATCCTAATGGAAATGTCTATTGTGCTTCTAAACATGCAGTTGATGCCATTACCAAAGGGATGAGAATAGACCTTTTACCATATGGAATAAAAGTATCACAAATCTGCCCAGGTGCAGTAGAAACAGAATTTTCAAAAGTTAGGTTCAAAGGAGATGAGGAAAGGGCCTCAAAAGTATATCAAGGATACACTCCATTGACCGCACAGGATATTGCAAATGCAATACTCTTTATGATTGAGTGTCCACCTCATGTCAATATAAATGACATGGTGATTATGCCAGTTGCGCAAGCCAATTCATCAATCTTTCATAAAGAATAGCACTCCTAAAGGATATTGTTATTCTTTAGAATTGATTCAATAGATAAAACATTGGTCCAAAGGCTTATGTCGTCTCTATTTCCAAATAGTATAATCGAGACATTTTGATCTGGATAAGTAGCTTCATATGTTTGAAATCCGCCATTCCCACCAGTGTGATATATCTTGAATATTTCATCGTTTTCTTTCTCTATAAACCAACCATAGCCATACCATGTGTTGGGCCTGTTTTGGTAGCTGCTGAAGGGGGAGTTTGAAACGACTGTTTTTGGGGTTTGCGCTTCTAATATTGATTTTGGAGAGATTACTTTATTATTACTAATTGAGTTGAACCAATTTACAAATTGATGAGTAGAAGTGTATATTCCTCCATCTGCCTTTGTTGCAAAGAAGGTCTCTTCTCCATAGTCACACTCTTTAAATTTGCCGAAGCTTTTTGCACCTTTTTTTATCTCGTTTGCAGCTGCCTCAGCCTCAGGGGAGCGTTCACTCTCTGTCCCCTTATTTGATAAATTATCTTCACTTAGAATATATCCATGAGCCATATTAGGAATGTTTTTTTCAGGTGAAAAATATATAGTACTATTCATATTAGAGGGGGTAAATATGAATTTTTTCATATAATCTTCAAACGACATTCCACTTGCTTGTTCAATGATTACATATAACAGTTGAAAAGTAGGATTGACATATTCATAGTTAGAGCCAGGCTCGAACCTTAGTTCAGTGATCTCTTCCATATATTTAATAGATTCTATATCAGTGCAATATAATACAAAATCTCGATTGTCTCTTGGACGTTGATCCATAATACCAGAGGAGTGAGATAGTAAATGTCTGATAGTTATTTTATTAAAAAAATCGGCTTTAAATGAGGGGAAATACTTCTTCACGTTATCATCGAGTGATATTTTCCCTTCCTCGGCGAGTTTCATAATAGCAACAGCGGTGAATTGTTTTGATATAGAGGCGATATTAAAAAAAGTATTCCCATCTATTTTAGCCTTTGTCTCAAGGTCAGATATTCCAAATCCCTTATCATAGATGATGGTATCATTCTTCAGAATAAGTATTGCAGCACCAGGTTCATCGGGGTTGTAGATTGAATTAAAATATTTATCGAGTTCGATCGTCATCTTTTTGTTTATTAAAGTATTATTTGTGCATGAACTTGAAAAAATCAAGGTTGCCAATAACATAACAATTACATTATTCATAT
This sequence comes from uncultured Muribaculaceae bacterium, assembly GCA_964607675.1. Lineage (GTDB taxonomy): Bacteria > Bacteroidota > Bacteroidia > Bacteroidales > UBA932 > CAZSLC01. Next base: position 104,028 of record CAZSLC010000001.1, read on the forward strand.
TCTTTTTAGTGTTTAATGATACAGGTTCGCAGCAAATTTAAGCTATTTGAAGCAAATCTCTCAATATTTCTCTCTCTATCAGAGGTAAATCTCAAAAAACGAGGTATAGTTTCTATTTCTCCTAATATATTCCTTTTCCCTATTGCTATCCATACACTTCCAACTGGTTTTTCTTTTGTTCCACCATCTGGTCCTGCAATTCCAGAGACAGCAATAGAATAGTCGCAATTTAATGCATTGATTGCCCCCTCAGCCATCTCACAGGCACATTCTTTACTAACTGCCCCATAATTTTTGATTGTATCCTCCCTCACTTTTAGCATAGATATTTTAATATCATTGTGATATGATATAATGGATCCTTTATAATATTTTGAAGATCCTGGTACAGATGTTATTAATGAGGCTATTCTTCCACCAGTACAAGATTCTGCAGTGCATAATGTGGCATTTTCCCTAATCAAAATATCCCCAATTACCTTTTGAAGCGAATCATCATCTTCTCCATAGATTGAATCTCCTAATAATGGAATCAATTTCTTAAATTCTCTGTTAATGATCTCCATTCCATCACCTTTATCGTCATAAATTGATAAACGTAACCTCACTCCGTAGATAGGATTGGGAAGATATGCAAGTTTAAGTTCTTTTGGAAGTGCATTTTCCCACTCTTCAATTTTGTCTGAAAGAGTTGATTCAGGTATTCCGAATGTAGCAATAGTTTTATGGATAATTTTATCTAAACACATTGAATTACAGATGTCTTCAATGACTTTAGGTAGAAGGGCAATAGTCTCAAATGGTACCCCTGGAAGGGAATATAAAATGGGAGAGTGGGGGTATTGTTTTTTTGAAAAGTGCAAAGAAATACATGGAGCAGTACCTATAAGATTTGGAATTACCTTTGAACCTTTCGGCACTAGTGCTTGTTCAATGTTAATCTTTGAAAGTTCAATTCCTCTATATGAGAGGATAGATTTGACGATTGAAAGTTGTTCAGCGTTAGTTTCAAATTCTGTTGTACCAAATAGGGTGGCTAATGCTTTCTTAGTAATATCATCTTTAGTTGGTCCCAACCCACCGGTAACAATTACTATGTCATTGTATCTGAGGCAATTATTAAGTGAATCGATGATTTGTTTATTATCATCTCCAATAGAAAGCATTGATTGAACTCTAATCCCTATTCTATTTAGGTTGTTTGCTATGACAGATGAGTTTGTATCAATAATTTGACCAATGAGTATTTCATCACCAATTGTACAAATAGCAGCTTGTTTCATTGTGGTAAATTTTTATTCTGCTTAGAAATGTATTTAAGAATTCTTTTTACTAGATATGGTCCTTCATATATAAACCCAGTGTATATCTGAATAAGTGATGCACCAGCCTTTATCATCTCATAAGCATCTTTTGGAGACATAATGCCCCCAACAGCTATGATTGGAAGGAGACCTCCTGTTTTATCATGTATATACTTTACCGTGTTAAGGCTCTTTTGGAAAAGAGGTGCTCCACTGAGCCCTCCATTTCCAATAAAATCAATTCTATCTTTAGGTGTCGATAGGTTAGATCTATCAGTAGTGGTGTTAGTTGCAATTATGCCATCTATTCCACTAATCAACACTAAATCAATAATTTCATCCAAACTAATTTTTGATATATCTGGTGATATTTTAAGCAGTATAGGACGATAATTGTCAAAATATCTTCTTAGAGTAAGCAAATTATCTATTATTTCTGAGAGAGAATCAATGTTTTGAAGTTTTGTTAGATCTTTTACATTGGGACAAGAAACATTAATTACAAAATAATCAACATAATCATATAAAAGTGAAAATGAACGTTCATAATCTTGGCTGGAGTTTTCGTTTTTTGTAAGTGCATTTTTTGCAATATTTCCCCCTATGATTGTGTTTGGTTTTTCCCTCTGCAATCTGTCTAATGCATACTTTACCCCTTTGTTATTGATACCCATCCTATTAATTATTGCCTTATCAGGGATTAGTCTAAAACATCTTGGTTTGGCATTTCCTTCTTGCGGTTTAGGAGTCAATGATCCAATTTCTATAAAACCAAATCCAAAATTAGCCAAGTCATTGTAATATTCCCCATTTTTATCAAGTCCAGCAGACAGCCCGACAGGATTCTTAAATTTGATTCCAAATACCTCTTTTTGGAGAGAAGGATCATTATAGGAAAATATAAATCTAATAATGTACTTAGAGAAGGGGATATATCTCAATATCCTTAACAACGTCATTGTAATATTGTGAGCAGTTTCGGGATTAAAAGAGAAAAGTATGGATCGAATAACTTTATACATTGCATTATTGATATAGTGCAAAGATATACTAAATTTTACTTATTAGGGTAAAATTCCTTATAACTACCATCTGAAAAAAATAATGTTATTCGTTTTACATCTTTATTTTTAGACTGTTCTTCAGTCTTTATTTCTGTTTTATGATTCTCAAAGGGTTGTGAGACGTTATCTTCTTGGGTAATAACCTCATTATCTGCACTATAAGAGAATAATTCGGAAGATTCTTTTTGTGGAGTAATATTTTGGTTTAGCTCTTTATATGGTTTTCCATTCCCTGTTATAAGCCATTCAGCATTTATCTGTGGGAATTTCTTTAATAATTTGTTTAAGAAGTCATATCCTGGTTTATTTCTTCCAGATAGTATATGGGAGAGTCCTGATCTTTGAATACCCATAATGTCTGCCAATCTTGATGGAGTAAGCTGTTCTAGTTCCAAAAATTGTTGTAAACGCCTATTCATTTCTGTAATCTAATAATATTACAAATGTAAGCATAATAATTGTAACATATGTAAACAATTAAGAATTTCCATTTGTGAACAAAATGGTAATAAAACTACCATTTATCACTCCTCAATAGGGTGAGATTGAGATTAACTAATTTCTAAACTAATACTATAGTTAAATTTTTATATGCACTGATTTACATATTGTTATATGTTATTAATAATCAATTTATACTCAATTTTATGGATAAATGGGCGAATCTCCCTATTATGTTTCAAACCTTTTGTTGATTTAATTGACGTAATATACTAATATATAGTCAGTTATATCAGTAATTTTTAACCATAAGTATTTTTTATGACTACTTATAATTACAGATGTGCAATTAGTTACAATTCTCAATAAGTGGTTACTTATGTGAAATAAGTTCATTTGTTTTTGTAAATTACATTTGTAAACAAAATTCAAAAACAAACGATTTTGATGTTAAATGGATAATGTATAGTTTTGCTGAAAATAATCGATTATAGGGCAAATTAAAGGGTGTTTTAAATGAATAAACCAATAATAAAAATTACAGATTTTACATATTCTCTTCCGCAAGAAAAAATTGCATCATATCCGTTACAATATCGAGATCAATCAAAACTCCTTATATATAATAAAGGTATAGTATCAGATACTATTTTCTCTTCTCTCCCTGATTTATTGTCAGAACAATCATTAATGGTATTCAATAATACTAAGGTCGTCCCTGCTCGCCTACTATTCAGAAAAGAGAGCGGAGCCTTTATCGAGATCTTTTGTCTTGAGCCATATTCTCCAAATGAATATAATCTATCTTTTAGTTCTCATAATAGATGTTCGTGGAAATCAATTATTGGAAATGTTAAAAGATGGAAGTCTGGAAGTATCAATCTGTATATACCTGAAAATGATAATAACGGCCTTAGAGAGTTAAATTTAACTGCTAATTTGTTATCAAAAGATGATAATTGCTACATAGTAAACTTTACATGGAGTCTTGATATTCCATTCTCACAAGTACTTGACCTATGTGGTAAAATTCCGATCCCACCATATTTAAAAAGAGAAACTGAAACCATTGATAAAGAGCGTTATCAGACATTATATGCAAAGTATAGGGGTTCTGTAGCGGCACCTACTGCTGGTCTGCACTTTACTCAGGAGGTTTTAAGTAAAATAGACTCAAAAGGGATAGATAGAGAGGAGTTGTGTCTTCATGTTGGTGCTGGTACTTTTCTCCCTGTTAAAAGTGAGTATATTGGGGAACATATTATGCATTCTGAACCTTTTTCGGTAACAAAGACTTTTCTCTCTAAATTGTACGAGTTCATAGGAAATGGAAAAATAATATCTGTTGGAACTACATCTACACGATCAATTGAGTCCTTGTACTTCCTTGGCCTTCAGTGTCATAATGACACTCCTGAAAAATGGATACCACGTCCTGTATTACAATGGGACCCATATAATGTTGATAGTAATATCTCACCAAAAGAATCAATTTATTCTCTATTGAGATATATGGAGATCAATAATAAAGAACATTTAGAATTAAAAACTCAAATAATAATTGTTCCATCCTATTCTTTTAAATTTGTAGATATTTTAATTACAAATTTCCATCAACCACAAAGTACACTCTTATTATTAATTGCCGCTTTTGTAGGAGAAGATAATTGGCATAATATCTATGATTATGCTCTTAACAATAATTTTAGATTTTTGAGTTATGGAGATAGTTCATTACTAATTAGATAACATTCTTTATTTGGGAGTATTTGTTTTTTACTTACCTTTGATAGATGAAAAGACTTAAACTGATAATTGGGATAATTCTGCTGTTATTTAGTGGATATATTGCTTTTTTTTCTTTTCCCTCAGTAAATCTTAAGGAGTCAGATAGTTTTTCGGCAGAAAGAGTTGCGGAAGATATCAAAACTATATCAAAAGATCATCATTCAATAGAACACCCAACAGAAAGAAGTGCTGTTAGAGACTATCTTTATAACAGACTTTCATCAATGGGGGGAAATTGTAATTATTATTATTATGATTCAATCCCAAATAAGTTTGGTGGATTCATTAATATTGGTAATGTCTTTGCTCAGTTTGAGCCATCGATCAAAATAGCTGATTCTTATCTCCTTTTAGTAGCTCATCTCGATTCAAAATTTGGGCAAAAGGTGTTGAATGATACTGTTTATTCTTATGGGGCAGCAGATGACGGATATGGTCTTGGTGTTATATTGGAGTCTGTAAATCAGGCTATTAAGTATAAAGATAATTGGAAGCAGGGTATTAAGGTTTTATTTACTGACTCTGAGGAGCACTCAAGTGGTGGGATGCAATGTGCCTTAAAGAACAATAGAGAAGTATTTGATAGTGTTGGATTGGTTATTAATGTTGAGGCTCGCGGTGTAAAAGGTCCAGCAATATTGTTTGAAACATCAAATAATAATAACAAATTGATGGAATTGTATGAGTATTCAAAATACCCTTGTTCTTATTCACTTACCTCTGCAGTTTATAGTATTCTCCCTAATTATACCGACTTTTCTCTCATAAAGGACTCATTGCCAGGTTACAATTTTTCAGTTATTGACAACCTCAATTATTATCATACTGATAAAGACAATTTTTCTAATATTAACCTTACTTCAATACAGCATTATGGTGCTCAATTGGAGCCCCTTATAAAGGAATATCTTACGGATGAGATTTATTCCGATACAAAAGCTCTTAAAGGGGATTCAAATGACATTTTTTTCTCTATACCTGGATTGAAAATGGTGAAAATGAGTGGGGGTAAATATATGTTGTATAATGCCATTTGTTTTGCATTATTCTGTATTGCTCTCTGTTTTGCACTAATGTCAAATAATGCACATTTCAAAGGTGTACTTAAGCAATCGCTATTTGTTTTCCTCTCTTCTGTGTTGGTGTTTGGTGTTGGTGAAGGGATAGCGTATATATCTGCATTAATTGTTGGTACTCCATTTAAAATAACCATGACTAGATATATTGAATATGATAAAGTGATCTCTTTAATATCTGTTATTCTTCTTGTTGCCATTTCTATACTATATATTAATAAAAATATTAAAAAGCATAATAATTTCCTTATAGAACACCTTTTAGGGGCTCTATTTGTTATGTTGATTTATTCAATTGTTTTGTATTTTACCATTGGAGAGAATTTTTTCTTTATGCTTCCTATTGGGATATCTGCTTTGGCTTTAATATTTTCCCTGTTTGCATATTTAAATATTCTTGCACTTCCATCCTTGATGTTAATAGTGATATTACAACTCTCATTTTTGTATAATATATATAATGCTCTTTCGATAGGTTCACTAGGCATAGTCCTATTTGTTGCTTTTTATAGCATTATTTTAGTAATAATTCTGTTTGACTTATTTTTAACACAAAAAAGATAATGAATTTCTCAAAATTTGATATAATCAGACCATATACAGATGCAGAGTCTATTGAGGCTTTTCATAGAATTGCTCAAAGTCCTTATCTGGGATATATTGTAAATTTCTTATTCCCCAATTATGACATAGATGCTTTTAAAAAGCAGTTATATTCTTTACAAAGCGTTAGTGATTTTCAATATAAAATAATGTCTTTTGTTGTTGATGCGATTATTAAGATGACCTCATCTGGCATGTCATATTCTGGAATTGAAAATATTAAAGATGGAAGCTCTCATCTTCTTCTATCTAATCATCGGGATATTATATTAGATCCTGCTATTATTCAATTAATTTTTAAGAATAATGATGTTCCAACTACTGAAATTGCTGTTGGAGACAATCTTATCACATCTCCTTTTATTGAAGATATTACTCGATCGAATAGAATGATTAAAGTTTTACGTTCTGGCACCCCGAAGGAGAAATATTTAAACTCAATTTTACTATCTGAGTATATCCGTGAAAGTGTATCAAGCGAAAGGTGCTCCATTTGGATTGCCCAAAGAAATGGAAGGGCAAAGAATGGAATTGATACAACCGAGCAAGGTCTCTTAAAGATGTTGGATATTAGTGGAAAAAATAGTTTTAATGACAATTTTGAAGAATTATCTATAGTTCCTGTCTCTATTTCTTATGAATTTGAACCTTGTGATTTCCTTAAAGCTCGTGAATTATATTTTTCTCGTTCAGGAAAGTATGTAAAGAAAGAAGGGGAGGATTTAAATAGTATTATTACGGGAGTTAAACAAAATAAGGGACATATTCATTTTCATTTTAATCCTACTATTACGAAAGAAGAGATTGAAAGGGCCTCTAAATATGAGAAGAATGAGAGATTCAAGGCGTTAGGAGAGATAATTGATAATAAAATAAGGCCTTCTTATAGATTGTGGAATAATAATTATATAGCATTTGATATCGTTAATTCGACCAATAAATATTCGGATAAATATACGATAGAGGAGAGGCAGCACTTTATTTCTTATATGGAGAAAGGACTTTCATTGCTTATCTCAAAAGAAAAAGAGATAGATCTTTCAGAACTTAGAAAAATCTATCTCTCTATTTATGCTAATCCTATTTATTCTTTATAAATACATCTAATTGATTGAATGGGAAGTTGATTCCTTTCTTAGGTAATTCTTTATATACTTTTTCGTTAATATCGTAGAATGTTGACCAGTAGTCTTCTGCTTTTACCCATACCCTTAGTACGATATTAATTGAAGAACTAGAAAGTTCTGACAATGCGCAAAAAGGGGCAGCAGGCTCTTTAAGTACCCTTGGATCATTATTTACTAACTCCAAGAGTGACTCTTTAGCGAGATCGACATCGTTGCCGTATTCTATTGATATGGTCCAATCTACTCTACGAGTATCGTTATTTGAGTAGTTTGTGATATTGCCATTGGCCAATGTCCCATTTGGTAATATAATAGTTTTGTTGTCAACAGTTAAAAGAACAGTATTTGTAATATTTATAACTTTTACACTTCCAGAATGACCCGCTCCGTCAATATAGTCCCCAACTTTAAATGGCTTGAAAAGAAGAATCATTATCCCTCCAGCAAAATTTTGGAGTGTGCCGCTAAGTGCCATACCTATAGCAAGACCACCAGCTGCAAGTAATGCGGTAAATGTGGTGGTAGGGACACCTAATAAGGTGACTACTATTACAAAAAGTATCACTGTAAGGGTGATATTTACAAAACTAATAAGGAAACCGCTAAGAGAGGCATCTGTATTTCTTTTTGCAAATATTTTTTTAAGAAATCTTTTAGTTTTACGAATGAGCCATGCCCCTACAAGATAGAGTAATATTGCTGCTAATATCCGTAATCCGACAGATGTTAATTGTTCCAAAACATAAGAAATTAATTGAGAGGAGTCCATTGAAGAGATCGTTTCAATTTTTTCAGTTAGAACAGTTTTTAAACTATCATTAGTTGAAATATTTAATAATGAAATCATTTTAGGTAGATTATAAGTTTATTAAGTGCAAAAATAGTATTAATTTGTTATATTTGCAGACTATTTAAGTCAAATATTAAACACTATACTTTGATGAAAAAAGAAATCACTTTAAAGGATGCTGTCTCGATGGTGAAAGATGGCATGACTATTATGGTAGGTGGCTTTCTTGCTGCCGGTGCTCCTAAACAAATTATTGATGCTCTTGCTGAAAGCGGAGTTAAAAATTTGACTATTATTTGTAATGATTCCGCCTTTCCTGATAAATCTGTAGGTAAACTTATTGTTAACAAACAAGTTAAGAAGTTGATTGCTTCCCATATAGGAACTAATCCAGAAACATCAAATCAGTATAATGCAGGTGAATTGGAGATTGAGTTCTCCCCTCAAGGTACCCTTGCTGAGAGAATACGTGCAAAAGGGGCTGGACTTGGTGGTGTTCTCACTACTACTGGACTGGGAACTGTTATCGCAAAAGGAAAAGACATTGTGAAGGTTGATGGTAAGGATTATCTTTTAGAGAAACCTCTTGGGGCAGATATAGCTCTTATCGGTGCCTCTATTGCCGATGAATTTGGTAACCTTATCTACAAGGGAACTACTCAGAATTTCAATCCAACAATGGCCTCTGCTGCCGATCTTGTGATTGTAGAGGCTGAGAAGGTCGTGAAGGAGGGGGAAATTGCTCCTGAGGCTATTCACACCCCTGGAATCTTTGTTAATTACATTTACAAACATAAATAATAGATCAATGGCATATAAATCTTTAATTAGACTCCGTATGAGTGCACATGATGCTCACTACGGCGGAAACTTAGTGGATGGAGCAAGAATGCTTCAATTATTCGGTGACGTAGCTACCGAACTCCTAATCGTCAATGATGGTGACGAGGGATTGTTTAAAGCCTACGATAATGTTGAATTTATGGCTCCTGTTTATGCTGGTGATTATATTGAGGCTACAGGAGAGATTGTTTCTTGTGGTAATTCGTCGCGTAAAATGCTATTTGAAGCACGTAAAGTAATTGCACCAAGAACTGATATATCAGACTCAGCTTGTGATGTACTTGAAGAACCGATAGTGGTTTGCAGAGCATCTGGTACTTGTGTGGTACCTGTGAAGTGTCAAAGAAAGAAATAGATTCAATATCAAATGGAAAAATTAATTATTACTGCAGCCATTTGTGGCGCAGAAGTTCTCAAGGAACATAATCCTGCTGTGCCCTACACAGTAGAAGAGTGCGTTCGTGAGGCTAAATCAGCATTTGAAGCAGGTGCTTCTATCATCCATCTTCATGTTCGTGAAGATGATGGAACTCCTACCCAGAGAAAGGAACGCTTCAAGGTAATTATGGATGCTATCTACAAGGCTTGTCCAGGTGTTATTATTCAACCTTCTACAGGGGGGGCGGTTGGTATGACCAACGATGAAAGGCTTCAACCCACAGAACTCCTCCCTGAAATGGCTACTCTCGATTGTGGTACATGCAACTTCGGAGGGGATGATATTTTTGAAAATTCCGAAAATACTATAAAGTATTTTGGTAAAAAAATGATTGAAAGGGGGATCAAACCAGAATGTGAGGTCTTCGATAAATCTATGATTGAGATGGCTCTCCGTCTCTCTAAGAAAGGGTTTATTAATAATCCGATTCATTTTGACTTTGTGATGGGGGTAAATGGAGGAATTGGAGGTGATCTCCGAGATTTCATCTTTTTACGCGGAAGTATCCCTGCCGATTCTACTTACACAGTTGCTGGAATAGGTAGATACGAGTTTCCATTGGCAATGGCTGCAATTATTGATGGTGGCCATGTAAGGGTGGGATTCGAAGATAATGTTTACATCTCTAAAGGTGTTTTGGCAAAATCAAACGGTGAGTTGGTTGAAAAAGTTGTCCGTATGGCAAAAGAAATGGGCCGAGAGATAGCTAATCCAACTGAAACTCGTAAAATTTTAGGCTTAAAAGCAAAATAAAATTTCAAATTAATTAATTATTTAAAAATAGAATTATATGCAACCAAAAGGAAATAAATATGGAGTACACAGAGTAATTGAACCAAAAGGTGTTCTTCCACAACCAGCAAATAGAATTGATAACAATATGGACGTTCTTTATGATAATGAAATTCTCATTGACGTTCAGACTCTTAATATTGACTCAGCCTCATTTACTCAAATTGAAGAACAAGCAAAAGGGGATAAAGCTGAGATTGCAAAAATTATGATGGGCATTGTTGAAAAACAAGGCAAACATCGTAACCCAGTAACAGGATCGGGTGGAATGTTACTTGGAACTGTAGAGAAAATTGGAGATGCTCTTAAAGGTAAAATTGATCTTAAGGAGGGGGATAAAATAGCTACTTTGGTATCATTGTCTCTTACCCCACTACGTATTGATAAAATCAAAGATATACGCCCTGAGATCGACCAAGTTGATATTGATGGCAAGGCTATACTTTTTGAAAGTGGTATTTATGCAAAAATACCTTCAGATTTGCCTGAAAACCTAGCACTATCTGCACTTGATGTAGCAGGTGCCCCTGCTCAAGTTGCCAAATTGGTAAAACCAGGTGATATTGTTCTTATTATTGGTGCTGGTGGCAAATCAGGTATGTTATGTTGCTATGAAGCTAAAAAACGCGCAGGTGTAACAGGAATGGTTATTGGGTTATGCCATAGTGAAAGAAGTACAAAGAGGATGCAAGAACTTGGCTTTTGTGACTATGTCTTCTCGGCGGATGCTACTCAACCAGTTCCTGTTCTCGAAAAAATTGAAGAACTTACTGGTGGCCAAATGTGCGATGTGACCATCAACAATGTCAATATCACAGATACTGAAATGACCTCTATCCTTTGTACGAAGAATACAGGAGTTGTTTATTTCTTCTCAATGGCTACAAGCTTTACAAAAGCAGCTCTCGGTGCAGAGGGTGTTGGTAGTGATGTTACAATGATTGTAGGTAATGGATACACTAAAGGACATGCTGAGATTACCCTACAAGAGTTAAGAGAGAGTGAAAAATTAAGAAAAATTTTCACAGAGTTGTATGCTTAATTATCTCTAAGTAATGGCTGAATCAAGAAGAAAAATATTATTTCCAGAAGTTGCAGATGAGCAATGGAATGATTGGAAATGGCAGGTAAAGAATCGTATTGAGACTTTAGACCAACTTAAAAGATATATTTCGCTTACTCAAGAGGAGGAGGAAGGGGTGAAAAAGACCCTTTCAACCCTTCGTATGGCGATTACTCCATATTATCTAACCCTTATTGATCCTAATGATCCTTATTGTCCAATTAGAAGGCAGGCAGTTCCAACTGCCTTAGAGACTCACAAGGCTGATGCAGATTTGTTAGATCCTCTCCATGAAGATACTGACTCTCCTGTTCCTGGTCTTACTCATAGGTATCCTGATAGGGTTTTGCTCCTTATTACAGATATGTGTTCTATGTATTGCCGTCATTGTACTCGTAGACGTTTTGCAGGTCAAAAGGATGATGAGTCTCCAAGTGATAGAATAGAAAAAGCTATAGATTATATTGCAAAAACACCACAAGTGAGGGATGTTCTCCTCTCAGGGGGTGATGCCCTCATGGTAAGTGATTCAAAATTAGAGTATATTATCCAAAGATTGCGTGCTATTCCTCATGTGGAGATAGTTCGTATTGGAAGCCGTACACCAGTGGTTTGCCCTCAAAGAATCACACCTGAGTTGGTGAATATGCTTAAAAAGTATCATCCTATATGGCTAAATACACACTTTAATCACCCCAATGAAGTTACTCAAGAGTCCAAGGCGGCCTGTGCAAGATTGGCTGATGCTGGTATTCCACTTGGAAATCAATCTGTTCTTCTAAGGGGGGTTAACGATTGTACAAATGTAATGATGAAATTGGTCCATGAGTTGGTTAAAATGAGGGTTAGACCTTATTATATATATCAATGTGACCTCTCTATGGGATTAGAGCATTTTCGTACAACCGTATCTAAAGGAATTGAGATAATTGAAGGTTTAAGAGGTCATACTTCTGGTTATGCAGTTCCTACCTTTGTTGTAGATGCTCCTGGTGGTGGTGGAAAAACCCCTGTTATGCCTCAATATGTTATTTCCCAAGCTCCAGGAAAAGTGGTTTTAAGGAATTTTGAGGGTGTTATCACCACATATACAGAACCGATGGATTATGTTCCAGAGTGTCATTGTGAAGATTGCAAGGAAAACGCAATGGTTGAAGGGGTCTCATCATTGTTAAGAGGACAGAGAATGACAATAGAACCATCTGTTTTAATGAGACACGAAAGGCATCATAATAAATAGATATGCCATTCATTAACGATATATTAAAGTACAAAAGTTTATCTATCGTTGGGCTAGAAAAAAATACTGGTAAGACTGAATGCCTCAATTATGTTCTTAAGAATCTTCCCACATCTAAAAAGGTATGTGTTACATCAATCGGATTAGATGGAGAGAAGGTAGATCAAGTGACAAATACCTCGAAACCTGAAATACATATTAGAAAGGGTTTGTTGTTTGCCACTAGTGAGAAACACTATAAAGAGAGAAAGGTATTATCTGAAATAGTAGCTATTTCCGATGATACCACCTCTTTAGGTAGAGTAGTTACTGCAAGGGCTTTATCAAATGGGAAAGCACTTATTTCAGGACCCTCATCTAATGGCTCACTTATACGTTGGATGTCTCACTTGCAAAGACTTGATGTTGATCTTACAATAATTGATGGTGCTTTATCAAAGCTTAGTTCAGCATCTCCTGCTGTAAGTGAAGCAATGATTCTTTCTACAGGGGCTGCATATTCGGCAAATATGTCAACTTTGATACAAAAGACAGTTTTTATAGTAAATATGATAAATCTCCCATTATGTGATAGTTTCTCACAAAGCAATGTACTTGAAATATCCTCTTTAGGGGTAGATAAATTTGATATCGGAGATGAATGTAATGTAATTAAAATTTCAGGGGCTTTAACTGATAGATTTTTAAAGCAATTGTCACAAGAGAAGAGAATTAGAGATATAAAAATAATTATAAAGGACTTTACTAAAATATTTTTTACACCTCAAACGTATCATACTTTTGTGAAAATGGGAGGGAGGCTAAGTGTTGAGCAAAGGAGTAAGCTTATAGCTGTGTGTGTCAATCCTATATCTCCGAGTGGATTTGTTTTAAATTCGGATATATTGTGCCAAGAGTTGTCAAAAGCTATATCGCTCCCAGTATATGATATTGTGAAGAATAAATATGAAGTTTAAATCAATCATAGATTCACCTTGTGGCTTGCGATTCTACTTTGAAAGTATTGAATTTGCATCAAGTTACGCACGTCGTCTTTCTCTTGAAAAAGAGATGATGACTGATAGATGTGATATTTATGATAGGTATAAAAAACTAAATGTTTATAAGGATTTTGTAGAGAACAAAGTGAATGCTAAGTTGCTCTCTTTGATAAGACATATTTTGAGTGAACTTAAAGATGTTGAAAGGACTATCAGTAAATTATTCCACAATAGAGTATTAGATGATATTGAGTTGTTTGAAATAAAAAACCTTTCAATGTTATCCCTCAACATCCTTGATCTTCTTCAAAAAGCAAACATCGATTCATCTCTCTCAAAAGAGATAGAAAAAGTAGTTGATATATTGGACCCTGATAAATTGAGGATTCCCTCTTTTTATATTTACAATTCGTATTCTACCGAGCTTGCTTCGATTAGAAAAAAGATCGAAAAAGCTTCTTCTGAGGCTGAGCAAATGGATATGCTAAGTGAATCTTCGATACTCGAATCTGTGGTTAGGCGCAGATTATCAACAGAGTTGACTCCATTTGCTGAAATGCTTATGCAAACACTTCAAGAAATTGGAGAAATTGATATTTTATTAGCACAAGCATTGTTAATGGATGCAAAAGGGTATTCAATACCTTCATTTTCAGAAAGTCATTTGATCTCTCTAAATAGCTTTTTCAATCCCTCTGTGAAAGATGCAGTAGAGAAGAATGGTGGTGAATATCAGATGATTGATATAGAATATGGAGATGGCACGACACTGATTATTGGATCTAATATGGGGGGAAAGAGTGTTGTTCTCAAGAGCCTTGCTCTATGTCAATTCCTTTTTCAATTTGGTTATCCTATTCCAGCTACAAGTGGAAAGATGGTCCCCTTTGACTCTATCTTTTTAATTATTGGTGATGGTCAAAATGAACTCAGAGGACTATCCTCATTTGCTGCTGAAATGAATGAGATAAATAAAGTTATCCTCTCTTCAAAAGGGGATAAAATGATGATTGCATTTATTGATGAACCTGCAAGGAGCACCAATCCAGTAGAAGGTACTGCTCTTGTGTCGGCTTTGATCCATATTTTAAAAGGGAGCAATGTATCCCTAGTTATCACAACACACTACAATCTCCAAGAACCTGAGTGTAATAGATTAAAAGTTAGGGGAATGGAGGAAGGTAGGATGAATTATAAGTTAATGGTATCTCCATATGGAGAGGTGCCTCATGAAGCATTAACTATTGCTGAGAGCCTCAATGTGTCTAAAATTTGGATAGATGAGGCCAGAAAAATATTAAATACTAATTTGAAGAAAAAATAAAATGCAAAGTAAATTAGGACTAGATTCAAAAAAAGTTGAACGTGCAAGAAAAGTGGCAGGAAACATTGCCAAAGATGTTCAAAACTTTGTAGAGGAATACACCACAGTTGCAGTGGAGAGGACTTTATCTCGTCTATTAGGTGTCGATGGTATAGATGAAAACCAAATTCCCCTCCCGAATGTGATTGTAGATGAGCTTAAAGAGAGAGGCCAACTAAAAAATGGCGTTCTCTTTTTCATTGGAAATGCAATGATACAAACAGGACTTTCCCCACAGGAAATTGCTGAGAGAATAGCTGTTGGGACATTAGATATAGTAAATCTCCCTTTTGCAGAGAAAAGTGAAATTGAGAAAAAGCTATCACCGATAGTAAATGATTCTATTACAAGAATTAGAAACCGTCGCAAAAGGAGAGAAGAGTATCTGAAGACAATAGGAGAGGGTTCTAAACCATATATTTACGTAATTGTTGCCACTGGAAATATTTATGAAGACGTAGTGCAGGCAGAGGCAGCAGCACGCCAAGGGGCAGACATAATTGCTGTTATCAGAACCACTGGTCAGTCCCTTCTTGACTATGTCCCATATGGTGCAACAACGGAAGGATTTGGTGGAACATTTGCAACTCAGGAGAATTTTAGAATAATGCGTTCTGCTCTTGATAAAGTTGGTGAAGAGGTTGGGAGGTATATAAGGTTATGTAATTATTGTTCAGGTCTTTGCATGCCTGAAATAGCAATTATGGGTGCTTTTGAAGGACTGGATGTTATGCTCAACGATGCCCTTTATGGCATATTGTTTAGAGATATCAATATGCAAAGAACATTGATAGATCAATTTTTCTCACGTGTTATCAATGGGTTTGCAGGTGTTATAATTAATACAGGTGAGGATAATTATCTTACTACTGCAGATGCAGTTGAAGCTGCCCATACTGTCCTTGCTTCAGATTTGATTAACGAACAACTTGCCCTGCTGGCAGGTCTTCCTGAGGAACAAATGGGGCTTGGTCATGCTTTTGAGATGGATCCAGTAATGAAAAATGGTTTTTTGTATGAACTCGCTCAAGCCCAAATGACAAGGGAGATTTTTCCGAAGGCTACATTGAAGTACATGCCCCCTACAAAATTTATGACTGGTAATATATTTAAAGGTCATATACAAGATGCCCTTTTCAATATGATTGGAATATGGACTAATCAAGGAATACAACTCTTAGGAATGCCAACAGAGGCTATTCACACCCCTTTTATGTCTGATAGATTTTTATCAATAGAGAATGCAAAATATATTTTCAATAATATGTACGATATTGGAAATGAAATGGAGTTTAAAGAGAACGGTATAATTCGTAACAGGGCAAAACTTGTTCTTGATAATGCTATTGAACTTCTTGAAATAATTGACAGCGAAGGGTTGTTTACTGCCCTCGAAAAAGGTAACTTTGGAGATGTTAAACGTCCTAAAAATGGTGGGAAGGGGCTTGAAGGTGTATGCTTAAAAGGGGACAAATATATGAATCCATTTATTAATTTGATGAAAGGAGGTAAATAATATGAGCGGCGGACTTTATTCGATGCAGTCTAAAGATTTTGATAAGACTTTGGACCTAACAAAAGTAAAACCTTACGGAGATACAATGAATGATGGTAAGGTTCAGTTGAGTTTCACTCTACCTGTTCCAGTTGGTGCAGAGGCTATCGAAGCAGCAAAACAACTGATTGTAAAAATGGGGTTTAACAATCCTCAAGTGGTGTTTTATAAAGAACTTACTCCTGGATTTACTTTCTTCAACTGTTATGGTTCTACAACATTTGATATTGATTATTCAAATATTTACGTTCCTAAGGTTGAATCATCTGTTATGGATATGCCTCAAACAGACGAATTCATAAAAGAAAATATAGGTAGAAAGCTAATTGTCGTAGGGGCTAGCACTGGCACTGATGCACATACTGTTGGCATTGATGCCATAATGAATATGAAAGGATATGCAGGTCATTATGGGCTCGAAAGATATGATATGATTGAAGCTTATAATCTTGGCAGTCAAGTTCCTAACGAAGAATTCATTGCAAAAGGAATTGAACTTAAGGCTGATGCCCTAATTGTATCTCAGACCGTTACTCAAAAAGATATACATATTAAAAATTTAACCGAACTTGTGGAGATGATGGAGGCAGAGGGATTGCGAGATAAAATGATTCTTGTCTGTGGTGGACCTCGCATAACACACGAACTGGCTAAAGAGTTGGGATATGATGCTGGTTTTGGTATGAATACCTATGCTGATGACGTGGCCTCTTTTATTGCCCAAGAATTTGTAAATAGACATAAATAATATTATTAATTATTTTAAAATATCACTATCATGGATAAAAACGAAATTAGAGAAGTTATCGCTCGCAGAGCAGCTCTTGAATTAAAAGATGGGGATGTTGTCAACCTTGGAATTGGCCTTCCTACTATGATTCCTGATTTCCTTCCAAAGGGGGTATCAGTAGTTCTTCAAACAGAAAATGGTCTCGTTGGTATGGGACCTACACCTAAAGAGGGTGAAGAAGATCCTAATCTTGTTAATTCAGGAGGAGGGTTTATCACAGCACTTCCAGGCGCATATTCCTGCAGTTCAGCTGATTCATTTGCAATTATCAGGGGTGGGCATGTTAATGTAACATTCCTTGGGGCTCTTGAGGTTGATGAGAATGGAGATTTAGCAAACTGGATGATTCCAGGTAAAAAAGTTCCAGGAATGGGTGGAGCGATGGACTTGTTGATCGGTGCAAAGAAAGTAATTCTCACTATGGAGCATACTGCAAAGGGAAATCCTAAGATCTTAACTAAATGCAAATTGCCCCTTACAGCAGCTGGACAAGTAAATATGATTATTACAGAAATGGGGGTTATGGATATTACCCCTGAAGGAATAGTATTGAAAGAGATTCACCCAGAATTTACTGTAGAACAAGTACAAGCAGCAACTGAAGCAAAACTCATTATATCTAAAGATCTTAAACCAATGATGCAATAATGGGTTATGAATTTCTAAAATATGAAAAGAGTGGGGAGATATTAATTCTTACAATATCTTCCCCTAAATCTTTAAATGCACTCAGTTTTGAAATACTTAAAGAGTTGAATACATTTATTGATTCGATTGATGCTTCTATTAGGGTGCTTATAATAACAGGTGATGGGGAGAAATCTTTTGTAGCTGGTGCCAATATTGCTCAAATGAAAGGTTTTAATGAAAAAGAGGCTCTCGAGTTTTCTCAGTTTGGGGCGATGGTCTTTAAAAAGATAGAAGATCTAAACATTCCTGTAATTGCAGCTGTCAATGGATTTGCATTAGGTGGAGGGTGTGAACTCTCGATCTCTTGTGATATAAGGGTGGCATCGGAGAATGCACTATTTGGACAACCTGAGGTCAAACTCGGAATATTGCCAGGATTCTCAGGGACATTCCGTTTGAGCAAATTAATCGGTCAGTCATATGCAAAGGAGCTTATTTACACTGGAAAAAACATAAATGCACAGGAGGCATTCAGAATAGGTTTAGTAAATAGTGTCGTTCCAATAGCAGATTTACTTCCTACTTGTATTAAAATGGCACAATCCATTGTAAAAAATGCACCTATTGCTGTTAAGTATGCAAAAAAGAGCATCAATGAGGGATATGACTTATCCTCGAATGACGCTATAGCTCTTGAGAATGATTATTTCTCAAAATGTTTTATAACTGAAGATCAGAAAGAGGGGATGGGGGCATTTTTGGAAAAACGTACCCCTTCATTTAAAAATGAATAATTAATATAAGAACAATATGAAAATATGTGTAATAGGAACAGGTACCATGGGTTCAGGTATCGTTCAAGCATTTGCTCAAGCAAATGTACCCGTTGTGATGAAAAGTAGAAGTCAAGCTAGTCTTGATAAAGCTATTGGTAAAATATCAAAATCTCTTGCAAGGCTTGTTGAGAAAGGTAAAGTAACTAAAGAATATATGGATGCTACCATTGCAAATATCTCTACAACAACTGATTATGCTGCTTTTGCTGATGCAGATCTCGTTATTGAAGCTGCCGTTGAGACAATGGATCTTAAAAGGGAACTTTTCAAAGAACTAGATACAATTTGTAAACCCGAGGCTATTCTTGCTTCCAATACTTCATCTTTGTCTATTACTGAGATTGCAGCAAGTACTACAAGACCAGACAAAGTGATTGGGATGCACTTTTTCAATCCTGCTCCGATGATGAAATTAGTAGAGCTTATTAAAGGGCAAAAAACATCTGATGATGTGTGTACTTTGATAAGTGATCTTGCTAAATCTATTGGCAAAGTTCCTGTTATGGTAAATGAAGCACCTGGTTTTGTTGTAAACAGAATTTTAATTCCTCTTGTAAATGAGGGAATTGGCATACTTGCTGATGGGGTTGCAACTAAAGAAGAGATTGATGAAGCTATGAAATTGGGGGCTAACCATCCAATGGGTCCTTTAGCATTAGGAGATTTAATAGGATTAGATGTTTGTCTTGCCATAATGGAAGTGCTTCATTCTGAATTTGGTGATGATAAATACAGACCTCATCCTCTATTGAAAAAAATGGTGAGAGCCAATCTATTGGGTAGAAAAACAGGGGAAGGATTTTATAAATATTAATAAAACAATATATGAATTTTAATTTAACACCAACACAGATGCTTTTTAGGCAAATGATTCGTGAATTTGCCGAGAAAGAGGTAAAGCCCCTTGCTGCTGAAATTGATGAGCAGGAGAGGTTCCCTCAAGAAACTGTTGATAAAATGACCAAATTAGGTCTTTTTGGAATTCCATTGTCACCAGAATATGGTGGAGCAGGTGGAGACAACGTTATGTATTCAATGGCCGTAGAGGAACTTTCAAGAGTTTGTGCTACCACTGGGGTTGTACTTTCTGCACACACCTCATTGTGTCTTGCTCCGATTGCTGAAAATGGTACTGAGGAGCAAAAAAAGAAATATCTTCCAAAACTCGCGAGTGGAGAGTGGCTCGGAGCATTTGGCCTTACAGAGCCAAATGCAGGGACTGATGCCTCTTCTCAACAAACAATGGCTGTTCTTGATGGAGATGAATGGGTACTAAATGGTACAAAGATATTTATTACCAACGCTGGACATGCTCATGTATATGTTATTTTTGCTATGACAGACAAATCCCTTGGGACTAAGGGCATTTCTGCGTTTATAGTTGAATATGGCACACCAGGATTTGAAATTGGAAAGAAAGAGCTGAAATTGGGGATAAGAGGTTCCGCTACTGCCGAACTTATTTTCTCAAATTGCCGTATTCCTAAAGATAATTTACTTGGGAGATTAGGGGGTGGATTTGGTATTGCGATGAAAACCCTTGACGGAGGTAGAATTGGAATTGCATCACAAGCTCTTGGCATAGCTCAAGGTGCTATGGATGAGACTGTTAAATATACAAAAGAGAGAAAGCAATTTGGAAAATCACTTTCTAAATTTCAAAATACTCAATTCCAAATGGCTGATTTGCAAACAAAGGTAGAAGCATCAAGGTTGCTCGTTCGCTCTGCTGCATTTAAAAAGGATCAAAAGGTCCCTTACTCTGCTGATGCTGCCATGGCAAAACTTTTTGCTGCAGAAACTGCAATGGAAGTAACTACAAAGGCAGTTCAGTTCCATGGTGGATATGGCTATACTCGCGAATATCCTGTTGAAAGGATGATGCGTGATGCGAAGATTACAGAAATTTATGAAGGCACATCTGAGGTACAGAGGATGGTAATTGCCGCAAATCTTTACAAATAGGAGGGACATTTATGAAAATAGTAGTATGTATTAAACAAGTTCCGGATACAACTGAAATTAAGATTAATCCGGTTACTGGGACACTTATTCGTGATGGTGTCCCAAGTATTATGAATCCTGATGATAAGGGGGCACTTGAGATGGCTCTTCAACTTAAAGATCAATATGGGGCACATGTCACCGTTATTACCATGGGACCTCCACAAGCTGACTTAGTATTAAGAGAAGCTTTTGCAATGGGCGCAGATCGTGCTATTCTTCTAACAGATAGGAAGTTCGCAGGGGCCGATACCCTTGCTACCTCTAATGCTCTCTCTGGAGCTTTGAAAAATTTAGAGTGGGATTTAATTATTGCTGGTCGCCAAGCTATTGATGGAGATACAGCTCAAGTTGGACCTCAAATGGCAGAACACTTAAAGATTCCACAAATTTCTTATGTGGTAAATCTGACAGTTGAAGGAAATAATAAATATCTTGTAAAAAAAGAGACAGAAGAGGGATATGAGATGCTTGAAGTAGCTTCTCCATGTCTTCTTACTGTGTTGGCAACTGCTAACAAATCAAGATATATGAATGTTAGAGGTATTGTAGAAGCCTATTCAAAAGAGGTTGAAATATGGACTGCTGACAAAATTGATGTTGATGAGGGTAAATTGGGCCTTAATGGTTCTCCAACAAGGGTACTGAAGGCATTTGCAAAAGGGCTCAAACAAGCTGGAGAGGTATATGAGGTTGAAGCAGATGAGGCAGCAGGTATAATTATATCTAAATTGAAAGAGAAATTTATTATTTAACACCTTAAAAGTTACAAATCATGGATAAAAAGGATTATAAAAATGTATTCGTTTTTGCAGAGCAGAGAGAAGGTGTTATTCAATCTGTTGCTCTTGAGCTAATAGGAAAATCAACAGACCTTGCAAAATCGCTTGGAGAAAAGGTCGTAGCAGTATTGCTCGGCGATAAGATCAGCTCTCAAGCACAAACCCTTGTAGAGTATGGAGCTGATGAGGTTATCTGTGTAGATCACCCATTTTTGAAAGACTATCTTACTGAGCAATACTCTCAAGTTATTTATCAAGTTATTACAGCATTTAGACCCAGTGTATTTTTGTTTGGAGCCACTACTATAGGAAGAGATCTTGGACCACGTCTATCTGCTCGTCTTGCAACGGGATTAACTGCTGACTGCACAAAACTGGAAATTTCTGAGGATAAAGAGTTGATGATGACTCGTCCAGCATTTGGTGGCAACCTAATGGCTACAATTATGTGCTCGAACAATCGCCCTCAAATGTCAACAGTAAGGCCTGGTGTTATGCAAAAATTGCATAGGGTAGCAGGTCGTAAGGGATCAATAATTACTTTCGAACCAAAATTTGATGAGTCAAAGTTTAAAGTTAAGCTCATCAAGAAAGTAAAAGAGGATAAAGGATTGATTGATATCACTGAAGCAAAAGTATTGGTTTCAGGAGGTAGAGGTATTGGATGCAAGGAGTGCTTTGAGAAACTTCGTGAATTTGCTGATGTGATAGGGGCGGAGGTATCTTCATCGAGAGCCATGGTAGATGCTGGAGTCATGCCTCATGAACGCCAGGTGGGACAAACAGGTAAAACAGTAAGACCTGATATCTATTTTGCCCTTGGTATTTCAGGAGCTATACAACACCTCGCAGGTATGGAAGAATCAGATTTTATTATTGCCATTAATAAAGATAAATATGCCCCAATATTTAGTGTGGCTGATATTGGAATTGTTGGAGATGCAAATAAAATTATCCCAATCCTAACCGAAAGGCTAAAGAGAGATAACAACAAATAGCATTTGTATTCAGTGAATAAAAAAGGGAGATTATGAAAGTCTCCCTTTTTTTTAATATATAATTTTCAATATCATTTCTTTGAGATAATCTCATTCGCACGGGCCATTGCTGGTATAATGTGGTTATGAATATTTTCTTTTCCAATTTCTCTGTCAAAACCAGATTTGATAAGGCTCTGATTTACATTGTCTGTAACTCCAGATAATACCATTGTAATATTCTCTTTCTTAGACCTTTTCCATAGATTTCTAAGGTTGTTTAATCCAGTAGAGTCAATAAATGGTACTTTTCTCATTCTGATTACACGTACCTTAATCTTCTTCTCTCTATTCCTATCAAGTTCATCAATTTTACTTGCAAGACCGAAAAAGAAAGGTCCCTCTATCTCATATACTTCAACTCCTTCTGGTACATCAAAATGCTCTATATCTGATAATTGAGCAGCTTCATCGCTTTCGGTTGCGGCAATATGATCATCGTTCAACACTTTTATATCAGATGTGTCAGAAACGCGTTTAACAAAGAGGACAATAGCAAGGACAACACCGACTTCGATAGCAACTGTAAGGTCAACAATGACAGTTAAGAAAAATGTTATTAACAACACTGCAACGTCTGCTTTTTCCCCCTTCAAAAGATACTTAAAAGTCCTCCATTCACTCATATTATAAGCAACCATTATCAATATTGCAGCAAGACAAGATAGTGGAATATATACAGCATAGGGGAGTAAAAAGAGAAATATTAATAGTAGAACCAATGCATGAACAATACCTGCGACAGGAGTCTTTCCTCCGTTATTAATATTGGCCATTGTACGGGCAATAGCACCTGTTGCTGGTATTCCTCCGAATATAGGAGTTATGATATTTGCAATACCCTGCCCGATTAACTCTGTATTTGAGTTGTGTTTTTTACCAGTTACACCATCTGCGACCATGGCCGCCAGCAGAGATTCAATTGCACATAGAATGGCAATTGTAAATGCAGGTGAAAATAATTTGGTAGCATCTTCGAAGGTTATTTTAGGCATATTCGGGGATGGAACAGAAAGACCTCCAGCTAATTCAGGAAATTTGTCACCTATTGTGGTAAAAGAGATACCAGGTATCTGTAGGGCAATCACCGAGGCAACAGTCCCAACAATAATTGCAATAAGTGAACCAGGTACTTTCTTCGTTACCTTTGACCAAAAAATAATAATTAAAAGACAAAATATTCCAAGTAACATCTCTGCGATGTTGATAGAGCCTAAATTAGAAAAATAGCAGATCCATTGATCAACAAAACCAGAAGGGACATTTTCGATTTGTAATCCGAAAAAATCTTTGACCTGAGTAGAAAAAATAACAAGTGCAATCCCTGAGGTGAAACCCACAACGATAGGATAGGGGATAAATTTAATAATAGTTCCAATTTTAAAAATGCCCATCAATACCAACATCACCCCTGCCATAATAGTTGCAATCATCAAACCATTGAATCCATATTGCGCTACAATACCATACACAATGACAATGAAGGCACCAGTGGGACCACCTACAAGAAAATTTGAGCCACCGAACATTGAAACAAGAAATCCAGCTACAATTGCAGTAATTAAGCCTTGCTGTGGAGTCACCCCAGATGCAATACCGAAGGCAATAGCCAATGGTAATGCTATGATTCCTACAATAATACCAGCAATAAGGTCAGATCTAAATGTTTCCTTTGTGTATTTACCTTTTTCAAATATTTCAAAGATTTTGGGTTTAAAAACGGATAAATCGATTTTTTTCATTAGAAGAATAGAGATTTTATATTTTTAATTATTAAGTCTTTATCTCCGTTTGGATCAAGTATCAGATTAGGTTCGATATTGTATGATTTATGTTTAGATTTAAGCAATTGTTCGCCACCACCAGTTACATTTAACATCACAATGTCCTCTTTTTTTATCTTTCCCAATGTAAAAGAGTTCATCATACCTGTTATTGCAACTGCAGCAGCAGGATGAATATCAATACCCTCTAATTTCTTGAATAATTCGGATTGGGTGCAAATATCGGAATTATTTGCGATTTCCATATCACCTTTTGAATATTTAACAGCATCATATACTCCTCCAGCCAAAGAATATGGTGGTCTTCTATTAGAAAGTACTTTTGCATCAATCATTAGAGCCATTTTTCTTGCTTCGTTCTCTTCCATGGGGAAAAGTTGGCGGCTATCAGCCTTGAAGGCGTCATACATGGGGGTAAATGGTATATTTTGGGAGGGATAAAGCCTCATTACATGGTTTCCAAATCTTCCATCTTCAATTAACCTAAGATTTGCTTCCCAAGCTGCAATGGTTCCTGTACCACTTCCGATAGCTTGAAAATATGCATCTGGTGTCCTTCCTATGAATGTTGCTGCTGATAGCACGGTTGTTCCCATCCCGTCCCTCCTTGCAACATTTTTTGCTCCCCCTTCTTCCAAAAATTCGGGTTCCGAAGCGATGATGGATGCAAGATGGATGGAGTCATAGTAATCACTACCTCGAGGAGAGGCAATCACCTTGACACAATCACTAATGGGATCTTTAAACCATAAGGCGTCGAGATTATCAGCGGGAACAGATAAAAGCAATGGAATATTATTGTCAGAACAAACCCTTGCAAATGCCCTCGCTGTATTTCCAGCAGAAGCCACAACAAGTATTCTTTTTTCATTCTCTTTCAATCTTGCACAAACAGAATATGCCTCAGTCTCCTTAAATGAGCAGGTACTCATATTGGCACCTATTTCAGGCCAATATCCTGAAAATGTAATGTATAGATTATCTAAACCTATGAAAGAGGCCAGTCCTTTACTTTTATAAGTTATAGGAGAGGATGAGTTTTTGAGAACTCTGCTGATTGGCAACCAATCTGCAAATTGGTAAAATCCATAACTTTTATCCCTCAATTCTATCTGTTTCTTGTCATATATGCTCCTTATCAAAGATGGAGTTGGGGCTTGTGGATCTGATAGGTTCCAATTATCATCTTCGAATATCCTACCAGTAGAGACAGTTTGCAGTTTGTACTTAGTTGCTTTAAATTCTTTCATTATTGTAATTATCTATATTATTTAGTACTATTTCTGAAATATCTTTAACATTGACTGATGCCCTTGGGGTGAACGTTTTGAGGCATAATGGACATGCCGTTACTATTGTGTCAGGGTTGTTTATCATAAGATTAGTAATAGCCGAATCTGTAATGTGTTTTCTATCCTCGAAGGATAAGGTGGTGCTACCAATGCTTCCCCCACAGCAAATGCTCTCTTTTCCCTCTTTTTGGGCAGATACAAGATTTCCTATTGATGCGATTATATTTCTGGGCTCATTATAAATATTTGATCCCCTTCCAAGTTCACAAGGATCATGAAATACATACTTTTTCGATCCTTTTCTTAGAGTTATTTTACCATCATTAATTAACTGATTGATATATTGTGTATGATGTAGTAATTGAATCCCATTTAGGTTATACTCATCTTTAA
Source organism: uncultured Muribaculaceae bacterium (assembly GCA_964607675.1). Lineage (GTDB taxonomy): Bacteria > Bacteroidota > Bacteroidia > Bacteroidales > UBA932 > CAZSLC01. The sequence continues at coordinate 130,044 of CAZSLC010000001.1, forward strand.
ATATCTTATAACATATTGGACAAGAAACTAAAAGGATTTTTGCTTCTGATGATTCTATGATGGCTTTATTTTTATTTATCAATTCCTTTGCCTCTTTATCTTTGCCTGCCAAAAGGAGAGGCCTTCCACAACAGATGCCACCATCTTTATCCATAAATGTGTAATCTATCCCAGCTATTGATAAAATATTGATAAGAGAGCGTGATATCACGGGGGTTAGTTGAGTCATGCACCCTCCATAGTATAATACCTTATTATTGCTATTAATATGTGATTCATTAATATAAGAGAAGTCATTGTGGATAGATACAGGTTTGTTGTTCCTTTGTGCCAATTTAAGTCCACACGACTTTACCCCTACAGGACAAATCTCCTCGCATTTACCACACATAAGGCATTTATCAGCTATTTCAATACATTTTTTAGTATTCCTCCTCCTTAAAAATCTGATGTAATATACAGATGAATATTTAAGATTCTTCTTCTGAGTCCCCATGGGGCAAGCATCAAGGCATAATCCACAACTTGAACAAGAGTAAATCTCCGCTTCTGCATATCCCTTACGAGGTTGTTTCACTTTAATACCTGCATTTCTGAGCATTATCAAAAATGCCTCTGTTGGAATATGCATATATCTTGAAAAAGGCATACATATAAAAAATAGCCCAAGGGCACTTGAATATGCCCACCATGTTGGCAATATGTGGTATGTATCACTTAAAAAGTTTGAAAAAAGCAAGTACATTGGCTTGGTTAAAAAACTGCCACCACTGATACCTGCTGTAAAGCTTTCAGCTAAGAGCCTCAATGGAAAAATGGCCCATAGAGAGTACATAGCTATCCTATCTGGTAATGATGGCTTAGTAGTTCTCCTCATCCCCAGTACTTGGGAACGAATTCTTTTGAACATAGCAAGAAAAATACCGCTAAGGACGATAAGAAGAAAGAAGTCCATTAAGAAAAAGAAGAATGCACCTTGGATAGTGTAATTGGTTTCCATTACAAAGAATCGAAAGAAAACAGGGTAATAGAGTAGCCCTGCACGATGGGGTACATACATCCATGTCTCAATATGTCCTAATACAATAAGCATAAACCAACCAAAGGCAATGCTTGAGTGCATATATCCGAGTAATTTATTTCTCTTGAATATCTTTACATGTATAAGAACATCGCATATAATATTCCAAAAATCTTTTAATAATATTTTAGGATTGATGAGTGAAAGGAAAAATTTCTTTCTATCATTGGATGGAAGGTGGTAAATGATACGAACAGCACCTACTATTAGATAGATAATAATGAACAACATCCCAATTAGAAACGGAAGTACAAAGTCGTTATATCCCGAAGCGAATCTATCTAACATTGTGATTCATTTTATAAAGTGATAAAATATTGATAATGATATTTCTTGTATTGATTCCTCTAGGACAGACGATATTGCATTTGCCACAAAGCATACAAGAAGATATTTGAGAAAGGGCCTCCTTTTCTTCACCTCGGTTAAGAAGAAGAATAACCCTTCTAAAACTAATGGTAGTATATTTATTTGCAGAGCAACTTGCTGCGCATGATCCACAGGCCATACATTTTAGAATATCAGGTTCTTTATCGATCAATTGATTATATATTGTATGATCAATTGTACTGATATCAATCGTGGAACTTGGAGAAATAGAGTAGCCAAAATCTATCATTACAATTTGTTTAATGTTGTCAGATAATTATGAATGGCAAGTGCAGCAGCTCTCGCCTCTGCAAGTGATTCAGGAAGAGTTTTAGGACCAGTACAAGCTCCTGCATAAAATAGTCCATCAGTAGATGATTCGTGAATAGATAAAATTGGATCTTTACTTTTTAAAAATCCATCTTCAGCAATGGGAACAGAGAGCATTTTAGCAATTTTATTTGTTTCGGGATTTGCCGCCATTCCTGCCATTAGCACCAGAAGATCTAGGGAGACTTTGATCGGTTTTGAAGAGAGGGTGTCTTCAGCTTTGATAATCAATCTCCCATCAAAACCTTCACCAACCTCAGATACCCTTCCCCTTATGAATTGTATTCCGTAATCTTTTTGGGCCTCAAGGTACATATCTTCAAAATATCTTCCGAACATACGTAAATCCATGTAGAAACAATATATATTGGCATTTGGAAACAATTGTTTCATTTCACATGCCTGTTTAACTGCTGTGGCGCAACATACCTTGGAGCAGTGTCTGTTTCCAACCTTTTCATCTCTTGAACCGACACAATGGACGAAGCCTATATCTTTTAAATCACCGAATATCATTTTGTCTTTATTCGAAAAATACTCTTCTAAATCGCTGTTTGTTATGACAGAGTTATATATTCCGTATCCGTACTCTTCCTTTTTTTCTGCTTTGAAAAGTTCAAATCCAGTAGTAAGAAGTAGAGCATCAGCGACTACTGAGACACCATTGGAAAGAATAATATTAAATGATCGATTGAGTTTATTAATTGAAGATATCTCTGTATTTACAAACCATTTAGTGTTGTCAATACCTTTTGAGAGTGTATCCAACATTTTTTTTGCACTCTCCCCTGTTGGAAATAATCGATCCCATTTTGCAAGATGACCACCTAAATAGTTCTCTTTTTCAATTAGAAAAGGGGTATAACCCAAATTTGAGAGTAGGGTAGCAGCTTCAATTCCACTTGGACCACCACCAATGATTACAATATTTTTACCTTGTTGCATAAGTTGAAATCTAATTAAAAGAGTTTGATATTTGATGGAAGTTTAGGCATACCTATATTTTTTCCATTTGGGCCTAAATATTTTTTAGAAGGATCATACTTTACCCCTATTTTGTCTAAAAGAGGTTCAACAGCCACTTGGTGCAGCTGAAGGCCGATATCCCAAGGGTCAAATCCCATTACAAGGCCAGAAACTTCTTCAAAACTTAATACTGGTATACCATAACCATTTTTTCCATATGTTTTTCCAGTAGTCTCTGCGATAACGTATTGCCACCTATCCATAAAATAATTGCATCCTGGACAGTTGGTAATTATCATATCTGGTTCATATGGTTCCATGGATTCAAATTTCTTATGGGTATTGGAGATAGAATATCCCCGATTTGCTTTGACAATGTATTGTCTGAATCCAAAACCACAACAGTGCCTTCTTTCTGGATAATCAATGATCTCACCACCTAACGATTCTACTAAACCACTTAGGACACATGGGTATTCTGATCCACCGAACGATTTGGATGGAAACATCTTCGAATAGTGACATCCGATATGCTCAACAACTTTAATAGGGGCTCCAGTAGAAATATTCGTAAATCTGTATTTAGCTCTCTCTGCTATTTGATTTCTAAATTTGTATGTAAAATCGCTTGTGTGTACTAAAAAATCGGGAATATCAAATTCTCGTTTACAAGATTGCCATAAGAGTTCTCTAATTTTTGTCAAAAGTTCAGGGAACTCTCTCCACATTTCTATAATTTCTGTATGAATACCAAAAGATGTAACGCAAGATACTGCATAATTCTTATATCCAGCCTCTTTCATTAGTGAAAACTGCCTTGCAACAATGGTCATTATGGTCTCTTGAGGGATTGAGTCGCAGTGATAAGCAATACCGCCACATGTAGTATGCCTCTCATCTTCAAAAAAATCTTTGTGAAGTTCGTTTCTAAGCACATCAAGTAAGACCCTTTCGGCAGCAGGGAAAAAACTCTGTCTTATACAACTTCTTGCGAAAAAATAGTTATCATCTGGTATATCTTTTTGAAAATCAGACCATATTCTTTGTTTACCTTTTTGTATCATAATATTGGTTCAATCATTTGTTGTTAAAGTGTTTATCTGAAGAGTATGTAAAAGTGTGAATAAAATAATCTTCTTCAGACATTCCTAATTCTGCTGCTTTGTTTAAAGATATTTCAGTCAACTTATTGATTTTTTCTGTTGCTCCAGTAACGTCAAATATATTCTGTAAATCATGTAATGAAGAGTCGGAAATTTTGCGCAGGACACCAGGACCCTCTTTTTCAAAGTTCGCCTTTGCCCTTTCAAATACATCTTCCATGTTATTTTCAATCCATTCACCCACTGTACCCCATTCGGGATGATATTTATATTTAAATGTTCGAGGATAGACACAATATCCATATTTTAAAATGTTGCCACAGAGTACTTTTGTGACTGGATATTGTTGACGTCCCTTTTCAGACTCTACAAAGTAGCCCAATTCTACAGATAGTGATCTGAGGGCCATAACTATCAACCCTGGTGCGTTTCTTCTCGGACATCTTGTTACGCAAGACATACATTCACCGCAATACCAGATAAACTCATTCTTAAGAAGCTCTTCAATTTTTTCTTCATTTTGAGTTTGAACAATATTGACAATATTTTTAGGATTGTATTTATAAAATTCTGCTGCAGGACATACGGCAGTGCAGGTACCACAATTGATACAAGCTTTCAAGCCCTCTTTGATGCGGTAATCTTGCATTAATTTATCATATAATTTCCCCATATTCTATTTTCCTTTTAGTGCTATGTTTTCTACATTTTGAGACATTACTTTCAATACCTTAACAAAGGTGTTTAGCTCTTCTTCTTCTATTCCAGTAATGATTGAATTAACAGAATTTACTGCAACTTCAGTTACTTTTTTTTCGAGACTCTTTCCAAGTGGAGTGAGTGCAATTAGTTTAAGCCTTCTGTCATTCTCATCTGATACTCTTTTTAGATATCCCTTAACTTCCATTCCATCAATTAGTTTAGTTATAGAGTTCTTGTCTTTCATTAGAATATTTGCTAATTGTTGCTGAGAGACTAAATCCTCTTTCCATAGCATATCAATCAGGAGAAACTGTTCTGGAGTGAGGTTAATAGACTCATTTTTAAACATTTCTGATATGAATTGTTTGAATTTACAATGACCCAGATTAAGGTAAACGGCAATTTGTTTAATAAGTATCATGTTATATTGTATATGCTTTTACTATCTGCAAATGTAAAAAACATTTTATATATTAAGAAATAAATTAAAGCTGTGAAGTCAGCCAACAGATATATCCTACATACATTGAGAAAAATATAAATCCTTCCAATCTATCAATCGTCTTCTTCTTAAATGAGAAATATGTGACAAAAATTAGAATCGAGGAGAGAATTAACATTGATAGATCTATAATTGTAATATTGCTCATTGTAAGTGGGGAGATGATAGCTGAACCACCCAATATTAAAAAGATATTTGAAATATTGGACCCAATGATATTTCCAAGTGCCATTTGACCTCTCTTCTTTATAGCAGCTACAAGTGAAGCAGCAAGCTCTGGTATTGATGTTCCAACGGCCATGACTGTAATACCTATAAATGCGTCTGATACCCCTAAGGTTTTTGCAATAGTACTCCCTGAATTTACAAACAATCTTCCACCATAGATAAGTCCTGCTAACCCTAAAATAATGAGCAAGATACTGATTGAAATTTTAGAAGATTTTGGTGCGCTATGATTGCTGTTATTGGTACTATTAATATCATTTTGAGTGCTCTTTGAAAATTTAAAAGATATATACATGAAGGCAATAAAGCACAAGAATAGGAGTATCCCGTCAATCCTTGAGATGGTATTGAATTGAGCATTGAAAATGAATCTATCTGAACTTAGTATGAAAAATAGTAGAGCGGCAAAAACCGAGATTGGAATATCTCTCTTCATGTTTTCTCCAGTCATTTTAATAGGGGAGACCATTGCTACAACCCCTAATATAAGGAGGATGTTAGCTATATTAGAACCTACAATATTTCCCACTGCGAGATCACTGTTACCCTCTATTGAAGAGATGAAACTCACTACCATTTCTGGAGTAGATGTCCCTATGCCAACAATCGTGAGTCCTACTAAAAATTCTGAAAGTCCGAACCTTCGAGCTATACTTGAGGAACCATCAACTAAAATATTGGCTCCCAATAGTATAATTATGAGGCCTAATAATAATTTAATTATTTCAAATGTCATAATTACTTATATTCATCCCAACTTTTTATTTGAATTTGATCTATTGGAATGCTGCAAAATGCATTGATATATGCAGAGGCTAATCTTGTATTTGTGATTAGAGGGATATTGAAGTCAACTGCTGCTCTACGAATTTTATAGCCATTTTCAAGTTCTACTTGTGTGAGATTTTTTGGGATGTTGATAACTAAATCTATTTTTTTTACTCATTACCATACTAAGTGCTTGGGGAGATTTATCAGATTCGCTGGGCCAATAAACCAAAGTAGTAGGTACATTATTGTCTATTAGGTATTTATAGCTACCACCTGTAGCAAAGATTGTATATCCTTTGTTTACTAACATTTTACAAGCAGATAAAAGTTCTGCCTTCTGTTTGGCATCTCCTGACGAGATCAAAATGTTTTTTTCAGGTATCCTTTGGCCGACCGACAGCATGGCTTTTAGCACTGCTTCATTAGAATCATCACCGATGCATCCAACCTCTCCAGTAGAGGCCATATCTACACCGAGGACTGGATCTGCTTTTTGAAGTCTTGAAAATGAGAACTGTGAAGCTTTTATCCCTACATAGTCAAGATCAAATGCACTTTTTTCAGGAGGGGTAACTTTCTCTTTAATCATCACTTTAGTTGCAAGCTCTATTAAGTTTATTTTTAATACTTTAGATACAAAAGGGAAACTTCTTGATGCCCTGAGATTACATTCAATTACCTTGATATCGTTTTCTTTTGCAAGAAACTGTATATTGAATGGTCCTGATATTTGGAGTGCCTCTGCTATTTTTCGTGAGATCTTTTTTATGCGTCTGGCAGTCTCTACGTATAGTTTTTGAGGAGGAAACTGTATTGTAGCATCACCTGAGTGAACACCTGCAAATTCTATGTGTTCCGAAATAGCATAGGCTATTATTTCACCATTTTTTGCTACAGCATCGAATTCTATCTCTTTTGCATTTTCAATAAAATCACTCACTACAACAGGGTGTTTTTTAGATACATTCGAGGCTAACTTCAAGAATTGCTCTAACTCAGAATCATTGGAGCAAACATTCATTGCTGCCCCTGAAAGAACATAGGAAGGACGAACCAAAACAGGATAGTGTACCTCGTCAACGAACTTGTGTATCTCTTCCATGGTAGATAACTCTTTCCATCTGGGCTGATCTACGTTTATACTATCAAGCATAGAAGAAAATTTATTTCTATCTTCTGCGTTATCTATGCTTTTGGCCGTTGTACCTAATATGTTAACATGTGCCTCATTTAGCCTTGTAGCTAGGTTATTGGGTATTTGTCCACCTACCGATACAATAACCCCATGTGGATTTTCTAATTCATAGATATCCATAACCCTTTCAAATGTAAGCTCATCAAAGTATAGTCTATCGCACATGTCATAGTCTGTGGAGACTGTTTCTGGATTGTAGTTTATCATTACTCCACGCCATCCACATTTCTTAATAGTTTCTAAGGCATTGACACTACACCAATCAAATTCAACAGAACTACCAATTCTATATGCTCCTGACCCTAATACTATAATTGATTTTTTATCACCATAATAGGTGACATCAGATGAAGTGCCACTATAGGTGAGATAAAGGTAATTTGTATTGGCTGGAAATTCGGCAGCAAGGGTGTCTATCTGTTTTACAAATGGAGTTATGCCAAGACTCTTGCGGTATTGTCTTACTTTTAGAACGGCATTATCGGAATCAATTTTATCCTTATAAATATGTCTTCCAATTTGAAAATCAGAAAAACCTTCAATTTTTGCTTTCTTCAGTAGTTCATATGATAATTCATCACAACTTGATAATGCAGACAGTTCCTTGGCTGTGAGGATAATGTTGTACAATTTGTAAAGGAACCATTTATCAATTTTTGTAAGATCGTGTATTTGATCTACTGTGTATCCCTTTTGAAATGCCTTTGAAATGACAAAGATACGATTGTCAGTTGGCTCCCGTAGTGCTTTGTCAATATCTTCTACTACAATTTCTTTGTTGGCTGTGAATCCGTGTGCCCCTTGGCCTATCATTCTAAGCCCTTTTTGAATTATTTCTTCGAAAGTCCTCCCAATAGCCATCACTTCTCCAACACTCTTCATGCTACTTCCTATCTCCCTTGATACACCATGAAATTTGGAAAGATCCCATCTCGGAATCTTGCAAACTACATAGTCAAGAGCTGGTTCAAAGTATGCTGGGGTAGTTTTTGTAATTGAGTTTTTTAGTTCAAATAACCCATATCCGAGTCCTAATTTGGCAGCAACAAATGCTAAAGGATATCCTGTGGCCTTTGAGGCCAATGCAGATGATCTGCTCAGACGAGCATTAACTTCAATTACTCTATAATCTTCTGAACATGTATCGAAGGCGAATTGTACATTGCATTCTCCTACGATACCTATATGCCGAACAATTTTTATTGCTAATTCTCTTAATTTGAAGCTCTCTCTGTTGGTCAATGTTTGGGATGGTGCTATTACTATACTTTCTCCTGTGTGAATGCCGAGGGGATCAAAATTCTCCATATTACAAACTGTAATACAGTTATCATATTTATCCCTTACAACCTCGTATTCTATCTCTTTCCACCCTTTCAAAGACTTTTCAACTAATACTTGAGGTGAATATGAGAATGATTTGTCAGCCAGCTTTCTAAGTTCTTCTTCATTGTCACAGAAACCACTTCCTAATCCACCCAAAGCATATGCGGCCCTTATTATTACTGGGTAACCTAAATCGCTTGCTGCTTTTACGGCATCTTCTATATTTTCAACTGCATGACTTTTAATTGTACGGACATCTATTTCATCTAATTTTTTAACAAAAAGTTCTCGATCTTCTGTGTCCATAATGGATTGTACAGGGGTGCCAAGTACTTTTAAATGATATTTTTCTAATATCCCAGATTTAAATAACTCAACGCCACAGTTCAAAGCAGTTTGTCCACCAAAAGCTAATAATATACCTTGTGGTTTCTCTTTCTGAATCACCTTTTCTACGAAATAGGGCGTGACAGGGAGAAAGTATATTTTATCTGCAACCCCTTCAGATGTTTGTACAGTTGCAATGTTCGGATTGATGAGAACAGTGCATATGCCCTCTTCTCTCATTGCCTTTAGAGCTTGAGAACCAGAGTAATCAAATTCTCCGGCTTCGCCTATTTTCAAAGCTCCGGAACCTAATAGTAGTACTTTTTTTATCCTTTTGTCTATCATATTCTATAGGAGTTTAATGAAATCATCAAATAAAAAATCTGTGTCGGTAGGACCACTTGAGGCCTCTGGATGAAACTGAACAGAGAAGAACCTTCCACTTTTGTGTTTTAGTCCCTCATTGGTGCCATCATTCATATTTATAAATAAAGGACTCCAATCTTTTCCAAGGGTATCGTTGTCAACAGCATATCCGTGATTTTGAGATGTTACGAAGCACCTTTCGGTCCCAATGAGGCGAACTGGTTGATTGTGGCTGCGATGTCCATATTTTAGTTTGTATGTGGTTGCGCCACTTGCCTTTGCAAGAAGTTGATTTCCCATACATATTCCAAAGATAGGTTTCCCCTTAGTCATTGCTACTTTAAGGTGTTCAATTGTGTCGGTGCAGAAGTCTGGATTGCCAGGGCCGTTTGAAATGAATATTCCATCGTATTGCATAGTGTTAAAATCAAAGTCCCATGGCACTCTTATCAGTTCAATATCATACTTTAAAAGGGATCTAATAATGTTGTGCTTTACTCCACAATCCACTAAAACTACCTTTTTAACTCCATGACCATATGTTATTATCTCTTTGCAACTTACTAAATCGATTTGGTTAAATTCATTGGGATTGTACAATTGTTCAGGAATTACAAATCCACTAGGGGCAATGCATCCAAGCATAGATCCATTTTCTCGAAGAGTTTTCGTCAACTCCCTTGTGTCAATGCCATAAATGCCTGGAATTTTGTTCTCTTTTAACCATTCATCCAAACTCTTAATTGCACTCCAGTGGCTATATTTAAAAGAATAATCGGAGATAATAACGCCTTTAACATATATTTTCTCCGATTCATAATTTGTAGATATTCCGTTGACAATTTCATTTTTAGGAACACCATAATTGCCAACTAAAGGGTAGGTGATACATAATAATTGTCCGGAATACGAAGGGTCTGTTAATGACTCAGGATAGCCAACCATGGCAGTGTTAAAAACCACTTCTCCATCAGCTACATATTCGTATCCAAATGAATAGCCTTGAAATTCAAGGCTATTCTCTAAATGTAATGTTGCTTCTTTCATATGTTCTGCAAAAATATGAAAAATTACATACTTCTCACAAAAATCATCAATATTTTAGATTTAATTTCTTTCCATCTTTGGGTTGAAAGTGATGTGATATCTGCGGTATGTCTGTTTAGTAACTCGGCTACTTCCCCCTTTTTGCCTTCGTTGATTAATTCAAGTGCCTCTTTTTCCACTACTGGGCCACTTTTTAAAACGATATCTTGGATATGGAGGAGCTCTGGCTCTAATATTTTACGTGTTTTATCCCAATATGCTGTAGCAAGTCTATTAGTCTCTCTAAATGCCCAGATAGCTGCATCTTCTCTATATCGGTCTTGACCACAAATGGCAAATGATGCAGGAAGTGTAGTAGATCCAGTGTAGATTGGAATTCTTGGAGATTGTGCAGGGTTGTCAAATGCTAAATAAGCAACACCTCCGATTTCATCAGGTAGCCAATTCCTCAGTTGAATGACATGTGAATATGCACATTGTATAACGGCTACTGTCCTTGTAGATTTGATTGTTTCAGGATTGAGTTTATTGATTACATTTCTTGTATCTCTGTTCATAAATGGGGAGAATGGTCTCACTGTATCTGCCCACTCTTTGATAGTTCCGTCTGGAAGCTTTTGACTCCTTTTGACTTCTGCCCATAGATTTTTAGTTTGGTCATGTTCTGTCCCTTCATATGTGGTTCTGAAAAGTTCAAAAACTTTCTCAAGGGAAACTTTGCTTTCAGGCTTAACAGAGAAGGGGAGTTCTTCTGCATCTAATTTAAGATTGAGGGAAGGTGCAAGTGTGCTAAGGATATAGTACTCACGAATTGAAAAAGGTTTCCTACCATTAACTACTTTATGAAATACAAAGGGTGATTTACCGTCCCAAAAGCCAAGCTCTTTTGCTTTTTTCTTGAGGTCGGTGCTATACATGAAATTATTATCGTTGAATTTCACCTCGCCGATTCTTGGAATATTGGCAGAGACACCTACGTGGTCATCTGGAATTCGTTGTGCAACCCATAGTGCACTTGGTTTGCCAGGTCCTGAACCATATATTTCAAAATGCCATACTTCGTTTTTATCTGCAACTGTAAGACACTCCCCCCAATCTCCATAACCATATTTCTCGGCCATGCTGCCCATAAGTTTGATTGCATCTTTCGCATTATCACATCTTTGCAGAGCAAGTCTCTCAAGTTCTTCTATATCGAACATCCCATCTTTATTAACAAGTTCTCTTCTCCCAGAAGTGGTTGTTTCACCAATGGCAAGTTGTTTTTCATTTAGGCATGGGTATGCAGTATTAAGATATCGGAATGTACTCTCAGCAGCTGGAATTTTTCCAACTGATTCAACATTTCTCATGTCATATGGATCCTCACTTTTGTTGAGCCTCCCTTTGTAGATGGTCTCCATTGTTCCAAGTTTATTGGTGGCCGCTGGCTCCCATGTAACCCATGTGCGATAATAAGAGTCACATGTGTGTGAGGTAATTACAGAACCATCAACTGATGCATTTTTACCAACCATAATGGAGGTGCAACTCTCTTTATCAGGGATCTGCGCAAATGCTACTGTTCCTACAGATAAAATGGAAATTAGAAGAAGAAAACGAAATTTATTCATATTGCTTTTGTTTATTAAATTTTGCTCACAAAACTACAAAAAAATAATAACTTTGAGGAATTAATACCCTATACAAGATGAAAAGATTACTTGTTTCTTTATTATTTGTTATTTTGTTTCACCATTTCTCATTTTCTCAAAGAGATACGTCAATCATCTATCTGATGGAGATAAAGCAAGATATTGATAAATCATCAATGAGGAAACTCAATATTGGGATAAAGGAGGCAGAAAAATTAAATTCAGATTATATTATTCTTGATCTCAATACTTATGGAGGTGCGGTTGATGCAGCTGATAGCATGAGAACAGCGATATTACAATCTCCGATTCCAGTAGTTGCCTTTATCAATATCCAGGCTGCATCAGCAGGGGCACTTATCTCAATTGCTTGCGACTCAATCTATATGCGGAGTGGCAGTTCTATCGGAGCGGCAACTGTGGTTAATCAAGAGGGAAAGGTGATGCCAGATAAATATCAATCATTTATGAGGGGGATGATGCGTTCTACCGCAGAGTCCCATGGGAAGAGAATGATTAATAAAGATGGTAGAATGGTTTATGATTGGCATAGGGATCCCCATATTGCAGAGTCCATGGTTGATACTGCCAATGTGCTGAGTCTTACCCAGGAGGAAGCAATTGAACAACATTATTGTGAGGGAAAAGCTGAATCGGTGGAAGAGGTGATTTCTCAACTTGATGTTGGAGATTATGTGGTTAAGGAGCAGAAACTTTCTTTTCTTCACAAATTGATACTGTTTCTTCTATCTCCAGCACTGCAAGGGATATTTTTAATGATGATAATCGGAGGTGTTTACTTTGAGATGCAATCCCCAGGAATAGGATTTCCCCTTGCTGCCGCTATTGTGGGAGCACTGCTCTATTTTGCCCCTCTCTATCTGGCAGGTTTGGCCTTGAATTGGGAAATAGTTGTATTTGTAGTGGGTGTTATTTTTTTAGTGTTAGAGATCTTTTTATTTCCAGGATTCGGGGTCTTTGGCATCCTTGGTGTGGTGATGATCATTTTTTCTCTTGTTTTTGCGATGGTTGATAATGACCTTTTCTATTACAATGGTGATTTTGATTTTAAACTTCTTTTGAAACCACTGACATTAGTGTTGGTATCTTTTTTCTTCGGATTGGTACTCTCTATCTGGGGGGCAGGGAAATTGTATCCCAAGAAATCATTTGGAGCAATTGCCCTTAAAACAGAACTTAAAGAATCCGATGGGTGGGTTGGGGTAAAGAGAACAGAGGGAGAATTAATCTCCAAGGAGGTTGAAGTGTTTACGGACCTTCATCCTTCGGGGAAAATTGTTGTAAATAATGCAGTTTACGAGGCGACAATGGAGTTTGGTTCGGCTAATAAAGGGGACAAGGTGAGAATAGTGAGAGAAGAGGGGGGAAGATTCTATTGTGAAAAGGTTAATGTTTGATTTGCCTCTCTTTTTCAATCAGTTCTACAAGTCTGTCAACAGCCTCTTCTTGAGGGATAGATCTCATAACGGCCTCTTTACCACGATATAGTGTTACTTTACCTCTTCCTTCTCCAATATATCCGAAGTCTGCATCTGCCATCTCTCCTGGACCATTGACTATGCACCCCATTACTGCTATTACTACCCCTTTGAGATGAGAAGTTTTCTTTTTTACCTCGTTGAAACTCTTTTCAATGTCATAGAGGGTTCGTCCACAACTTGGACAGGCAATGTATTCACATTTGGAAAATAGAATGCGGGAGGCTTGAAGAATATCTTTCTTAAATTCATCAATTTCTATGGCAGAGAGTTCTTTTTCTCCGCAAATTGCAGATACTGAAAAATCTTTAAATTCTTTATTAATGAGGTGAGGGCCTATTTCACACGATGCTTTAACAATGAATTCCTCATAATCTTTAGTAATATATCTAAAGTTAAGATCTTCTGGAACAGATCTTTTTTTATAATTAGAGAAGAAATCTTTTATATATTTTGCAACAACAATTTCGTTAATTGGGTTTTCTGTTAATGATACTCTTATTGTATCGCCAATCCCCTGTGAAAGGAGTGATGCAATTCCAACTGAAGATTTTATCCTACCTTCGTTGCCATTACCAGCTTCAGTCACACCGAGGTGAAGTGGAAAAATGATTCCTTTTTCAACCATCCATTCGTTAAGGAGTTGGTAAGCTTCTACCATTACAATGACATTACTTGCTTTGAGGGAGAGGACAATTGAATAAAAACCTTCTTGGATAGCCATTTCTACCCACTCTTTGATAGCCTCCTTCATCCCCATCGGGGTATTTCCGTAAAGCTCTGTAATCCTTGGACCGAGAGATCCATGATTGATTCCTATTCTGATAGCGGTGTTGTTCTTTTTGCATGTTGAGATGAGGTTTTTAAATTGACGGCAAGCCTCATCGTGGTCCTTCGAGAAATTTCCAGGATTGATTCGTACTTTCTCGGCGACGGAGGCAGCGGCAATTGCAGTCTCTGGTGAAAAGTGTATATCGGCAACCAATGGGGTAGAAATGCCGTTGTGGCGAAGTATTTCTTTTATTTTTTTTAAAGAATTGACCTCTTTTATCCCTTGGGTAGTCAATCTGATAATTTGTGCCCCTGCCTGAGATTGAAGGGTGCATTGTCTGACGGCGGCTTCAATGTCATTTGTATCACAATTACACATCGTTTGAATGGCAATCGGTCTGCTATTTCCTATTGTAACATTACCAATGTTAACCTCAATATATTTCATTAGAACAATTTAAAGTGAACTCCAAAACTAAAATTAATCTGGTTGGGGTAGGAGTATATCCATCCAGTGCTGCTGAATTTTTCTGGGTGATAAAGCATTGAAAACGAGTATTGGTAAGAGGCTTCTAAATGAAATTCAACAGGGTGGAGTTTAACTGCAAATCCACCACCACCCAATAATCCGTAATCTAATCTCTTATCAAAACAGTCAAAACCACCTTCTCTATCAGTATCTAGTCGGTATCCGGCGAATACCCCTAAATGGAGCATTATCCTAAATCGCTTTCCTATATCGAATTTGAATTGAGATGTCAAGGGGACCTCTATAACGGTCATTATCTGGTCCATTCCATCTTGGTTATATTTTGTCTTAAATCCTTGTTTCCCATATTTTACCCCTGTTTGAAGACCGAAATAATTCATAAATCCCCACATCGGATGGTAGTATGTGTATAATAATGCAAAATTGAGAGGAGTATTTACCTTAGATTGTTTTAAATCTGGGGTGAAGGCAACTCCTGTTAAAGAGTAACTATATCTTAATCCAATAAGATGCTCTTTTGGGACTATCACCCTTTTTACCTCTAAAGTGTCAAATTGGACATCTTGTGAATATGAAAGGGAAATGCAAAAAAAAGCAAAGAAAAAAGAAATTAATAGTATTCTTAGGTATTGTTTCATTTAAATAATTCTTGAATATTGATTGTTTGCTCAAGGTCTGTTCTTTCAGGCAAATTTAATATATATGCATCATTGCCGAGGCTGCTCTTAAATCTAAAAAGAAGAACTCTTTCAGGTTGTTTGTTTTCCAATAGAGACCCTATATCTGTCTTGTGGTTTTTATTTCTGTCATGAGATATTCTTAGACAATATTTTCCAGCAGTAAGATATGGAAAATAGAGTTTAGAAGCTGTGTTAACATCATATTTTCGATATATGACATCTCTCTTCTCTGAGATTAATTCAACGATATAATCCCCACTTATATTGATAATCTCCGCTGTAAAGGAACTTAGGTTGTCATTATTAGGAATTGTCAGTTTTACTTCGGTACTATCGCAAGGGAGACCATTTATATCAATAAACTTACGGTGAGGAAATGATAGTATATAATCATGTCCAAGAACCATCTTGTTCTCAAGTCTTAAATGGTATTTTCGAATATCTAATGTATCTTGAGTTACAATGTATTTTTCATTGTGTATCTGTTGTTTGGGATCTACTGATACAAATTTCAAAGAATCGAAAGGGGCCTTTATTAGAGGGTATCCGAATTCAAATGTATAGCCATCCTGTTCTACATTTTCAGCTGAAGCTACAATTTTGTATTTAGCTACGGTATCAACAATTGCTACATTTTTGCCATTTTTATCTTTTTGATATTTGGGCTTAGGTTTTGCCATCTTTAGCGTGTCAAGAGATTGGACCAAGGTTTTTGTGGAATCGTCAGTTTTCCAATATGATATTGTAAGAAGCAAAGTGTCTTTTATGGGTTTGGGGTCATTGATCCATATCGATAGGCTATCGTCTTGATTATCTACAAATTGTGTAATAATTGATCCTTTATTAATACCATTTATAGCTATTGAATCTATTTTTGGACTGGGAGCGGAAAAAGAGATGTACATCTCTCTATCGCTTAATCTTCCGCTATTCCTTATAAACTGTCGAGAAGATGCCTCTTTAAAAGCATAAAGTTGAATATATGTAGCCCTTGTAAGGGATCCAAGTGTATCCTTAATATCGTAAGAAGCTAATTCTTTAATATTTGGATTCATTACCAAATTAGGTGTATAAAGAGAATCTATAAAGGCAATCTTTTCACTTTCTGGGTCATACTTGTAATTATTGTTCTCATCTTGAATCGCATATACTCTGTATGGTATTGGTTTTAAATTCCTTATAGTGAAAAATCCCCATTTATCACTGCGACCTATTGCTGCTGGTAGAGATTTGTAAACTGCTGAATCCGATAGATTGGAGTGAAATAGAATAGTGTAATTCTCCAATGGAAGGAGAGATGATGCATCCACTATTGATCCTGTGGTGTATATAGAGTCAACCTCTTTCCCTGTAGAAAAACTAAAAATATACCTTGGAAATAGTATCCCTTCGTTGTTATCGGCTATTGCGTTTCCCAAATCAAGAGAATAAGTGGTGTTCGAGTCTAGTTGCTCTCTAAAAGAAACAACAATGCTTTTCCCTTTTATCTTAGCCTCAACAGGTTTTGATTGAGGTGGAGAGAGAAATATATTTTTGTTGGCATCTTTAAGGACCACATACTCGTCGAAATAAAAAGTAATTGAACTATATTGTGTGGTAATAAGGTGATTTGTAGTGTTATATGGTGGATCCGTTGTTAATAAAACTGGAGGAATAGTGTCTTTAGGACCTCCAGAGGGTGGCGTAGTTGTATTTGCGCAAGAGGGGGCAAAGATAAGATAACTCAACCCTATTATTATCACTATTGCTATTATGCTTCTTTTTGTCATTTATTATTTCAATTAACTCGTGAAACTTCTTTTACCCCTTTGATTTTCTTAAAGAAATCCATTAATTTTTGTAAATCGTCTGTTCCGAATACAGAGCAGTCAAAAAAACCTTCAAAAAGACCATCATGAGTCTCGATAACAACTTTGTTAAAAATGATTCTATCGACGTGATTACTGTATTCTGTGAGCTCGTGGAGTATTCCAAGCCTGTCGAGACCAGCAACCCGTACTGTTACCAATGAGGCTATTTCAGAATGACTCTTCCAAGTTGGTGTAACAATTTTGTTACCCTCTTTTGAGGCCAATTCTGTCGCTTTTGGGCATGTTGAAATGTGTATTGTCACCTCTCCGTCTTCCCCTAAAAAGCCAATAACCTTATCGCCTGGTATTGGATGACAGCACGTGTCAACTTTATATGATACTGTATTGCTTTTGCTGTTCTCCTCTAATATATATTCTCTGTTCTTTCCCAGATCTTTCAATTCGATCTTTTTCTTTTGTTTATTTGATTTGTCACCAACCCCTTTTAAAAGATGAAGAGTCCAATAAGTCTGATTTTTTTTAGTGGTGTTCTTCTTAATTATTTTTTGAATATCATCTTTTGTGATTTTGGACAGATATATTTTTTTGTACAGATCCTCTTTAGAGGAGAGGTTAAATTCTGAAATTAGGGATTCAAGTATTTGTTTGTTGGATTTAGTTTTTAGCTCTTCAAGGATTGAATTGAGTAAGTCTATACCCCCTTTTATCTGTTTTTGAGTATCAACATTTAGTGCACTATTTACCCTTGCAATTGCTTTAGGGGTAACTAAAAAATCGAGCCAATCCCTTGATGGTCGGTTTGATTCTGATGTTATTATTTCTACTTGGTCACCATTATTTAGAACGTGGGATAAAGGGGCAAGTCGCTGATTAACTTTTGATGCTATGGCTTTGTCTCCTATTTCAGAGTGTATTAGATAGGCAAAATCTAAAACTGTAGATCCTTTTGGGAGATTTTTGGGTTGGCCCTTTGGGGTAAAAACAGAAATTTCAGATGTCAATAGGTTCTCGCGAAAATGGTCAAGAAATTCTACTGCACTGGCATCACTATTTTCAAGTATTTCTCTAACCATAGAAAGCCACTGATCCATATTCATCTCATGATTATCGTATCTAACCCCTTTATATGTCCAGTGGGCAGCAATGCCCTTCTCTGCAATTTCATCCATTCTGAGGGTTCGAATTTGAACTTCTACCCATTTACCTTTGTTCATGAATGTGCAATGAAGTGCCTCGTAACCATTTGATTTGGGCCGTGATATCCAGTCTCTTATGCGTTCAATTCGAGGAATGTATAGATTTGTTATTAAAGAATAGATATTCCAACATTGTATCCTTTCATTACCATGTTCATCATTTGCTAATACTTCATCACTGCTTTTTGGTTCAAAAACAATCCTTACAGCGAAAATATCGAATATTGCATCAATGTCCTCAATACCCTTGGTCTTTTTTTTACGCCAAATAGAGTAGGGTGTCTTTACCCTATCAATAATTGTAAAATTATATTTATTCTTTTCGAGGATTTTAGATATTGAATTTTTGAATTCTTCTATAGAGTCTCTATTCTTTTCAACAAGGAGATCTAACTCTTTTTTTATAATGGCATATTCCTGTGGTTGAACATATCGAAACCAAATATTCTCCATTTCTGTTTTGATACTGTATAGTCCTAATCTACTTGCCAATGGAATAAATACATACATTGTCTCACTAAGAATCTTTTCCCTTTTATAATCAGGCATTGATTCAATAGTGCGTATGTTGTGAAGTCTGTCAGCTAATTTTATAAGAACTACCCTCACATCATCATTTAGAGTGAGGATAATCCTTTTAAAATTCTCAGCTTGAAGATTTGTGTTATCAGAGTCAAAAGCTGCTTTAATTTTTGTTAGACCATCAACTAATGATGCAATTTTTTCTCCGAATAGACGTTTAATATCGTCAACAGTATATTCTGTATCCTCTACAACATCATGTAAAAGGGCAGTGACTATAGATTTATAGCCCAATCCTATCTCACTTACTACTATTTTAGCGACTGCTATTGGATGGATAATATAAGGCTCTCCAGAGCGTCTTCGGACTCCTTTATGTGCTTCATTTGCAAAGTTAAATGCCTTTACAATCTCATCAAATTCTTCTTGATGAACACATCTTTTAAGGCTAGCCTTTTTAAGCTCCTCAAATTCCTTATTTATAAGTTCGTAATCTGAAGGGGTAAAATCCATAATCTATTAGCGTGCAATATTAATAATTAATATAATAAATCTCGCTTTCCACTCTTAATATTATCCAATCTCTCTTTGAGACTCACTTTTATTTCATTGTCAGGGAATTTGGCTAATTCTCTTTCAATCAATTTATATCCGTCAGCTTTTGTCTTTTCACTTGCATAATCTTCAAGATATTCAGATAACGTTAACATTGCATTTCTGGTACAGAATTTTTTAATGAATCCTGGGATAGCATATTCCATAAAGTGTTCCCCTGTCCTTCCTACTCGATAGCAAGAGGTGCAAAAACTAGGAATGAAATCCCTATTAATTAGCCAGTCAATCACCTCGTCTAGGTTTCTTGTATCTCCAACTTGGAATTGCTCTTTTCTTAACTCTTGCTTCCCATTATCTTCCTTTTGATATCCACCAATTTCAAGTTTAGTTCCAGCATCAATTTGAGAAACTCCAAACTCCATTAATTCATCACGAATCTCTTTAGATTCGCGAGCTGTCATTATCAAGCCTGTATAAGGAACAGCTAAACGCAATATGGCAACAAGCTTCATAAAATCAGCATCATTGACCTTGTATGGAAGTTCAATGTTCAATCCATTTGCAGGTTGAATACGTGGAAAACTAATTGTATGTGGGCCAACTCCACAAATCTGCTGGAGTCTGATGGCATGAGAGACAAGCCCCATTACCTCAAATCTCCAGTCATATAGTCCAAACAAAGCCCCAATTCCCATATCGTCACACCCCCCTTCAAATGCCCTTTCCATCGCATTCAATCTCCATAGGTAATTGCCTTTTAATGTATCTGCTGGGTGATATTTTGAGTAGGTCTCTTTGTGATATGTCTCTTGAAACACTTGGAATGTTCCTATTCCTGCTTGTTTTACCGTTCTAAACCCTTTGACATCAAGTGGCGCAGCGTTGATATTTACCCTTCTAATCTCTCCCTTACCTTTTTTTGTACTATAGGCCAATCTTACAGTTTCAGCTATAAATTCAGGGGTGTATTTTGGATGCTCTCCATATACTAAAATTAATCTTTTATGCCCTTCGTCCTCTAAAGATTCAATTTCACGGACCATTTCTTCTGTTGAAAGTGTGTGTCTGACTGTAGTACGGAGTGATTTTCTAAAACCACAATATTTGCAATTGTTAATACAATAGTTGCCTATGTAAAGGGGGGCAAATAGTACGATTCTATTTCCATAAATAGATTTTTTTAGATCTCTTGCAGTCTGAAATAATTCTTCCAATCCCTCTTTGGATTGAATTGCAATTAAGGCGGCTACTTCTTCAAGGTTAAGTGGTTGTTTATCACGGCATTTTTGAAAAATTTCTTTGCTGCGTGAAGGATTTTCTTTAGTGTTTTTCAACAATGAATTGATTCTGTCATCGTCTATAAAGTCTATGCCATTTTTGGTAAGCTTCATATCTAGTGTATCAATAGTTTCCATTATAAAATGTTATTTGATGTTAATTTATTTAATATATAATTTGTTGTACTCTGTGTTATATTTTTCTATGTTTTGGAAGGAGTAGCTTATTACTGAGCCTATAAGGATAATTGACCAACCTATATTTACCCAAACCATAAAAAGTGGTACAGCTGCAAATACCCCATATACGGCATTGAGTCTTGAAACTAATAATTGGGTCTCCAAATATAAGTATTGAACAACTGTAAATGCAAATGCTGAAATTAATGCCGACTTGAGAGATGGAATGAATTTAACTTTTGCGTTTGGTATAAAACAAAAAAGTGCTGTAAAAACAGCGGTGGCAAAAAAGTAAAAAATAATCCATTTGAATAGAGTCCTGATGCCTCCGAAAAATGGTATTATCACCCCAAGATTTTTCAATAAATCAGAAATTCCGATTGACATTGTTAAAAATAGCATTATTACAAATGGAGATATTATTAATATAACAATATAGGAAATAATTCTCTTCCACAATAATCGCGATACCGACACTTTCCATATTTTGTTAAATGACTTTTCAACAAACAGCATAAGCCATATTATCAACCATATAAAAACTAAAAAAGATATCGCTCCATAAGGGCCTTGTTTAGCAGTATTGACAATATTATTGGCAAAGTGTATTATGTAGTCTATCACTTGTTGATTATCAAATGTTTGATAAACTAAACGATTGAACACTTTAGAAAGGCCTATTCTTTTTGTAACAGATAATAATACAGCGACAAATGGAACAAAAGACATTGTTGTAAAAAAACTTAATGCTACTGCTTGTAAACCAAGACTATCAGTTGTAAAATTTTGTACTGTAATAACTACAATTTTAATTTGTTTGATAAACCAGTTCTTAATTTTACCAAAATTTGATAAGTAGTCATCATTCCATATTTTACTATTGAAGAATAATGATATGTTCTGCTTGTTATTATGTTTTTTATTCCATGTCATTTTACATCATTATTTATCACAAAGAGCCTTGACAAATTGCTCGGTGAAGAGGTTGAAACCAGACATTTTATCATCATCTGGGGTACCATACAATTCAACTGTATCCCCAATCATATTCAATTTATTCTTTTCAACAAACTCTTTAAGTGCTTTGACCCCTGCACCATTCCATGATGAAGAACCAAATAGACCAACAACTTTATTCTTGGGCTCTGAAACAGATATTTCGTGTGTAAGGAGTGACATCATTGGGTGCATGTCTGTATTGTATGCGCAACTTCCCAAAATAAGCCCCTTGTACTTCCATATTTCGCTTAGAATAAATGAGGGATGCGTTTTAGATACATCATAGATTCTGATATTCTTAATTCCCTTTTCTGAAATTAACCTTGCGATTCTCTCGGCCATTATTTCTGTATTGCCATACATTGAGGCATAGGCAATTACAACGCCTTCCTCGGAGATATTTTTGCTCCACTTATCGTACAACGAAAGTACCTTTGAAGGATTGTTTCTCCATATAGGACCATGAGAAGGGGCAATTATGGATACAGGTATTCCGCTCAATTTAGCAAATGCTTTTTGTACCATATTACTCCATTTTCCAACAATATTGGAGTAATATCTTCTCATTTCATCCTCGTAATAGAGATCAAAATCTATCTCGTCATCAAAAATACCACCATCTAATGTTCCAAATGAGCCAAATGCATCGCATGAAAATAGTATTTTGTCTGTAGAATCATATGTCATCATTGTTTCAGGCCAATGTACCCATGGAGTAAAAGCAAAAGTTAATTTGTGGTATCCTAAGTCAAGGGTATCCATATCCTTTACCTCCATGAAGTTAGAAGGAGCTAGATCAAAAAAGTGAGATAATATTTTCTGAGTACGGCAATTTCCTATCACTTTAATGTCTGGATATTTTGTCACTACTTGATCAATCATACTTGAGTGGTCAGGTTCCATATGGTTGACAACGAGGTATTCGAGGGGACGCCCTTCGAGTATATCATCTATTTCTTTGAGATAGCAATGCTTTGAACCGTATTCAACTGTATCAATAAGGGCTGGATGCTGATCAGCAATAAGATATGAGTTGTATGCAACCCCATTTGGAAGAGGCCAATTGTTTTCAAAAAGTGCCTTTTTACGATCATTTGTCCCTAAATAATAGACTCTGTTTGAGATATTAATTTTCATCATTATTATTATTTATCATGTTATTTAATTCTTCCTCTGAAATAACTTTTATTTGAAGTTTTTCTGCTCTTTTTATTTTTTCGGGTCCTGGTTTATTTCCCACAAGGAGGTAAGAAGTGCTTCCACTTAAAGAACTGGGGCTTTTCCCACCATGTGAGGTAATCAATTCCTTCAGAGTTTCTCTTGGTATTGAAAAGTTACCTGATATAACAATACTCATTCCATTTAGAGAATTTGACAAGCGGTTTTTTCCCTCTTTTTCTTCAAAATTGAGACCAAATTGTTTGAAATCATCAATTATCTCTCTATTGGTTGGATTTGAGAAAAATGAGATGATACTCTCTGCCAATTTTTCACCCACTTCGTCAATTGAAATAAGATCGTCATAATGGGCTGCCGAAAGAGAGTCAATAGAGCCAAAATGGGAGGCAAGGAGCTTTGCAGTATTTTCCCCAACATGGCGTATTCCAATTGCGAATAGCACATTTGAAAATGGGGCTTTCTTAGACTCCTCAATGCTTTTTAAAAAATTATTTGCCGATTTATCCTTCCATCCACTCATGGTGAGTAGCATCCCTTTGTTGAGACGATATAAATCGGGGAGAAAATGGATATATCCTTTGTTGAACAACTGTTCTATTGTTGCATCGCCTGCATTGATATTCATAGCTTTCCTTGAAATAAAATGGATGAAGCGTGCTTTGATTTGGGTGGGGCAGCCAGAGAAATTGGGACAGTACAGTTTGGCCTCTTCCCCATCTCTGATAAGTAGGGTGCCACAATCGGGGCAGGTAGTCGGAAATTGAGGTTTTACAGCGGCAGAATCTCTCTTTGAAACCTCTACCTCGGTGATTTTTGGAATGATTTCCCCACCTTTTTCAACATAAACATAGTCATTTAAATGTATATCGAGGGACTCCATTTGATCTGAATTGTGGAGGGTCGCCCTTTTCACCATCGTTCCAGAAAGCAGGACAGGCTCTAAGTTGGCTACTGGGGTTACTGCACCAGTTCTACCTACCTGGTAATCAATTGATAGCAATCTTGTAAGGGCGTTTTCTGGTTTGAATTTGTAGGCAGTAGCCCATCTTGGTGATTTGGCTGTATAGCCCAAAGACTTCTGAATCTCAAGGCTGTCAACTTTGACTACTATTCCATCCGTAGGGTAGGGCAGTTCTTTTCTTTTTCCATCCCATTTCTTGATATATTCAACAACTTCATCAATATTTGAGCACACCTGAGTATATTCAGATGTTGGGAATCCCCATTTAGAGGCTTGGATTATGGCTTCGGAGTGATATTTAAAAGGGAGATTGTCTCCAATAATGTGATACAATACACAGGCTAACCCTCTCTCTTTTACGAGTTTAGAATCAAGAAGCTTAATAGAACCAGCAGCTGCATTTCTTGGGTTTGCAAATGGGGTCTCTTCATCAATTTCCCTCTCTTCGTTTAACCTGTCGAACGCTTTGTAAGGCATATAAATCTCACCTCTAATTTCAAAATCGTAATCCTTTTGAGAAATTGAGATGGGAATAGTTGAAATTGTTTTTACATTATTAATAACATTGTCTCCAACTAAGCCGTCGCCCCTTGTAAGGGCTTGTTTCAGCTTTCCATCGCTATATGTCAGGCATATGGCAGTTCCATCAAATTTGAGTTCGCAACAATAGGTAAAAGGGGTATCAATTATCTTTTTAATTCTTGAATCAAATGAGTATAGCTCTCCGAAATCATAGGTATTGCCCAAGGAGAGCATTGGGTATTTATGTGGTAGTTGCTCGAATTCTTTTGAAATGTCGTTACTCTTCAGAATATCGCTTCCAACCAACTGTGATGGAGAGTCAGCTCTTATGAGTTCAGGATACAATTTTTCTAATTCTAAAAGATCCTGCATAAGAATATCATACTCAAAATCACTTATTGTTGGGTCGTTTAAGACATAATACCTATAATTGTGATTGTTGAGTTCCTTGGAGATAGTCTCTATTCTCCTTTTTGCTTCCTTAATGCCTATAGCCATAAACAATCAACAAAAGTACAATTTTTTAGCCTATTTTAAATAATAAGTGATAAATTTGCGCCGATTTATAAAGAAAAAAAATGAAAGAATCAATCGTAATTCTAACTGGTGGCGGTCCTGCACCAGGCATTAATACAGTAGTAGGGACTATTGCAAAAACATTCATTTCTAAAGGGTATAGAGTAATTGGACTTCACGAGGGCTATAAGGCACTTTTCTCGACAGATCCTTCGTTTACGGATATTGACTTTTTTTTAGCTGATTCTATTTTTAATCGAGGTGGGTCATATCTAATGATGAGCAGATACAAACCATCTCAGGAAGATTTTGATAAGAACTTCAATTTTAAATTTTTCCAAGATAACAATATCAAGCTTTTGGTTACTATTGGTGGAGATGACACAGCCTCTACTGCTAACAGAATAGCTAAATTTTTGAAAGATAATAATATCAAGATTCAAAATATACATGTTCCTAAAACTATCGACAATGACCTTCCCCTTCCAGATAGCCAACCAACCTTTGGTTATCAGTCAGCCAAATCGGAAGGTACCCGTATTGCAACCATCGTGTATGAGGATGCAAGGACAAGTGGAACATGGTTTATTGTCTCAGCGATGGGTAGAAGTGCAGGTCACCTTGCTTTAGGGATAGCTGCCTCATGCCACTATCCAATGGTAGTTATTCCAGAAATGTTTAATAAAACGGATGCAACCATAGATAAAATCGTCAAATTGGCTATATCTTCAATAGTAAAAAGAAAACTTTTGGGAATTCCATATGGTGGTGTGATGATTTCAGAGGGGGTATTTCATCTTTTAAGTGATGAAGATCTCAAGAATTCTGGAGTTACATTCTCTTTTGACGCACATGGTCACCCTGAGTTAGGTAAAGTATCTAAGGCGCAATTATTTAACACAGTATTAGAAAATAAGCTAAAAAAATTGGGGATAAATGTCAAAACTCGTCCTATTGAGATTGGTTATGACGTTAGGTGTCACACACCTGTCTCTTTTGATCTTACCTATTGTTCACAATTGGCATTCGGTGTTTGGAAGCTTTTTTCTCAAGGAGAAACTGGATGTATGATATATATCGATGCAAAAGGTTTAGGAGAGCCACTATATCTTAAAGATCTACAAGATCCTTCTACAGGTAAAATCCTTCCGAGACTTGTTGATGTTAACCGTGAAAAAGTTCAAAATATTATAAAATATGAACTTCACTATATTACCCCTGCTGATTATGAAGCTGCAAAAAAATATCTCCCTTCTCCAGAGGAATATGACATGTATAAAATATTAAATTGGTAAGTAAATTTATCATATATCAACTCCTTCCCAGACTCTTTGGCAATGGGAAGGAGTTTTGTATTCCTAATGGTTCAGTACAAGAGAATGGAGTAGGGAAACTATCTGATATTGATTCTATTGTATTAAAAGAAATAAAAAAACTCTCAGTTACACATATTTGGCTTACTGGTATAATTGAACATGCAACAGAAGGTGATGATGGGGTTAAAGGTAGAGCTGGTTCCCCTTATGCAATTAAGGATTATTTCAATATTGCTCCTTATCTATGTGATGACCCATCCAAAGGAATTGAGGAGTTTGAAACGTTGGCTGAAAGGATACAGAGTGTTGATTTGAAATTAATTATTGATTTTGTTCCCAACCATTTAGCTAAATGTTATTACTCAACTAAAGGACAATTTACAGATTCTAATTTTTATCCAGGACGAATCTACGATGGAGACTGGTCAGACACGATTAAACTAAACTATTCAAATAGAGATACATGGGAAAAAATGCTTAATATCCTCCTTTTTTGGGCAGAAAAGGGTGTTAATGGTTTTAGAGTGGATATGGTTGAACTTGTTCCTGTCGAGTTTTGGCATTGGTGCATCCCCATTGTGAAAAGTAAATATCCTGAAATATTATTTATTGCAGAAATATATTCTCCCTCTAATTATAATAATTATATAGAAGTTGGCAATTTCGATTATTTGTACGACAAATCAGGCTTCTATGATACTCTGCGTGCTATTATGAGAGGTGACAAGTGGGCATGTGACCTTACAAAGGTGTGGCAAGAATTGGGTCCTAATCAACAGCATATGCTAAATTTTCTGGAAAATCATGATGAACAGCGAATAGGATCAGATTTTTTTCTTGGTAATCCGATTGAAGCACTTCCTGCACTTTATGTCTCTCTGTATTTCAATACAGCACCATTCATGATCTATTTCGGACAAGAGTTTGGTGAAAAAGGGATGGATCAAGAGGGGTTCAGTGGTGTTGACGGAAAAACATCGATATTTGATTTTTGGTCAATCTCGACTGTGAGAAGATGGCTTAAAGGTGTCAGAGAAGGGGATGGTACCAAATATCTTAATATAAAAGAAAATAGTCTCTATTTTCTATACAAAAAAATGTTGTATGACTCAATGAATATACATGCACTTAGAAATGGTGATGTATATGATTTAGAATACGCCAACCAAAATTCTCCTTTCTTTAATAAGCAATATCATTTTGCTTTTCTCCGTTTTTTAAAAAAAGAGTTATATTTGTGTGTAGTGAATTTTGCCTCAATTGATTCTTCAATTAGAGTTTTAATTCCAGATGAAGCATATCATTACATAGGCGTCAATAAAGAGGATTTTCCTCAAGATGTAGAGGTGTCTCTTTCATCAAAGTCGGGCACATTAATTAAATTATAAAATGAAACATTTTTTTATCTCTTTATTTATCTTGTTCACGTCTATTTCACTATTTTCCCAAACAAATATCAATGGGGTGTGGAAAGGTGAATTAAGCATGATGGGCTCTGTTCTTGATATTTACTATACAATTGAGTATGAAAATGGTAACTACTTTGCATTTATTGATGTTCCTAAACAAGGGTTAAGACACTTTCCAATGGATAGCGTATATTTTGATGGTTTGAACTTAAAGTTAGTAAACAATACCCTTAAAGCATCATATACAGGATTTTTCACCATGAATACTTTCGTTGGCAATTTTATTCAGAATGGAATGGATATACCAGTATCTTTAATTAGAGGTGAAATACCAGTAGTCAAAAGGCCACAAACACCCATTCCTCCCTTCCCATATAAAGAGGAAGAGGTCCATTTTGGCCATTTAGCAGGTACTTTAACACTCCCAACTGGAAATGGCCCTTTCCCAGCAGTAGTGATGATAAGCGGTAGTGGTCTTCAAAATAGAGACGAAGAGGTGATGAGCCACAAACCTTTTATGGTTATTGCAGATTATCTAACGAAAAATGGAATAGCAGTGCTTAGATATGATGATCGTTCCGTTGGTGAATCCAAAGGATCTGCAGTTGGGGCAACCTCTCTTGATTTTGCAGAAGATGCCAAATTGGCACTCAATTACTTGAAAAGCAGGAAAGAAATTGGTGAAGTGGGACTTTGCGGCCACAGCGAAGGTGGTATGATTGCGTTTATTATTGCCTCCAACTCACCAGAAGTGTCATTTGTGGTATCGATGGCTGGAACTGCTCTGCCTGGAAGTGAAATTCTCATTTCACAACAGAAGGCAATAGCAAAAGCATCAAATATCCCAGAAGAATATATTCAAGAGGGGATAAACATTAATAAAAGACTTTACGAGATAGTTAATAATCATAATAATAATGATGACTTGCTAAAAGATACTTTGATCCTTTACCTAAAGAGTATAAAGAGTATTAAAGAGGATAATATTAATGAGATAGTCAAGGAGTTAACAAATCCATGGATGTATTATTTTATAACACACAATCCTTATAATGATATAATAAAAATCAAAGTTCCAATATTAGCCATTAATGGAACTATGGATACACAAGTAGTCTCTACTCTAAATCTACCTGCAATATTAAAAGCTGCTTCACATGGAGGTAATAAAAATATCACTATCAAATATTTAAATGGGTTAAACCATCTTTTTCAAAAGTGTACGACAGGTTCTCCTAATGAGTATGCACAGATAGAGGAGACAATTTCAGAAGAGGCTTTGGAAATGATAAAAGATTGGATATTAATTACAACAAAGTAGAAAATTTGAAGTAAAACTTTATATTTGCAGGAATAGCAATTAATTGATATGAAAAATATTTTAATTACAGGGGGAGCTGGTTTTATAGGCTCTCATTTAGTAAGGCTTTTTGTTACAAAATACCCTAATTATAGAGTTGTTAATTATGATCTTCTCACTTATGCTGGTAATTTATCTAATCTGAGAGATATTGAGAATGCACAGAATTATATATTTGAAAAAGGGGATATATGTGATGAAGATAATTTGAAAAGGATATTTGAAAATTATGATATTGATGGAGTGATACACCTTGCTGCTGAGAGTCATGTTGATAGAAGCATTAAGGATCCATTTGCTTTTGCAAAGACAAATGTGATTGGAACACTAACTCTTTTACAATGTGCAAAAAATTATTGGAAAGGGGAGAAGGGGTTGTTTTATCATGTCTCTACAGATGAGGTATATGGATCACTCACTCAAGAGGGAACATTCTTTACTGAAAGCAACAAATATGAGCCTCATTCACCATATTCGGCCTCAAAAGCATCTTCTGACCATTTTGTAAGGGCATATCACGATACTTTTGACCTTCCTATTATTATTTCCAATTGCTCAAATAATTATGGGCCATACCAGTTTCCTGAAAAATTGATTCCTCTCTTTATTAATAATATTAGACACCAAAAGCCCCTCCCTGTTTATGGTAAGGGGGAAAATGTAAGAGATTGGTTGTATGTGGATGATCACGCTAGGGCGATAGATCTTATATTTCATAAAGGCAATGTTGGAGATACTTACAATATTGGTGGTTTCAATGAGTGGAAAAATATAGATCTTATAAAGGTGATGATAAAAGTCACTGATAAACTTTTAGGGAATCCAGAACATTTTTCAGATTCTTTGATTAAATATGTTACAGATAGGCCTGGCCACGATTTGCGATATGCCATTGATTCTTCAAAACTTCACAATGAACTTGGCTGGGAGCCATCTCTTCAATTTGAGGAGGGCATTGAAAAAACCATCAAATGGTATCTTGATAACCAGGAGTGGCTTGATACAGTCACATCGGGTGCATATCTTGATTATTATGAGAAAATGTATTCAAATAGATAAATTATGAAAGGTATTGTATTAGCAGGTGGTAGTGGAACAAGGTTATATCCAATAACAAAAGGGGTTAGCAAACAACTTCTTCCCATTTATGATAAGCCGATGGTGTATTATCCTATTTCAGTATTAATGCTCGCTGGAATCAGAGATATTCTTATTATTTCCACACCTCAAGATTTGCCATCATTTAAAAGAATCTTAGGAGATGGTTCAGACTACGGAGTAAATTTTCAATTTGAAGAGCAACCATCCCCTGACGGCCTTGCTCAAGCATTTATCATAGGTGAAAAATTTATTGGAGATGATTCAGTGTGCTTAGTATTAGGTGATAATATTTTTTACGGAAGCGGTTTTACAAAGATGCTAAATAATGCCCTTCACATGGCTGAAGATGAGGATGTTGCGACAGTGTTCGGATATTGGGTACGTGACCCTGAGCGTTATGGCGTAGCAGAGATTAATGAGAATGGAGATGTTTTATCTATTGAAGAAAAACCTAAGAATCCAAAATCTAACTTTGCAGTAGTTGGCCTATATTTCTATCCAAACAGTGTGATAAAGGTGGCAAAAACAATTAAACCTTCATATAGAGGTGAGCTTGAGATAACATCAGTGAATCAGTCTTATCTTGATAATCACAATCTTAAATTGCAAATACTTGGAAGAGGTTTTGCATGGCTTGATACAGGTACACATGATTCTCTTTCAGAAGCTTCTTCATATATTGAGGCTATAGAGAAGAGGCAGGGACTAAAAGTTGCTTGTCTTGAGGCAATTGCGTACGAAAAAGGATGGATATCAAAGGAGAGGCTTGTTGAGATAGCTCAACCAATGAAAAAAAATAACTATGGAGAGTATTTACTACTATTAGCTGAAGGTAAAATTTAATTTATTATAAATGAACGTAATAACTACATCTATTAAAGGAGTTTTAATAATTGAACCCAAAGTATTTCTTGATCCGAGAGGTTATTTTTTTGAATCGTTTTCTCAAAGAGAATTTGAACAAAAGGTTTCTAAAATACTCTTTGTACAAGATAATGAATCAAAATCATCATATGGAGTAATTCGTGGCATACATTTTCAAATGCCACCATATTCTCAGTCGAAACTCGTGAGGGTGATAAAAGGAAAAATCAAAGATGTAGCAGTGGATATAAGGGTTGGTTCTCCTACATATGGTAAATATGTTTCTGCTATTTTATCCGATGAAAATCGTCATCAATTATTTATTCCTAAAGGTTTTGCCCATGGCTTCTCAGTTCTATCCCAAGAGGCAATAATTCAATATAAATGCGACTGTTTTTATGCACCGCAGAATGAAGGTGCCATTGCATGGAATGACCCTGACTTAAATATTGATTGGGAAGTTCCTTCAGATAGGGTAATACTATCTGAGAAAGACTCAAAACATCCATTCTTAAAAGATGCTGTTACAGGATTCTCCTTCTAAACTCAGCGCATGTGATTGCAGTAGCAATAGCCACATTGAGAGATTCACACTGGTTGTCATTTGGTAAAAATGGTGGAATGAAAAGCCTTTTCTCCATTGGAATTAATCGAGAAATATCTTCGGAAATACCGTTGTTTTCACTTCCCATTACTATCAAGGCATCATTGTCAAGATTGTCTTTAGTATATATATTTTCTCCATCAAGAAAGGTTCCATATACGCTTTTGGAATCAGAAACGTATGATTGCACAACGTTCTTAATGGGAAGATAATATACTTTTTTTCTAAAAACTGCACCCATAGAGGCTTGAACCACTTTCGAATTGAACATATCAACACAATCTTCAGATGCAAATATCGATTCAATACCAAACCAATCAGCTAACCTAATAATTGTTCCCATATTGCCAGGATCCCTGACAGAATCAAGTGCTATTGATAGTCCTTTTTGATGAAAATTAGGGTAGTCTATTTTGGGTATTTTTACAATAGCAATAATTGGAGAAGGGGAGGATAAATGAGATATTTTTGACATTTGCTCTTCGCCAATATCGTCAATGCTATATTTTGAAATAATTGTAAAATCTGATTTGGATACCTCTTCAACCATTTTTTCCCCTTCGACAACAAATAAGGACTCTTTATCCCTAAATCTTTTTAATGAGAGAGATTTGAAAAGGGCAATTTCAGATTTTGATAACCTTTTCATCAATACCCCAATATTTTTAACATAGATTTATATGTTTGCTCTTTGCTAAACAATTTGGTGGTGTAATCACCATCCTCTGTCTTATCAATAATGATATGCTTAGGAGCAGGCTGCAGGCAATGTTGTATTCCTCCATATCCAGCAATAGACTCTTGATATGCCCCAGTGTGGAAAAAGCCGATATAAAGGGGTTCTTCATCATTCTCTTTGATAGTGGGTAGAAATATTGCATTTGCATGGGCTTCTGCATTATAATAATCTTGACTATCACAGGTTAAACCACCTAGGAATACCCTTTGATAATCACAATTCCATTTATTAATTGGGAGTAAGATAAACCTTTGTTTAATACCCCAAGTGTCGGGAAGTGTTGTCATAAATGAACTATCAACCATATACCATCGTTCTCTATCATTTTGTTGTTTAACATCTAATATTGAATAGATTGTAGCACCACTCTCTCCGACAGTAAACGAACCGAATTCTGTAAATATATTAGGTTCCTCAACACCCCTTTGTTGACAAATGCTCTTTATTTGAGCAATGACCTCTTCGCACATATATTCATACTCGTAGTCCATTGCCAGTGAATTTTTTATAGGAAATCCCCCCCCAATATTTAATGAATCAAGCTCTGGACATATTGTTTTCAAATCACAATATGCAGAAACGCACTTACTAAGTTCATTCCAATAGTATGCGTTGTCCCTAATTCCTGTATTTATAAAAAAGTGGAGCATTTTTAGTGAGAATTTTTTATTCTTAGAAATTTCATTCCTATAGAAAGGAAGAATGTCTGAATACCTAATACCTAAACGTGATGTGTAAAATTCAAATTTAGGTTCCTCCTCAGCAGCAATTCTAAGACCAATTCTACATGGTTCATTGATTGCATTATTCAACTGTTCAAATTCCCCCATATTATCAAGGACAGGCACTGTATT
The DNA here is from genome assembly GCA_964607675.1 of uncultured Muribaculaceae bacterium. Taxonomy (GTDB): domain Bacteria; phylum Bacteroidota; class Bacteroidia; order Bacteroidales; family UBA932; genus CAZSLC01. Next base: position 163,396 of record CAZSLC010000001.1, read on the forward strand.
TTTCCAGCCTGAGTTTATAAAATTGGAAATATTTTCAATATATGTATCCCTTTTATATCCGTTGCATATAATGAATAAATCCTTATCAACTTTTCCCTCAGTATAAAGTGCTTCAATCAAGTTGAAATCAAATGCAGATGATGTTTCAATGTGTATGTCGTTTTTCAATGCCTCTTCAAGAATAAAAGAAAAGTGGGAACTTTTGGTACAGTAGCAATAATGATACTCTCCCTGATAGTCAACTTTTGCCATTGCAACATTGAACATCCTTTTTGCCCTTTGAATCTGTGATGAGATTTTGGGTAGATAGGTTATTTTCAGTGGTGTGCCATACTGCTCAATTACATCCATTATCGGAATATTGTGAAAAAAAAGATTTCCTTCTTCAACTCTAAATTCATCTTGAGGAAATTCAAAAGTTTGTTCAATTAGATCAATGTACTTGTTCTTCATCTCTTAAAAGTAAGTGAGTTACTTGTGTTAAAAATATAGCATCCGACTAACTCGGAATTTTTCTGCAAATATATTTAACAATTTTTATTTACGTATTAAAAATTTTAAATTTGCATAAAATATTATATATGTCAAAAAGAGCTACACCTTACATATTGCTATTCTCATTAATGCTAATGTGTTTCTCTTGTAGTACAACCAAGGTAATTCCAGAGGGATCATATAGGCTTAGACAAAATAAGGTCATCATTTTAAATAAAGAAAAAAATCCTTCATTCTCTACTTCAAAGTTATCCCCATATATACGTCAAAAACCCAATTCATATTTTATTTTCAAGTGGAACCCTTTTTTAAATATTTACAATTGGAGTAATGGAAAAGGGAAAGGGTGGGATAAATTTGTGCAAAAGCTTGGTCAAGCACCTGTTGTATTTGATTCATTGTCAGTTGAAAAGAGTATTGTAAATATTAAAACTCAACTTGAGTATTTAGGATATTATAATTCTATAGTAACTGATAGCGTTTTTTATAAAAATAAATTGGCAGATGTATCCTATATAGTTCAATTAGGGAAAAGATATCCTATAAATAGTGTTGAGTACTCTATAGCAGATACCACTTTGAGAAATAATTATTATAAAGATACAGCTAATTCATTGATTAAAAAGTGGAAACCACTTTCTGAAGATTTACTTGATGATGAAACATCGCGCGTAACAAATAAATTAAAAAACAATGGTTATTACAATTTTTCTAAAAATTATTTCTATTTTGAAGCCGATACTACTTCAATGAAGGATTATGCTGCTTTGAAGATTAAAGTGGAGAATTTTTCTCGAAATGACATCCGTTCAGATTTTAGAAAAACTAATATACCTTCGCCTCACAAGCAGTTTTATCTTAGAAATATTTATGTTTATCCTGTATCAAATATGATAAGATATCAAGCATCTCTCACAATACGAGGCGATCAGATATTGGATACCCTCAAACATGGGAATATTACAATTATATATGACAACAAATTAAAAATTCGTCCTTCGGTCTTAGATAATACGAACCAGTTAGTTCCAGGTGCCTTATATCGATCAGATGATGTTGATAATACTTATCGCCGTTTTACCAATTTGAGATTATATAACAGTGTCAATTTGCAGATAGATCAGTCTGCCTCTGATTCGGTAGATTGTACAATCAAATTGCTACCTTCTAAAATACATGGATACAAATTGAATTTAGAGGCATCTCTAAATTCAACAGGTCTTTTTGGTATTTCTCCCGCTGTATCTTATTATAACAGAAATATTTTTAGGGGCGGGGAGTGGTTCAACCTGTCACTAATGGGCAATTTTCAGAGGCCAATTAAAAAGAACAAGAAGGGAAATGCCACCGAATTTGGAGCAACAGCAGGTGTTAGTTTTCCTACATTCTTATTTCTCCCTGATAGGCTATTTAAAAAAGTATTACCCCGTACAGATGTCTCCTTTACATATAACTACCAGAGAAGAGAGGAATATACGAGAAATATGATAAGAGCACAGTTTGGGTATAGTTGGAATAGCCGTTCAAACAATTTTTTTTATCAAGTTTCTCCGATTCAACTCAGTATTGTCAATCTTCCTAAAATGAGTAAAGAGTTTTATGAATCTTTAAAAAATCCGTTTGTACAAGATTCATATAAAAATCACTTTGATTTTGGTGCTAATTCAATAATCTCTTATCAATCGGATCCATCGCTTGATTCTAAAAAGTCAAATTTCAAAGCTAATCTTCAATTAAATATATCTGGCAATTTATTAAGTGCATTTAATTCTCTTATGAAGGAGGATACACTTGGTAAAAAAATGATATGGGGCACCCCTTATTCTCAATATGTAAGAGGAGAATTATCATTAGTATATACATGGATTTTTGGGAAAAATAAGAAACAAGCTGTTGCTGTGAGGGGATTAGGGGGAATAGGATATGCTTATGGAAACTCATCAGCAATTCCTTTTGAACGTCTTTTTTGGGCTGGTGGGTCAAATAGTTTAAGGGGTTGGTCTGCTCGAACAGTTGGTCCTGGATCATCCCCAATTGATACCACATTCTCAATTCCTAACCAGACAGGTGATTTTAGATTGGAGGCTAATGTGGAGTATAGATTCCCACTATTTTGGCTTCTAAGGGGTGCTGTGTTCTTTGATGCAGGTAATGTGTGGAATTTAAAATCAATGAAAAAGACTTCACTGGATACAGGGGTTGAGCCAAACAATATCCTCTCTACTGTAGCTTTCAATACTGGGGTAGGACTTAGGGTAGATATTCAATTTGTAGTTATCAGATTTGATCTTGGTATAAAATTATATGAGCCCTCTACATTGAAATGGAGAGGGCCCAATGAATGGTTTGCTAAAGATGGATTTGCTTTCCAATTTGGTATTGGATATCCATTTTAGAATACTTTATATCTTATATTTGACAAATAGTTCAATGGCTTGATACTCTGCCATCCCAAGTTTATCAAAAATCTCTGCAGTGTTGTGGTTTCTGGCTTCTGCCCTTTGCCAGAACTCCCTAACATCTGTTCCAGGGAATCTTGGTCTGTCCTTCTGCGATTGGTGTCTGAATATTGCCTCTCTCTTAATGGTTACCTCTTCAGGAGACAACGGAACAGCCATTTCTGCCTCTGCCACATCCCATTCTTGCCATGCGCCTCTGTAGAGCCATAATCTGCAATCTTTTAACCATTCTTCTTTACTCTCTTTAAGTTCATTTAATGCCCCTAAAATAGCCATTAGGCACACTCTGTGTGTCCCATGGGGGTCACTAAGGTCTCCTGCGGCAAATATTTGATGTGGTTTGATTTTCTGAAGCAACTCTTTAACAATTGATATATCTTTCTTGCCGAGTGGTTTTTTCTTTATTCCACCTGTTTCATAGAATGGTAGATTGAGGAAATGAACTTTATCGTCTGGAATTCCAAGATACCTACAGGCGGAGGTTGCCTCACCTCTTCTGATGGCTGCTTTAATATTTAAAACATCTTTTGGATCGGGGTCACCAGGGTGCTTCGTATTCAACTCTTTGTTGATCTTGCCATAGATTTTTTTAGATTCTTCGATATTCCCCCCGAAAATACTGTTTGTCTCAATGATAAAATCAAGATATCTGATTACATCGTGGTCAAATACTGCAATATCTCCGGATACTTCATAAGCCATGTGTAGGTCATGACCTTGAGTGGCTAGACGAGCAACTGTACCACCCATTGATATAACATCGTCGTCGGGGTGAGGGGAGAATACTATCACCCTTTTAGGATAGGGAAAAGCCCTCTCAGGACGAGTAGAGTCATCGGCATTTGGTTTTCCACCAGGCCACCCAGAAATAGTATGTTGTAAGTCATTAAAAATCTTAATATTCAAATCACTTGCCCTTCCTCTACGAGTCAAAAGATCTGACATCCCATTGTCGTTGTAATCCCTTTCAGTAAGTTTTAAAATAGGTTTATCGAGTTTTTTACAAAGCCAAAATACTGCTTTTTTAGTCAAATAGTCATCCCACTCACAATCTCCTGTCATCCATGGGGTTTTAATACGAGTTAGCTCGGCAGCAGCAGAATTATCAATATATACTTCAACGCTATTATGCCTTTGAAGGAATGAAGCAGGAAATTGTTCAGAAATCTGACCTTCAACCATTAATTTTATTGAAGATGCATTGCCCTCTCCCCAAGCAAGGAAAAATATCTTTCTAGCGTTCAATATAGTTTGAATCCCCATTGTTAAACCATAGGCAGGTACATATTCAACTCCGAAAAAATCACTCGATGCACCAATACGTGAACTGTAGTTGAGTGTGATTTGACGGGTAACTGAATTATAATGTGATCCAGGCTCATTGAATCCCATATTTGAAAGTAGAACTATATCTAACCCACCAGCTTTGGAAATTAATCTTTCATAATCATCACAGTGTTCTCTTACCTTTTCTCTATTGATAGTACTATCAAAAAAGTGAATGTTCTTAGGTTTTAAATCAACATGAGCAAAAAGATATTCATTCAAAAATCTGTAATGACTTTGCAATTCATTTTTGTCAAGTGGGTAATATTCATCAATTACGAATACTTCTACATCCTTGAATGATACTTCCCCTTTTTTATATGATTCTACAAGTTCTTCATAGACTTGAACGCATGCAGATGATGCTGATAGACCCAAAGTGCACTTTGACGATGAGTGAGTTTTATCTCTAATAGTTAGAATGACTTTGTCGGCGACAATTTTAGAAGCATTGTCGGCATCAGGAAAGATTGAAACTGGAAGTTTTTCATACCTTTTCGTAAAATCTGAAGTTATTTCCATTGTAATATTGTTAAAAATTATTCATTAAATTATAGCTTTTTTAATTCTGATAAGAGATTTAAGTAATGGTTCTATTTGATTAAGGGCCATCATGTTATCTCCATCTGATTTTGCAGAGGAAGGGTTGGGGTGTGTCTCTATGAATAGTCCATCTACACCAATGGCAATTGCCCCTTTGGATAGCACTGGGGCAAATTGTGGAGCACCTCCAGTAATACCACAAGATTGGTTAGGTTTTTGGAGAGAATGGGTAACATCAAGAACAACAGGGTGACCAAATGACTGCATAATAGGAATCCCCCTAAAATCTACAATTAAATCATTATACCCAAATTGAGTTCCTCTGTCGGTAAGTATGATTTTGTCATTTCCAAAGTGTTCCAACTTTTCAACCACAAATTCCATAGATTCAGGGGAAAGAAATTGCCCTTTCTTTACATTTACATATCTGCCTGTTTTTGCAGCAGCCTCTAAAATATCAGTTTGACGGCTCAAAAATGCAGGAATTTGAAGGATGTCAATGTTGTATGATGCTACTAAAGATGCCTCTGATTGAGAATGAAAATCTGTGAGGATAGGTGTTTTTAGACTTTCTCTTATTTTTTGAAGTATCGAAAGTCCTTTTTCGTCACCAATTCCAGTAAAAGAGTTAAATTTTGATCTGTTGGCTTTTTTGTAGGAGGCTTTAAAAATGAAAGGAATTGAGTACTTATCGCAAATTTCACACAAATATTCTGCAATCCTAAAAGTAATTTCCTCATTTTCAATAACACAAGGCCCAGCAATAAGGAAAAAATTATTTTTTGAAAAATGTTTAAGATATTCTATTTCCATTATTTTTTTTATATCCTACAAAAGTACAAAAAATGTTAGTATTTATACTTTTCCCAAAGAGATTTCATCCTATTGCGTATCTCTTTTTCTTTAGAATTATCCCCTGGTTCGTAAAATTTTTCCCCTTTGTGTCCCTCAGGGAGAAATTCTTGATCTACAAAATTGCCTTCAAATTGATGAGCGTATTTGTAATCTTTGGCATACCCTAATTCTTTCATTAAGGAGGTAGGGGCATTCCTAAGATGGAGAGGAACAGGAGAATTATCACCTTTAGAGACAATATCAAGTGCTGTGTCGATGGCCATATAAGCAGAATTGCTTTTTTGTGAAGTGGCAAGATATATAGCACATTCTGCTAAAATAATCCGAGCCTCTGGCATCCCTATTTTATGAACTGCCTCAAAGCAGGATTGGGCAAGAAGGAGTGCATTGGGATTGGCGAGACCAATATCTTCTGAAGCCAATATTATCATCCTCCTTGCAATAAATAGGGGATCCTCACCTCCAGAAAGCATCCTTGCCATCCAATAAATGGCTCCGTTAGGGTCTGAACCCCTTACACTTTTTATGAAAGCAGAGATGATATCATAGTGCTGCTCCCCACCTTTATCATATATAGCTATATTCTCTTGTAATTTCTCTCCAATCAACTTATCTGTAATGACTATTTTCTCATCATCATTGTAGCAAGAGGTGATTATTTCAATGATATTTAGCAGTTTACGAGCATCTCCACCAGAAAATCTAAATAGTGCATCCTTCTCTTTAACTACGACATCTCTATCTTTTAATAGCACATCATGTTTTAAAGTACGCTCTAATAATTCGTCTAAATCTTTAATTTCCAATGACTTTAATACATAAACTTGACACCGTGAAAGGAGAGGAGTGATCACTTCAAAAGAGGGGTTTTCAGTGGTAGCGCCAATAAGTGTCACAATTCCAGTCTCAACCGCATTGAGGAGGGAATCTTGTTGTGCTTTTGTGAATCTATGAATTTCATCTATAAAAAGAATTGGAGAACCTTTTGCAAAAATAGAATTCTGCTTTGCTTTTTCAAACACTTCACGCATATCCTTGACGCCAGAATTGATGGCGGAAAGTGTATAAAATTCTCTATCTAAGTGAGATGCAATTATTTTAGCTAATGTAGTCTTACCAACACCAGGGGGGCCCCATAGGATAAAGGATGTGATTTTCTTGCTATCAATCATCTTTCTCAGAATCCCATTTTGACCAACTAAATGTTTTTGTCCCACATATTCCTCAAGATTTTGTGGTCTCATACGTTCTGGAAGAGGTGTATCATTTCTATTTAACATAATATAAATTGTGTTATAATTGGGGTGTCCTAAAAAACCTCAAAGTGTTATTGCGAATATAGCAATAAATTGTATTGTACTCTTCTTTTTGATTATTTTTGCGAATGAAAATATCTACAAAGATGTCGAGAAAGAAAAATATAAAAGAGATCATCGAAAATGTTTTGATTGAACAAGTGGCTGCCGAAGGGAATGCTTTAGCACACATTGATGGTAAAGTATTATTTGTCCCTCAGGTTATCCCTGGGGATATTGTAAATGTGCGGATTCTTCGTAAACGCAGCGGTTTTATGGAGGGTTTTCCAGTTGAAATTGTGACCCCTTCTCCAGATCGTATTGCCCCATTCTGCGAACATTATGGAGATTGCGGTGGTTGCAAATGGCAGCCTCTTCCTTATCATTTGCAGCTCAAATATAAACAGCAACAGGTGGTTGATCAGCTCCAAAGGATTGGAAAAATCGAGTTTGGAGAGACTTCTCAAGGGAAAACGACACTTCTGCCAATTGTAGGTTCCGAAAATACTACCCAATATCGTAATAAATTGGAATACACTTTCTCTGACCGTAGATGGCTTCAAACTGGGGAAGACCCATCTCTCTTATTTGACCCTCCGACTCCTCTTGATCCTGCAGATTTTAAGGGGGGGATTTTCCCTCGCAATCTCCGAGGTGGGTATTCATCTATTAATGGAAATAGTGCAGGCTATGGCCTTGGATTTCATATTGTTGGTGCTTTTGATAAAGTGCTTGATATCCATCGTTGTCACCTTCAACCAGAGCCTACAAATGAGATTCGTCTTTTTATTAAGCGTTATGCAATTGAACATGGTCTCTCATTTTTTAATCTGAGGGAACAAAAGGGACTTCTTCGCACAATTGTAGTGAGAAACAATAGTGCATCAGAGGTCATGCTTACAGTAGTTTTTGGAGAAAATAATCCTAATATTCCCCTATTAGAGAGTATCAGAAGCCAATTTCCACAAATAAAATCGCTCAATTATGTGATAAATCAAAAAATGAATGATGCTATTGGAGATCTTGATGTGGTCAATTTTAGTGGAGAGGATGCAATTTATGAGGAAATGGAGGGTTTGAATTTTAAGATAGGGCCTAAATCTTTCTACCAAACAAACTCTAATCAAGCATATAAACTCTACTCCATTGTGCGTCAATTTGCTGATTTTAAGGGATATGAGCGAGTGTATGATCTATATACTGGCACAGGGACCATCGCCCTATTCATTGCTCGCAATGTTGCCTCTGTGATAGGGATAGAATATGTCCCTGAAGCTATTGAAGATGCCAAAATAAATGCATTGAACAATGGCATCGATAATTGTGATTTTTATGCTGGAGATATGAAAGATATCTTGACGTCTGACTTTATCTCACAAAATGGAGGTGCACCAGATGTTGTTATCCTCGATCCTCCTCGTGCTGGGTTGCATCCTGACGTAATTAAAGTGTTGCTTGAGGTAAAGCCTTCTAAAATAGTGTATGTAAGCTGTAATACTGCTACACAAGCTCGAGATATTTTAGCCCTATCTGCCCTATATGATGTCGAAAAAGTGCAGCCAGTGGATATGTTTCCACATACACATCATATAGAGAATGTAGCTTTATTGAATCTTTTAAATAATTGATAATATGGAATTTCCAATTTGTGCACAAGCTACTCCCCAAGGAGCTGGGGCAATAGCGGTAATTAGATTGTCAGGAGAAGGTGTGATTGATATATTAAATACTGTATTTAAACCAGTTAGTGACTTTGATTTAAGTAGTACTAAAACTCATAAACTAAGATTTGGTACCATCTTAAATGGAGATGAAATCATTGATGAGGTGCTTATTTCAATTTTCAGAGCCCCCCACTCCTACACTGGTGAAGATGGAGCAGAAATATCATGCCATGGCTCTGATTATATTGTTCAGGATATAATGCGACTCCTCATTTCTAAAGGGATCAAATTGGCACAACCAGGTGAATTTACAAAGAGAGCATTCCTTAATGGTAAGTTGGATCTTGCCCAGGCAGAGGCAGTTGCAGACCTTATTGCAAGTGAAACTAAAGCTGCGCACGATGTTGCTATGCACCAAATGAAAGGTGGATTTTCCAACGAACTCTCCAAAATGAGGGGAGAAATTTTGGATATAGTCTCTCTGATGGAGTTAGAACTTGATTTTAGCGAAGAAGAAGTTGAGTTTGCAGATAGAAAACAACTTAAAGATCTTATAGATAAAGTAATGAAACATATCTCGAAACTTATTGATTCTTTTACTTTAGGTAATGTTATTAAAAATGGTGTACCAGTGGCTATTGTTGGTGCTACAAATACTGGTAAAAGCACACTTCTCAATACCCTTTCAGGAGAAGATAGGGCTATTGTTTCAGATATTGATGGCACAACGAGAGATACTATCGAAGAGATTATAAATATTGATGGCATTCCATTTAGGTTTATAGATACTGCAGGGATCCGTAATACTACTGAGACTATTGAGATCATTGGGATTGAAAGGACCTTCTCAAAGATGCAGCAGGCAAGCGTGATAATAATGATGCTTGATGCCCAACGGCCAGAAAATATTGAAAAGAGTATTCATACATTGTCTACAAGACTTTCTGATACAATTGATCAACAAATAATTATCTTGATAAATAAGATTGATTGTGTCAATGATCATGGAAAGTTAATTAAAATAGCAGAGGGAGCTGCCACCAAAACAGGGCTCCACTCCTATTCAATTTTGCCCATTTCAGCCAAAAATGGTGTTGGAGTTGAGCAACTCACCTCTCTGCTTATTTCGTCCCGCAAATCGCTTAAAAATGGCACTAATGAGACTATGGTGACCAACCTTAGACACTTTGAGGCACTTAAAGAGGCAAAATCATCCCTCGAAAGGGTCATCGAAGGACTAAATACTACCCTTCCCACCGACCTCCTCTCTCAAGATATACGTGAAGCCCTCTATCACATCGGCTCCATTACAGGAGAAATAGCCACCGAAGAAATCTTAGGAAACATATTTCGGAAGTTTTGCATCGG
>CAZSLC010000002.1:0-114777 GCA_964607675.1 uncultured Muribaculaceae bacterium
TATTGCTATTTGCAATCGTTAACTTTGCATACCTGGATTTCGGAAAAGTAAAGTACCCACTGAAGAGCAGATTCTTTGGAATAGTCAAGACAGTTTTTATAATAAAGACCCCTATGTAGTTTTTGAGGCTATTACATACACAAGTATAGTCAAGACAGTTTTTAGAATAAAGACCTCGTCCAGATTAAGTGGAGCCTGGTGGGGAGGCTATGGTAAACAACTTTGCATAAACCTGAATATTTGCATGTTGCATATTACTCAATGAGTTGGTTAAAAGTCTTTTTTGAAGTAACGATATTGTGCATACTGACTCCTTACTAATACGAACAACATAGCTCATACAAACTCTTTAAAGCGTAAAGACCACCTATTGCAAGTACGATATGCGTGGGTGGTCTTTATGGATGATGATATGGTTCACCTATTGAATATGGTGTTGCCTTTAAGGGGCGTTACCGTGGTGTGGCAGTTTATCTATTAATTCTTTAGATGTGTCGCTGCTGTGTTGCCGTTAAAAGGTATTACCATTTAAAGGTGTTGCCGTTTAAATACTTATCCGAGTTAACTCCTTTATGATTAGCACATTTGAGTTACTATTCAGTGGCGGCAGTGTTTAAAAGGATAAGTGGCTCGTAGTATCTATCTCATTTAGTAGCGTCACCGCTGTGTTGCCTTTAAGGGGCGTTACCGTGGTGTGGCAGTTTATCTATTAATTCTTTAGATGTGTCGCTGCTGTGTTGCCGTTAAAAGGTATTACCATTTAAAGGTGTTGCCGTTTAAATACTTATCCGAGTTAACTCCTTTATGATTAGCACATTTCAACGATTATCTGGCTACATGTTCATCAGGCTGCCTACATTTAATAGTTTAAATAGCATTACCGTCCATCGGTTATCTACTCAGTTTGTGGATTGCGAGTCCGCTTCTGAGTTTTGGCTCGAACCATGTGGTTTTTGGTGGCATGATATTGCCTGTGTCTGCAATGTCAACGAGCTGTTTCATTGATAGCGATTATGGTGTTGATATTATATGGCATCACCAACCGTATAGGTTTAAATAGCATTATCGTTTAGCGGTTATACTATAGGAGATAATGTGATAAGACCTACCAATTTCGTTTAAATAGCATTACCATCCATCGGTTATCTACTCAGTTTGTGGATTGCGAGTCCGCTTCTGAGTTTTGGCTCGAACCATGTGGTTTTTGGTGGCATGATATTGCCTGTGTCTGCAATGTCAACGAGCTGTTTCATTGATACAGGATATAGTGCAAATGCTGCTACCATTTCTCCTGAGTCAACTCTCTTTTTGAGTTCACCAAGTCCACGGATGCCCCCTACGAAGTCAATTCTTTTTGAGGTACGTAGGTCTTTGATGTCCAATAATTTGTCGAAAATTAGGTTTGAACATACTGTTACGTCGAGTACTCCAATTGGGTCTTGATCGTTGTAGGTGCCTTTTTTAGCTGTTAGTGAGTACCATTTTCCTCCGATGTACATTGAGAAGTTGTGAAGTCCAGTTGGGGTGTATATCTCTTTGCCCATCTCTTTTACTTCGAAGTCTTTTCCGAGTTTTTCAATGAATTGGGCAGGTGTCATACCGTTAAGGTCTTTTATTACTCTGTTGTAGTCGATGATTTTAAGGTGACTTTCAGGGAATACTACTGACATGAAGAAATTGTATTCTTCATCTCCAGTATGATGTGGATTTTGTTTGCGTTTTTCTTCTCCTACTAATGCTGCAGCAGCTGTTCTATGATGACCGTCAGCTACATAGAATGCAGGGATGGTGGCAAAAATCTCTGTGATGCGTTTGATGTCAGAGTCGTTGTCGATGATCCAGAAGTGATGCCCAAAACCATCGTCAGGAGCTACGAAGTCGTATTCTGGTTTTTTGGTTGTGTATTTTGATACGATTGCATTGATTTCTGCGTTGTCAGGGTATGCGAAGAATACAGGCTCTAAGTTGGCGTTTTGATTGCGCACGTGTTTCATTCTGTCTTCTTCTTTGTCTTTACGTGTTAGCTCGTGTTTTTTGATCTTACCTGTCATGTAGTCCTCTGTATTGGCACATAGTACAATACCATATTGAGTGCGCTCACCCATGGTTTGTGCATATACATAGTAGTATTCTTTAGGGTCTTGAACTAACCATTTTTTTTCTTGCCATAGTTTGAAGTTCTCTACTGCTTTGTCGTATGCCTCTTGAGAGTGTTCATCAGCTATTGGGGTAAAATCAATTTCTGGTTTGATGATGTGTAATAGAGATTTTTCACCTGCTTCAGCTTTTGCTTCTGCTGAGTTGAGTACGTCGTATGGGCGTGATGCCACCTCTTCTACAATAGATTTAGGAGGGCGAATAGCCGCAAATGGTTTAACTTTTACCATATCTAATATCATTAAATTAATTATCGCCTCCCTAAACAATTAAGAAGGCGATAAAAGTTATTTTTTACTATTTATTTACTTGGAATTTTTTGTTGCCTGTTGCGAAGAAGTCGCAAATTTGGTTTGCTGCTGCAAGACCTGCGTTTACGTTAGCTTCTTTGGTTTGGGCACCCATTTTCTTAGGAGTTGCAAAGAATCTTACTCCAAATTGTTTCATATCTTCAAGACTCTCAGGGGCAATGTCTGTGACATATTTAAGGTCTTCTCTCTCTTTGAGTGCTTTGATAACTCCAGCTTCGTCGATAACTTCTTTACGTGCGGTGTTTACTAAACATCCACCCTTAGGCATTTTTGTAAGGAGGTCATATCCGATTGACCCTTTTGTTTGAGGTGTAGCTGGGATGTGAAGAGATACGAAGTCTGATTTCGAGTAAAGTTCATTGAGGTCCTTTGCTACGATAACTCCCTCTTGCTCCATTGCTTGGGCTGGAACGAATGGGTCAAATGCCATGATTTTCATGCCGAAACCTCTTGCAAGGCCTGCAACAAGACGTCCTACGTGGCCATAAGCTTGGATACCAAGGGTTTTTCCTTTAAGCTCTGTGCCAGTTTCAGGTGTTAGTTGGGTACGTGACATAAATACCATTAGGCAAAGTGCCAATTCAGCAACTGCGTTTGAGTTTTGGCCAGGGGTATTCATTGCAACGATGTTGTGAGCTGTGCATGCTGCAAGGTCAAGGTTGTCAAAACCTGCGCCAGCGCGAACAACGATTTTTAGTTTTTTACCTGCTTCAACAACTTCTTTGGTCACTTTGTCTGAGCGAACGATGAGAGCATCAGCATCAGCTACTGCTTCATAAAACTGTTTAACGTCTGTGTATTTTTCAAGTGCTGCAAATGTATGACCTGCTTTTTCAACGATTGAGCGGATGCCATCAACAGCTACTTTTGAGAAAGGTTTCTCGGTTGCTATTAATACTTTCATGTTGTTATATTATTTATGTAATTTTTCAAATTCTTGCATGCAAGCTACAAGAGCTTCGATAGCTTCAACAGGGCAAGCATTGTATGTAGAGGCACGGAATCCACCAACTGAACGGTGTCCTTTAATACCTACCATACCTCTTTCTTTTGCAAATGTCATGAACTCGTCTTGAAGGGCCTCTTTTCCTTCAGCCATTACGAAGCAGATGTTCATTAGTGAGCGGTCCTCTTTAGCTGCTGTACCTCTGAACATTGAGTTTCTGTCAATTTCATTGTAAAGAATAGCTGCTTTCTTTTTGTTGTGTTCGTACATTTTTGCAAGACCACCTTGAGCTTTAACCCATTTAAGAGTTTCGTTCATAACGAAAATAGAGAATACAGGAGGGGTGTTGAACATTGATTCACCTTCTATGTGTGTTCTGTAGTCTAACATTGTAGGGATATAGCGTGATACTTTACCAAGAATTTCGTCTTTAACGATTACGAATACTGTACCTGCAGGACCTACGTTCTTTTGTGCACCACCATAGATAAGTGCGTATTTGCTAACGTCCACAGGACGGCTCATGATGTCAGATGACATATCAGCTACCAAGTTAACAGGGCAGTTGATGTCTTCGTGGATTTCTGTTCCGTAAATAGTGTTGTTAGTGGTGATATGGAAATAGTCGATGTCTGTAGGGATTTCGTATCCTTTAGGGATATAGCAGAATGTTTTGTCTGCTGATGATGCAATAGCGTATGCGTTGCCAAGGGCTTTAGCCTCTTTAAGAGCTTTCTTAGCCCATACACCTGTTTCTAAGTATGCAGCTTTGTTTTCAAGAAGGTTCATAGCTACATATAGAAATTGGAGAGATGCACCACCACCAAGGAATAGAACGCTATATCCTTCAGGGATGTTGAGTAACTCTTTCCAAAGTGAACGGCACTCGTCCATTACAGCTTCCCACTCTTTACTTCTGTGAGAAACACTGATAACTGACATACCTGTCCCTTTAAAATCTTTTAATGCTTCTATAGCAGCGTCAATAGCTGGTTGTGGAAGAACGCAAGGACCTGCGTTAAAGTTGTAAGCTTTTTTCATATATTTTAATTATTATTTAAAAATTGGTTTAAAAAATTATCTGTCAAAGGTAAAAACTTTTATGAAGTTAAGCAATTTATCTGTTATTACTTACAATTTTTAAATTGTCACTTTCGGTAATTTTCTCGCAGTAATTGCACAATAGAGAAATGGTCCCATCTTCTATTATAGTGGTGAACTTTGTCTCAATATTTTGGTGATTAGTAACGCACATAGGATTCATACATTTTGCAATTCCTTTTATCTCTTTTGGTATTGAGATGATTTTCTTTTCAATTACTTCAAAATTCTGTATAATGTTTACACTCGCATTTGGTGCTATGAGTGATACTTTATTTAATTCATCATCCTTAAAAAATCTCTCTGATACTTTAATAATTCCTTTTTTACCCAGTGATTTGCTATCAAGATTTATGCCGATTGTAACTGGATTGGTACATTCCCATATGTGAAGTATGTCGATTACTTTGAATACTTGTTCAGAGGGGATGTGGTCAAGTACTGTCCCGTTTTTGATAGCACTGACTTTGAGTTGTTTTTCGTTATCCATAATTGTTATCTTTTTCCTAATAGGTATGAAATGATGGCCATTCTTACATAAACACCGTTTTCTGCCTGTTTGAAATAGTAAGCGTATGGAGTTTCATCTACATCGGATGCTATCTCTTGAAGTCTCGGTAGAGGGTGGAGTATTTTCATGTTGGGCTTTACCCTTGAGAGCATATTTGCTTTGAGGCTATACACATTTTTGACTTTTTCGTATTCTATAGGATCTGTAAATCTCTCTTGTTGGATACGTGTCATGTAGAGAATATCTGTATCGTTGATATGCTCCATTAGATCAGTTGTCTCTTTAAATGGTATGTGGCAGCCCTTGAGGAATGTTTTGTATTCTTGTGGCATCATCAGCTCATCTGGGGAGGTGAAGGTGAAAGTGGGGGAGAAATGGGATAATGCCTGTAGCAGAGAGTGAACGGTGCGTCCATATTTTAGATCACCTACCATGTTGATATTGATGTTGTCTATTCTACCTTGGGTTTGTTTTATAGAGTAGAGGTCGAGCAATGTCTGTGTAGGGTGTTGGTTGGCTCCGTCTCCAGCATTGATGACAGGTACGGATGCCACTTCAGAGGCATATCTTGCACTCCCTTCTAGGGGGTTGCGCATGACAATTAGGTCTGCATAGTTGGAAACCATCTTAATAGTGTCTTTGAGGCTTTCACCTTTTTTGACACTTGTGTTCCCTGCGTCTGGGAATCCGATTACCCTTGCGCCCAATCTGTTTGAGGCAGTTTCGAAACTCAATCTTGTTCTGGTGGATGGTTCAAAGAAAATGCAGGCAATTACTTTGTCGTTCAGAAAAGTTTGAGATTTTTGTTTTTCAAATTCGGTAGCTACTTCGAGGATGTGCTCTATTTCATCCTTGGTAAAATCTTGAATTGAAATTAAACTCTTTGGCATGTGTTTATTGGTTGATTGTTATTGTTGCTATATCTTTTATTGACTCAATGAATTTCTCCTCGTACAACAAGCGGATGTTTGCTTCGATGATACATTCGTTGTCAAATAGTTGCTTTTTGGGTACTATTTCGAACTCTTTTATCCTCTTCATGATGGTGTTAATATCTTGATAACCAAATCGTATAGTATATGAATTAAATGCTGTTTTAGTGATAATCTCGGCATTGGAGATGGCATCCGCCGCCGCACTTTTATATGCCTTAATCAGCCCTGGTACCCCTAGTTTGATCCCTCCGAAATACCTGACGACAACTATTAATATGTCGCTTAGTTCGTTGGATAGGAGTTGCCCTTGGATGGGCCTGCCAGCAGTAGAAGAGGGTTCACCATCATCATTGATGCGCCATGTCTCTCCGTTGCGTCCGAGTCGATATGCAAAACAATGATGTCTCGCATCAAAATATTCCTTTTTAATATTGGAAAGAATCTCCTTTATCTCCTCTTCGCTCTCCACGGGGTAGGCCAATGAGATAAACTTGCTCCCATTGTCCTTGTACAATCCCTTGGACTGTGATGAGATGCTTTTGTATTGATCTGAAACTGGTTGGCTTTTATTCTCCATTTCAGATGCCAAAGATATAAAAAAATATTATCTTCGCTATATGGAACAATATATAAAATTAGGTGAAAAATTGTCTTCTTGGCTTGATGGTAAAATGGAGTGGTCGAAGATGGAAAGTGCAGTGGAGGTCTCTCAGAGGGATAATCCCTTCTTTCTTGCTCAAATGCAGCGATATGCCCTTAGAGAGATTGCTGCCTCTTTTCTGAATCTGGAGACACTACGAGGATTGGAGTTCGGTAGGGCAAAGGGTAAATCAGTAGGTGTTGTCTGTGCAGGAAATATACCAGCAGTGGGTTTTTTAGATATTTTTGCCCCCCTTGTAAGTGGAGCTACCGTCAAAGTGAAACTCTCTTCAAAGGATCTCCATATCTTGCCCCTTCTTTTTCCAGAAAATGAGTTTAATGTGAAATATCTCTCCAGCGAAGAGTTTGAAGGTGAGGCATTTGATGCCTTGATTACGATGGGTGGTAAAGTTGCCTCCGATTATTTCAATAAGAGGTATGCAAATATTCCGAGGGTGGTGCGTGGAAGTCGCCAGAGTGGTGCCATTATACGAGGGGATGAGTCTTCATCTCAGTTGGAGGGCTTGGCAGGGGATATGTTGCTCTATTTCGGGCTTGGCTGCAGAAGTGTATCTTTTATCTTTGTTCCGCAGGGGTACGATTTTACGCCGTTAGGGGATGCTTTGAAATCGTGGTTTCCCAAGCATGGAATGCATATTCCAACGATTTTTAAAAATAATTATCTCCGTTGCAGGGCTGTGGGTACCCTTAATGATGTTGAGATGGTGGATGCATCTGTGGTGATTTTGATGGTCGAGAAGGGGGAAGTGATGGGCACTCCTCAGATTGGAAGTGTTTCTATTCGTTTTTACTCTTCTGATAGTGAAATAAATAGTTTTTTATTGGAAAACAGAGGTCACATTCAGAAAATTTATACTAACTTTGGTACTGCACAATCGCCTTCTGTCGATGATTTCCCCGATGAAGTCGATGTTTTTGAATTTTTAAAAAATTTATAATTTTTAAAATTATCGTTATGGTTTATAGATTTAGGGCTACCATGCCAAATAATAAATCTTTTTTGAGAGAATATGATATTAAGCCCGATATGAAATTGTATAAATTTCACGATTTTCTCCAAAATGATTTGCAGTTTGCTCACGATCAAATGGTTCTCTTCGAAGGGGTGGACGATAAGGGCAAATTACGTAGTGAGTATGGCCTATTTGATATGGGCGATGGCTCTATGGATACTGTTACCTTTGAAAAGTGCATATCTAAGGGGGAGATTTCCCTTCGCTATGTATTTGATTTAGCTAAAAATAGATTTATTTTATTTACCCTTCTTTCAGAAGAAGAGACTCTCCCAAGGGAGTCTTACCCTCGTGTAGTGATGGAAAAGGGGGCCAATCCAGATCAGTTTTATGATGCTCGCCATCAACATGATCATGAGTGTGGTGATGGTTGTGATTGTGGAATCGAAGCCAGTGAAGAAAATATCTATGGGGGTGAGTTTGACTCAGATGGAGGTAGTGTTGAGGACAATTAGTTTGTGTTTCTTTCTTTATGGGCAATGAATTGGTTATATTGTATGGTCCTACCGCTGCTGGTAAGACAGATAGAAGTATCTCTCTTGCAAAAGAATATGGTTCACCCATTGTCTCATGTGACTCCAGACAGATTTATAGAGAATTGAAAATTGGTACTGCACCCCCTTCTGAAGAGCAGTTGGCGAGTGTGAAGCACTATTTTATCTTTTCTCATTCTATTTTAGATCGTTATACGGCAGGTAAATATGAGATTGAGGCTCTTGCCCTTCTGGATGAGCTTTTTAAGTCGCACAAAAAGGTGGTGATGGTTGGTGGTTCTGGCCTTTATATTGAGGCACTGTGCAACGGCCTTGATGATTTTCCAGATGCAGATATTGATCTGCGTGCAGAGTTGATGGATAGGCTCGACAAGGAGGGGGTGGAGTCTTTGAGAATGGAGTTGCGTTCCCTTGATCCTGAAAGTTATGATACGATTGATATTGCTAA
The DNA here is from genome assembly GCA_964607675.1 of uncultured Muribaculaceae bacterium. Taxonomy (GTDB): domain Bacteria; phylum Bacteroidota; class Bacteroidia; order Bacteroidales; family UBA932; genus CAZSLC01. The sequence goes on from CAZSLC010000002.1 coordinate 8,577, forward strand.
TGGTCAGAGAGTTGTGAGGGCGTTGGAGGTATGTCTGATGACTGGAAAGAAGTTCTCTTCTTTTAAATCAGAGAGGGTGAAGTCTCGTTCGTTTGATGTGTCTATTGTCCCTGTGTTGAGGCCACGAGAGGAGCTATATGAGAGGATCAACAGACGTGTCGATGTAATGATTGAGGATGGACTAGTAGAAGAGGTTAAGGGGTTGATAAAATATCGTTCTCTCCCTGCACTCAATACCGTGGGTTATAAGGAGATTTTTCAATATTTAGATGGTGCTATCTCTTTGGATGATGCTGTGAATCTTATTAAGAGAAACACCCGCCGCTATGCTAAACGGCAGATGACTTGGGGTAGGGGTAAGGGGTATTTCTGATCTATTTTCTTATTATCTCCCCTTTTAGTATTTCTGTATGTATCCCTTTATTGATGGCGCATGATCCGTTGACAAATACGTATTCTATCCCTTTGGCAAATTGGTGCGGGGCGGTGAATGTGGCTGTGTCGATGATAGTGTCGGGGTTAAATACTACAATGTCGGCAGCGTAGCCTGGTATGAGGGCCCCTCTCTCTTTGAGGCCGAGGCGTGATGCTGGTAGCGAGGTGCATTTTCTAATTGCTGTAGAAAGGTCGGTTATTTTCTCCTCTCTGCAATATTTTCCCAAAAATCTTGGGAATGTGCCGTATGCCCTTGGGTGTGGCATGCTCTCTGACAGTGGACCAAATGGGGATGATACACTGCCATCGGAGGCAGGCATTCCAAGTGGATGGGAGAGGAATAGTTTGACATTCTCTTCTGTCATGGCAAATCCGATTATATCTGGATATAAATTCTCTTCGATGAGTACTTTTCTGGTGAAATCCCATGGGGTGAGCCCAGTCATTGCTGCGCACTCTTCCAGATTTTTTCCTATATATTGTTGGTTTTCTGGTAGTTTAAAGGATGATACTACTACGTTTTTGGCTCCTCCCAATCTTTTGAAACGAGAAAGGGCGTATTCTCCTATCTCTTTTGATTTGGCTTTGTCTTTGAGTCTGGCAACGACCTCTTGGTCAGAGCCTTGACGGTCATTGAGAGGGATAAATGAGGTGAGTCCTGTAGAAAATGCTATGTATGGATATCTGTCAAATGCTATGTCAATTCCCTCTTTTTGAGCCTCTTCGATGAGTTTGATGAGGGAGGGACCTTTGTGCCAATTGTTGGCATTTTGAGCCTTGAGGTGGGAAATCTGTAGTCGTACCCCTGATTGTCTTGCAATGTCAATAGCCTCTTTGACAGATTCTTCCACTCTATCATCCTCATTTCTCATGTGGATTGAGAAGAGTCCGTTATGATGTGCCACTCTCTTGCAAAGTTCAACTAACTCTTCGTTGGAGGCGTATGAGCCAGGGGCATATTCGAGGCCGCAAGAGATCCCCATTGCCCCTTGTTCCATCTGCTCGTTGAGGATGGAGAGCATCCGTTCCATTTCTTTCTTGGTGGGGGCTACATTGTTGTTGCCTACTACGGCAGAACGAAGTTGACCTTGCCCTATTAGTGATGCGTAGTTGATACCTATTTTGTTATCTGTGAGTGCGTTGTAGAACTGATCTACATTTTTGAAACGTCTCGACAATGGAAATGGACTATCTCCGCAATTGCCTCCAATGTCGGTGGTGATTCCTTGGAAAATACGACTATCGCCCCTTGGACAAGTGAGTAGCTTCGTATCGGTATGGGTGTGAATGTCAATGAATCCAGGGGAAATGGCAAGGCCATTGGCTTCGATGATTGTATCTGCGCTGTTGCCGAGGTTGCCGATGGCTGCAATTTTACCGTTTTTTATGGCAATGTCTCCGATGATTGGCTTATTTCCATCTCCATTGAAAATAGTTCCTCCCTTGATGATGGTGTCGAATGGTTGAGAGGTGGTGATTTTTCTGCTGTCATAGAATCCCAGTCCAATGGCAGCACTTGCAAGGGCTGTGCTTCTAAGGAAGGATCTTCTCGAAATTTTGGTTGCCATAGTGTTATTGTTTTATTTTGTTTTTCAGGGTGTTGGAGAAATATGTACTCATCGTGTCGTTGTTGCCGTATATCAAGTACCCTTCTATATCAGGGTTGGATTCAAGCCACTCTATTGAAGATTTTAACCCTTGTACCATACAGAATGTGGCGTATGCGTCTGCCATTGTTGCGCTTTGTGTTATTATCGTGGTACTTAGTAGGTTATGAGTGACTGGATAGCCTGTTTTTGGATCTATTGTATGTGAGAATTTTTCTCCATTTTTTATGTAATATTTTCTGTAATTGCCAGAGGTTACCAATGCTGCGTCTGTTATCTCGATGACATTGTTTATTTTTTCACCTGAGACCATGTTGCCATCTTCAGGGGAGTCGATCCCAATCCTCCAATTGTCTCCATTTCTATTTTTTCCTTTGCAGATGATTTCTCCACCTATTTCTATGAGGTAGTTGATAATTCCCCTCTCCTGAAGCGATTGAGCCATGAGGTCACATGTGTATCCTTGAGCGATAGCATTGAAATTGAGCTTGATACGGGGGTCATCTTTGATTATTGTCATATCCTCTATCCGCACTTTATCCATACCTATAAATTGTAGGATGCTGTCTATTTTGGATTGTATTATCTCTTCAGGATAGCTGTCTCCTTGTGTAAAACCAAATCCCCAGAAATCAAAAAGTGGTGCTGCGGATATATCAAATTTGCCTTCAGTTTCGAGCCACACTTCTTTTGAGACATTGAATAGATCTAAGAATAGTGAATCAACCTCTGTTGTTTCGTTATTGTTTATTTTAGTGAGTGTAGAAGTGGGGTTATAACCAGATAAAGAGTTGTCAATCCTACGTATGATGCTGTCAATGGCCTCTTTGATTTCATCAGTGGAGTATGGAATTTGTTTCCCATTGATGTTGATATCGGAATAGATGATATTGTATTGTCCCCCTTGGGCAAAGCCTTCTATTTTGTAGTAACTATTTGAGTTAGTGCATCCCATTGCCACAATTATAGTGATAAATGGTAGAAAATATTTAAAAATTTGCATATATTGATGGCACGATTTTAGTGCAAATTTACAAAAATTTATGCACCTTTGCATGTTATAAATAATTACTTTCAAATAATTGAACATAAATGAATCGTACCGTTAAAATACTTATTCCTTTGGTCTTGATAGTTCTTGTTTCTCTCTCTTCTTGCAAGAAAAAAACAGAAGAAAAAAAATACATGAGTGGAACTATCAAATTTGAATTACCAAGGTATGTTAATGTTGGCCAAGAATTGGATCTATATTCTACAGGGATCAAATCTCCTGAGGGTATAAGTTATTATTGGACATCATATTATCATGATATAGTCGAGGATACAATTGCTGGACAGCGACTAAAAGTTAAAGTTCCTGACAAGGCTGGAGACTATACGATTGTTGCGTTTGCAACTTATGACGGGTATTATAACTCTTCTACCTCACAGCTGACTACAGCTGTTGACCCACAGGCTGGTGGCACTTTGAAAGGGATTATGAAATCAAATGACTCAATTATTGATCCAAGAGATAACAATAGATATTATTATGCGGAGATTGGCTCTTTGTTGTGGTTTACCGAGAATCTCAAATTTGCTGGAGCGGGTGTCCCTTACGGAGAAGCCGATGCCATGACTACTATTTTGGGTAATCTCTATTCTTGGAATGATGCAACTGGTGGAGTTTCTGCGGCAGGGTTGGGAAAGGGCCCACAGGGTGCATGCCCTCAGGGTTGGTCTGTTCCTACTCAAGAGGATTGGGAAGATTTGGCAAAGACCTTAAACAATGGTGTTGCCCTCTCTTTTGATAACCAGTGGGCTGGATTGGGGGGAGATTTATGCGTAGATGCTACTTTTAATGACACAAGGGTTTGGGCATATAGTCCCGACAATGACAAAAGGAATAGATTTGGTTGGAATGCCCTTCCTGCAGGCTATTCTACAGATAACTATGATAGGTTCAAAAATCTTTTCAAGTATGGTATGTGGTGGAGTTCTACTGAGAGGAACAATGAAGAGGCCAATTATAGATATATCTATTACGAATCTAATATTTTCCCTGCTCAGCATGTAGATAAGAAGGAGTTTGGAGTTTCAGTTAGATGTGTCAAATTAAAAAATAAATAAAAATTAATACTTTTTTAAAAAAATGAAAGCAAATAGAAAAGTTAGTGTATGGGTAATTGTTATTGCCATACTTATTTTAATCGTTATTTGGGGGATTAAGAGTTACAACTCTTTGGTTCAAAAAGACGAACAAGTATCTACTGCTTGGTCTCAAGTAGAGAATGTATATCAAAGAAGGGCAGATCTTATTCCTAATCTCGTAGCTACTGTTAAGGGTTATGCTGCTCATGAGGCAAATACTCTTCAAGGGGTAATTGATGCAAGGGCTAAGGCCTCTCAAGTGACAGTTGATCCTACTAAATTGGATCCTACCAAATTGGCAGAGTTTCAAGCGGCCCAAGGTGAACTCAGTAGTGCCATCTCTCGTTTGATGGTGGTGGTTGAGAGATATCCTGATTTGAAGGCTAATGAGAATTTTATGCAGCTTCAAGCTCAATTGGAGGGGACTGAGAACAGAATAACTGTTGAGAGACAAAAATTTAATGAGGTGGCTAAGGGGTACAATACTACAGTTAGAAAATTCCCCAAGAATTTGATTGCTTCGATGTTCGGTTTTGAAAGAAAGGGGTATTTTGAGGCAAGTGAAGGTGCTGAAAAGGCTCCTGAGGTTAAATTTTAGTTGTTATGCAACATCCTCTACGAACAAAAGATGCCATAAATAAGATTGTCAGTGCCATTGAGAGTGCGGAGCTCAACACCTCTGGGGAGATAAGGGTTCATGTAGAGTCCAAATGTACTGGGGATTCGTTGTCGAGGGCTTTGTATATTTTTAAAAAATTGAAAATGTACAAAACCGAACAAAGAAATGCCATTCTTATTTATGTGGCTTATGACTCTCATAAATTGGCCATTATTGGAGATGAGGGTATCAATAGTAAGGTAGGTGATAGTTATTGGGGTAATATTAAAGAGGATATGATAACTTCCTTTCTCGATGACAATTATGTAGGAGGGGTTTGCAATGCCGTCACTAAAATTGGTGATAGTCTAAAACAGTTTTTTCCATATAAATCAGATGATGTCAATGAACAGAGTAATGAAGTATCGTTTGGCGATTAGTATAATTGCATTTTTAATATCAATCCTCTCTTTTGCACAGGTTCCAGCCAAACCCTCTACAGCTTATGCTGTCAATGATTATGCCTCTATCTTCACTGAAAGTCAGAGATCTGAAATGGAATCAAGGTTGGTCGATTTGGCAGCTAAAACTTCCAATCGTATCGTTGTGGTCACAGTTGATGATCTTGGTGATATGGATGCCAATGGGTTTGCATACAATATTGGAGAGCAGTGGGGAGTTGGTTCTTCCAAATTTAACAATGGCATCGTGGTTTTGGTGAAGCCTAAAACGGCTTTATCAAGGGGAGATGTGGCAATTGCTGTTGGGTATGGTTTGGAGGGGGTAGTCCCCGATGCTACTGCAAAAATGATTATTGAGAGGAAAATGATCCCCAATTTTAAGAATGATGATTACTACCAAGGGGTGGCTTCGGCACTTGATGATCTGATTCCATTGGTTACCAATGAGATAAGTTATAAAGAATTGGAGGAAGAAGATGGTGGTGGGGTGTTCGCTATTATCATTATCGTTTTTATAATTGTTGTTATTTTCATTGCCTCTTTAGGCTCTGGTAAGGGAGGAGGCTCTTCTAACATGGGTGGTAGCAATAGGAAAGGACCAGATTTTCTTGATCTATTGTTTTTGGCTTCCATGCTTGGTGGTGGCAGAGGTGGCTCAAGTGGTGGTGGGGGCTTCGGCGGAGGCGGTGGTTTTGGAGGCGGTTTCGGTGGTGGCAGCTTTGGAGGCGGTGGAGCGAGTGGAAGTTGGTAGATGCTCATTACTATCAAATGCCTTTACAATTTTGGTAACAAGTGGATGTCTTACGATGTCATCTGTACCAAATCTGATTACTGATATTCCTTTTATATTTTTTACAATATCGACTCCGCGAGTTAATCCGGAGTCGTTTTTGTTTGGAAGATCCACCTGTGTTTCATCTCCAGTGACAATGAATTTAGCATTGTTGCCCATTCTTGTTAGAAACATTTTTAATTGGCCTAAAGAGGTGTTTTGTGCCTCATCGAGTATGACAAATGCGCTGTCGAGGGTGCGACCTCTCATGTATGCGAGGGGAGCAATTTGGATTATCCCCTCTTCCATTAGGGCTTCCAGTTTTCTGGGGTGAATCATATCTTTGAGAGCATCATATAGTGGCTGGAGATATGGATCGAGTTTTTCTTTAAGATCTCCAGGTAAAAATCCAAGTCTCTCCCCTGCCTCTACTGCTGGTCTAGTGAGGATGAGTTTTCTCACCTCTTTGTTTTTTAATGCCCTTACTGCAAGTGCAATGGCTGTATAGGTTTTACCTGTTCCAGCAGGACCCAATGCAAATAGAAGATCGTTTTTATAGTATTCGTCAATTAATTTTTTTTGATTTTTTGTCCGTGCTTTAATTACCCTCCCTTCATTGCCGTAAACTATTGTATAGGTCTCCTCAGATGTCTCTTTATGGCTCTCATCATTTGTGTTGTGATGATTCTTTAAGTCAAAGATGTGATCAATGTCATCAGTTTTTATCTTTTTATTGTTCTTAAGTAATTCGAGCATCATCTTGAGTCTCTCTTCAAATTGAATAATATCATTTTCTTCCCCTTTTACTATCACCTCTGATCCCCTTGCTACTATTATCAATTGTGGAAAGTGTTTTTTTATCTTTTCTAAGGTGGTGTTTTTAATCCCATATACATCAATGGGGTCAACATCATTCAAAGAGATTGTTTTTTCTTTATTTGCCATTTATAACTATGTGCTTTAAGTTGTTATATGTTTTTTTCATTCTTGAATATTCTAAATTGCTCCTAAAAGCCCCCTCTTTATCAATGTATTCCAATATGGGAATTGTGGTATAGTTTTCATCAAAAGTGCCCTCTAAAGCGCACCACAAAGGTACACTGTTATATTTTTCTATGTAAGTTTCATTTGAAGAGCAATTTTTAATTATCGTTAACTCAAACAGAAGTCCCAATTGAGTGTTCTCTGCACTCATGTTTGATATGTAATTTCCTAGTGAGTAAAGTGTTAGATTCGCTATATTGCCATGTTCGTCGTACGTAGGTACTGTTGGTTGAATGGTGTGAGGGTGCCCCCCGACAATTGCGTCGGCTCCCTCTTTTAGGAGAAATGTTCTCCATCTTTGCTGCTCGCTTGATGGTGTTAATGTGTATTCTTCGCCCCAGTGAGGAAGTATGATGATAAAATCGGCACCTCGCTCTTTGGCCCTTGAAATACTTTTTTTCACCTCGATTGTATCCATTTTATTAACAATATATGGCTGGGAGACGGGGATACCGTTGGTTCCGTATGTAAAGTTGATGAAGGCAATTTTAATGTTTGAAATTGTTACAATGAATGGGTTGTTTTCTATTTCTTCCTCTTTTGAGGTATAAAGTCCTGTAAAGTTTAGATTTTTTCTTGTGTAGGCAGAGTAAGTGGAGTCCAATCCTTTTTTGCCTCTATCACATATATGATTGTTGGCACATAGAAATAGGTCTATTCCGCTTCTATCTGCTTCATATAGAATAGCTGTGGGGGCGGAGAATGACGGGTAGCCTGAAAATGGTGTTACCCCAATTGTAAATTCCATATTGGCTACTGCAAAATCAGAGCTATCTATCCATTTTTTTATGTATCTGAAATATGAATTGTAGTTATAGTTATTCTTTTTTGCGAGGTCTATTTGTTTTGTGTGTTGCATCACGTCCCCGATGAATACCAATTTTACTGTATCACAATTGGATGCACTAATATTGTTATGGAGCAGAAAAGAAGTGAGCAAAATAAATATTGATGTTTTTTTCATCAGTTTATTCTTGTACTATTCTTACATTTTCAAAATTGAGTCTGATCATTAACCAGTTTGTGAGACGTTCTATTTCAATTTTGTCAAGCGTCCTGTTGAATTTGACGATTGCTACTATTTCTTCAACTTCGGTATTGGTTTTTGAATTAATCGACTTACCTCTCCCGATTGACAATGATTCTAAACCAGGGTGTTGTGCTGATATTTCTTTTAGCATTTGGTTGCAGGGGAGCTCTTTCTCCTTGTATAGTTTGATCTCTTTCTCCATCTCTGATATTAGCTCTTCCCTTTTCTTGATCTCCATGTCGTTCCGCTCAAAAACACTTTGCATCACGGCTTTATCTGCTGCGTCATCTTGTATCATTGCTGCATTTTGCTTTATCATAAGTTGGTCTCGGCTCAATTCTAAATTTTCTGCTGAGCGATATAGTAGCTCTATTTCCCCTTCTGAGAGTGCCTCTCCAGCGATTGAAATCTCTATTGTAGGTGGTTTGCTATGGTGATTTACACTGTAATCGTATATATAGCTTTTAGAGAGTGTTTTGTTGATTTTGATAAAGTCACGAGCTATCTGGTTGAAGTTGTTTTCTTTTATTACAAGGATGGCAGAATATATACTCGGAATGATCATTATTATGGTGATGAGTGATATTGTCCTTGTGACCCTTCTTTGTTTTATGGGGTCTGCAAATTGTGTGAGTGGAAATTTGAGATATTTAACACTTATAAATGTAGCTAATGCTATAAATACACTGTTGATGAAGAATAGGTATATGGCCCCTATGAAATAGGAAAATTCCCCTGATGCTATCCCGTAGCCAGCAGTGCATAGAGGTGGCATCAACGCTGTTGCTATTGCTACCCCTGCGAATACTGTCCCTTTTTCTTTCTTTGTTATTTCTAATATTCCTGCAAAACCACCAAATAGAGCCACTAATACATCGAATATTGTGGGGTTGGTTCTGGCAAGCAATTCTGTTGGGTTTTCAAGTTTCAATGGGGAGAGGAGAAAATAAAGAAATGAAGCTATGATACTCACGATGACCATCACTAAAAAATTAATGGCGGACTTCTTTAAAAATGGCATGTCGTTTACACCCAAACTATACCCTATTGCTATGATAGGACCCATCAAAGGGGAGATTAGCATTGCACCAATTATGATTGGAATTGAATTTACATTGAGTCCGATGGAGGCAATTACAATTGCAAAAGCAAGAATATAAGTGTTTGGACCTTTGATGGATATACTTCGTTTAATTCCCTCTGAGGCAGTTAAAACATCTATTTGGCCAGTAAGTGAAACGACATTTTTTATGTAAGCCCATATACGAGAAAAAAAATCTTTCATAATGTGTCAATATTTTGCATAAATTAGAGTTGCGTAAATATACATTTTTTTTGACTATCAAACATTATTTGCTTACTTTTGTTCAATTATCGGATAATAAATTATATACAAAATGAAAGCATTTAGATTTATCGCTATGCTGCTTGTAGTTGTCACTATGGTAAGTAGTTGCGACTTTGTCCGTTCGATTCTTGGGAAGCCCACATCAAAAGATATCGCACGTATGAAAATTGAGGCAGAACAGCAAGTAAAGAAACAGAGACAAATTGATTCTCTGAAACAAATATCACTTTCACAAGAGCAAGATAATCAAGAAAAGGAACAATCAAAGATAGAGAACACCACCTTAGACAGACGTTATTATGTTGTTCTTGGAAGTTTTAAAGTTGAAAATAATGCAGACAAATTATTGGCAGCTTTGAGCAAAGATGGATACAAACCACAAAGAATAGACTTTAAGAATGGTTATGATGTGATTTCAGTTGCCTCAACGGACGATTATGGTGAGGCGCATAAGATTCTTAAAAATTTGAGATATCGTTCTTATATCCACTATCCTGATGACGCATGGGTATATGATTCTACACGACACTTACACAAATAATTTAAAAAATATATGAAAGTTACAGCGTTCACCCAAAAACATATTGATTTGGGTGCTAAAATGGTTTCGTTTGCCGGTTATAATATGCCGGTCGAATATGTTGGTATTAATGAAGAGCATGTTGCTGTTAGAAATGGGGTTGGAGTTTTCGATGTCTCCCACATGGGTGAAATATGGGTCAAAGGGCCTAATGCACTTCCATTCATACAATATGTCTCATCAAATGATGCTTCGGTATTGACTCCAGGCAAAATTCAATACACTTGTTATCCTAATGGTAAAGGTGGTATTGTAGATGACTTCCTATTGTATTGCTTTGATTCTCAAACATATCTTATGGTTGTGAATGCTGCAAATATTGAAAAAGATTACAATCATCTATGTAAATATGCTCCCAAATTTGGTCTTACTCCAGGTAAGGAGTTATTCAATGCTTCTGAAGAGTTTTGCCAATTAGCGGTTCAAGGTCCTAAGGCCATAGAGGCAATGCAGAAAATTTGCAAAGAGAATGTTGTTGATATGCCTTATTACACATTTAAAAAATTGAATATAGGAGGTATCGAAGGTGCAATATTCTCTATTACAGGATATACAGGAGCAGGTGGATGTGAAATTTATGTATCTAATAAGGATGCTGATAAATTGTGGAAAGCTGTGTTTGAAGCAGGAAAAGAATTTGGTATCAGGCCTGTTGGACTTGGAGCTCGTGATACTTTGAGATTAGAGATGGGATTCTGTCTATATGGCAATGACATTGATGATACTACATCTCCTATTGAAGCTGGGTTGGGGTGGATTACCAAATTTAATGATGTAAAAGGTGATTTTATTGATAAGGACTATATGCTTAAACAAAAAGCGGATGGTCTAAAACGCAAATTGGTTGGATTCGAATTGATAGATAGAGGAATTCCTCGTCATGGATATATTGTATGTGATGCAGAAGGTAACGAGATAGGTATTGTCACTTCTGGTACTATGTCACCTTCTCTTAAAAAGCCAGTTGGAATGGCATATGTGAAGCCTGCTTTTTCAAAAGCCGATTCTGAGATTTTTATAAAAGTAAGAGATAAATTGTTAAAAGCAAAAGTTGTAAAGCTCCCTTTTTATAAAGCATGAGTAAAAGATATTTATTATCTACAATAATTTTACTGTCATTCTCTTCTCTTTACCTCTTCGCCCAAATTGATGAAAGCGAAGAGAGAATGCAAAAGCATGTGCGATTTTTTACTGCTGATTCCTTGGAAGGAAGGAGAGCAGGAACGCATGGGGAGAGGATGGCAGCAAATTATTTTTATGATCAATTGATCAATTTCGGTGTTGAGATGTTGACCCCCAGATCTGGACAAGATTTTTCTATTAAGGTTGATGGTGATACACTCTATTCCAGAAATATTGTAGGGATCATTGAGGGTTACGACCCCTATCTTAAAAACGAGTACATAGTTTTGGGGGCCAATTTAGATCATATTGGTACCAATGTTCTTATGATAGACGGAAAGAAGAGTAGGCAGATTTATAGGGGGGCAGATAACAATGCCTCTGGCCTCGCTGCACTGATAGAGATAGCTCAAAGGGTATCGGCCTCTAAGTTTTTGTTTAAACGTTCTGTCCTGATAGTTGCTTTTGGAGCTAAGGAGATGGGCCTCGCTGGTTCTTGGTATTTTGTTAATAAAGCATTTCCCCAAGTTAAAGATATATCGTTGATGATTGACATAAATACTATTGGAAAAGTATCTCCATACAATTATCTAAAGTATTATACATGTGTACCAAATGTTGAAATTACATCTATAATTGGCAAAGCATCGAGAAATGTTTCAATTCCAGTTCCAGAGATTGGTGTAGGAAAAGCTTTGTCATCAGATTATTTGGCTTTCTATGAACAAAATATCCCTGTGACATTGATTACGGCATCAAATGGAGTTGATCATTATTCTGTAAAAGATACCGAAGATAAGATTGATTATGAATCCATGGGAATTGTTTGTAATTTTATTTATGAGTATGCAAAGGAGGTGGCAAATCTCTCTGAGAAAGTATCTAAAGGTATTGTTACAGAGATTTCTTCTGCTTCATCCCAAGAGAATGTATATTCTCAGTATGATGTTGATAAAGCCCCTGAGTTTTATCATGGAAATGAGAAGACCTTTTTGGAGAGGTGGGTTTATGATTATTTAAAATACCCAGAAATTCCACTTAGGATGGGTATCCAAGGTCAGGTTATTGTGGAATTTGTGATTGAGAAGGATGGAAGCGTATCTAATGTTCGTATTACTAAGGGTATTGACGACCAGTTGGATGACGAAGTGGTGAGAGTTGTATCAGCTTCACCAAAATGGAAACCGGGAGTGCTTAATGGTAAAAAAGTAAGAGTCAAATACTCAGTCCCGGTGATTTTTAAACTGAAAAAAAGATAAATTTTTTATTTGCAATGGAATATAATTTTAAAGAGATTGAAAAAAAATGGCAATCTTACTGGGCCCAAAAAGGAACCTATCGAGTTGAAATAGACAATTCTAAACCAAAATATTATGTTTTGGATATGTTTCCATATCCATCTGGAGCTGGACTTCATGTTGGACATCCTTTAGGATACATTGCAAGTGATATATATAGTAGATATAAGAGACTAAAAGGATTTAATGTACTTCATCCTATGGGATATGATGCCTTTGGTCTTCCTGCTGAACAATATGCTATTCAAACAGGCAATCACCCTGATGATACTACTAAAAAGAATATCGCACGTTATCGTTCCCAGATGGATAAGATTGGTTTTTCCTACGATTGGTCTCGTGAGGTGAGGACTTGTGATCCGAATTATTATAAATGGACTCAGTGGGCTTTCTTAAAAATGTTTAACTCATGGTATAACAACGATTTAGGAAAGGCACAAGATATTAAATCCCTTATAACTCTCTTTGAAAAAGCAGGAAATGGTTCAGTGAATGCTGCTTGTGGTGAGGTTGACATTTTTTCAGCTGAGCAGTGGAATTCTTTTAGTGACAATGAGAAGAGTGATCTTTTAATGAAATATAGGATTGCCTACCAGGGTGAGACCTCTGTCAATTGGTGCCCTGCTTTGGGAACTGTCCTTGCAAATGATGAGGTGAAAGAGGGTATTTCAGTAAGGGGTGGCCATCCAGTGGAGCAAAAAAAGATGAAGCAGTGGCAATTGAGAGTATCTGCCTATTCTGAACGTCTCCTTGCAGATATGGATGATCTACAATGGAGCGATTCTCTAAAGGAAATGCAGAAAAATTGGATAGGTAAGTCGCAAGGTGCACAGATGATTTTCAAGGTAAAAAATGGTGCAAATGAGTACGATATGAGCATCTTCACCACTCGTGCTGATACTATATTTGGAGTTACCTTTATGGTACTTGCCCCTGAAAGTGAGTGGGTTGATCTCCTTACCTCGAAGGGTCAAAAGATTGCAGTTGAGGAGTATTTGATTAGTGCAAAGAAAAAGACTGAGAGGGAGCGAATGACAGAGACAAGAAAGGTCTCAGGTGTTTTTACTGGTTCTTATGCCGTTAACCCTTTGACTGGCAAAGAGGTGCCTGTATGGATTTCTGAATATGTATTGGCTGGATATGGCACAGGGGCAATTATGGCAGTTCCGGCTCATGATAGCAGGGACTATGCATTTGCAAAGCAGTTTAATCTCCCTATTGTACCTCTAATCGAAGGATGTGATGTTTCACAAGAGAGTTTCGATGCGAAGGATGGGATAATGTGCAATTCAGGTTTTTTGAATGGTATGACTGTAGCCGAGGCTATTCCTGCGGCAATCGACAAAGTTGAGGAGATGGGAATTGGAGAAAGGAAGATCAACTATCGCTTGAGAGATGCCATCTTCTCAAGACAAAGATATTGGGGGGAACCATTTCCAATTTACTATAAGAATGGCATTCCAACTCCGATGGACTTGGCCGACCTACCTCTCGAATTGCCTGTTGTCGATAAATTTCTCCCTACAAGTGATGGTGAGCCTCCCTTGGCAAGGGCTGAACATTGGGAATATAATGGTTATCCAATTGAGAAAAGTACAATGCCTGGATTTGCAGGGAGCAGTGCCTATTATTTGAGGTATATGGATCCACAAAATGACAATGAGTTGGTTAGTAAGCAGGCGAACAATTATTGGAAGAGTGTTGATCTTTATATTGGGGGAACTGAGCATGCAACAGGGCACTTGATCTATTCGAGATTTTGGAATAAATTTTTGTATGATTATGGGTACGTATGTGAGAAAGAGCCATTTGATAAATTGGTTAATCAAGGAATGATCCAGGGTAGATCTAATTTTGTTTACAGAATTAAAAATACCAATAAATTTGTTTCCTTTGGACTAAAAGAGGGTTATGATACCACCCAGATACATGTTGATGTCAATATTGTCAATAGTGACAGGCTTGATATTGAGGCATTTAAAAACTGGATGCCAGATTTTGCCAATGCTGAGTTTATATTAGAGGATGGAGAATATATTTGTGGATGGGCCGTAGAAAAGATGAGTAAATCTATGTTTAATGTTGTCAATCCTGATCAAATATGTGAGACTTATGGGGCGGATACATTGAGGATGTATGAAATGTTTCTTGGTCCACTAGAGCAATCAAAACCATGGGATACTAAGGGTATAGATGGCGTTCACCGATTTTTAAGGAAGCTTTGGAGAATGTATTTCCAAGATGATAAACTCATAGTGACTGACGATAAACCTTCAAGAGGGGAGTATAAAGAACTTCATAAACTTATTAAAAAAGTTGAAACCGATATTGAAGCATTCTCTTTTAATACTTCTGTGAGTGCCTTTATGATCGCAGTTAATCAGCTTTCGGATATGAAATGTTCGAGTAAAGAGATTCTTGAGCCTATGGCTATATTGTTATCTCCATTTGCCCCCCATCTAAGTGAAGAGTTATGGGAGGCATTGGGACACAGTGAGAGTATCACAAAAGCAGATTTCCCACAATATATAGAGTCATATACATTGGAAAATACTTTTGAGTATCCAGTCTCTTTCAATGGTAAAATGAGATTTAAGATAGAGCTTTCTAAAGAATTATCGCAAAAGGAAGTTGAAGAGGCGGTAAAAGCAGATCCTAATTTTTCAAAATATATCAATGGGGGAGAAGTTAAAAAGATAATCGTAGTACCGTCTAAAATCGTTAATATAGTTTGCTAATTTATTATTGATCTATGAATTCGAAGACAGTTTTTAATACAGGAAAGGAGTATTTAATTATTACAATTGGTATTTTTCTTTATTGTTTTAGTTGGACATCTTTTCTTATACCTCATGGCATAGCTGGTGGGGGTGTAACTGGGATGGCAACTGTTATTTACTATGCCACATCCGAACTTATCCCTGTCTCTTTGTCTTACTTGGTTATAAATACAATATTAGTACTCGGTGGAACTTTGATTCTGGGTAAAGGTTTTGGCTTTAAAACTATTTACAGTATCGGTTTGGCAACTCTCCTCTTTCAAATTCTCCCCACACTACTTCCTTGGCAATCAGACATAGTTGAGCCTTTTATTAATGCCATCATTGGTGGAGCTTTAGGAGGTATTGGCATTTACATAATTTTCACACAAGGTGGAAGTACAGGAGGGACAGATATCATTGCCCTTGTAATTGCCAAATATAGAGAGGTATCCCCTGGTAGAGTCTTTCTTATATGTGACCTAATAATCATTTCTTCAATTTTCCTTCTTCCTGACAAGTCTTTAAAAGATGTTGTATATGGGTATATTCAAATGGTATCATTCTCATATACGATGGACCTTGTTCTTACAGGCAGTAAGCAGTCTGTTCAAGTTCTAATATTTTCTAAATCATATAAGGAGATTGCAGATGCCATTATAAATGATGTTGGAAGGGGTGTTACTGCTTTGAGTGGAATTGGATGGTTCTCTCAAAACAACACTAAAGTATTGGTAGTTATTGCCAAAAAATCACAATTAAGCTTAATTACTAAAACAGTAAAAAAAATAGATAATAAATCATTTCTTTCAGTCTCTCAAGTTATGAGTGTTTATGGTGAAGGGTTTGATAAAATAAAAGGAGGAGAAAAAATAGAATGGAAAAGTTTAAAAAAATTCTCAAAGTCGTAAAATCCTACTTTATTATTTCGTTGGGGCTTTTAGCTTATACAGCGGGGTGGGTAATTTTTATTCTTCCAAATGGCCTGGTAGGTGGAGGGGTATCAGGTATTAGTGCTATTATTCAATATACAACAGGTTTTCCAGTAAGTTATTCCTTCCTTATTATTAACACTATTCTTTTAGCTATTGCGTTGAAGGTTTTAGGTAAAGGTTTTGGCTTTAAAACGGTGTTTGCTATTGTTTTAGCATCACTTTATTTTAAAGTTCTTCCACTTATCATCCCTGATACTTTTATCCAAGAAATAGCTATTTCTAATGGGAAATTGTTGTGTACACTTATTGGTGGACTTGCATCTGGAATAGGTATTGGGATTACTTTCAACCAAGGTGGAAGTACAGGAGGGACAGATATTGTTGCTCTGATGATTAATAAGTATAAAAACATCCCCCCAGGAAAGCTCCTTTTATTGATAGATATCTTTATAATTGCCTCATCTATGCTGGTTCCAAGTGACCTTGGAATAGGAATTAGGTTGGCCAATGTGATGTATGGTTATATCATTGTAGCTGTCTGTGGTTACTCAATTGATTTGTTTATCTCTGGGACAAAACAGTCTGTTCAAATTTTTATTTTCTCTAAGGAATATGATGCTATTGCAGATAAAGTCTCTTCTGAGATGAATAGAGGGGTTACAGTACTCGATGGTGAAGGGTGGTTCACTAAGAAGAATGGTAAGATATTGATGATTATAGTCAGGAAGACCGAATCCAACATGGTCTTTAAAATAGTAAAAGAGATTGATAAAAATGCCTTTTTATCGGTAGGAAGTGTCACAGGGGTTTATGGGCAAGGGTTCGATGTGATGAAGAAATAATCACTTTTTTAAAAATATTCATATTTTATGGTTTTGTATTTATTAGAATCTAACATTTCTTAATTCTATAATTTTACAAAAAACTTAAAATATGAATGACTTTATAATCATTTGTTTTGTCACGACATCACTTGTAGCGACCTTGTTTGTCATTTATAAATTGATGTTGTTTCGAAAGAGGGGAGGATTTCGTGATGATTTGATAATTAAGGATGTCAATATTAAGATGTTCTTTTGTTACTCCCTTGTACACTCGTTTTGTATAATTGCATATCACATTGTACTGATAACCTATTTTATTCTATATAGGAGGATATCAGTTTTCGCTTTGAGCTACTATCTCTTCTTTTCTGAATTATCAATTCTTCCGTATTGTGCAGTTTTTATTAAAATTATCAAATCAATAGCTGATAATAAATGGTTTAATGTCTCTGTTTTTGCTGCTATATGGGGAGTGAGTATTTTAATAATTTTTCTCTCTTTTGATATTCCAAATATTATTACATTCCTAATTAGCTGTGTTGCATTTTTAATAGTCAGTTTTTATAATGGCTTTATTCTTAGCGCAATATCATCTATTTTCAAAACAGAATCTCCTGTGATTTGTAAACTTCTCATGAAAGATATGGTTTGCATTGTCACCCTTATATCGCTCCTTTCTACGATGGCAATGGTAATAACCTTTCACTTGGATAAACCATATTCGATATTTTTTACTTTAGGGATTATGTCGCTATTGACCCCTTTGTATATTATGAAAAGATTGTCCACTGTCGATTATCAAAAGATAAATGCAATAAAAATGGATAGTAATAAGGGATTGAGAATGAACGAGCTGGTTATTCCTGAGGATTTTGCAAACTCTACAATCCATCGCAGACTGTTAAATTTATTTATTGTGGATAAGATATTTCTCTCTCCAACTATTACACTAAGCGATGTTGCATCTGAATTGTTGATTAATAAGGCCTATCTATCTAAAATATTACACGATGACTTGAAAAGAAACTTTAGAGATATTTTAAATTATTATAGAATTAAAGAGGCCATAGAAATTTTCAGTAGAGATAATGATATAACCCTTCAAGACCTGTGTTCGCAGAGTGGTTTTAAGAATAATGCCTCATTTATCAATGCTTTTAAATTGAATACTGGCACCACGCCATCTGAGTGGTGCAAAACATATAAGAATACAAATTAACAATTTATGAAAATAAGAAAGTTTTTAGCTTTTAGGGAGAATAGTAAGAAGGAAGAGATACATGAAGCTAATGATTCGATTACTTCTATTTATTTAAAAATTGAAAAAGAGATGATGTTAAATAAAACATTTTTAGATCCTGATTTGTCCTTGGAGTCTCTTTCAAGGGTTATAGGGACTAATAGGACATATGTATCAAAGGCTATTATGGAGCGAGGCAGTGGATTTCGCAGTTATATAAATAATTTGAGGACAGAGCATCTTATATCATTGATTAATGAAGACCCCGAAATATATAACTATCCCAAAGATGGGGAGATGCTTGCACTTGATTCTGGGTTTTCCAACAGAAGGTCTATGGATAGGGCATTGAAAACTGAAAAAGGGACTACCTTGTATCAGATAAGAAAAAAACAATATAATAATTTAAAAAAATAATTATTTTTGCTAATTATATTTACAATATGGCTGACGAAAAGATTATTTTTTCAATGAATGGTGTTGGTAAGATTTTACCACACAATAATAAAGTTATTCTAAAAGATATTTACCTATCATTTTTTTATGGTGCAAAGATTGGAATAATTGGACTTAACGGCTCTGGAAAGTCAACCTTGATGAAGATTATTGCTGGAATAGAAAAATCATATCAAGGTGAAGTGGTGTGGGCCCCAGGCTATTCGGTGGGTTATCTTGAACAAGAGCCCCATTTAGACGACAATAAAACAGTGAGAGAGGTGGTTGAAGAGGGGGCAGGTGAGGTGATTGCGCTAATGAAAGAATATGAAGAGGTTAATTTGAAGTTTGCCGAAGAGATGACTGATGATCAGATGAATAAGCTCATCGAAAGGCAAGGAGAATTGACCGAAAAGATAGATCAACATTCTGGTTGGGACATAGATTCTAAACTTGAACGGGCTATGGATGCTCTTCAATGTCCAGATCCAAGTGCCGTAGTGAAGAATTTAAGTGGTGGCGAGAGGAGAAGGGTTGCTTTATGTAGATTGCTTCTCCAAGAGCCAGATGTTTTATTGCTTGATGAGCCTACTAACCATCTTGATACTGAGAGTATTCAATGGTTGGAAGAACATTTGAGACAATATAAAGGAACTGTAATTGCAGTTACCCACGACAGATATTTCCTTGACAATGTGGCTGGCTGGATATTGGAACTTGATAGAGGAGAGGGTATTCCATGGAAAGGTAATTACTCCTCTTGGTTGGAACAAAAAAGCAATAGACTTGCCAATGAAGAGAAGCAGGAGAGTAAAAGGAGGAAAACTCTTGAAAGAGAATTGGAGTGGGTTAGGATGGCCCCTAAGGCGCGTCAAGCAAAATCAAAAGCGAGGTTGGGAGCATATGAAAAAATGCTCAGTGAAGATGGAAAGGCAAAAGAGGAGAAACTCGAAATATTTATCCCTAATGGGCCACGCTTGGGTAATAAAGTGATTGAGGTCTCGAATGTTACAAAAAAATTTGGAGATAAAATTCTTTTTGAAAACCTCTCATTTAAATTGCCTCCTGCTGGAATAGTTGGTGTAATTGGCCCTAACGGTGCAGGAAAGACAACTCTTTTCAGACTCATAATGGGTATTGAAAAAGTTGACTCTGGCGAATTCTCAGTAGGAGAAACAGTCAAAATAGCATACATAGATCAGCAGCACAAATCTATTGATCCAGATAAAACGGTATATGAGACTATATCAGAGAATTCTGAATATATCAAGTTGGGTAATAAAGAGGTAAATGCCAGAGCTTATGTATCGAGATTCAATTTCTCAGGGGGGGATCAAGAAAAATTATGCGGGATCTTGAGTGGCGGTGAGAGAAACAGACTTCATCTTGCACTTACCCTAAAGGAAGAGGCAAATGTGCTATTGCTTGATGAACCCACCAATGATGTGGATGTCAATACTATAAGGGCTCTTGAGGAGGGATTAGAAAATTTTGCAGGTTGTGCAGTTGTAATATCTCACGATAGATGGTTTCTGGATCGAATTGCTACCCATATTCTTGCCTTTGAAGGGGACTCAAATGTCTATTTTTTCGAAGGGAGTTACTCAGAGTATGAGGCCAATAAAAAAATGCGTCTTGGTAATACCGAACCTAAACGATTCAAATATAAAAAACTCAAAAATTAGAATAAATGATTTCTCATTCAAGACTTGAGATAAATATTCCCAATGTTAAACACAATTACAATTATTTCAGATCAAAACTACACAAAAACACAAAATTACTAATTTTAGTAAAGGCAAATGCTTATGGATTAGGAGCTCCACAATTTGCAAAGTTGGTGGAAGAAATGGGTGGAGACTACCTTGCTGTAGCTACGGTTAAAGAGGGTATTGAGTTAAAACAAAATGGAATAAAACTTCCTGTTCTTATCTTAACTACTGGTATGGATTATTATCCACAAATCATAGATTATGGTTTGGAGCCTGGCATTCCGAGTATAGATTATTTAAAAATATTATCTCAGGTGATTAAAGATAAGGGAATAAAATCATATCCAGTGCATATTAAACTTGATACTGGTATGCACAGACTTGGTTTTATGAAAAAGGAATTGCCTCAATTGATATCTTTTCTCAAAGATCATGATGAAATAGAAGTCAAATCTATCTATTCCCATTTAGCCGCATCTGATTATCCTGAACATGATCAGTTTACACTTGGACAAATATCGCTATTTGACGAAATGAGTAGTGGTATCATCTCGCATCTTACATATAGGCCATTGAGACATCTTCTCAACTCTGCTGGAATAGAGAGATTTACTGAGTATCAGTTTGATATGGTAAGACTTGGAATAGGTATTTATGGGATAAGTACACTAAACAGTTCGTATTTGAAAAATAGTGCCTACTTCAGATGTCCTATTTTGCAAATAAAAGAGTTGCAACCTGGAGATGGAACTGTTAGTTATGGAAGATATGGCACATTAAGAGAGAATGGGATCACAAGAATTGCTACTATTCCTGTTGGTTATGCAGATGGTATAAATAGGCATTTTGGTAGAGGTGGTGCCTCCTTTGAGTTGAATGGTGCCCTCGTTCCCACTATTGGAAATATATGTATGGATATGTGTATGTTAGATGTTACTGATGTGAATGCAAAGGTGGGTGATGTGGTGACTATATTTGGGGATAATCCTACTGCATCAGATCTGGCTAAAATCCTTAATACAATACCTTATGAGATCTTTACCTCTGTTGCAAATAGGGTAGAGAGGGTTCTTACCCTTAAATAGATATTATTTTGCTTATCAATTCTGTAAGCAGATCTTTTTGAGAGGCTTCTCCTCCAAGGAAGCCTTTACTTTTCATATCGCACTCCTTTAAATACGATATTATCCTCATGTTTTTTTTGAGGGGGAAGTGTTTTACTGCTTCTAAGAATGGTGTAGCGTATCTGCTATATATGCCTGCTTGTGTGGCTGCCTCAAAGGGTGAAAGATTGCTATTAAGTCTGATAGCGTGTATTTTTTCAACTTTAGAAAAGAAATAAAATAGGTATCCAAGGGTGAGTTGTAGCGGATATTTATTTGGTGATTCTCCCATGTAATATCCAATTTTATATGCTTTTTCACCATCTTTAGTGGCAAGTGCATTGGCAAGCTCAGTGGCATTGAACTCTCTACTTATTCCAATGTTTCTCTCTATCTCTTCTGTGCCGATTGTTTGTGTTTCAGGAGCTATTGCTTTTATCAGTTTATCAGATTCAAGGGCAATTTTTCTTAGTTCATTGCCTGAGTATTCTGAAAGAAGCAGTGCGGCATCAGGGGTGATTTTTTTCCCTAGTGAGGAGATGTATTTTTCAATCCAAATGGGCATTGCCTCTTCTTTTATGCGATTGGATTCGAATACTACGCCATGTTTTGATGCATTTTTATAAAATGAGGTTCTCTTGTCTGCACTTTTTCCTACAAAACAGAGGACGAGTATTGTGGTATCTACTATGTGTTCCAAATAGATGGACATTGTCTCTATTTTCTTAAGCATTTGCCCCTCTTTTACCACTACAAGCTGTTTTTCTGCCATCATAGGGAATCTGCTGCATATAGAGATGATATCTTCTGGCGTTGTGTCTGAGCCATAGATTATTGTTTGATTGAAGTCTCTTTCATGAGGCTGTATGGCGTTGTCGATGATGTGCTGGGTCAGTAGATCAACATAATAGGGCTCTTCTCCATGAAGAAGATAAAATGGACTGAAAATCCCTTTTGAAATATTGGATTTGATCTCATTGAATTGCTTAATTGTATCTGTTGCTCCCTGTTTTGCCATATGCAAATGTAACGAAACTTGGAGTAAAATCATATCTTTGCAGAAATATTATATCAAATGAGAGGGGAGATTTTTGATCCTTTAAGAAAGAAAAGTGTTGCAAAAACGCCAGAAGAGGAGGTGCGACAAAATATTATTTGGTGGCTGAACAATGAACGAGCTTTTCCTCTGAGTTTAATGATGTCAGAGTACTCTTTTCATTTTAACGGTCTATTATATCGTGCTGATATTGTAGCGTTTGATAGAGAGGCCAACCCATTGTTAATGGTGGAGTGTAAAGCCCCTACTGTAAAAATAAATCGTGATGTGGTGGAGCAGGGAATTAGATATAATATTGTTTTGAGGGTCAAATATATGATGTTTACCAATGGTATTTCTTCTTATCTTTGCAGATACAATATTAATCTAGATAAATATGAGTATGTGGCTCAATTTCCTACATATAAAGAGATGTTAGATGACTGATTTAGAAGAAAAAATATTTAAGATTGTCTCTCAAGAGTCGGAGATGCTCGGTGTAAAATCATATATAGTAGGTGGTTATGTGAGGGATACTCTTCTTGAAAGGAAAACAAACGATATTGATATTGTTGTTGAAGGTTCTGGTTTGAAATTGGCGGAAATGGTTGGGGCAAGATTTAAAACCAAGGTCAATTATTTCCCAAAATTTGGAACTGCCATGTTGAGAATCAACCACATTGAGGTTGAATTTGTAGGGGCAAGGAAAGAGTCTTACCGTTCCGATTCGAGGAATCCTATTGTTGAGGATGGTACGATTGAAGAGGATAGGATGAGGAGAGATTTCACCATTAATGCTATCTCTTTTTCTTTGAATAAGGAGAACTTTGGAGCTTTGATAGACCCTTTGCATGGTGAAAAGGACCTTCATCACAAATTGATCCGAACTCCGTTGGACCCCGACACTACATATAGTGATGACCCTTTGAGGATGATAAGGGCCATTCGCTTCGCTACTCAACTTAATTTTTCCATTGTGCCTGAATCTCTTGAATCCATAAAGAAGAATTGTCGCAGAATTGAGATATTGTCGATGGAGAGGATTTGTGATGAGTTGAATAAAATAATGGCTTCGACTACCCCTTCTATTGGATTTCTCCTTCTTGACCAAACAGCTATTTTGGATATTTTAATCCCTGAATTATCCGCACTCAAGGGGGTGGAGATGGTTGAGGGAAGGGGACATAAGGACAATTTTCTTCATAGTTTGCAGGTTCTTGACAATGTAGCTGCCAAATCTGATAATTTGTGGCTCCGCTGGGGGGCACTTCTCCATGATATTGGAAAGGGACAAACTAAAAAATATGAGCAGGGTGTTGGGTGGAGTTTTCATAACCACGATTTTATTGGAGGAAGAATGGTTAAAAAGGTCTTTACTAATCTGGCTCTCCCAACGACTGATAAATTGAAATATGTATCTAAACTAGTATCCCTCCATCTTCGCCCTATTGCTTTGGTGGAGGAAGATGTTACGGATTCTGCAGTGAGGAGGCTTCTTTATGACGCTGGGGATGATATTGATGATTTGATGTTGCTTTGTGAAGCGGATATTACTTCGAAGAATGATAAAACAGTCACAAAACATAAAAATAATTTTGCTAAAGTGAGGCAGAAACTCATTGATGTGGAGGAGCGGGATAAGGTAAGAAATTTTAAAAATCCAATTACAGGGGAGATGATAATGGAGTATTACTCTATACCTCCCTCTGAAAATATTGGAATCATTAAAGAATATATTAAAAATGCTATTCTCGATGGCGTTATTCCCAATGAGCGAGATAGTGCTTTTCAACTGATGTTGAAAAAAGGGGAGGAACTGGGGCTTAATGGAGCTTCACACCGAGAAGATCTATAAACTCACTTCTGGTACGAAGATCTTTTAAGAAGGCCCCTGTGAAAGCTGAAGTGGTGGTGACAGAATTCTGTTTTTGGACTCCTCTTATTTGCATACACATGTGTGAAGCCTCAATTACTACTGCCACCCCTAGAGGGTTGAGGGTGTTTTGTATGCAGTCTCTAATTTCAACTGTGAGCCTCTCTTGTACTTGAAGGCGTCTTGCGAAGCATTCGACAACTCTTGCAATTTTGCTTAATCCAGTAATATATCCATTTGGAATGTATGCAACGTGGGCTTTGCCATAGAAAGGGAGTAGATGGTGTTCGCACATTGAATATAATTCGATGTCTTTTACTATGACCATCTGCCTATAGTTTTCCTTAAACATAGCTGATCGAAGTATCTCTGAACCATCCATTTCATATCCTTGTGTTAAAAACTGCATGGACTTGGCAACTCGTTCTGGGGTTTTTAATAATCCTTCCCTCTCAGCATCTTCTCCCAAGAGTGATAAAATATTTTTATAAAAAGTTGCTAATTGTTTAGTTGTTTCGATATCGTACTCTTCTATTTTTTGAAAACTCATAATAATTACAATTTTGGGGGCGAAATTAGCGAAAAATGTTGATTCATGCCAATTAATTCTTAATTTAGGGTTTCCAAAAGAAAGATTAATTGCCGATATATGAATATTTTATTTACAGCTGCTGTTGAGGATGAATTGATGTGTGCTAAAATTGCATATCAAAATATCTTCGGAGGATACAATCGTTTAGATAATTGTAATGATATTAAAATCGATTACCTTATAACTGGTATCGGGGTAACAAGTGCCACTTATCTACTTACAAAGTCACTATTGTCCTCTGAGAATAAGTATGATTTGATAGTTAATATTGGGATTGCAGGGTCGTTCTCTGAAAAATACCCAATTGGGAGTGTGCTGCGTGTGATGAAAGAACAATTCGCTGATCTTGGAGTTGAAAGCAGGTATGGTTTTCAAACACTTTTTCAGTATGAATTATTAGATAAAAATACTATACCTTTTAAAAATGGTGTTTTATACTCACCATATGTGGGATTGGAACTTGAGGAGATGCTAAATGACCTACCAAAGGTGTCTGGTATTACTGTTCAGACGATTACGGGGGTTGAAGAGAGACTCATAAATATAAAAAAGCGATTTAATCCAGATATTGAAAGTATGGAAGGTGCTGCTGTTTTTTATGTCGCACTGATGGAAAAAATCCCATTTTTAGAGATACGTTCTATTTCTAATTTTGTGGGAGAACGAGATAAAACTAAATGGAATACTCCATTGGCAATCAATAATTTAAAGAATTTTTGTGAGAATCTGTTAAGAAGTGTTAGATAGATGGATATTATCTCAATAGCATATTCCCCTTGCCCCAATGATACTTTCGCTTTTCATGCGATGGTGAATGGACTTGTAGATACAGAAGGGCTCCGTTTTGAGCCTCACTTAATGGATATTGAGGAGTTGAATCGATCTGCTGCTGCTGGGACTTATGATATTTGTAAGATGAGTTACCACGCTTATTTCTTCTTCTTGGATAAATATTTGATGTTGAGGTGCGGTTCTGCCCTTGGATATGGCAATGGACCTGTTTTTGTGAAGAGAAAGGGTGATAGAGGGGTGCCTCCTTATAGTGTTGTGGCTATTCCAGGGAAAATGACTACTGCGGCCCTTTTATTGCAGATTGCTCATCCTGATATTCCTATATGTAAAGAGGTCGTTTTTTCAAATATTGCTCATGAAATAGTTGAGGGGAGGGTGGATGCTGGTGTCCTCATTCATGAGGGGAGATTTGTTTTTCATGAGATGGATCTTGAATTGATTGAGGATCTTGGGGAGAGCTGGTTCAAATTTTCTCGGTGCCCTATTCCATTGGGAGGTATTGCCATTCGAAGGGGGAGCGATTTGGTTGAAAAAGTGGAGAGGATTCTTAGAAGGAGCATACTTTTTGCAAGGGACAATCCAGATTTATCCTCCGATTATATTTCACAGAACGCGCAGGAACTATCAAAGACAGTGCAGAAAAAACATATTGATCTGTTTGTCAATGACAATACATTAAATATTTCAAAAGAGGGGGAAGAGGCTGTTGGTAAGCTGTATAGCTACTTTCTTAAACTTAATCCCTCATTTAAAAAAGAGAATAACTTATTTAAGATGTAATTATGAAGGAGATTATTAGTTTTGCTGGTATATCAAAGATATATCAGGTTGGCAATCAGGAGGTAAGGGCGTTAGATGGAGTTGATGTTGCCATCTGCCAAAACGAGTATGTGGCGATAATGGGGCCATCAGGATCGGGGAAATCTACGATGATGAATATCCTTGGTTGTCTTGATACCCCTACGGAGGGTACATATACGTTAAACGGAATTGATGTAAGTGAGATGGATGATTCTCAACTTGCTGATGTGAGAAATAGTGAGATTGGTTTTGTGTTTCAATCTTTCAATTTATTACCCCGTTTATCATCTCTTGAAAATGTTGCATTGCCATTGATTTATGCTGGCGTCCCTAAAAAAGTGAGGGAACATAGGGCCGGTGAGGCTTTGGACAATGTTGGCCTCTCTGAAAGGAAAGAGCACAAACCTAATGAGTTGTCTGGAGGCCAAAGACAGAGGGTGGCATTGGCGCGAGCTCTTATTAACACCCCTTCGATTATTTTGGCGGATGAACCTACTGGCAACCTTGACTCCAAAACATCCATAGATATTATGAAGCTTTTCAATGACATTTATCATAAGGGAAATACTGTAATTTTAGTTACGCATGAGGAGGATATTGCAAAATATGCGAGGAGGATAATTAGATTGCGTGATGGTAAAATAGAATCTGATTCAATGAATCAAAATCCGACGATTATTTAATCTTAATGAAATGAAAATTTATACTAAAACAGGTGATGCTGGTTCTACTTCTCTTGTTGGTGGGACACGTGTCTCAAAATGCAGTGCGAGGGTTAATGGATATGGGGATGTAGATGAGCTTATTTCTCATATTGGCCTGCTCAGGTGTGAGCTTGATCAAAGTTTTGATGCTGAACTAAGGAGGATACAAGAAGATCTTATGTTGGGAGCTGCCCATCTTGCGAGTGATGTAAATGTCAATAAAGTTGCCCCTTTTGATATGGAGGAGATTTTATTTCTTGAGAAAAGAATTGATGAAATGACTTCGTCGATTCCAGAGCAGAAGGCATTTATTCTCCCATCAAGGCCTAGAAATGCATCACTTTGCCACATTGCGAGGACTGTTTGCAGAAGGGCTGAGAGAAGTTCTGTTGCTATAGCAGATTCTTCTGAAGGTATTTTGTTAACAATTAAGTTTTTAAATAGATTGTCTGATTATCTTTTCACTCTTGGAAGAGTTCAAAACCATATTCTTAATATTTCTGAAGATTATTGGTTGCCATAAGAGTTATTTTACTATATTTGCCACCTTAAAAACTAAAAATTTTTAGCTATGTATTGGACACTTGAACTAGCATCGAAACTTGAGGATGCACCTTGGCCAGCCACAAAGGATGAGTTGATTGACTATGCTACCCGTTCAGGAGCTCCTTTAGAGGTTATTGAAAATCTTGGAGATCTTGAAGACGATGGTGAAACTTATGATAGTATTGAGGATATATGGCCTGATTATCCGAGTAAAGAGGACTT
Organism: uncultured Muribaculaceae bacterium; assembly: GCA_964607675.1. GTDB lineage: Bacteria > Bacteroidota > Bacteroidia > Bacteroidales > UBA932 > CAZSLC01. Next base: position 36,576 of record CAZSLC010000002.1, read on the forward strand.
TTTTTTCGATGAAGAAGAGTACTAACAATATTGCCCGACCAAAAGGCCGGGTTTTTTGTTATCTTTGTTTTTTAATGAGTTAAATATATGAAAATTGTATTGGCAGGTGCTGGAGAGGTTGGTGGCCATTTGGCTAAGATGTTGAGCCTTGAGCATCACAACATCACTATTATAGATAGTGATGAGGATAGGCTTAATCGCGCTGCAGAGGGAGCTGATATAGTTACCGTGCTTGGTAAACCTACATCGATTGAGACTTTGAAGGAGGCTGGTATTTCAGATGCTGACTTATTTGTTGCCGTAAGTCCTGCTCAGGAGCAAGATGTTAACATAGTAAGTGCCCTATTGGCTAAAGGAATGGGTGCCAAAAAAGTAACGGCAAGAATCAATAATGAAGAGTATCAGGATAATGAAAACAAATTGCTCTTTACAGAGTTGGGAATAGATTCTCTTTTTTATCCCGAGAAGATTGCATCTAATGAAATAGTGAATCTCCTTAAACAGTCTGCTATGACTGAATTTATGGATTATTCACATGGGAAATTGCAATTGGTAGTATTTAAACTTGAAGAGGGTAATCAGTTGATTAATAAGGTTATTTCAGAGTTTACTACCACTACTGGTGCCAATTTGCTATATAGATGTGTTGCTATTGCAAGAGGTGGACATACTATTATTCCGACAAGGAATACTCGATTTAAACTTGGCGACTTGGTCTTTATCATATCTAAAAAAGATGGTGTAAATGAGGCTCTTAAATACTCTGGAAATGAGAGAATTTCTATTAAGAAACTAATGATACTCGGGGGGGGGAGAATCGGAGAGATGGTTGCCAGAAAAATGGAGAAGAATGCAGAGTTTATTAAAATCGTTGAATTAAAAGAGGAGAGATGTCAATATTTATCTTCTGTGCTATCTAAATCATTGATAATTAATGGAGATGGTCGTAATTCAGATCTATTGATTGATGAAAGTCTTAAGGATTGTGACGCCTTTGTAGCTGTGACGAGCAATTCTGAAACAAATATTTTATCGAGTGTAGTGGCGAAAAGGTTAGGAGTTCAGAAGGTGATAGCTGAGGTTGAGAATTTTGAATACATTAAATTGGCAGAGAGTATGGGGGTTGATGCTGTTATCAATAAAAAATTGATTACTGCAGGAAAAATCTTTAGATTTACACTCTCTAATAAGGTGAGATCAATAAAGCTTTTAAGTGGAACAGAGGCTGAGGTGCTTGAATTTATTGTTAATCCAAGCAGTAAGATAACAACTGCCCCATTGTGTGAATTGAATTTTCCTAATGATGCTATTATTGGTGGCGTGATTAGGGGGAATGAGAGTTTTATTGCGGATGGGGATAGTATTATTCAACCTTATGACCAAGTGGTGGTATTTGCCAGTCCATCAGCGGTTTCCAAAGTGGATAAGTTTTTTTTATAAACACATTGTTTAACAAATAAAATTTTTATAAATGGTACAACAACAATTTCAGTTTCCTCTTTCAGGAAAAACAAGAATGGAGCATGATTTATTAGGAGATAAAGCTGTTCCTGTTGAGGCATTATTCGGAGTACAGACTCTTAGATGCGTAGAGAACTTTAATATTAGTAATAATCACCTATGCGATTATCCAGAGTTTATCAAAGCTTTCGGTATAGTTAAAATGGGGGCAATTTTAGCAAATCATGGTTTGAAACTTGTTTCTGACGAGGTTAAGGATGCTGTAGTTGCTGCTTGTCAAGAACTTATCGAAGGAAAACATCTTGAACATTTTCCTATTGATATGATTCAAGGTGGTGCAGGTACAAGCGCAAATATGAATGCAAATGAAGTGATTGCAAACAGAGCATTGGAAATCATGGGAAAACAAAGGGGAGAATATAAATTTTGCCACCCTAATGACCATGTGAATATGGCTCAATCAACAAATGATGCCTATCCAAGTGCTATGCATCTTGGAATTTATTTTATTCATCAAGAGGTTAAGAATAACCTTAAACAGTTGATTAAAGCTTTTGATAAGAAGGCTGCTTCTTTTGCAAAAGTTATTAAAATGGGGAGAACGCAACTTCAAGATGCTGTTCCAATGACTTTAGGGCAATCTTTTGGCGCTTTTGCAGATGCTATGAGACATGAGTTAGATCGTCTTGATAAGGCAGCAGAAGAGTTTTTGGTTATTAATATGGGGGCTACTGCCATAGGCACAGGTATTACAGCCGAACCTGGTTATGCTGAGTCTTGTACAAAACACATCAAAAAGATTTCTAAATTAAATATAACATTAGCCGAGAATTTAGTTGAAGCTACTCATGATACTTCTTGTATGGTGGCTTACTCCTCAGCTCTTAAACATATTGCTATCAGATTATCTAAGATTTGCAACGATTTGAGACTTATGTCTTCAGGCCCTCGTACAGGTATCCAAGAGATAAATTTACCTCCTAAACAACCAGGATCTTCAATTATGCCAGGTAAAGTTAATCCTGTTATCCCAGAGGTTGTTAACCAAGTATGCTTCAAAGTGATTGGTAACGATATGACAATAACAATGGCCTCTGAAGCAGCTCAATTAGAGTTGAATGTTATGGAGCCTGTTCTTGTAGAGAGCCTTGTTGAGTCTGCTCAATGGCTTTCAAGTGCCTTTACAACCCTTAGAGTTGAGTGTGTTGAGGGTATTACTGCAAATGAGAAGCATTGCAAAGAACTTGTTGAGAATAGTATAGGTATTGTTACGGCTCTTAAGCCATATATTGGATATGCTAACTGTACTGAGGTTGCTAAGGAGGCTCAAAAAACTGGTGGAAGCGTTTATGATCTTATTCTAAAACGCAATCTTCTTACAAAAGAGCAACTTGATAAGATCCTTGATCCTAAGAATATGATCAAACCTACAATGGTTGAACTTTAAAATGATTGGTTGATACCTGCAATTATCGAGTATTGACCATTAATGCCAAATCCGACATCTAGTCGGACGATGATACCGGCAATATTTAATCGATACCCTGCTCCATATGTGGGCAGGGTTTCTTTTATTTTAAATGTATCGAATGAGTGGAAAATATTACCTGCTCCACCCCATATGGCTATCCCATGTTCACGATATATATTCTGCCTGAGTTCCATTTGGATGAAGGCTATATTTCTATCTTTATACCTTCCTTGATAATAGCCCCTCATCCTCTCAGAGCCTCCTATTTCTCCCCAAAAAAGCCAAGGGGAATCGCCGTAATTAAATTCTCCATAGATGTCAAATGCCAGTACTCCACCCTTCCATACTTTTGTAAAGAAATCAGTTGTTATATTGGTTTTATAGAATGGTTTGCACTGAAAGATAAATCCAGGGTAGAAGAGTTGACTTATTGAGATGAAAACCCCTTTCTCTGGAGATATTTGATTGTCGAGTGAATTAAATTTAAAAAATAATCCAAGGTTGATATTTTTATAATAAAGAGGATGCCCAGATATTAATTCAGGTTTTGAGTATCCGTGTGTGTTGTAGTAATCGAATCCAATTGATGAGCCTAATTTTATTTGCCCATTGATATTGTATGAAAAGTCAACTATTGAATTGAAAGCATTTATTGTATATGAGCTTAGATTACTGTTATTTGAGCCATTCTCAAATCCGATGCCCCAAAAATCATTGGATTGTTTTGAATAACCAATATTATATGCAATTTCGAATTTATTGTTTGGAGATATGTTGATCCCTCCACAATTGAAACTAAATGATTTGTCTGTAGAAATAGTACCATAGAGGAGAAAACTTGATACGTTAGCAGTTGTGTCAATACCATTTCTATACAATGTTATCATTCCGATGGCGGCCTCAAATTTTTTCTCTTGAGAGTATCCAAGTGAGAGCAATGGAAGTATTGCAGGTCTATTTTGTTTTGGTGAAAATTTCCAAGGATGACGTCTCATGTACCGCTCTACAGTATCATTTATTTTGTTTATTGCAGTGCTGTCATATGTTTTATAAGATTGTGAAAATGACAAAGAAGAAATAAACAATAATATCATTACATAATATATTTTTATGTAAGAGTGGCTCATAAGTATTTTATTTTAACAAAAGGGGATGACTTTTCGGTCACCCCCCTTACAATTATTTACAGAAATTGTTATTGTTTAGAGAAATCAACTGAAACTTTTCTAAACTCTTTCATTAGTTTGCTTAGTTCAAGAGCTGATTTTCTTGCGCGGGTACCAGCAGCTTTGTTGCCTTTAACTAGTTGAGCATCAGCATTTTTTGCAAAAACTTCAATTTCTGCATTGATTTTGTCTAATAGTCCTTTCATAATAGTGTATTTAGTTAGTGAATATTCTATTTTGGATGCAAGATAAATTTTTTTTTCAGAAACTCAAAGAAATTGGTTGATTTTCTTGCATTTGAGTTTGTTAAATGGTGATTTTTATATTAAAACTATTATGTATTTATTTATCAATAGTAGGTATTTTATCATCAGAATAATCATCTAATTTATTGTTCCACAGATATTTACGAGTTTCTTTAACAATTACTCCCGACAATAGAAGGAGTGCAATGAGGTTTGGTATCGCCATTAGTGCATTCATGCAATCTGCTATGTCCCAGACTAATTTTATGCTCATAGTTGAACCAATGTATGTGGCTACTATCCAGATGATACGGTAGTATTTGATACTTTTTTTCCCTCCAATATATTCAATGCATTTTTCTGAGTAATATGACCATCCCAATATTGTTGAAAATGCAAATGTAAGGATACCTATTGTTAGAATTATTGGTCCTATGATAGGTATTGAATCGAATGCAGCTTTTGTGAGTGATCCTACGTGCGAAGTGTCTATGCCGTTCGGGGCAATTATAGTTGATACGAGTACTAATCCTGTTAGTGCACATACAATGACTGTGTCCCAGAATGTTCCTGTTGAGGAGACAAGAGCTTGTCTAACGGGGTTTCGCGTTTGTGCGGCGGCTGCCACTATTGGAGCAGAACCAAGTCCTGATTCATTTGAGAATAACCCTCTTGATATTCCAAACCTGCAAGCCATCATTACTGTACTTCCAATGAATCCCCCACCTGCAGCTTGGGGAGAGAATGCACTTGATACAATAACTCTGATAGATTCACCTAAATATTCGAAGTTAATACCTAAAATATAGATGCAACCTAATATGTAAAAAATAGCCATTATTGGGACAAGAAAGGAGCATACTTTAGCTATCCCTTTTATTCCGAAAATTATAACTCCAGCTACTAATGCAGTTATGATGAGACCAATTACGTATGGAGGGATTGAGGTACTCTCACCTACGAGGGAGGATATTGAGTTGGCTTGTACCATATTTCCTATTCCGAAGGCGGCTATTGCTGTGAAAATGCAGAATAGTATCCCAAGCCATTTCATTTTTAATCCCCTTTCGAGTGCATACATTGGCCCACCAAGCATCGCACCGTTTTGGGTTTTAACTCTGTATTTGACGGCAAGAAGCCCTTCAGAATACTTTGTTGCAATTCCAAAAATACCAGTCAACCAACACCACAGTACTGCTCCTGGTCCTCCAAAGGAGATAGCGGTAGCTACTCCTATTATGTTTCCAGTTCCGATTGTTGCAGCTAATGAAGTTGCTAATGCTGCAAATTGGCTGACATCTCCATGAGAGTCTTTGTCTTTTGTAACAGATAATTTGATAGCTTTGAAAATATAGAGCTGAGGAAATCGTAATCGGATGGTTAGAAATAGATGTGTTCCGAGTAGTAGTATTATCATTGGCCATCCCCATAAAATTGAAGATATTTTGGAAATGAGGTCTGAAAATAATTCCATGAATAAGAAGTTTTTATTTATTTAAGTGTAGTCTGTTTACAAAAATAATAATTTTATATTTGTAATGTGTTACTTACATCTGTAATTGTTAATAATTATGAATAAAATCTCTTTTTGTTTAGTAGTTCTCCTTTTATTAATGAGTTCTTGTTCTAAGGATATAGAAAAGCAAATTGAAGATAAGAGTGCCAAATTGTATCTTGACGACATTTTAAATACATATTATTATTGGTACGACCGAAAGCCTCAGAATGTTTCTATGTACGACAATACAATTGATGTTTTTTTTAAAGCCTCATTATATGGCGAAGATAGGTGGAGTTGGATGACAGATATTGATTCTTGGAATGAATCTCAGAGTGGTTCGTTTTTAAGTTATGGAGGAGCTATTGCTCAGCCGATAGAGTATTATCACGATTATGGTTTGTATATCTCTTATGTTTTTCCTGATAGCCCTTATGATAGAGCTGGTGTAAAGAGAGGATGGAAGTTGACTCACCTTAATGGCGTTTCTGTGATGGAATTAGTGAGAAATAATGTGTTTAATGCTGAATATGCAAAAACACATAATAGCTTTACTTTCGTAAATCTCGAAGGTGACAAGGTTACTTTAGAGTTGATTGCAGATAAAATATCTACGCGCTCATATCTTGTTCGCGATATTTTTACTAATAAGGATTATTTGGGATTGACATCAAAGGTGGGTTATTTTAATTATCGAACTTTTAATCACAATATGTTGGATGATATTTCTGAGACCTTTCAAATTTTTCATAACGAAGGGGTTAAAGAACTTATTTTAGATTTGAGGTATAACTCAGGTGGTTCTATCTTGGCACTTGAAAAGCTTGCAAACCTTATCGCTCCTTCAAGTGCTAATGGAGAAATTATCCTTAAGACTAAACATAATTCTAAAATGTCTAAGTATGATGAAGAGAATATTTCATATATCACAAGGGAAGCTGGAGCTCTTGATCTGAAGAGAATTTTCTTTATTACAGGCAGCCGTACAGCCTCTGCTAGTGAGGCTATAATAAACGGATTAAGCCCTTTCTTTGATGAGGCAGATATTATTCAAGTTGGTGATACAACCTACGGTAAGCCAAATGGAATGTACTCTTTTTCTGATCCCGATAAAAAATATATTTTCCTTCCAATATGTTTTTATAATGTCAATAAAAATAATGAAGGAGATTATGACAATGGGTTGTTGCCATCATATTATTGCCCAGATGATTTATATCATGATTGGGGGGTGTGTGAGGGGGCGACAAATGCTTGCCTATACTATATTGTGAATGGATATTTTCCAACACTTCCTCCGAAAAAATCTTATACTAAAGATGTTAACGAAGGAAGCGTGAAAATTAAGGATGAGAGTGATGATCCTAATTATGGGTTACTTTATATTTTGCCATAATTTAGCATTTGTTTGAGGAAATCATCACAATATTCTATTTTGTAATCAATTATTTTATCCCCTTTTAGTACAGGAACGATATCAGGGTTTACAAATCCACCGTATGGCTTGAGTTGGAGTGCTTTGTATCTCTCTTTTACCTCTTTGTGAAGTTCAGGGTCTATGTTTATGGCATATCTTTCAACTAAATCTTTTCCTGCTTGATAGTCACCTTCCGATTTGATTCTCTGGACTTCTGCGAGTAATTCTCCAAATAGAGTGCGGAGTGCTGGATAATCGTTAATTACAAAATATGTTTTCCCTTCTCTCACCTTCTTTTCGATTATATTCTCTTTTTGTCCCTTTTCATAGCACCACTCGGCAATTAATTTTCTATCCTGCATGTGGGCTTGAGTATTGCTTTTGCCGAGTTCCACCCTTGAGAATTGAACAAAGATCCCATTTCTGATGTAGGAAGCATATTCTGCTTTGTAGGCATCTTTGTTTGGTAGAATGCCTAATTCTATCAATTTGGGATCTGCAAGGTAGTAGAGGGCAAACAAGTCGGCACGTGCCTCTTCTAATGCGGAGCTGTATTCTCCTAATGCATTGGGTGAAGTGGAAGGGAGTAGTTGCCCTGAACCATGACCGAGACATTCATGAAGATCGGTATGAAGATTGTCAGTAAGAGGACCGTATTTTTTGGCTGTTTCTATCTCCTTTTCATCCCATGCAAACTCTGCAAGTGCACTTTTTGGGGATTCTAAGGCAGCTTTATTGTATGCATCTGTTATGTTTCCGATGGTTACTGATTTTGAACCAAAATCTTTTCTAATCCAGTCTGAATTAGGAAGGTTGATGCCAATAGGGGTGGTGGGGTAGCAATCTCCCCCTAAACATGTGATGGTGATTACTTTGGCTGATACTCCTTTTACACTCTCTTTTTTAAATCTGTTATCTACAGGTGAGTTGTCCTCGAACCACTGTGCATTATTTGATATTATTTCTGTCCTTTTAGAGGCCTCTTTGTCTTTGAAGTTAACGACCGATTCCCATGTTGCTTTTATCCCGATGGGGTCGTTGTAATTTTCAATAAATCCATTTACAAAATCGATGTCAGAGGTATTGTCTTGAACCCAAGCGACATTGTAGTCGTCCCAGAGTTTTAGATCGCCACTTTTATAGTAATTGATTAATTTATTGATGTAGTCTTTTTGAATATCATTTTCAGCAACGAGCATGGCTTTTTCCAAGTGTGATATTATGTTTGATATCTCTTTGCTATACAGCCCATCTAATTTGTATGTGTTTTCATATATAATGCCATCTTTCTTGCATAATTTGCTGTTAAGTCCGTATGAGATGGGAGTTGAATCGGATGGATTGGATAAATTGTTGTAGAAATCAACGGCCTCTTGTTTGGTCACCCCTTCGTAGAAATTGACGGCTGATGATAGGAGTAGATCTTTGTCATTGCCTGTGTATTTCCTTTGAGGATAAAGTGCTGGGTCAAAAATAATAGGTATCAGAAGCTCTATTTTGTCTTCGTTGCCAGTGCTTTTCATAAGTGATGAAAAATAATCTGAGGTGCATTCAGGGATGATTTTGTCCTCTGCGTAGTGGTGGTGGATGCCATTGCTGAAAAATACTCTTTTGGCATATGTGGTGAATTTTGCAAATTCATCGCAATTTCTGTCGCCATCATATTTGTTTAAAATATTTTCAAGCACCCTCCTTATTTCAAGGTTGTATTTGAAATTTTGATCCCACAATATGTCTCTTCCAGCCTTTGATGCCTCTGAAAGGTGATAGATATATTCTTTTTGTGAGAGAGTGAGTGTTTCCCATCCGGGAATTTGGTAGCGCATTATCTTTATATCAGCAAATTCGTCGATTAAATATGTGAATTTGTTTTCGCATGACGACAAAGACAAAGCCAACCCTGCAGTTATTAGCATAGTTTTAAAAATTTTCATAAAAAATGATTTATCGGGTGAAAAGAGATTTGATGAATGCAATAGTTTGAAAAATAGCACCCATAAATGGGCTGCGCTTTGAGGCTGCTTCTAGTCCCATATATACGATTTTGAATGGAGAGTAATTGTCTTTAATAGTTCTAATTGAATAGAAAATCATCACCTCTTGATGCTCAATACGTGAGGATAATAGTCTCCTTTGGTTGCGCAATTCTTTTATTCCTTTTATGTTGGAGTATGGGTTGGTGTTATTTTTCATTGTTTGGTTTCTCAAAAAATAGTTTTATAAAAAGCCTTACCATATTGTTAGTGAATAGTCTTTTTCTTAAAAAGAATAGTACTACTATGGATAAAATAAATATACCAGATGTAACGAGAGATGCATAAATCCTGGAGTTTAATAGAACTTCAAGCCATGAGTTAAAGGCGGTTGCCAAAAAGCCAACTGCCAGACCTCCTATTACTATAGCTATTACAAAAAATATTAACTTGCTGAATAAGATAGAAAAACTTTCAGCGAGGTGTAATTTTGTATCATCAACTTTCATGGACAAATAATCTTTGATGGAGGAGATTAACTCCTCCAAAAGATTATTATTTGAATTTAAATCGTTCATAACAAAAAGTTTATTCAGCGGCTTCTTTAGCCTCTTTTTTTATTTTTGTTTTGATATTGTCATACTCTTTTTCAAAAGTGTCTTTGATCTTTTTGCGAGTTTCATCTCCAGATGAAGGGGCAAAAAGAATAGCAGCAGCAGCGCCAATAATTGCACCACCCAAAAATGCAAAAAATGTATCACCTTTCATTGCTTTGATATTTAGTTTTAGCAAATATAATAATTTCTTTATATTTGTCGAAATAAATAGTTGAATCTCAATGAATATATATACTGCAATAAAGCATTCCATAATAATTTTATTATCAATTTTATTGTTCTCTTCCTGTGAAGAGAAAAATGCTACAATCGGTAAGTGCGTCTTGGTGTATATGGCAGCGAATAATAATCTGTCTGTAAATGCTTTAAATAACTTGAGCGAAATTGAAAATGGGTATGTGCCAAATTATTTCGAAATAGGAAAATCTGGTGACGTGCTACTTGTTTATATCAATACAGAAGGGGTCAAGCCTCGTCTGTATAGGGTATCAAAGGATAGATATGGCAATGTCAATAAAGAGACTATTGTTGAATATGAAGAGCATAATTCGGCAGATCCACAGGTGATGAGTTCTATCCTTCAATATTCGAGGACTCTTTTTCCAGCTAAGGAAAATGGTCTTATTTTATGGTCACATGGGACAGGATGGCTACCGCAACACTATTATAAAAAAACGACGAGTAGTTTATTATCGCTTGAACAAGACAATGAGGATCCTTATGCAGACTTAGTAAAGAGTTTTGGGAAGGATGGCGATTATGAGATGGATATTCTTGATTTGTGTAATAATGCAATAAAGGATAAATATTCATATATTATATTTGATGCATGTTTAATGGGAGGCATTGAAGTGGTATATGAGTTGAAAGATAAAGCTGATTATATTATATCTTCTCCAGCTGAAGTTCTGGTTGATTCGTTTCCCTACGAAGTGCTTATGAGCTACCTATTTGCAAATGTGACTGACCTCGTTGGGGCGTGTGAGGCATACTATCAATACTACCTCAAACAGGAGTCGTTGGTTAGACAATCTGCAACAGTATCTTTAGTCAAAAGTGACAAATTGTATGATTTGGCCTCTTCAACTAAAAAGATATTCGATGCTTACAGAGATAAGGTGGGTTCTTTAGATATGAACAATATTCAAAGATTTTTTAGAAATAATAAGCATTATTTTTATGATTTGACAGATTTTGTCTCTTCCCTTTGTCCTGATGGCGATCCTTTGCTCGCAAATTTTATATCGAATATGGATGCTGCTGTTATTTATAAAAGAAATACCCCCAAATTTTTAATTAGCGATGGGGAACTTCTTTTGCAAAGGGCATCTGATGGCTATAATGGTTTTGTCATTAACAAATTTTCAGGGTTGAGTACTTATGTACAAAACCCTGAAAATATAGAGTTAGATACCTATTACACAAAATATTCTTGGAATAGGGATACTGGAATGATTGTTAAATAACTATTTCTTACCGAAAAATCTTTTGTAAAGGCCCTCAAAAACTTGACCATGTCGAGCTTCGTCTTTGCACATCTCGTGTACTGTGTCGTGAATTGCGTCGTAGTTGAGTTGTTTTGCTTTTGTAGCAATCCTTTTCTTGTCGGCGCAAGCCATTGATTCTGCTTCCATCCTCTTTTTAAGATTTGTCTCGGTGCTTTCCCATACTACCTCCCCGATAAGTTCGGCGAATTTACTTGCATGGTCGGCCTCTTCGTAGGCAATTCTTTTATATGCCTCAGCTATTTCTGGATATCCCTCTCTGTCTGCTTGACGGCTCATGGCAAGATACATTCCTACTTCACAACACTCTCCTGTGAAGTGGGCTTGTAAACCATCCCAAACTTCTTTGTCGCAATCTTTTGCAACTCCTATTTTGTGACCGTCAGCCCAAGTTAACTCTCCATCTTTCTTCTCTTCTTTAATTTCTACGAATTTTTCGGCTGGTGCTTTGCAAACTGGGCACTTTTCAGGTGGATTAGCTCCAGTATGAACGTATCCACAAACTGTACATCTCCATTTCTTTTCCATAATAATGATAATTAATTGGTTTTACTATTTATAGTAGTAAATGTATAAAGAAAATTACAATTTGTTGTTATATATTTTATTTTTATATTTGCAGCCGCTAAAAAGTTTACTTTTTGGTGTAATGGGGTTCGGAAGGACCGAACTTAGTAACACTTTTTAAATTATTATTATGAAACAAATTGTTTTAAAAGCTAAAAAAAGAGAATTAGGCAAAAAGTCTGATCTTAAGACACTTCGTGCAAACGAATTAGTTCCATGTGTGTTGTACGGGAGAAATGTAGAAAATGTTAACTTCGTTCTTGATGAAAAAGAACTTAAAAAAGTTACTCACTCTCCAAATAGTTACATTGTTGTGTTAGATATTGAAGGGACTAAACAATATGCTGTTTTGCACCAATTGCAATTTCATCCTGTTTCAGATGCAACAATTCATGCAGACTTTCTTGCAATTTCAGAGGATAGACCAATCGTTATTAATGTTCCTATCGCACTATTTGGTAACTCAGAAGGTGTTAAAATGGGGGGAAAATTGGTTAAAGGTGTAAGAAAGGTGACTGTTTCTGGTTTGATGAATGAACTTCCTGATGTAATTGAGGTTGATGTTACACCACTCAAAATCGGTAACCAAATTTCAGCTGGCGATTTGCATTATAACAATTTTGAAATTGTTTCTCCAAAAACAACTATGATTTGTGCTGTTAGATCTTCAAGAGCAGTAGTTGCCGATGATTCTGCAGAAGGAACTAAACCAGCAGAGGCACCAGCTGCCAAATCAGCAGAGTAAATGAGTATTGAGAGGGTATGAATTATTTAATAGTCGGTCTCGGAAATATCGGTTATGAATATGTTGATACTCGTCATAACATAGGATTTTCAGTATTGGATGCTTGGGCAAAAGCATCCAATACTATTTTTAGTGTAGGTCGTTACGGAAGTGTAGCGCAGATAAGGGTCAAGAATAATACTTTTTTTCTCCTTGAGCCATCTACATATATGAATTTAAGTGGAAAGGCGGTTAGCTATTGGCTTAAATTTTATTCAATCCCTGTTGAAAACTTGCTTGTTGTCGTAGATGATATGGCGTTGCCATTAGGTGCTTTACGTCTTAGAAAGCAAGGTAGTGATGGTGGTCACAACGGTCTTGCTAATATTACCGAGATGATAGGTACGCAAAACTATTCCAGGTTGAGGCTGGGAATTGGTTCGCATATCGGGTTTGGCTCTCAAGTCGATTTTGTCCTTGGAAAATGGACTCCACAAGAACAAGAGGTGCTTCCTAAAATGATTGAAAAAGCAATAGAGGCAGTCAAACTTTTTGGTGCTGTGGGGGTTGAAAGAGCTATGAATCAAGTCAACATAAAGGAAAAATCCGAATCATAGATCTTCCATTAATTTGTCAATATCCCTTCTCTCTTTTTTCGTAGGACGCCCTGTCCCCCTGTCTCTTTTGACGAAAATTGTCTCGAATGGTGCATCGAGTTTGTCTAATTCTTCTTGAGGGGTGATGTCTTCAGCATAAATTGGAACATTTTTAGCACCTTGTCTATTTCCGATGGGAATGAGAACTCTATAAGAAAAATGAACGCTCCCTCTTCTGACGGAAATTATGTCATTTTCTTTTATTTCTTTAGCCGCCTTTGCCTCAACGCCGTTGACTGTAACTCTTCCATTTTTGCATGCTTCAGTGGCCTCTGAGCGTGTCTTGTAAAACCTAATGGACCATAAAAACTTATCAAGGCGTGTTACTATTTCAGACATGGATCTGTGTTTTCGTTAATATAGTTGTCTTTTTCTTCTCTCTCTCTGATATATACTTCGAGCATTTTCGTTTTTCCATTTTTTGGATTGATGGAATAATTGGAAAATGTTGCAGGTATTAATATCCACTCATTTTCGACAAGGGAATAATCTATTTTCTCATAATTAATAATTGCTTCACCTTTGATGCAATAATATAAAATGAAACTTTCACCTTTATCAGCATTGTAAATGATCTCATTAGTGATATTTAAAATATTGATTGTGAAGTATTTATTGTCGATAAGTGTCAATTTTTCTTTCTCATTTGAAAGGAGACCTGGGACAAATTTGTCCATTGGATCATATTTTTTATAGTCTATGCAATCAAATGCTATGTCAATGTGTGTTTCTCGTGCAGTGGATGGTTCTTTTTCTCTGCCCCAATCATACAGTCTGTATGTCACATCTGATAACTGCTGAATTTCAACGATTTCTAATCCACCTCCTGCAGAATGGATTGTTCCAGCTGGTATATAGAAGAAGTCACCCACTTGAGGATGATATATATTTAGATATTGTTCTATCTTCCCCTCTTTGCAGAAAGTGTAAAAGTCATTTGGAGAGATGTCGCTATTTACACCCATATATATTTTTGCCTTTTCAGATGCCTTTAGAATGTACCATGCTTCGCTTTTGCCGTAGCAATTGTGTCGGTCAAATGCAGTTTCGTCGTCAGGGTGGACTTGGACTGAGAGGAGGTCGTTAATATTAAGATACTTTAATAGTATTGGAAATTCATTGCCGAACTCTTTATAGATGTTTTCCCCTACAAGATCTCCCATATATGTTTCAATAACATCGAAAATTGAATTTTTTTCGAGAAACCCGTTAGCTATTTCTGAACTCGCATCTTCGAACCCGCATAATTGAATAGTCGATTCTCCCCATACACTTGATGAAGGTTTGGAAGAGAATTTTAGAGGATATAATTTATTCTTTGACATCTCTTTTTGGTAAAAATTTATTTAATAAAAATATTGATACTGAGAGCAAACCAACGGATATTGATATAATTAACCAATAGGTTGGGGCATCTGTAATAACATCTCTAAAAGAGAGTGCCGATTGCAATTCTGGAAAGAGGTATGGGATAGAAAGAGATATGGTGTTGTTGATAAAATGTAGGAAAATGGTTGCCCAAATGGAGCGTGTGCGGTAATATATCCATCCGTAAAATATTCCAAGAAGGAATGCGACAACTCCCTGCCAAGGATTGAGGTGGAGAATGGCAAAAATGAGGGCTGACCAAAAAATGGCTTTAGCAGGGGTAGTGTGTTCTAATAATCCTCGAGTGATAATCCCCCTGCATAGATACTCTTCAAGGAGGGGAGCTAAGATAGAAACAGCAATGAATGATGGGAAGAATTTTCCACCTACCATTTTATTTAATGCCTCTATAAACCAATCGGGAGGGGTTAACAGATTGCTTAACGGGTCAAAAAATATTTGAAAGGAAAAGCCAGTTACTATCAGTATCACAAAAAAAAGTATTGGATGGAGCTGCCCGAAATTGGGATTGTTGATATTTACACTTTTAGGTTGAGTGAAGGGGTCTTTTCTTGAAATAATCCTATTTGTTCTCCACATAATGAAAAATAGTGTTGGGATGAACATTAGAAAGTATGAGAGGTCCTTTTCAATATACTCTGATGATGGAAATATTTTTAGAAGAGGAAAGTAAACGGCAAATGAAAATATGCTTCCAAGTAGTACCGTTATTAGGAATAGTAGCCAACTTTCTTTTAAATCGGGTTGATAAAATGATAGTTTCTTTAACATTTTGTAAATATTCTTATTTTTCTATGCAAAAATAGGTAATTTTGTTCCATACATAGTCAGTTTATGGAGAGATTTAAACAATTAAGGGAAAATAACAAATTTCTTAGAGTTGTAACAAATAAATATGTAGTGACTACCATTATTTTTTTGTTATTGTTGTTATTGGTTAAAAATAACAATATCATTCAATTTTTTGGAGACTATGATCATATCTACCAACAAGAGATCTCTATTCAACGATATAAAGATCAAATTGAAAAGATAGAATCTGACATCGAACATCTCTCGAAAGATAAGGACTCCATTGAGAAATATGCGAGGGAAAAATACTATTTTCAGAACAAAGATGAAGATTTGTTTATAATGGAGAATAGCAATTGATTTGATTCAAAGGTAGCACCTGGAGATGGCTTGTTGTTAGGATTATAAAAATATTGGTCTATCCCAAAAATTTGCCCCCCTTCAATGTCATTCTCAATATCATCTCCTATTATGATAGTCTTTCTTTTTGTCTCTTTCCACAATTCAGGGTTGTCATTGGAGGATACTCCGCTTAACTTCTCTAACGCTATTCTAAAGAAATCAGGGGATGGTTTGTGATAGCCAATCTCTTCCGATATTGCGACTGTGTCAAAATAATGGCGAATTCCACTCCTTTCTAATTTATGATATTGTACCTCTTTAAAACCATTGCTTAATACTCCCATTTTCCCTCCACTTTTTTTAATATCTTCAAGGAGTTCTTTCGCTCCAGGAATCAATGACTTTTCGTTTATCATCTGAGCTAAATAATCATCGGCAAACTGTTTGGAAAGTGGGATGTTGTCTATTCCAATCTCCAGGAAAGAATGATGGAATCTTTCCCATCTTAGACTTTCCTTTTCGATTTCTCCCTTTTCATATTTCTTCCATAGATCTCTATTAATTGCGTCGTACATATGGTAGTAATCTTGTTGATAACTTGCACCATATCTGATAGATGCAGCTTCTTTTAAAATGGTATTCCTCTCTACCAATTTGTATATGGCATTTCTTGAATTTAAATCAAAATCCCAGAGTGTGCGATCTATGTCGATTAGAAAAAATGTATAGTTTAGACTCATTAATGTTACTTGGTGTAATAATCTATCATTGAGCTAATGGCTTTTTGGCAAACTGGACAGAAGCCCTCTGCTTTATTTGTAATCATTCGGCAATCGAGGTAGGGACGATAAATCCCTTTGGCCATATAACCACCACCCTCGAATAGTCCTAAGATATTTAGATATTTTTTGTCATTGGGAGTTGGGATTGGGGTCCCTTTTGCTATCATTGATTTCCATTTAGCATCAAAATTGACGAGGGTTGTCAAGTTGGGTTCCCATGGCTCAACTTTTAGATTGTAAAAGTCTTCGTAAGCTACCTCTGATGAGTAGTACTCGTCGCCAAGACCTGCAAAGCTGTGCCCAAATTCATGAACAAATACTTCTGGTGTGGTTTTGTGGTCTGCCATGCTTAATCCGTAGAAATTATAGATTCCCCCTCCTCCATATTTGTCTGTGTTTACAATAACATAAATGGCATCATATGAGGCATTTGAGGCAACTGAGCAAATTGTTTGTTGATCTGGTGCTGTCATATATCTGTCAATCTCAAATGTGTAAAAATGAGATTTTATTATAGTGTTTTTCCATATGTCTTTGTGTGGAATGTCTGTCCCTGACTCTTGGGAAGGTGATTCTACCGCCCAAATATTGAAATCCGATTTTCTTGATTTATATGGTTCAATGTCAAAAAGATATCCCATAAATCTATTGCAGTCAGCAATGAATTTTTTCATCTCGTTTGTGGTGTATCCTTCAGCTATAAAGAGAAGATCAACTTTGTTTGATGGATCTCCCGATTGAAAAATAGGGGTTATTCTATAATCATTTTCTTTATCCATATTTACAAGTTTGTGGTTGGGATCTATTGTTACTCTATAGAATTCTTCAAACTTGCCATTTTCTTTCTTTCTTTCATATAAAACCATTGTTACATCCCCTTTTGGACATGGTATTGTTATTGAAGATGGAAACGCTTTATCTCTTTTTTTTGCCTCAGCAGTAGTTCTCCACTCTTGAAAAAGGGTATTGAAACCACGTGAAAAGATTAATTTTTCACCTGAATATATGTAGCACATGTACTCTCCAAAATTGAAATTATCAATTAGATTGGTTTTAGATCCTGACCAAGATTTCTCTTTGTGCATTGAAGTCAGATACGCGGTTTGTTGTTTGCTGTTTCCAGCGAGAACTATGTCTATTCTTAATCGTTCTGGTGTGAAATAATCGTTGTAATTAACTTGGTTGTTTACACCCTCTCCAAAGAGGTAACTTGATGCTAACAATGCTATTGTTGTTAGACATATTGTCAGTACATTTTTTTTCATTTTCCAAAGTAGTTATTTGGTGAGATATTATATAATTCTGTCTTTATTGATTCTGGCAATTCGAGGGATGAGATAAAGCTTCGGATGCTCTCCTGTGAAATGGATGATCCTGTTCTTGTAAGGGCTTTAAGTGTCTCGTATGGATTCGGGTACCCTTCTCTTCTCAATATTGTTTGGATTCCCTCTGCAACAACTGCCCAATTGTTGTTTAAATCTTCATCTATTTTATCTTTATTTAAAATTAATTTGTTCAGCCCTTTAATTAGTGATTTGAAAGCTATTATTGAGTGAGCAATGGGAACTCCTATATTTCTAAGTACTGTAGAATCGGTTAGATCTCTTTGGAGTCTTGAAATTGGAAGTTTTGATGATAGGAAGATACACATGGCATTTGAAATACCGAGATTGCCTTCAGCATTTTCAAAGTCTATTGGATTGACTTTGTGTGGCATTGCTGATGATCCCACCTCCCCTTGTTTAACCTTTTGTTTAAAGTATTCCATAGATATGTAGCTCCACATATCCCTTGATAGGTCAATGAGTATGGTGTTAATTCGTTTGATATTATCGAAGAGGGAAGCAATATTGTCGTAATGCTCAATCTGTGTTGTAGGGTAGGAGCGTTTTAGACCGAGGGTATCTTCTACAAAATTGTTGGCAAATTCATTCCAATCTATGTTGGGGTATGCAACGAAGTGGGCATTGAAATTTCCAGTGGCACCTCCAAATTTTGCAGAATAAGGGACAGAGTTGAGCTGTCTGATTTGTTCTTGCAACCTGGTTACAAACACATCTATCTCTTTGCCAAGTCTTGTTGGTGATGCTGGTTGACCGTGAGTATGTGCCAACATGGGAATATCTTTCCAATCATTGACCATTGAGGTTAGTGTATTTAGGAGGTCAATTAAAACTGGGGTGTATATGTCTTGCATTCCTTCTAGAAGGGAGAGCGGTACAGCGGTGTTGTTGATATCTTGGGAGGTGAGTCCAAAGTGGACAAATTCTTTGTAACAACTGCTTATTCCTAAAGAGTCAAATCTATCTTTTATAAAATATTCTACGGCCTTTACATCATGATTTGTGGTCTTCTCAATCTCTTTTATGGCAACAGCATCTTCTTCAGTAAAATCTCTGTATATGTTTTTTAATATATCAAATTGGGATTTATCGAATTCCTTCAGTTGAGGAAGTGGGATCTCGCATAGAGCTATAAAATACTCAATTTCAATACGAACTCTGTATCTAATAAGAGCAAATTCAGAATAGTAAGAAGATAAATCTGCTACTTGCTTATAATATCTTCCGTCAATTGGTGAAATAGAATTAATCATATAATAATTGTTTTGCTTGTGCAACATCATGAACACGAAGTATATCGGCTCCATTATTAATGGCGACTCTGTGGTACTTTGTAGTTAGAGGGAGAGCCTCTTCGGGGGTCAAATTGTGTGGCTTGTATAAAAAACCTTTTCTTGAGATTCCAACAAGGATTCTCTTTCTTAAAATGCGTAATTGAGATAAATTATCGAGTAATTCGTAGTTCTGTTCTATCGTTTTGGCAAATCCAAATCCAGGATCTATTATCCAATCTTTCATGCCAGTATCGATTGCCCTTTTTTCAAATTCTATGAAATATTGTACGATATTACTTGTGATATTTTCATATTGACAAAGGGTTTGCATTGTGATTGAATTTCCCCTTTTGTGCATTGCTATGTATTCCAAGTTGAGTTTGACTACTGTATTTAGCATATTGCTGTCATCTTCTCCAGCAGAGATGTCGTTTACAATAAAAGGACCAATAATATCATAACTCCTTTTTACAATTTCCGAATGAAATGTGTCAATTGAAATGGGGACTGTGCTATATTCCTTTTTACAAACATCAAGAATGGGCAGGAGTCTCTTCCACTCTATGTCAATAGAAACTGCAGTCGATCCAGGCCTGGTTGAGCAACCTCCCAGATCTACGATGTCTGCCCCCTCTTTTATGACAAGGTTCATCCTCTCTCTAAATGCACTGACTGAATTAGCCCTTGATTGTGCATAAAAAGAGTCATCATTGATGTTGATGATACCCATTATTTTTACATTTTTGGCCATTATTATTATCTTTGTAAACTATCTTTTAAGATACAAATATAAGAATAAATCTATGTTATTAGTAATAGAAGGACTTGATGGTTCTGGAAAATCTACCCAAGTAAAGAAATTGAAGGATTATATTACTTCATTAGGGAAAGAGCTAAAGTATATTCATTTTCCACGTTTTGATGCCCCTGTTGTGGGTGATGTAATTGCAAGATTTCTTAGAGGTGAATTTGGAACTATTGATAAAATTGATCCTTTACTAGTTGCCTACCTTTTTGCAGAGGATAGGAGGGATGCCTCTATATTGGTAAAAAGGTGGTTGTCTCAAGGTGATGTTGTCCTTTTCGATAGATATGTTTATTCTAATATAGCATTTCAATGTGCAAAAGTTGCTAATGAATCGAAGGCAGAGTCTTTGAGAAAATGGATAATTGATACCGAGTATAATATCTTCTCGATTCCTAAACCTGATATTAATATTTTTTTAGATGTTCCGATACATTTTGTGGATAGGAAATTGAAGGAGAGTCGTGGAGGAAAGGATAGAGAGTATTTGCAGGGCAAAGATGATATTCATGAAAACAATTTGGATTTTCAAAGGAGAGTTAGAGAGGTTTATCTCTCAGAAGTTAGACGGGATACTAATTTCATTAGAATAGATTGTTCAGGTGCAGATGGAGAGATGCTCCCTCCTGATGATATATTTAAAAGGATTAAGGGAGAAATAGATAAAGTAATTCGTTAAATCTATGAAATTCATTTTATATACATCGAGGATAATATTTGGATTGGTATTTATCGCTTCAGGGTTTGTGAAGTTGGTCGATCCGATCGGGACGGGGTTGATTGTATCTGAATATTTTAGGGTGCTATTTATCCCTTTTTTATCCCCTGCCTCTGTATATATTGGGATTCTTTTATCTTTAGTAGAATTGCTAATAGGATTGTGTGTGTTATTTAAGATTAGAATAAAAGTAGCATCTATAGTTGGGTTGTGTGTGATGGTATTCTATAGCAGTCTCACTCTATTTCTTGCTATTTTTAACCCAATAAGCGATTGTGGCTGTTTTGGTTCTGCTATACATCTAACCAATTGGCAGACTTTTTTTAAAAATGTTGTTTTATTGTTGTGCATCATCCCTATATTTATTCAAAGAAATTCTTTTAATAAAGTGGCCTCTAATCTAGTAGAGTGGATATTCATATCGTTCTATTTTATTATTGGGTTAGGTATGTCTGTGTATTCGTTGATTAAAATCCCTATTGTAGAATTTGGAAATTTTAAAGTGGGAACTAACATTCTTGCAGAACTTGATAATTCGGCTAATATTGAAAAATATGAAACTATCTTTCAGTATGAAAAAGGGGGAGAGGTAAAGGATTTCACAATTGATAATCTTCCAGATTCAACATGGAATTTTATTGACTCTCAGACAAAAACGCTTGGAGATTCAAGAAATAATAGTTTTGATTTTGTCGTTACTGATGTAAATGGTGTGGATAAAACTAATATCTTGCTCAATGCTTCTAAACAATTGGTTATCTGTCTCATTACAAATTCTAAATCATTAGGGGAAAGGGAAGATTGGATTAGGATGAAAGAGCTTGCGGATAGTGTAACTGCAGTTGGTGGAGAGTTTTTTGTTTTAACCTCTTTACCCATTGTAGAGATTGACTCTCTTGTATCTGAATATGCAGAGTCGAGATTGAAGTATGGTTTTTCGGATTATAACACTCTAATATCGATGAATAGATCTAATGGAGGCTTGATCTATATGAACGACGCAATAGTGGTGAAAAAATGGGCGAGTTGTGATATTAACCCTTCAAAGATATCAAAAATCTTGAGGGATGATTATGAAATGATATCAGCAAAAGAGCTCATATACAGACGTCTGATATATGAACTCTCAATTATTTTTGTGCTATTCTCTCTATTGATTATTAGATTGGTGCTCAGAATAATTAGAAAATATAAATTATAGTTTTCTCTTTACTTGTATTATGGTGTATGCTTCAATGATATCTCCAACTTTAATGTCGTTGTATCCTTCAACATTTAAACCGCAGTCAAACCCACTCTGAACCTCCTTGACATCATCTTTAAATCTTTTTAGTGAACCTAAGAGACCTTCATAGATCACAATCCCGTCTCTTATGACTCTAACTTTGTTGCTTCTTGTTAACTTACCCTCTTTGACCATGCAGCCTGCAACAGTTCCGACTTTGTTGATTTTATATATTTCGCGAACTTCTGCAGATGATGTGACTTCTTCTTTCTCTTCGGGTGCAAGCATCCCTTCTATCCCGCTCTTCACTTCATTTATTGCGTCATAGATTATTGAGTAGAGTCTGATTTCGATTTCTTCTTTCTCAGCGAGCTTCCTTGCACTGGCAGATGGCCTTACCTGGAATCCTATGACTATTGCATTGGATGCTGCTGCAAGAAGAATATCTGTTTCTGAAATGGCTCCTACTGCTTTGTGGATTACATTGACATGTATTTCTTCGGTAGAAAGCTTGATGAGGGAGTCGGATAGTGCCTCTATAGAACCATCGACGTCTCCTTTTACAATGATGTTCAATTCTTGGAAATTACCAATTGCAATTCTCCTTCCTATTTCTTCAAGGGTGATGTGCTTTTGTGTTCTAAGACCTTGAATACGTATTAGTTGTTCTCTTTTGTTTGCCAAATCTTTAGCCTCTTTTTCATCTTCGAGGATGTTGAATGTTTCTCCTGCTGTTGGTGCTCCGTTTAACCCTAATACTGATACAGGAGTGGATGGCCCTGCCTCCTCGATTTTTTGACCTCTTTCATTGAACATTGCCTTGACTCTACCAGTGTAACTTCCGCAAAGCATGATGTCTCCAGTATGTAGTGTCCCGTTTTGAACAAGGATGGTGGCAAGATAGCCCCTTCCTTTGTCAAGTGAAGATTCAATAACTGTACCTACTGCCCTCTTGTTTGGGTTGGCTTTTAATTCAAGAAGATCCGTTTCTAATAGCACTTTTTCAAGCAATTTATCAATATTGACCCCTTTTTTTGCAGATATTTCTTGACATTGATATTTTCCTCCCCAATCTTCGACGAGGATGTTCATGTTGGCAAGTTGTTCTCTAATCCTATCTGGATTGGCACCCTGTTTGTCAATTTTATTAATGGCAAATACCATATGTACACCTGCTGCTTGTGCGTGGTTGATTGCTTCTATTGTCTGAGGCATGATGGCGTCATCTGCTGCTACTATGATAATAGCTAAATCTGTTAATTTGGCACCACGTGCGCGCATGGCGGTGAAGGCTTCGTGACCAGGGGTGTCTAAAAATGTTATTCTTTTTCCTGTTGAGAGTTTGACATTATATGCTCCAATGTGTTGAGTGATTCCACCCGCTTCACCTGCAATTACATTACTATTTCTAATCTGGTCAAGGAGTGATGTTTTACCATGGTCAACGTGCCCCATCACTGTAATGACTGGAGGTCTTGGCAGGAGGTCTTCTTCTTGATCAGGTTCCTCAGGAATTGCACTGTCTATTTCTGCAGTAGTGAATTCAATTTTGTAGCCAAATTCTTCTGCCACAAGTACAAGTGCTTCTGCATCAAGCCTTTGATTGATCGAAACCATTAATCCAAGATTCATGCAAGCTTCGATGACTTTAGTCACAGGAGAGTTCATCATAATTGCCAACTCATTTACTGTTACAAATTCTGTGACTTTTAAAACATTGTTAGTGAGCTCTTGCATTTCAATCTCTTCTTGCATCTTTTGTGAAAAGAGCTCTCTCTTCTCTTTACGATGCTTAGCTCCTTTGGTCTTACCTTTATTCTCGGTCATTCGAGCGTAGGTGTCCTTTATTTGTTTTTGAACTTCATCCTCAGCAATTTCCGTGTGTACAGGTTTAAATCTATCCTTTCTGTTTCTCTTTCCACCTTGTTGATTATTGTTCTGATTGGTGGTGTTCCTGTTATTATTGTTGGAATTTCTGTTACTATTATTGTTGGAGTTCCTGTTATTGTTATTGTTCTGATTATTTGGAGCTCCTCCTCTCCTGTTGTTATTTGGATTGTCAGTTTTCTTCTGTTCAGAATTTACATCTACTTTTTGTTTATGTATTCTTTCTCTCTTGCCTTTGTTTTTGTCGTTTTTGGAAGAGGGCTTTCTGTCGAATTGTGACAAATCCATGGTTCCACTGATCTTCGGACCAGCGAATTTTGGAAACACTGTGTCAATGTGTTCAATTACTTGTTTTTCAGGAATATTTTCTCCTTTCTCTTCTTTAGCAATATTAGGCTTCTCTGATACTATCTTCACTTGGTTAGTCTCTTTCTTATCGGTTGTGGTAAATATTTTGGCAGGTTCTGGAACTGGGGTTTTAATTTGTTCGGGAATGGTCTCAAGAACATGTTCAGGTACTGGTTTTGGGGTTGGTTCGGGAGTTGATTTGATAGGTTCACGGGGTGGTTCTGCTGCTGGGGTTGGGGTAGAAATGGGTTTATGAGTTGGCTTTTCTAAATCTATTTTGCCAATAACTTTTATTTCATTTTTAATGTGAATTTCTTCGGGAACATACACTTCTTCTTTTGCTTTTGTAGGAGCAGGCTGATGAGTGATCCCTTTGGGAGAGACATTTTTAATAAGAACTTCTTCTACATTCTCTTCCTCCTTATTGGCATTGTGGCTTGATTCAGACTCAGTAATATCTTTTACTGTGAGTGCTACTTTTTTAGATAGCTCTTTGATAATCTGTTCGTTGCCAAATTCTTTTTGTACCAAACTATAGGCATCGGAACTGATTTTAGAACTTGGATTGTGTTCTACCTCAATTCCCTTCTTTTTCAAGAAATCAACAAGTGTCCCCATCCCAATGTTGAATTCTTTAAGTACTTTTGCTATTCTAATATTCTCTTGACCTGTCATATTTATTCCCCCATTTTTATTATTAATTATTCAAATTCTGAACGAAGTATTTTTTGTACCTCTTTCGCTGTCTCCTCTTCGAGATCTGCTCTTTTTACCAATTCATCAACAGATAGTGCAAGTACGCTTTTGGCTGTATCGCACCCAATTGCTTTAAGTGCCTCAATAATCCATCCATCAATTACATCAGAAAATTCTGTTAAGAAGACATCTTCTTCGTCAACTTCTCTGAATACATCTATATTGTATCCAACCAGTTGACTTGCAAGTTTGATATTGCTGCCACCTTTTCCAATGGCTAATGATACCTCGTTTGGTTGTAGGTAAACAGTTATGCTCTTCTCATCTTCATTAATTTTGATTGACGATGTTTTAGCTGGGCTGAGTGCCCTTTGGATTAATAGTTGAGTATTTGTGGTCCAGTTGATTATATCTATATTTTCATTTCTTAATTCTCTGACGATACCGTGTATTCTTGATCCTTTTACCCCTACGCAAGCTCCAACAGGATCGATTCTTTCGTCATATGATTCGACTGCAACTTTTGCCCTTTCGCCAGGGATTCTGACCACTTTCTTTATAGTGATGAGACCATCAAAAATTTCAGGGACCTCTTGTTCGAATAGTCTTTCAAGGAACATCGGCGATGTACGTGAAAGGGTGATGATAGGGGTGTTGTTTTTCATTTCTACTTTAAGAATAACAGCCCTTGTAGTATCCCCTTTGCGAAAGAAATCTGATGGTATTTGTTCAGTCTTTGGGAGAATTAATTCATTTCCCTCTTCATCCATTATTAGGACCTCTTTTTTCCATACCTGGTAAACTTCTCCAACAAATATTTCCCCTATTCTGTCACGATATTTATTGAAAAGATTCCCTTTTTCTATATCCATGATTTTGCCAGAGAGATTCTGTCTGATGTTTAAAATACCTCTTCTCCCAAAATCAGCTAATTTAACCTCTTCAACATATTCTTCGCCAATTTCGTAGGAGTCATCAATTTTTTTCACCTCTTCAATTGATATTTGGGTATTGGGATCCTCTACCACTTCTACAACCTCGCGATTGCGCCAAATCTCAAAGTCACCCTTGTCTATATTGATAATGATGTCAAAATTGTCTGCTGTACCATACATTCTTGCAAGCTGAGTGCGAAATATATCTTCTAAAACACTCATCATTGTTGGTCTGTCGATGTTTTTTAGATCCTTAAATTCAGCAAATGTGCCACTTAGGTTTAAACCTTCCATTATTGTTAATTATTAAATTATTATATTTCTTTACCTGATGAGCTGACAGTAAGAGAAAAATCTTCCTTATCTCTGTCCAATTTTGATTCAATATATCTGCTTAAATTAACGCAATCTTCTATGTTTGCGTTTCTACCAGGGGTGTCAAAATAGACTTTAATGTTATTAGCCTTGTTTATTTTAACATCAACAAGAACAATATCCCTATCTGAACAATATTCAGTGGCAATTCCTTCGATAATCTCTTTTTCTATCATTGTTTACATATTAAAAAAACAAGGGGACAGCCGTCCCCTTTTCCTCTTTTCTGGCACAAAAGTACAAATATTATATATATATCGCAAAAAAATGTTTCCTTTGCAAATTATTTATTACAGTGGGTAAGAATGGAATTATCAGCAAAAATAATAGCAGAACACCTTTCAGGTCAGATAATAGGTGATCCAGAGGTTAAGGTTTCTTCTGTTACAAAAATAGAACAAGGAAAAGAGGGCTCTCTGTGCTTTTTAGCTAATCCTAAGTATGAGCACTATCTTTACACATGTGAAGCAAGTATCATTTTAGTAAATAAGAATTTTGAGTTAAAGTCTGATGTTAAACCAACAATAATTCTTGTGGATAACGCTTATGAAGCAGTTGCTTCATTGCTCGATTTACTTAATAAATTAAAATCTCAAAGGAAGAGGGGACGTGCGTTGTCTGCTTATATAGCTTTTTCATCAAAATTAGGAAAAAATGTCTATGTAGGGTCTCATGCTTATATAGGAAAAAAATCAAAAATTGGTAAGGATACCCAAATATATCCTCAGGTATATGTTGGGGATTTCGTTGAGATAGGTGCCAATTGCACAATTTACCCAGGGGTGAAAATATATTCTGGCTGCAAGATAGGTAATGATTGTATTATTCATTCCAATGTAGTGATTGGTTCTGATGGATTCGGATTTGCCCCACTTGAGGATGGTACTTACAAAAAAATACCTCAGACAGGAGTTGTGGAAATAGGAGATTGTTGTGAAATAGGTGCAAATACAGTTGTTGATAGAGCAACCATGGGGGCAACTGTAATAGAGAAGGGTGTAAAGATTGATAATTTGATTCAAATAGCCCATAATGTCGTCATTGGAGAGAATACAGTTATAGCCGCCCAAAGTGGAGTGGCAGGATCTGCCAAAATTGGGAAGAATTGTGTGATAGGGGGGCAGGTTGGAATAGCAGGCCACCTTACCATACCTGATAAGACAAGTATAGCTGCTCAAAGTGGAGTTATGGGAAGTGTTAAAAAAAGTGGTACAGTAATAATGGGATCTCCTGCCTTTGACTATAAAGACTACATTAAATGTTATGCTGTTTTCAAAAAATTATATAAAAAATAGTATATTTGCAGAATAAAGATACCAAAGATGTTAGATAACCAAAAAACGATAAAAAAGAGTTATAATTTTGTTGGAAAAGGACTTCATACTGGATTGCAAGTAAATATGACATTGCTCCCTTCTAATCCCAATACCGGCATCCGTTTCTTAAGAAAAGATATATCAAATGATTCATATATTGAGGCTGTTGCAGATTATGTGACATATACAGAGAGGGGAACTACTCTTGAAAAAGGAGAGATAAGGGTATCTACTATTGAGCACCTACTTGCAACGTTTGTTGGAATGGGGGTGGATAACGCAATAGTGGAATTAAATGCTCCAGAGGCTCCGATATTGGATGGTAGTGCCAAACCATATGTTGAAGCTATATCCAAAGATGGGCTTGAGGATCAGGGAGTTCCAAGGAAATATTTTGTAATAAAAGATAGAATTGATTATAAAGACCCCAAATCTGGTGCTGAGTTGACAATACTCCCGTCAGATGATTACTCGATAGATGTTACCATTGATTACAATTCCAAAGTGTTAGGTGTTCAGACTGCTGCCTTTTCCAAAGAGGTTGATTTTGCAAAGGATATTGCCCCATGCAGAACCTTTGTCTTTTTTCATGAATTGGAGTTTTTGTTCAAGCACAATCTTATCAAAGGTGGTGATTTGGAGAATGCAATAGTGATTGTTGAGCATCCTGTTCCACAAGAAGAACTTGATAGAATGGCTGCTCTGTTCAATGTCTCTTCAATAAAAAGGGTCCCTGAAGGGTACTTGAGTAATATCAGTTTGAGATTTGAGAATGAGTGCGCAAGACACAAGTTGTTGGATGTTATTGGAGATTTTGCCCTCATTGGGTTTAGAATGAAGGCTAAAGTAGTAGCAAATAAATCAGGACACGGAATTAATACATCTGTAGCAAAAATTATCAGAGAAAAAGCATTAAAAAACAATTAATAATAATATGCAAAATTCGACAATTCACCCCAAAGCCAAAATTGGTAATAATGTCAAAATCGAGCCATATTCTTTCATATCAGAAAATGTTGAAATAGGGGAAGGAACATGGATTGGACCACATGTGACGATATTTGATTATGTGAAAATAGGTAAAAATTGTAAAATATTTCCAGGAGCTGTTATCGGAGCTATCCCTCAAGATTTGAAATTTGATGGGGAAGTGACCTATGTCGAAATTGGGGACAATACGGTTATTAGGGAGTGTGCTACAATAAACCGTGGAACTGCTGCCAGTGGAAAGGGTAAAACGGTTGTGGGATCAAACTGCCTTTTGATGTCCTATACACATGTGGCTCATGATTGTCGTCTTGGTGACCATGTAATAATGGTCAGTTATGTGGGGATAGCAGGTGAAACAGATGTTGATGATTGGGCAATAATAGGTGGCTCATCCGTAGCACATCAATTCTCGAAAATAGGGGCACATGCCATGGTTTCAGGTGGATCTCTTATCTCTAAAGATATACCTCCGTATGCACTTGCTGGGAGACGCCCAATCTCTTTCTGTGGGATTAATATTGTGGGGTTGAGGAGAAGAGGATTTACAAATGAACAAATAGAGAGGATAAAAGATATATATAAAGTGCTGTATAGTAGTGGAATGAATAGAACAGACGCTTGTAATGCACTCGATGAAAAATACCCAGACTCTCCTGAGAAAGATATAATTGTTAATTTCGTAAGAAACTCTAAGAGAGGAATTATCAAGTTTTCTCACGAACCATTAGATGAAGAATAGTCCAGCTATATTCAGTAGCGCCTATTTCCCACCTATTGATTACTTTTCTGCTTTGCTCTCTGGTAAAATTGTTTTCTTAGAGGGGATGGAATCCTACCAGAAGCAATCTTATAGAAATAGATGCAGGATTTTTTCTGCTGATGGTGTGATGGAACTTTCGGTTCCTATTATAAAAGGTAATTTACATCCCAATATTAGGGATGTGAAGATTGATTATTCAAAACCTTGGTTACAGCAGCATAAGCGGGCTCTTATCTCTTCCTACAACTCTTCTCCATTCTTTGAGTATTATAAAGATGAATTATTTGAAATCTTAGATTCAAAAATTGAATTCCTCTTTGATTTAAATACTGAGTTGATAGTGAGAATATTAGATGATATGCAAATTGGTAAAGAGATTGTAATAACATCCGATTATATAAATCAATATGGTGAGACGATGGATTATAGAGCGACTATCCATCCTAAGAGGGACTCGCCAATTTTTACAGATAATAAAAAGTTGAAACCATATTATCAGATTTTCTCGGATAAATATGGTTTCAAACCTAATCTTTCAATTTTGGACCTTCTATTTTGCGAAGGTCCTAATGCCCTCACTTTTCTAATAGACAAGGATGATTTATTAGAACTTAAATCCTAAAGAAAGAAGCAGTTTCCATTTGAGATATTTGCTATCCATGATGGGAACGGTTGGATTGTCAGTATCTAAATACTCTTGGTATAGTGAATATGTCTCCCTTGTGTAGTTGATTTGTTGTTGATATGCAAGGTCAACGAAAAATCCACCTTTTGAAGCGTAGCCGACACCTAAAGAGGCAAGATGCATCTGATCTTTAAAATTCTTTTCGGCTTTGTCGTAATAGTTGTAACCAGCTCTGATAGCAAATTGGGGTACGACCTTTACTTCGACACCAGCTCTGATATTATTGGTGGATCTGAAATATGTTTTAATATCTTGATTTGTCTCAGAGAAATCTTTTGTATTTCCATAAGAGTCTGCCATTACTATTGATGAGTAATTGGCATTTTCATAATCTACACTTACCAAGGCAAACTTACCAAAGGTGTATGCCAATCCTATATTCCATCTGAATGGGGTGGTAATTCTATAGTCGTAAGCTCCGTATGGAGATTTTGCAGATAAATTCTTATCGGTAAATTGTGCAGTGATACTTTCGCTCCACCTATCAGATAGCCTGAGCCATGTAGGGGTAGATATTGCCCCTCCT
This sequence comes from uncultured Muribaculaceae bacterium, assembly GCA_964607675.1. Lineage (GTDB taxonomy): Bacteria > Bacteroidota > Bacteroidia > Bacteroidales > UBA932 > CAZSLC01. The sequence goes on from CAZSLC010000002.1 coordinate 67,064, forward strand.
AATCGTAGCCCTTTAATTGGACGATATATCACTCCTGCTTTTATATTGAAACCATATCCTGTCGTATATTGGTCGAAAGAGTGCTCGAAATTTTCAAATCTTGTTTCGAAGTTTTTAGGGTCTATAGCAGTCTCAGAGTATGATTCGTGGTAGCTGTACCATAGATTTTGGACTGTGAAATTGACTCCGAAAAACAATTTGTCACTCACGTTTCCTCCAAAATTGAGGGTAATATCTTCAGATGAGCCATATGTCTGACGATAGAAATTTTGTTTAAGAGGCCCACCGATATATAATGTCCTTTCGCCATCCTTGTCAATAAACTCATTTTCGGTAGCTCCAGCAAATGAATAGCTTGAACCGAGTGTATCAAGAAGCAAAGTGTTCCACGCTAAAATAGATCTCCATGGGGCACCAGTATTGTAAAATGGTGCGTCTGGATCACTGCTTGGCATGTCAAGATCATATCCACTAATATTAGATGGCATTGTTGCTGCCACACTTGCAAGCCAACTTGTATTTGCCTCCTCCCCATAGGCAGATGTCCTTGAAGTGTAATCGTTGGTTCTATTTATGGTAACGGCAAAATTGAAATTTAGCAGCCCACTTTTCCTCCCAGTAGAAAAACTACCAACCCATCCTATATTGGAAAGGCCGAACCTTGTATAATTTTGGGTTGAAAGGTTAGAGAGATACATGGTCTTATCGATACTGTTATCAATAGCAGGAGTAATTACAAATTCAGAATATCTATATACACCTGAAGATGCTGGGTTGATTGGAATTGCACCCATGTCGCCACCAAGTGCTGTAAAGGCGTTCCCCATACTAAGGGAACGGGCTGTGCCATCATAATGCTGCTTGGAAAATCTCAATGCATCATACATCCCTTGGGCGTTACCTGCAATTGGAAGCAGGAGCATGAAGGACAATAAAATTGATTTAAATGTATTCATATTTGTAAAATTTAATAGGGACTATCTTCTTCCGCCACCAGATCTTCCTCCACCTGAATAACTACCACCACCAGAATAGCTGCTTCTTGATGAACTGCTGCTGCTGTTTGAATAACTGCTTCTTGTCGAGTTGCTGCTATTATTATAACTACTCCTTGATGAGTTAGAACTATTGCTGCTTCTGCTATAGCTTGACCTATCATTATTATTTTCTGTAGAGTAGTTGACACCGCCTCTTCTTGTTGCAGAACTGCTATTTGATGAGGAATTTTGCATCTCATTCTGAGATGATGATTGACGATACCTCGATGAACTTGAATTACTATTAGCCACTGCTCTTCTGTTGGAGTTAGCATTTACGTACCCTGTCTCAATCTGTTTAGTGACACCTGCCCCAGATCCACTCCTTCTGATGGTGGAGCTACCAGTATTACCTGCATTACCTATGCTACCAGTATTACTTGTGTTACCTCTTACATAACTTGTGTTGTTAGATATGCTGTTGCCCCTTGTTTGATTGATTGTAGGGTTTCTCCTTTGAGAGTATCTGCTGTTATCAGCAGGGGTGTTGTGTCTATTTTGACCATAAACGACATTCCTGTCAGAGTATTGTGGATATGGGTAGGGTCCATACCAAGGGTTGTACCAAGGACTATACCATGGATCATAATACCCACCCCATCCATAGTACCATGGATTATACCAAGGGCTATACCATGGATCGTACCAACCACCACAGCCATAATACCAAGGGTTGTAAAATCCACCCCATCCATAATGCCAAGGGTTATGCCAGCTCCATGCCCAATTCATCCTCCAACTATTACTATATGGGCCCCATCCCCATGGATCGTTCCAATAAGGATAAGAGTATGAGTCTTCTACTAAGAAATTGATGGAAAATGAGTATGTAGAGTCGTTGAATTTATTGATTCTCTCCTCGTAACTCTCGCCGTCAAGGAGTACCAGATATGATTTTTCAGGCTCAAAATTCAACTCTGCAACACCATTTTTCAATTTGATAGTGTCAACATCCATTCTCGAAACTACCTCTTTCTTGCGCTCAATAGTTTGGTTGGTTAAATCGTTAAGTTGCTTGTTTTCAGCTGTGATAAGCTCTTTATTTATCGGATTTGGCTGGTAATAGATACCATCTTCGTATTCGGAAGAATAGTAAGATGATGTTCCACAAGAGCCAAGAATCAACATGCTCAAAAAGCCAAATATTAAAAAACTCTTTTTCATAATTCACCTCCTGTGTTATTTTGTTTTTATTTTCTTACTTTTGCGGTGTCAAAAAACACTTTGTTTACACAAATGTATCAAAAAATATACCAAATACAAATTTAGAAATGGCAAAAGAAGTAACAAATAGAGAAGAAAATTACTCTCAATGGTACAACAATTTGGTTGTAAAGGCAGATTTAGCAGAAAATTCGGCAGTCCGTGGTTGTATGGTTATCAAACCTTATGGTTACGCTATATGGGAAAAAATGCAAGCACAACTTGATAAAATGTTTAAAGAGACAGGGCATCAAAACGCCTATTTTCCTCTATTTATCCCCAAATCATTTTTGAGTAAGGAGGCAGAACATGTAGAAGGGTTTGCAAAGGAGTGTGCAGTAGTTACCCACCACAGATTGATGACCAACCCAGATGGCCCTGGTGTGGTAGTTGACCCAGATGCCAAATTAGAAGAGGAGTTGATAGTTCGTCCAACATCAGAGACAATCATTTGGAATACTTACAAAAATTGGATCAAATCGTATAGAGATCTCCCTATCCTTTGTAATCAATGGGCCAATGTGGTGAGGTGGGAAATGAGAACCAGACTTTTCCTTAGAACAGCTGAATTTTTATGGCAAGAGGGACATACTGCACATGCTACTTCGCAGGAAGCAGTTGAAGAGGCAGAAAGAATGATAAATGTATATGCGGAATTTGCAAGAAAATATATGGCACTGCCAGTTGTCGTAGGGAAAAAGACTCCGACAGAAAGATTTGCTGGTGCCTTGGATACCCTCTGTATAGAGGCAATGATGCAAGATGGAAAGGCCTTACAAGCAGGTACTTCGCATTTTCTTGGTCAAAATTTTGCCAAAGCATTTGATGTCCAATTTGCATCAAAAGAGGGAAGGCTTGATTATGTTTGGGCTACTTCGTGGGGCGTTTCTACCAGATTGATGGGGGCATTGATTATGGCACACAGTGACAACAATGGCCTTGTGCTTCCGCCTGCTTTAGCTCCGATAAAAGTGGTGATGGTGCCAATATACAAAGGAGATGAGGAGCTTACCACTATGGTTTCATATATGAAGGAGATACAGAAGGAACTGGATCAACTTGGCATCTCGTCGAAGATAGATGATAGAGACAATGTTCGTTCTGGGTTCAAATTTGCAGAATGGGAGTTGAAAGGTGTTCCTGTTAGAATCGTGATTGGAGCAAGGGATCTTGAAAAAGGGGTGGTTGAACTGGCGAGGAGGGATACACTCGAAAAGAAAACAATAGAAAGGGGGGGGCTATCTCAATATATCAGTGCCCTGCTCGATGAAATGCAGAACAATATTTACAATAAGGCTCTCAAATTTAGAGAGGAAAACACTTGTAAAGTTGACACATGGGAAGAATTCAAAGAGAAAATAGAAGATGGGGGATTTCTCCTTTGCCATTGGGATGGGACAGCAGAGACAGAAGCGAAGATAAAAGAGGAGACAAAGGCGACAATAAGATGTATCCCATTGGATACCGATGTAATAAAAGAAGAGGGAAAATGTGTATATTCAGGTAAACCTTCGAAACAAAGAGTTATATTTGCGAGAGCATACTAATTAATATTATGAAAACAGATAATGATGTACCGCTGCGGGAGCAGATAGTAGAGATTCTAAATAACAAGTCAATAGTAAAGTCTGATGTTTTTGATCAGTGCTTTGAAGTGTTCAATATATTGAAAGAGGTCCTTAGTGGAATAAGCAATGATATTAGTGAATTGTTAGATGAAACATGTGATAGGAGGGTTAGACTTGAGTATCGTGATAGAGGAAAATTTGAGGCTGAGCTTAAGTTTGCAGATGATGTTTTGATATTCAGTATGAATACGGATGTATATGTTTTCGATAGAAATCACCCTATTTGGAAAGAAAATTTTGTTAAAGAGAATCCATATAATGCTTATTGTGGAGTAATTAGCGTATATAATTTCCTTTCAGATTCGCTAAAATACAATAGACCAGATGACTTAGGATATTTGGTAGCCCGTTTGTTTATCAATAAAGATAAAATATTCTTTGTAGAAGGTAAGAGACAAGAGAAGCAAAACACATCAATGTTTGGACAGTATAAAATGTCAAAAGAGAGCTTGGTATCTATAGTTGAGGCTGCAATTAAATATTCGTTGACATTCGATTTACTTGTTCCCCCTTTTGATTTGGTAAAAGAGATGAGTGTTGGGATGATTAACAATAAGATAGAATCATCTAAAATGAGAGTAGGGAAAAGAATAGGGTATGGATATAATTCTGATGACGTATTAAATAGCGATAAATGAAACGAAACAGATTTCTCACTTATGTAGTATTATTCTTTTCGTGTCTATTTTTTTTGATGCAGGCACAAATGTATGCTCAAAATAATCTGACACCAATAAAAGATAATTTAACGGGTGCTCAGGAGTTGTGTTTGGTGGTAGTATCTAAAATTGAAATTCCTGAAATTCAATACACCCCAGTTGAACCACCTAAATATTGGACCAATGGATTATTAACCCAGATAGGTTTTTCACAAGTATCCTTGACCAATTGGGCCGAGGGTGGATCTGGTTCTATAGCAATGAATGCATTCCTTGATGGTAATGCAAACTATGCAAGGGGCAAAATGATATGGGAAAATAGGATAAAAGGGTCCTATGGATTTATTCAGTCTTTTGGAGATCATTACAAAAAAAGTGACGACAAAATTCAGCTTGGGAGTAAATGGGGTTATAAAGCTATTGAAAAATTGTATTTTTCGGCTGATTTCAACTTTAGAACTCAATTTTCCCCTGGATATACCTACTCTGGAGATGTTAAAACTCTTCAATCAAGTTTCTTTGCCCCTGCATATATGTCATTAGGTCTTGGTATTGATTATAAGCCATTCAAATCACTGTCTATCAATTTTGCACCTTTGACAGGCAATTTTGTTATAGTAGGAATAAAAGAGTTAAGGGCAAAGTATGGTAATAAAGAGGATGAAGGGATAAGAACTGAGCTTGGAGCTCAATTGAAAGCAGAATTTAAAACATCATATAAAATATTTTCAGTAGGTACCGTCCTTACCCTGTTTTCCAATTTCCTCCACAATCCTCAAAATATTCAAGTTTATTGGGATTTTGATTTAGGATTTAAAGTTGCTAAATTCTTTACCATTGGGCTTCGAACCAATCTTATATACGATGACAATATTCTCATAGCTGATAAAAACGGAGAAAATTTAGCCCCAAGAGTTCAGTTTAAAGAGAATTTAAGTGTCAACTTTACATATGTATTTGGTAAATATTTGAAGGCTAAATAATGTTACAGACTATTTTTGATGAAAATATCAGGACTTTAGTTAAAGAGAACATAGATAATTGTAAAATTCTCCTGGCTGTTAGTGGAGGAATAGATTCTATGTGCATGGCAACTTTGTTTTTACATTCTCACCTTAATCTAAAGTTTGGTGTAGCTCATGTCAATTTTCAATTAAGAGGTGAAGATAGTGTTAAAGATCAACAACTCGTTGAAGATTGGGCAAAAGAACACAATGTGGAGTTCTTTTCAACGCGCTTTGAAACTAAACAGTATGCAAAACAAAATTCAATCTCTACTCAAATGGCGGCGAGGGAGTTAAGATATGATTGGTTTGCCCAACTGATGAATGAGAATCATTATGATTTGCTTTCAGTCGCTCATAACCAGGATGATAGCGTAGAAACTATGTTTTTGAACCTGCTTAGGGGAACGGGAGTTAAAGGGCTCACAGGGATAAAAAAGGTCAATGGTAATATCATCAGACCCATTTTGAATATTTCACGAAAAAGCATATCTGAGTATGTGGAGCAGAAAGGGGTGAGTTATCGTGATGATAAGACCAATTTTGAATCTCACTATTCACGCAATAGACTACGTAATATCATATTCCCTGAATTTAAAAAGATAAATCCATCCTTTCTTAATACTATTACAAGAAATACCTCTTATTTAAATCAAGTGGCTGAAGTATTAGAAGATTTGTATAAATCAAAGGAAGGGACTCTTTTTGAAAACAAAGGAGATGAGACCACTATTATAATAGATGAATTAAAAAAAGAACGTCATCCAAGTTTCTGGCTCTTTTCAATTTTAGAACAAAAAGGCTTTAACAGCTCACAACTTTCTCAAGTTTTGCTCGCCATTGATGGACAAAGCGGTAAAGTATTTATTTCTTCAACACACCAACTCGTAATAGATAGGGGAGAGATCAAAGTATATCCGATTGAGAATGAATCAGATTATATTTTAAGTATTACAGAGCCAGGATTTTATTCCTTCAAAGGGATATCGTTCAAATTAGATCTTTTCGTGCCTGATGAAGATTTCAAACCCATTCCTCAATATGGCGAACTCTATTTCGATGCTGAAAAGATAAAATTTCCTATTGTCTGTAGAAGTTGGAAGGCAGCTGATAGGTTTCGCCCTTTTGGTATGGAAAAAGGATTTAAAAAAATCAGTGATTTTTATACAGATATCAAATATAGTATGAGAGAGAAAAATCGCCAACCCATCCTCTTTGATGGAGAGGAGATTATATGCCTCCCTGGTCTAAGAAGTGATAATCGATATAGAGTTACCAAAAAAACAAGGATAATCGGAGAAATATCGGAACTAAACTATTCCCCCCAATCATAATAATATGGAAGACGTGCGTAGGTGCCGATAATTTCATCTTTCAGTGATAAATACGTATCCTTAATCAACTCTTGTGGGTCAGTTATTAGTTTTACGGAAGCACCGCTTTTGTTTATTTGCTCCATCAGTTTTTCAAGCGTACCTGTTACGACAGGGTATTCTACAAGCCTATATTCTTCCAAATTGGCAGATGTCGCTGCGTAATGAATGGCATCTATAAGCCCCCCTTTAGAGTCGGCAAGTTTGATGTTAAGTGCGTCACTACCAGCCCATACTCTTCCTTGTGCTACGCTGTCAACTTGTGCTACGCTCATATCCCTTCCACCTGAAACAACATCCAAAAACATATCATATATTCTCTCTACATCCCTCTGCATAGATGCTATCTCAACATTATCAAGAGGTCTTTGAAGCGATAACATATCGGAGTGTTTATTGGAGTTTATACTTACAGAGTTGATATTTATTTTATCCATTGTCCCTTTAAATGATGGAATCATGCTGAATACACCTATTGAGCCTGTCAATGTGAGATTGTTTGTGAAAATCTTATCAGAATTGGCAGCAATCCAATATCCACCTGAGGCAGCATAATCTCCAAATGAGACAATTATTGGTTTTACTTCTCTTAAAAGTAGAAGTTCTTGACGTATTATTTCGGCAGCATTTGCAGCTCCACCAGGGGAGTTAATCCTAAAAACTACACTTTTTATAGTGCTATCCCTCCTAACTTTAGAGATAATATTGCTGAATTTCTCAGAAGAAATCCCTTTTTCTTTATCAAAGGTAATCTCTCCGTCTGCATATATAACAGCAATTTTATTTTTAATCTTGTATGATGGCTTGTTAATCCCTTTTGAGTATGTCTCAATCGAGGTCATTTTTAAGTCTTTTTCTTTGTCAACCTGGAAGAGAGTGCATAGTTGCTTGCTCATTTGTTCCCTTGTCAATATCTCATCGACTAAGGAGGCATTTTTCATATCTTCAGGAAAAGAAAGATTCAAATTATCTATATTATTGTTGAAAGATTCAATCGACATACCTCTTGATTCACAAATAGATGCAGCGATACTGTTCCAGATAGAAGATACCATTACTTGATTTTGCAACCTATTCTCTTCGCTGATAGAGCTATTGATAAACTGCTCCCCAGCTGATTTGAATTTGCCATGACGAATAAGTTGGATGTTAACCCCTATACTTTGCAAGATATCTTTGAAGAACATTAAATTGGTACTTAAGCCAATCAAATCGTTCGTGCCAGCAGGACTGATATAGATTTTATCTGATGCAGAAGCAAGGTAATAACCTAATTGAGAAAAATGTTCGCCATAGGTTATGACGGCCTTCCCCGATTGTTTAAATCTTAAAAGAGCATCTCTAATCTCTTCTGCGTGTGTCAATCCACATTTAAGATTAAAAGGATTCATGTAGATAAACTCAATCCTTGGGTCGTCAGCTGCGGCATCTATTGCTTGGACGAAATCGAGTATTCCGATTGTACTCGAAGAGGACGAAGAGAGTGGGTTGATAATGTTCATTGGATCATCGGAGGTTTGTTCTGTGATTGCATTAGAAAAATCTAATTTTAAGATAGATTTTTGAGGTATTTCAGGAGTAGTGGTTTTTGAAAAAGAGATCATTGATCCTATGACTGAAAATGAGACCATTGCCACTAAAAAAAGTGCAATAAATGTCCCTATCAAGGATGCAAGAAGTGTTTTGAAAAATGATTTCATATAGTTAAAAGTTATTAAATCAAGATTAAATTCATTGCGAAATTAATGATTTTATATATCTTTGTCAAATTATGGCGAAAAAAGCGATAGGGATAATTAATATTTGTTTGATTATATCTGTATATGTGATTTCAAACATGGGCTATGCTGTCCACAAATGCAAAAGTTGTGATTCAGCAGACGCTGTTTCCTTATTGCTGGGACAAGTCTCTTGTGATGCTTTTCACCACACCGAACATAATCACACAGAACATGACCATGGACACAGTTTGAATACGTGTTGTTCTACAAAGGTGGTTTTATTGACTGCCGACCAGGAATCGACACCTGATCTCTTTATAAACCCAATTTCACCAGATTTTATTATTTTAACATATCCTCAGATCCTAACTGACGTAGAGGTTTTACCATATATCTCTTACTATAGGATGTTAGAAGATCCTCCAATAACTGACAATTTTACAATTCTCAGAATTTGATCATTACATATCCAATTTTATAATGTGCGTTTTCTTAACGCACAAAAATGTGTTATGTATAAATCAAATAAAAATGAAAATAGTAAAAAAATTATTTATAATTCTATTCCTAATTCTCTCATTATCAACCGTATATGCCCAAAAAAGATTTTCATTGGAAGGGACAGTGTCTTCTTTCAAAAATGAGACGAAGAAAGAACCAATCCCTTTTGCAACAGTCTATCTCTTAGAATCTGGAGCATATACAGATTGTGATGAAAACGGAAAATTTCTTTTTAAATCTGTAAAAGGTAAAAAAGCAACACTCATTGCTACAGCAATAGGATTCAACAAGGATACCATCATTGTCGAACCAAATACTAAAAATATTGAATTTGTCCTTAAAGGTGAAAATGAAATAGAAAAGGCGGTAGTGACTGCAACTCAAGCGGGATCCTACCTCTCAAAGATGACCCCGATGAAGACAGAGGTTATAACGGCGGCTGGTCTTTGTAAAATGGCCTGTTGCAACCTTGCAGAGAGTTTTGAAAACTCTGCCAGTGTATCAGTCGGCTATTCAGATGCAGTCACTGGTTCAAAACAGATACGGCTTCTTGGGTTGTCTGGTATTTATACCCAGATGCTTGATGAGAATAGACCTGTGATGAGAGGACTTGCAGCCCCATTTGGCCTCTCTTACATCCCTGGTCAGTGGCTGGAGAGTATTCAAATTGCAAAAGGTCCCTCTTCTGTAATAAACGGACTTGAGGCCATTACTGGTCAAATAAATATGGAACACCGCAAGCCAACGGCAGAACAACCTCTATTCCTTAACCTATTTTTAAGTCACAACTTGCGTGCTGAGGCAAATGCGGCTTCCTCTCTCCAACTAAATGAGAAATGGAGTACAGTTGTTTTGGGACATTTTTCTACAGATGCGATGGCTCACGATGGCAATGGGGATGGTTTCAGAGATGAACCAAACACAATGCAGTTTAACCTTGCAAATCGGTGGCTCTATTTTGACCCATCAGGGGTGCAAATAAGATTTGGTGTTACTGCCCTAAGTGATGAGAGAATAGGGGGGCAAATGGGCTACACCAAGCAAAATAACGGACTCCTTTCCGATGGCTCTGAACTTTGGGGTTCAATAATAAGAAACAGAGGTATAAATGGCTATTTAAAGGCGGGTTTCCCACTCAATAAGGAGAATACTCAAAATATAGCATTCGTAGCAGATTACACATACTACGATGTCAAATCTAATTTTGGGAAAAAACTTTATTCGGGTGAGCAAAATCTTGGCTTTATAAATCTTATATATCAAAATACTCAATACGAGGGGCACAGATTTTCGATTGGGCTTCGCAACCAATACGACAATATAAATGAGAGGCTCTTTCAACCTAATAAGTCAAACGGTATCAACAACGAATTCTTAAAAAGGGAAAATCAATTAGGGATCTATGGTGAATATACTTTTGAGCTTGGGGAAAAATTCACATTAGTTACCGATCTAAGCCTTGATTACAACAATAGATATGGATTACTTTTTGCCCCAAGGATGAACCTTAAATATGCATTTACCGATTTTTTAGTATTTAGAGCTGCTGGAGGAAGGGGCTTTAGATCTCCTAATGTGATTGTAGATAATATAGGTATTTTATCTACTGGAAGAGAAATTGTCTTCAATGATAAGCCACAGATAGAAGATGCTTGGACTTATGGAGGCAATTTTACCGCATATATTCCAATAGGACATGAGGATAATTCTTATCTAAGTTTTGACTTTTTTAGAACAGATTTTAATAAACAGATTATAGTTGATCAGGAAAAAGATTGGTCTAAAGTGTTGATTTACAATTTAGAAGGACGCTCATATACTAATACCTACCAAGTGGATTTTTCAGTAGATCCATTTAAAGGATTTAATATTCTTGCAACTTTCAGATATACTGATGCAAAGGTGACACTTCATTCTCAAGGACTTGTTGAGAAGCCATTGACTAGCAGATATAAAGGAGTTCTCAATTTACAGTATTCTACCAATATGAATATATGGACTTTTGATTTTACGGCTCAGATTAACGGCCCTTCACGACTTCCTAATTTTGTAGAGAGTAAAACAGGCATCTCTCCTGCATATCCAATATTATTTGCTCAGGTGACCCGCAAATTCAAAGGAGTCGATGTCTATATAGGCGGTGAAAACCTTACCAATTATAAACAGAAAAATCCTATCATTGAGGCAGAAAACCCATTTTCTGACAAATTTAATGCTTCAACAGTTTGGGGCCCTATCATGGGGATAAAAATATATGCGGGGATGAGATTTACATTATGGAAAAAATAATTTTATAAACAATTAATAATTTAAAAAAGATGAAAAATTTAATTACTATCGTATCGGTATTGGTATTGTCGTTTGTAGCTTTTACAACTAATGCTCAAGACAAAAAGAAAGATTCAAAATTAGCAGAAGTGACATTTGTCACATCTATAGATTGTCCAGGTTGTGTTAAAAAACTGGAAGACAACCTCCCTTTCGAGAAAGGAGTTAAAGACCTTAAAATAAATTTAGAGACAAAAACGGTGTGGTTTAAATATCAAACAAACAAAACATCTATAGATAAATTGAAAATGGCCATTGAGAAAAATGGATATAAGGCTGAAGAGAAAAAATAATTTATTATCTTCACGCTCGAATTTTTAAATATGATTTTTTAATGAAACGAGCAGTTCTTTTTTTTACTTTAGCAATTTTATCTTTTTCACTCTTTGCTCAATCGTGGGTAAGAGTCAACAATTTAGGTTATTTACCAACTGATATAAAAGTGGCAGTGATGCTGTCAAAAGACCTTTCAGATGGTTCATTTGAAATTTTTGATTCAAATACGGATTCTCTTATCTTTAGAGGTAAGGGCAAAAGTATGAATGGAAACAGATGGGGAATGAAAAGTGCTTATCGTCTTGATTTCTCTTCTTTAAGTAAAAACGGGGGCTATTATATAGTATCTAACGGAGCTAAAAGTCCATCATTTAGGATATCACCCGATGTCTATGATGGACTTGCTGATTATTTACTTGTCTATATGAGACAGCAAAGGTGTGGTGACAATCCTTTCACTGGAGAGATGTGTCATATCCACGATGGATACATAGTGGATCATCCAACTAGAAGTGGTGAAAAAATAGATGTCACTGGTGGTTGGCACGATGCTACTGATTATTTACAATATTTAACTACCTCATCTACTGCAACATATCACCTTTTGTTTGCATACCATCAACAAAAGGACAAATCTATCTTTAAAGATAACTATGATGCGAAGGGAAGGGTGGGGCACAACGGCATTCCCGATATTCTTGACGAAGCAAAATGGGGACTTGATTGGGTTAATAAAATGAATCCAGAGAGGAGGGTTATGTTTAATCAAATTGCTGACGATAGGGATCATGCAGGATTTAGAGAGCCTCAGAATGACAAAGTTGACTATGGTTGGGGAGCTGGCAATGGACGTCCTGTTTATTTTGTAACAGGTGCTCCTCAAGGGCTTGGAAAGTGGATCAATCGTACTACTGGTGTTTCCTCAACTGCGGGGAAATTTGCCTCTACATTTGCCCTTGGTGCAGCTCTGATGAAGAATTATTACCCTGAATTTGCTCAGCAGATTCAAGATAAAGCTCAGTTTGCATATGAGTTTGGAGTGGAAAAACTAGGCAACACCCAGACAGCCTGCCTATTGTCTCCATATTTTTATGAAGAAGATTCCTATGTGGATGACCTTGAACTCGCTGCGGCCACCCTTTTTCAAACGACAAATGATCCAAAGTGGAAAATCGATGCAAACTATTGGGGCGAATTGGAGCCTGTTACCCCTTGGATGGAATTAGGAAGGGGAAGACATTATCAATATTATCCATTTATCAATCTCGGTCACTATTTACTTGCCAGCTCTGGAGATAGTAAACTAAAAATGAAATATGCTGAGTTTATGAGACAGGGGCTCCAATCTTTAAAAGATAGGGCTGCTGACGATCCCTTTATCAACGGAATACCTTTTATTTGGTGTTCTAATAATCTCACCTCCGCAGCTATTACTCAGGCCCGTCTTTACAACGAAGTGAGTGGTGACAATTCATTTCTTGAGATGGAAGCATCTCTTCGTGACTGGTTGCTTGGGTGCAATCCATGGGGTACATCTATGATTGTTGGACTGCCTACGGGGTATGATTATCCCGATTCACCCCACTCATCATACACTGTCCTTAATGGGGATTTGACATACGGAGGATTGGTTGACGGCCCAGTTTACAAGACTGTCTTTGATGAGAGAGCAGGAAAATCACTTAGAAATCCTGATAAATATTACCAGTTCAATAATGGAATCGCTGTTTATCATGATGATATTGGAGACTATGCGAGCAATGAGCCAACAATGGATGGAACAGCAGGTCTGACTTATTATTTTGCAAAGCAAGAATCAGTAGGTAAAGAGTTAAAAAAGAGCAATTTAGAAAAAGATAAATATGGAGCTATTGTGAGGGTTAATCCAGAGGAGAAGAAAATATATCTCGTTTTTTCAGCTGATTCTTTGTTTAATGGTGGCAACATTATCTTAAAGACTCTCAAGAGAGAAGGGATAAAGGGCTCTTTCTTTCTCACAGGTAATTGTCTTCGTATGAAAGAGCATAAAGAGTTGATTGAGAATATAATTTCAGAAGGGCACTATGTTGGCGGACATTCGGACAAACATCTTTTGTATGCACCATGGGGCAATCGAGACTCTTCACTTGTGACAAAAGAGGAGATAGTAAGCGATATGCGTAACAACATTGCGGAACTTGAAAAATTTGGAATTAAAGTGGATCAATCGAGGTGGTTCCTCCCTCCATATGAATATTACAATGCAGAGTCTGTTGCGGCATTGCGCTCAATAGGTCTAAATGTAATAAATCTTACTCCAGGAAGTGTCACAGCTGCAGATTATACATATCCAGGCATGTCCAATTACAAACCAACTCAACTACTTATCAATTCGTTGTATAGATTTGAAGAGATGGGGGCTATTGATGGGGCTATTTTACTGATTCATCCTGGAGTAGTAAAAGAGAGACCAGATCCCTTGTATCTCAGATTGAGAGAGATTATAAAGACACTAAAACGCAAAGGGTATAAATTTGATTCATTTACCAACGTAACCATATAAATTCAATGTATAAAATTATAAAAAAAGAGTTTCTTACCCCTATAATATGTCTTATGGAGGTTAATGCACCGAGGCTCGCATCTGCTGCCCAGCCTGGACAATTTTTAATTGTGAGAGCACATGAAGATGGAGAAAGAGTTCCATTAACAATTTGTGATTATGATAGAAGTAAAGGGAGTGTGACTATTGTCACTCAAATAGTTGGAGCATCAAGTCAAATGATTTGCAATCTCCAAGAGGGGGATTCATTCACAGATTGTGCTGGACCATTAGGAGTACCTTCCGAATTTATACATCTATCAGAGAGTGAGATAGCAGCTCGACATTATGTTTTTATAGCTGGAGGATTAGGCATTGCCCCAGTATATCCACAAGTTAAATACCTTCATTCCAAAGGGGCCCATATTGATGTCATTTGTGGGGCCAAGAGTAGAGACTTGCTGATTTTAGAAAATGAAATCGCCTCGGTATGTGACAATTTGTATATATGTACAGATGATGGATCTAAAGGATTTAAAGGGCTTGTAACTGCACAATTGAAAGAATTAATGGATAGTGGCAAGAAATATGACCAAGGAGTGGCTATCGGACCTATGATAATGATGAAATTTGTCACCCTCACTGCAAAAGAATACAAACTCCCACTTGTAGTTAGTCTTAATACTCTAATGGTAGATGGGACTGGGATGTGTGGTGCGTGTAGAGTCACAGTGGGAGGTAAAGTTAGGTTTGCATGTGTGGAAGGGCCAGAATTTGATGCTTACCAAGTTGATTTTGATGAGGCACTACGAAGACAATCATTGTATAAATCACAAGAAGTTGAGTCTGATCATAAATGTAGAATAAGATAGATATGGCAAATAAAATACCAAGAGTTCCAGTTAGAGAACAAGAACCGAAAATAAGAGCACACAATTTTGAAGAGGTATGCTATGGGTACAATCTCCAGGAGGCTCAAACGGAGTCATCACGTTGTTTGAATTGTAAAGTTCCTCGCTGTATGGAAGCATGTCCTGTATCTGTGAAAATTCCTTCATTTATCTCACAGGTGCTTAAGGGAGATTTTGAAGAAGCGGCAAGGATTATATCGGAAGATAGCTCCCTTCCTGCTGTGTGTGGAAGAGTATGCCCACAGGAGTCTCAATGTGAGGGATCTTGTATTCTTGGGGCAAAAGGGGAGCCAGTAGCGATAGGAAAGTTAGAAAGATTTGTGGCAGATTGGAGTAGAGAGCACAATGTAAAATTCTTAGATAAATCCGCACCGAATGGAAAAAAGGTAGCAGTTGTCGGCAGTGGCCCATCTGGGTTGGCATGTGCGTTTGATTTGGCAAAGGCAGGCTTTCAAGTGACAATATTCGAGGGATTACACAAAGCAGGAGGGGTACTTCAATATGGCATCCCAGAGTTCAGGCTCCCTAAACAAAAAGTAGTAGAGGAGGAGATCAGCAATTTAGTATCTCTTGGGGTAACCATAGAAACAAATGTCATAATAGGGAGGACTATCACAGTTGAAGAGTTATTCTCAAAAGAGGGATTTTCTGCCGTATTTATTGGCTCAGGAGCAGGCCTTCCCAAATTTATGGGAATACCAGGTGAGAACCTTAACGGAGTCTTCTCTGCAAATGAGTTTCTAACCAGAAATAATTTGATGAAAGCCTATAAAGAGGGGGCGCAGACTCCAATTTTTATTGGAAGGAAGGTCGTTGTAGTTGGAGGAGGTAATGTTGCGATGGATGCTGCGAGAACAGCCCTTCGTCTTGGATCTGAGGTGACAATAGTATATAGAAGAACAGAAAATGAACTTCCAGCACGAAAAGAAGAGGTGCACCACGCAAAAGAAGAGGGGATAGAATTTAGAATGCTAACTAACCCAATGGAGATTCTTGGAGATGAAAAAGGATGGGTCAGAGGGATAAAGTGTGAAAAAATGGAACTTGGAGAGGCCGATGAATCAGGTAGAAGATCTCCTATTCCAGTTAGAGACTCAGCCTTTGATATTGAAGCAGATGTCGTAATAATGTCCCTGGGAACTTCTCCCAACCCCCTTATAGCACGCACTACCCACAATCTGGAAGTGACGAAAAAGGGAGGTATCATAGCAGACGAAAATGGTGCAACAACACTCCCGTTTGTATATGCAGGGGGAGATGCTGTCACTGGGGCTGCTACTGTTATTCTAGCGATGGGGGCTGGTAGAAAGGCTGCTGCGGCAATTATTCACCAATTAAAATAGATATTTTAACGCAGTTATCTAAAATTTCCTCTTTCACCTCTGAGGCTATACCATTGATGATAGATAAACTCAATTCATCGATGGTATCACTATTGATAATGGGCCTATTATAATTCTTTTGTATAATAGAGTATTGTATAGTGTCGCTCTTCTCATAATACTCAATTTCTATTTCAACTCCACCTCTAATGGGGGCAATTTGGAGCAACTCTTCTGTAATGAGCAATAGGTTTCTACTCCTTCTCTGCGAAAAGAAATATTTCCCAGAGAACAATTCTATCTCGCTATTGAGCCTGTATAGGTCATAATCTCTACTATTTATTGAAAGATTAAGAGATCTTATTCGGTTAATAAATATTCTTGTTTTATCTTTTTGAGGGTGTTCAAATATCTGCTTTGGAGTACCATCCTCATAAATAATCCCTTCATCCATATAAAAGACCCTAGTACTTACATCTTTTGCAAAATTCATCTCATGAGTAACAATTAGCATTGTTATCCCTGTTTTAGCGAGTTGCCTTATAACACCGAGCACTTCACTTACCATGGTGGGGTCTAGAGCAGATGTAGGTTCATCAAGTAGTATCACCTCTGGATCCATCGAGAGGCAGCGGGCAATTGCTACTCTCTGTTTTTGACCTCCTGACAACTCCGAGGGAAAGGAATAGCATTTCTCCACAAGTCCAACTGCTTTCAATAGATCAATTCCCCGTTTTGTTGCCTCTTCTTTACTTTTGCCAAGTATTTTAATTGGACCAATAGTTAGGTTCTCTATTATTGAAAGATGTTCAAAAAGATTGAATGATTGAAAAACCATACCCATTTTTCTTCTCAACAATGAAACATCATATTTTTTATCAAGAATATTTACTCCATCAACTATTATTTTACCTGATGTTGGTTTTTCAAGGAGGTTGAGGCAACGCAGGAAAGTACTTTTTCCAGTGCCTGAAGGGCCTATAATGGAGATAATTTCCCCCTTTTCAATAACTGTACTGATATCTTTTAGTATAGTTAAATCACCAAATTTTTTAGAAAGAGCTTCAATTTGTATCATTGTTATACTGTTTTTTCTTGTTTAATAGATCAAGGGCCTTCCCAAACAACCATGCGAGAATGAAATAGAGAATTGTAATCACAATCAAAGGGAAAAACGCATCAAATGTTCTACTCCTTATAATATCGGATGCTTTAGTTAAATCTTGAACTGCGATATAGCCCACCACTGATGTCATCTTAACTAAAGAGATGACCTCCCCTTTATAGATAGGAAGCACTCTTGCACGAGCTTGTGGCATAATAATATATTGGAAAGTCCTAACACCACTAAACCCCAATGCAATCCCTGCCTCCTTCTGCCCTTTATCTATACTTTCGATTGATGTTCTGAACATTTCGCTTACATATCCAGCAAAATTCATAGCAAAAGTAATAATGGCTACAATGGTGGCGGAGATATTTACTTTTGCAAAAACAACATAGAAGATGATCATCAAAAGGACCAAAATAGGTATTCCTCTCATAAGGTCAATATATACTTTTGCAAAAGTAGAAAACAACTTAACCTTGCTCATCCTAAGATAGCAAACTATTGCCCCTAACAATGTCCCAAGCAGTATGGCAAAAATAGAAATGATGATAGTCTGGTATAATCCGTCAAGAATTATAAGATATCTTTTTTCAAGGATTATGTTGTTGATAAAACTCTCCTCTATTTTTTTGTACCATGGTTTTTTGATGATTTGATCTTTGCCATTGGTTTTAGAGGCTAATAATATTTGAGGATTAGAAAAATACTCTTCTGAAAAAGTGACAACTTTGGCCCTCTCTTGGGTCGCGGTGAAATTAGACACAATAGCGTCAGTTTTTCCACTAATCAGAGAGGCGGTTAAAGCCGAAAATTTCATATCATGAAATATAACTTTTCGTTCTATTTTATTTGCTACTCTTTGGATAAGTTCAGCATCAAATCCTGTTATGACATTATCTTTGACAAAGCACATCGGTTCTCTATTGGCTGAAACTGCAATGTGCCACTCTTTTCCATCATTAGTTATTGGTATGTTGACATCTTGGTATTTATTGTTTATAGGATCCATCCATCTTTTGGCCATCTCATCAAGGGTTCCATCACTTTTCAACTCCGATATGGCTGAATTTACAGAGTTCAAAAAAACTTTATCAACATCTTTTCTGAATGCAATCGCAGCCCCCTCTTTGGTGTAATTTTTATCTAATATTATGATGTTATTTGTGTTCCTGATGGCATTGATGGCATTTGTATAGGAAGTCATTACATATTTAACCTTATTTGTAGATAAAGCAGTAATGGCATCTGTAATATCATCAAAACAATTAATCTTAGCATCGGGAAAGTGATCTTTCATATAGAAATCTCCAAGCGATCCTGTCATAACTCCCACCTTCGCTTTGTCAATATCGCTCCCATCATTTTTAAGGAGAGACTCTCCCTCAAAACTATCTGAAAGAGATGTTTTGAGGCACGCCGCACAAGTCACAAAATCGTAATATGAATCGGAAAAATCAATAACTTTACTTCTCTCTTCTGTCTTCATCAAGGAAGAGGCGATAATATCAATCTTACGAGATTGAAGCAGAGGAATCAGTGATCCGAATTTTGAAATATTGAACTCTGGTCTCATTCCGACACTGGCAAGGAACCTACTAATAATGTCAATATCTAATCCTGACACTTGATTGTTTATTACAAAATTGTAAGGTACTATCTCCGCCGATGAACCTACAACCACACTTTTAGCATTTTCTTGGTATTCAATATTATCAATAGTCTGGCCAGAGACATCATCTATGTTCCATTTAGTTAGCAATTGATCATACTCACCGCTCTCTCTTATCTGCTTAAGATAATTATTAAACATCGAAGACAAGGGGTCTCCCTTTCTAAAGCCGAAATGCAACCCTGTAGTGTATATGTCGTTTTCCAGTATTGATACTTCTGGATTGATCTTCATTGCATTTATGGTTTCGAGATAATCAAGGACTATGACATCACATTTCTTTTTAAGGAGTGCCTGGATTAAATTAGTACTTTCATCTACTCTTATAATATTTGAAAGGGGATATGTTTTTGTAATAAAATCATCTTGAGCTGAGCCGAGCAGTACTCCAATGGTCGATTTAGAGGCACTCTCAAGTGAGCTAAATCCCTTTGAAGTGTTATCGTTTTTTATTACAACAGAAGTGAAAGAGGAATAATATGGATCCGAAAAATCAACTTGTTTTGATCTTTCAGGTGTGGGGCAAAGAGAATTGCAAGCAATATCTACTGTCCCTGCCGAGAGGGCAGCTATCAACCCACCGAAATTGATGATTGAAAACTCTATAGGCCTTTCTAAATGGGCTGCAAATCGCTCTAAAAGTTCAGCCTCAACCCCTGATTTACGGCCATTCTTGATAAAAAAGAATCCTTGATTGTCGCATGCTGTAGCTATTTTGATTGATTCCCCACTTCGTGGGATATTTGAAAAATCAGGCATAGAGGCATTCTCGAAATTATCTATCCAATTGGTGCAAATGCTATCATATATACCATTTGACTTTACCTCTTTTAGAAACTCATTGAAATGATCTTTTAGCTCGGTATCCTCTTTATTGAACGCCATCGCATAGTTCTCAGAGACAATCTTTTTAATAAATACTCTATATTTGTCATCACTTCCAAAGGCAATTTTATGGGGTATATATTCGACAAAGATGGCGTCAGATTTATTGGAGTTCAGAGAAAGATAGAGATCTGTAAATGTATCAACTCTGTTGATTTTAGCATTTGGAAAGTGCTCCATTACATATTTCTCATGAGTAGTTCCTGTAATTACAGAGATTCTGGCATTACCAAGGTCAGATTCTCGATGTAATACAATAGTATCATCCCCTTTATTGCCTCCACATGAAGTAAGTAAAAAGAGTGATGATACTATTAAAAATACAAATCTATTAAGCAAACTCATAAGCAGTGTTTTAGGTAAACAAAGTTAATCATTCAATTTTAAATTCCTTAATATTTTTGACACCAATTAATCCATAATAACTCTCTACAATTTCCCCCTTTATATATATCTTTTTTTTATGGTTTGATGGATTGTTGACGAGGTTAAGGGCATCCCTTGCTTCTGTCCCCGAAGTTAAAGAGACAGATATACACATATTTCTATTTTGTTCGTCTGGCGAATCTGCAATGGCGAGATTGCTACTTGACGTAAAAGGGGGATTTAACTTGATACCCGAAGAGCTTAAATCTCCCCCAACAATATATCCCTGTATCCATACGTTTTTTGCACCTATCCAACCCTCTATTTCCACCTTTCTGAGTCCCTTTTCAGCTGAACTTCCATTGTTTTCACTCCCCAATAATATATCCTCATTGAGCCATACTCTTGTGGTGTCAATCACAACTGAGACACCTCCATTTGTGGGGGAATCAGTGTTTGTAGCCTCCAGTTTGATCTGTAAAATATTAGCAGCTGACAGCTCTCTTGCAAACAATGTCTTATCAATGCCACTATCCTTTAGATGCATCTCCACACGACCTGGTGAAAAATAGGCAATTCTATTTTCAGAAGTTGGATACTGGAGGCTTCCATTTGATGAAGACAATATCAATTCAGAGTTACTATATTTGGATATAAAACCGCTTCCAAAAGTGACCCTCATCCCACAGTTGAGCTGTTTACAGATAAATGATACTCCGAGGTTTTCTCCCCCTTGCACAACAATTATTTGTTCATCTCCAAATAAAGGTTGGTCAAATGCAGGTGTTGAAAACGTAGTTGAATATACCCCTATTTTGTAAGTACCAGCTGAAAGTGTGATTTTTTCAGGTTTATCCTTATATATTCCATTATAAATTGTTTCATTTTCACCCTTTATTATGGTAAGGATAAAATTGTTAGTATCTGGAATTTCAAACTCAGTCATGCTCATCATTGCCGATGATTTAAGTTTGATGATTGATGGGTAACTGTACTCATTTGAAAATGAGATGTTCAATTGGCATTCACTCTTCTCTTTTGTGCAAGAGAGGGCAACAGTCACAATTGTTAAAATTAAAAAAAATCTTCTCTTCATAATCTCTCCTTTTTTTGATGTTAATGTGGTGTAAATATATTTGAAAAAGTGTAAAAATAGTGCTGAAAATAAAGTTGCTATAAGATTTACATTGATTTTAAAAATTATTATCTTTGTTAGACCTAATTTAAAATTTAAAAAAATGTATAAAATTACTTCTCATCCAATTTTTCCCATTCCTCAAGAGGATCTTATAGAGTTTCTTTATGAAGGGAAAAAAGTAGTAGGGCAGAAAGGCACTACAATAGCAGCGGCACTTCATCAAGCTGGTTTTAAAGTTCATAGTCATAGTCTTGATAATAGAAAAAGAACTATGGAGTGCGGCATCGGTAAGTGCGGTGCTTGTGAAATGCTTGTTGATGGCAAAATAAAAAGAATATGCGTTACTGCTGTTGATGGCGTTAAGTCTGTTGAGAGGTTGCAAAAAGATAATGGATTTAAAGAGGTTGATACTAATTTTAAAAAAGAAGAAAATAGTCCTAAAAAAATTTATAAAACCACAGTTGCCATAATTGGAGCAGGTCCTGCTGGGCTTGCAGTAAGAGAGGAACTCAATAAATCCAAAATAGAAAATATAGTTTTGGATAACAATAACAAAATAGGTGGTCAATTTCTCATGCAAACACACCAATTCTTTTTCTTTGAGAAAGAAAAGAGGTTTGGAGGGATGCGTGGATTTGATATTGCCAATACACTTGCAGGTGATTCAACAGATGGGATATTCCTTAATTGCGTGGTTTGGGACATATTAGAAGGGAAACGATTAGCAGTTAAAAATATCGCTACTGACGAACTTTTCTATGTAGATGCACAAGAGCTTGTTATTGCTGCAGGTGCCCTTCCATTCATGCCTGCCTTCAAAAACGATGATGTCCCTGGAGTCTATACAGCAGCAGTAGTTCAAAGGATGATGAATACCCAGTATACCCTTCTTGGGAAAAATATCCTCACCGTGGGTGCTGGGAACATAGGTTATTTAACCTCATATCAAGCTATGCAGGCGGGAGCAAGAGTAAAAGCAATCATAGAGGCTATGCCAAATGAAGGTGGTTTCCCAGTCCAAGCCAATAGGGTAAGGAGACTTGGTATTCCAATTATGACATCGCATGTCCTTCTTGAGGCGATTCCAAATGAGGATTACACAGGCGTTGTTGGGGCAATCATTGCTAAATGTGAAAATTTCAAGCCTATTCCTGGAACAGAACAAAGAATTGATGGGATAGACTGTATCAATATTTGCACTGGATTGTTGCCAGACAACCAACTATATGTCAAAGGAGATACCATATTTGGAAGAAGCTGCCACGGTGTTGGTGACTCTGTGAGAATAGGAGAGGGAACCTCCGCAGTTCTTCGTGGAAAACAATGTGCTTATGAAATTCTCCAAAACCTTGGAATGAGGTTTGACTATACCGCATATCTGACAGTATCTAAGGAGTATCTTGATTCTCAACAGAAGCCAACGAGGCTTCTTCAAGAACCAAATAAACCCACCGATAAACGAATGACAGAGAAGCCATTTGTTATAATGGACTGTCTATATGGTTTTGCATGTAATCCTTGCTCATTTGCTTGTAAACAAGGGGCAATTACTAAATCTTCTACCTCTGTAACTCCGACAATAGATTATAATAAATGTATAGGGTGTATGGAGTGCGTATATCAATGTCCAGGACTTGCCATTTTTGGTTACAACTGTGATAAAAATCTACTTTTCTTACCGTTCGAGTATGAAGCAAAAGAGGGTGCAGAGGTATTCTTAATTGATAACAATGGTCAGAAACTTGGAACAGGAGTTATTGATAAAATTCTTAAAAAGGGGAATAAAACCAATGTCGCAAGGGTGTTGTCCAACGACTTGAAAGGGGAAGATTTGATGAAGGCTAGGGGATTTATTATTAAAGAGAATTATCCTGAACCATTGCAAGTTTCAAAAGGGAAAGAAGAGGATATTAAAACATATATCTGTCACTGTGAAGATATCACAATCGACAAACTACTCTCATTGATAGGTGATAGGAAGACCATTACCGCAGATGAACTCAAGCATATCTCTCGTCTTGGAATGGGGGCATGTAGAGGAAAAAGATGTCTTCCACGTGCTAAAGCTGCCCTCAGAGGCTATGGCATAGATGTGACAGGAGAATTTACACCACGTGCTCCAATGGCAAACTTGGTTGAGATGGGCAATATTATAAACGTTAAGAAATTGGAAGATATCATCACTCCGTCCCATTCAACTACGACTGTGAAAGAAAAAGTAGGTGCAATAGTAGCAGGGGGAGGAATGGCTGGTTCTGCTTTGTTCAGATATTTGTCAGAGGCTGGTTACAAACCTATTTTGATTAATAAAGAGAGGGGAAGTTCTTGGAGAAACATAGCAGGTGGACGCCCAGCATTCTCGCTACCTGCGTTGGCTGACTTAGGAAAGCACAATCACGATATTTTTAAGGAGTTGCAAAAAATATCTAACATCAATTACCAACCAATAAGATATGTAAGTTTTGCCCACGATGAGGAGACTTATCGCTCACTTGATGCCTCAAGAGGATGGTCAGACGCATATATGATTGAATCAAAAGATTTTACAAAAGAAATTTCCGAATACTTCAACCCCAATTTAAAGATTTATTCTCATGCACTTATCTCTAACGATTGTTGGCAAGCGACTCCTGGTAAGACCGTCAATCTTGTAAGAAATATTGGAAAAAAGAGCGGTGGTATAGTCCTTGAAGATACCGAGCTTGTAGATGTTGAAAAAATTGGCAATGAATATAAAGTAATCGTAAAGAGTTCAGACAATAAATATACTGAGTATCATACAGATATCTTTATCAATGCCCTTGGTGCAAATGCTTCGCAATTTGCCAGCAGACTTGGTATTGAAACAGGATTGTTCCCAGTAAAACACCAAGCATTTATCACAAAGAGACTACCACTGATTGGAAAAGAAGGGGCATGCCTTGATATGTTGATTGACAGAAGAAAATACAAAGGTTTTTCTGCAGTATATGGACAACAACTCACAGAGACTGGTCAAATTATTGGATGTGCTTCACCAGCAAATGATGCGACAGAAGCCTTTAAGAACTTAACTATAAATTCTCAACCTTTCTTGGAGATTGTATCTGAGGTATTTACAGATTGGATTCCTAAATTGAAAGGGGTAGGTATTCAAGCCACATGGTCAGGCTACTATACAGAGCCAAGGTACATTGTTGATCCGAAGTTGGGGCTGTTTGTAGGAATGAGAGGTCACGGCTTTATGCTTTCACAATATATTGGTAAACTATATGTAGATTTCTTACAAGGTAAGCAGGTGCCAGATTATTTCTATGATCTTGCTCTTGATAAGAAAGGGTTGAGTGAACAAGCATTCAAATAAAAACTTCACGAGGCGATTTCCCTTCAGATCGGGAATCGCCTCGTTACTTAACCTAAACTTAAACTATGAAAAACTTCGTAGTAAAATACTACAAATACTATGCCAAAATCAGGAGATTATTCTGATTTTGGCATATTTTAATAATAAAGTTTTTTTGCCTCCTATTTCAAATTCGATGACTGCCTTTCCACCATTTTGAAGATCTTCAATAGATATTATTTTCCCTCTGCCAAAACGGTTGTGCTCTACTATCTGCCCCCCCCTCAACTCAGATGAGGGTGAAGGGACGAAGTTGGGATCAATCTCCTGCACAGCTGGAGAGGGTTGTCCTTTGATAATGGAGGTTCTTCCACTGAAGGAAGTTTTATCTCCGAAAGATCTCCTCCCTCCGAAAGAAGATTCATTTGATTGAGAAAATGGGTCACTGCAGTTCTCTTCGGTGGAGATTGGTTCTGAGAGATACTCTGGAGCGATCTCTCTTAAAAATCTGCTTGGTGGGTTTGAGACATGCTCTCCATATTTGAATCTCGATTTAGAGAATGAGACGGCAACAGCTTTTCCACCCCTAGTGAGTGCAACATAGAATAGTCTCCTTTCCTCCTCAATATCATCTATCGATGAGGATCTTATTAGTGATGGAAACAAATTCTCTTCAACACCGATTATATATATGTATGGAAATTCAAGCCCCTTAGATGTGTGAATGGTCATTAGTTTGATACTGTTTCTATCCTCCTCCTCCTCTTTGCTATCAGCATCTGAAAGGAGTGCTACATTTTCCATGTATGACTGAAGGGTGACTACAGGCTCCTCTTCACCATTTTCTTTCATCTCCTCTTTAGCGTTCTCAACAAATTCATTGACACTATTTAGAAGTTCTTCCACATTTTCAAGTCGAGCTTGCGCCTCAATCGAAGGGTCATTTTTTAGAGTACTCAGCACACCAGACGCATTGGCAATTTCAATAGCAATGGCGTAGGCATCTTCTGTATCCACTTTTGATTGGAAATACCTAATCATATTGGAGAGTTCCCTAAATTTGGCGATAGCCCCACTTCGAAGGCCGTATTCCTCAAGATTGGAGAGGGTGAGTGCATTCCATAAAGAGAGATTATTGGCATTGGCAGCGGCGGCAAGATACCCCATTGAGGTCTCTCCTATCCCCTTTACAGGAAATTTAGTTATTCTCTTGAAGGCTTCATCATCTGATGGGTTGAGGATAATTCTAAGATAAGCGAGGGTGTCTTTTACCTCGGCCCTTTCATAAAACGAGTGGCCTGAATAGATCTTATATGGGAGATTTCTTTTTCTCAATGACTCTTCAATGATACGAGATTGTGCATTTGTTCTATATAGAATAGCAAATTGATCGTAAGATGCTTTGTCTTTATATATTCTATCCACTATGGAACTTGCAATAAGCCCTCCCTCATCTTGTTCAGTAAAAGCTTTGATTACTTTTATTTTTTCTCCTATCTCACCTTTAGAAAAACACTCTTTTTTGAGACGATTGCTATTTTTTGAAATAAGTGAGTTTGCAGCATTTACAATAGTTTGTGTAGAACGATAATTCTGTTCGAGTCTGAACTCTTTAGTCTCTGGGTAGTCTTTTTTAAAATTTAAAATATTTTGAATTCTTGCCCCCCTAAAACCATAAATGCTCTGAGAATCGTCTCCGACCACGGTTATATTCTTATGATATGTTGATAATTTCTTGACAATCAAATACTGTGCATAATTGGTATCTTGATATTCATCTACCAATATGTATCTGAATCTTTGGGATAGAGAGTCACACACTTGTGGATGATCGCGTAACAAAATGTTCATATATAGGAGCAAGTCGTCAAAATCCATCACCCCTGCAGCAAGGCATTTTTCAGCATATTTTGCATAAATGTCGCATATTCTCCCTTTTCTTGAAGCAGTGTCGTTTGCAATAGCCGTGGCGTTGGATAGGTATCCTTTTGAAGTAATTAAATTATTTTTAGCAAAAGATATTCTTGAGAGGACATCTTGCGGTTTGTATATGTTTTCATCAAGTTGTAACTCCTTGATGCATTTTTTGATAGCACTCTTGCTATCCGAAGAATCGTAAATAGTGAAGGAAGATGGGAATCCGATTAGCTCAGCATTCTCCCTCAAGAAACGAGAAAAAATAGAGTGGAAAGTCCCTGCCCATAGACGTATGCTTCTCTCTCTTCCAACCATTGCGCATATTCTCTCTTTCATCTCTTTTGCAGCCTTATTCGTAAAGGTCAATGCTAAAATGGAGGCTGGGTCTGCACCATTTTCAAGCAGATGTGCAATTCGATATGTTAGTACCCTTGTCTTACCTGATCCTGCCCCTGCTATTATCAGAGATGGGCCTTTTGTACACTTAACAGCCTCTTCCTGCTCACTATTCAACTCACTAAAATCAATCTTCATTTCTTTTTAAGATAAATTGCAAATCTACAACTTTATTTAATACTTTTGTGCCAAAATTAATCGAGTTATAAATGGTGGATTATATAAAAATTCGTAAGGGCTTGAATATCCCTATATGTGGGGAACCTCAAGCAAATATTAAGGAAAATATAGTCTCTAAAAGTGTCGCTATAAAACCTACTGATTTTAAGGGTGTTGTTCCAAGATTAGTCGTGAAAGAAGGTGACCTTGTGAAGGCTGGTACTCCCATTTTCATCGATAAGTCTCATCCAGAGTTCCAATTTACCTCTCCTGTCAGTGGTACAGTCGCAGAAATTGTGAGAGGTGAGAAAAGAAAACTTTTGGAGATTCGTATTGATGCTGATGAGAAGATTGACTATTTTAAATTTGGCTTGCCCAAATTAGAAACATTAAAAAAAGATGAAATTATAGAAGCTCTCCTCAAGAGTGGATTATGGGTGGCCATAAAGCAACGTCCATATGGCATTATCCCTGATCCTAAAGTTGAGCCGCGTTCAATTTTTATTTCTGGTTTTAATTCGGCTCCTCTTGCTCCTGATTATGATTACACCTTGAGGGAGGATTTCGGAGTTATTCAAGTTGCTATAAATGCACTTTCAAAATTGTGTAAAGAGAGAATACATATCGGGTTAAATGCAATAACACATGCAAGCACCCCTTTCCATAAATTGAAAAATGTTGATTTCAATATCTTTGACGGGCCACACCCTGTCGGCAATGTGGGTGTACAGATTCACCATGTTGCCCCTATCAATAAAGGCGAAGTGGTATGGACAATATCCATGCCGATGCTTGCCTCTATTGGTAAATTGTTTCTCAATGATATTTACGACATGAGCAGAATGGTTGCTATCACTGGACCAAGAGTTGATAAACCTGCTTATATTAAGGGTGTTGCAGGAATGAAAATAGATTTCCTTTCGAAGTATTTGTCGGATGAGCCATTTAAAAGCCGTAAAGATTGTCCTGTGAGGTATATCAGTGGAGACATACTAACTGGTACCCAAATTGCAAAGGATGGTTATCTTGGTTTCTATGATACACAGCTGACGCTTCTTACAGAAGGGAGCTACTATGAGTCGTTTGGTTGGGCAAAACCATTCAGGATGAGGAAATTCAGTTTTTCAAGTACATATCTTTCATCTCTTTTCCCGAATAGAGAGTATAAACTTGATACCAATACCAATGGGGAAGAGAGGGCATTTGTTGTTACAGGTAAATATGAAAAGGTATTTCCTATGAATATTTTCCCAGTGTATCTACTAAAAGCAATTCTTGCAGAGGATATTGATAAAATGGAGCAACTTGGCATATACGAAGTGATAGAGGAAGATTTCGCTCTGTGCGAATACATTTGCCCCTCTAAGATTGATCTTCAGGCAATCATATCTAAAGGTATAGATTTGATGATTAAAGAAATGGCTTAAAAGAGAAGGATATGAGTATAAGAAAATATTTTGATAAAATTAAACCAACATTCTCCAAAGGGGGAAAGTTAGGCTTTCTCAGATCCACTTTTGATGGATTCGAGTCTTTTATGTTTGTTCCGAATACAGTTACAAAAAAAGGTGTTCATGTCAGAGACTGCGTTGATCTGAAAAGGATAATGATAGTTGTAGTAATAGCATTGATGCCTGCCCTTTTATTTGGAATATACAATATAGGATATCAATACAATCTTGCAAGTGGCGGAGATATGTCGTTTTGGGAGATGGTATGGTATGGCTTTTTAAAATTCCTTCCACTTGTTCTCGTTTCATATATAGTTGGCCTTGCCATTGAATTTGCTTCGGCTCAAATTAGGGGTCACGAGATTAACGAAGGATTTTTAGTTTCAGGGATGCTTATCCCTTTGATTATGCCTGTGGAAGTTCCTTTATGGATGTTAGCAATTGCAGTAGCATTTGCAGTGATAGTTGGCAAAGAGGTCTTTGGTGGTACAGGAATGAATATTTGGAACCCTGCATTATTAGCTCGTGCTTTTCTGTTTTTTGCTTACCCAAGCCATATGTCAGGTGATGCTGTTTGGGTGGATGGCTTCTCTGGAGCTACTCCATTGGCACAAGCTGCATCAGGAGACACAATCCCTTCATTTTTAGATATGTTCATTGGCCTAATCCCTGGTTCTATCGGGGAAACATCCACAATTGCAATTTTGATTGGGGCCTTCATATTGATTATATCTGGAGTTGGAAGTTGGAAAGTGATGCTCTCTTGTGTCGCAGGTGCACTTGCGGTTGGTTATCTTGGCAATGCAGTTGCTGGAGATACATCATCATATTTGGCTCTCCCAGCATATAACCACCTTGTAATGGGAGGTTTTGCTTTTGGAGCAGTTTTCATGGCAACAGACCCAGTCACCTCAGCACAAACAGAATGTGGTAAATGGATTTATGGATTTTTGATTGGAGCCCTTGCCATTACAATACGTCTTTTTAATCCTGGATATCCAGAGGGGATGATGTTGTCTATACTTTTGTTAAACACATTTGCGCCACTTATTGACCATTGTGTTGTACAAAGGAATATCAAAAAGAGAATGAATAGAGTTATTAAAAAACAGAAATAAGCATTATGAATACTAATAGTAATACATATACAGTAATCTATGCTACTGTTTTGGTTGTAATAGTAGCTGCAGTATTGGCTTTTGTATCTGTTTCGCTCAAGGATAGACAGCAAAAGAACATTGATATTGAAACTAAACAGAGTATCCTCAAATCTGTTAATTTACTTGGAGATACAGACAAAGAAGCAGATTTGATGAAATATGTAGAGGAGAGATATGATAAGTATATCACTGATTCGTATGTAGTCAATTCAAAAGGTGAAAAGATAGAGGGAGATGCTTTTAGAATCAGCCTTAAGAGTCAATATGATATTTTGAAACAAGAAAAACCCAATTATGATAAGTTGACATTGCCAGTGTATGTTTGTACTCTCGACAATGGAGATGTAATAAATATATTCTCAGTATATGGTGCTGGGCTTTGGGGCCCTATTTGGGGTTATGTTTCACTTAAAAATGATTTTAACACTCTATATGGAGCGACATTTGGACACAAAGGGGAAACTCCTGGCTTAGGTGCAGAGATAGCAACAGACCATTTCAGTAATCAATTTATCGATAAAACTATATTTGAAAACGGCACTTTTAGTTCGGTTGCAGTAGTAAAAGGTGGGGCTCAAAAAGGCAACACTCATCAAGTTGATGCGATATCAGGTGGTACCATCACAAGTAAATCTCTTGAAAATACTATCAAAATGTGGCTAAATCAATATTTGCCATATATCCAACAACAGAAAAATAAGGAGTAAGATATGAAGAAAGATATATTTATTAAACCACTTTTCAATTCCAATCCTATCACAGTATTGGTGTTGGGAGTATGTTCGGCCCTTGCCGTAACAGTTAAGCTCGAAGCGGCAATAGTAATGGCACTATCAGTTACTGCCGTTACCGCTTTTTCAAGTTTCTTCATCTCTATTATTAGGAATTCAATTCCAAATAGGATAAGAATCATTGTGCAACTCGTTATCGTGGCGATGTTTGTTATTCTCATAGACCAGGTGTTAAAAGCCTTCAATTATGAGATGAGTAAACAATTGTCAGTATTTGTCGGCCTCATAATAACCAATTGTATAATCATGGGAAGAATAGAGGCATTTGCTCTTGGAAACAAGCCAATTCCCTCTTTTGTAGATGGTGTTGCAAATGGACTCGGATACGGAATAGTATTGGTGGCTATCGCCTTTTTCCGTGAACTATTAGGATCGGGAACATTGTTTGGTTTTCAAATAATCCCACTCGAATGGTATGTTAAGAATGGTGGATTTTACGAAAATAATGGTCTTATGATACTTCCTCCGATGGCGTTGATCCTTGTTGGATTAATTATATGGGTACAAAGAAGTATTCAAAAGGATTTAATTGAAAAGAAATAATAAGACATCACTATGCAAGAGTATATTAATTTATTTATAAAGTCAATTTTTGTTGACAATATGATATTTGCGTTCTTCTTAGGGATGTGCTCATTCCTCGCAGTATCAAAAAATGTTAAAACGGCAGCGGGCCTTGGAGTGGCAGTTATTTTTGTTATCCTCGTTACTCTCCCTGTCAATTATTTATTGAACGAATATTTTCTATCACCAGGAGCGATGGCATGGATAGATCCAAAATATGCAACCCTTGATCTTGGTTTTTTAAGCTTTATCATTTTTATTGCAGTCATTGCTTCGATAGTACAAATCGTTGAGATGGTCGTAGAAAAATTTGCACCTGCACTCTATTCTTCATTAGGGATCTTCCTACCATTGATAGCAGTAAACTGTGCAGTATTAGGGGCATCACTCTTCATGCAAGAGAGAGCCTATGCAAACATTGGGGAAGCAACAGTTTTCGCCCTTGGTTCAGGTATCGGATGGTTCCTTGCCATTGTGGCTCTCGCTGCGATAAGAGAGAAACTTGCTTATTCCAATGTACCTGCTCCTCTAAAAGGGTTAGGTATCACATTTATAGTAACTGGACTTATGGGGATTGCCTTTATGAGTTTTATGGGAATTCAATTATAGGGGGAGAAAAGATATGGATATGACATCGACACTCATTATTTCGGCAGTAGTATTTGTAGCCCTTACCCTTATATTGGTTGCATTATTACTATTTGTAAAAACAAAACTTACCCCTGCTGGTAAGGTTAAAATCAGCATCAACGAAGGGGAAAAAGAATTGGAGGTTTCCCCTGGTTCATCACTATTATCAACCCTCGCAAACGAAAAGATATTCCTTCCATCAGCTTGCGGTGGAGGTGGCACTTGTGGTATGTGTAAATGCCAGGTTGTATCGGGAGGGGGACAAATCTTGCCTACCGAAGTTGGCTTTTTCAGTCGTAAACAACAACAGAACAATTGGAGACTTGGCTGTCAGGTGAAAGTTCGCGAGAATCTTGACATCCTTATTCCAAAAGAGGTATTAGGCATTAAAAAATGGGAATGTGAAGTGGTAAGCAATAGAAACGTAGCTACATTTATCAAAGAATTTGTAGTTAAGTTGCCCGAAGGTGAACACCTCAATTTCCGTTCAGGAGGATATATCCAAATAGATATCCCTGCTTGTGAAATAGACTACAAAAATGATATTTCTGTAGAGCCTCAGTTCCAAGCGGACTGGGACAAAATGAAACTTTGGGACCTTAAGATGAAGAATCCAGAGGCAACATTTAGGGCATATTCTATGGCAAATCACCCAGCAGAAGGAAATATCATAATGCTAAATGTTCGTATTGCAACCCCTCCGTTTGATAGGGCCAAAGGGTGCATGATGAATGTTAACCCAGGTATTAGTTCATCATATATCTTCTCTCGTAAATCAGGAGACAAGGTTACAATATCAGGTCCTTATGGTGAGTTCTTCATAAGGGAGACAGACAATGAAATCATCTTTATCGGAGGTGGAGCAGGAATGGCACCTATGCGTTCTCACATATTCCATCTATTCAGAACGCTCCATACCAATCGTAAGGTTACATTCTTCTATGGGGCAAGATCACTCAAAGAGGTATTCTACGAACAAGATTTTAGAGATATTGAAAAAGACTTCCCTAATTTCAAATTTGTCATTGCCCTTTCAGACCCTCAGCCAGAAGACAATTGGACTGGTGCAACTGGATTTATACATCAAGTTGTATATGATACCTACCTTAAGAGTCATGAAACTCCAGAAGATATTGAATACTACTTATGCGGTCCACCTATGATGACACAAGCAGTCGTTAAGATGGCTGATAGCTTAGGTGTTCCACCTGAAAATGTAATGTTCGATAATTTTGGAGCTTAATTAGATACGTTTACGCCAAGCAGTAGGCCAAAGATTATTACTGCGGTTACCGATATTTTTAACGAAACCCAAAGGATATCCTCTATATTTTAATAGCAGATAACCTTTGGGTTCGTTATTTAATACAACTGCCTCCCTTGATAAAAATTTAATAGCGTCATCATATGATACCTCGCATTGATTGAGACCTTCTTCATTAAGGGCAATAGATAGTGCAATATCTGCCTGAGGAATAAGAATATCACCTTTTAGTTGGGCCACAGCAACTCCTGATTGAATACATTTTAACTGAGACTCTACATACAACATCTCCTCAAAGCACGATAGAGGGTATCCTTTAATCATATCTTTTCTCAGAAAAGTGATACAATCATCTTTGAGATATTCTATCGGCTTATGCCATGAGGAGTAAACTTTTGGCAAAGTTTGTTTAGCTCTCTTACGATTACCACTATTAGACGAGACTCCATTCTTGCGAATTATGGCCATAAAGAAGCCCTCTCCTCTACATTTATCTCCTGGTAGAAAATGTTGTACAATGATAGGATCACAGTTGAACTCTTTTACCATCCACTCAACATTTTCATCATTTTCATAATTATTAAAAGTACAAGTCGAATAGATCATAGTCCCCCCCTCTTTAAGAGAGGGCCATATATCTGAGACAATTCTCTTCTGCCTTGCTGCACAGATCTTTACATTTTCAAGAGACCATTCCTCCCTCGCATTCTTATCTTTTCTAAACATCCCCTCACCAGAGCATGGGGCATCAACCAAAATGAGATCGAAATAGTTGGGTAGAGATTTAAAGTCAGCAGGGTCGTTGTTGGTGACCACTGTATTAGTAGTTCCCCACTTTGCAAGATTTTCTGCAAGGATGGTTGCCCTTGCATTTATCACTTCATTACTGACTAAAAATGATCCATCATATTCTTTAAGGAGAGATAAAATATGTGTAGATTTTCCACCAGGGGCTGCACAAAGATCAAGAACCTTCAGTGGTTGATGTTGGCTCGGCAGAATCCTTTTTACCACCTCAATTGACATAGAAGAGGCCTCCTGCACATAGTATGCTCCACAATGAAAAAGAGGATCATTATTAAAGATGGGGCGTGTATCCAGATAATAGCCAAAATCTGACCATTGAACAGGATCATTAAGTGGAAGGTCAAGGAACCCTCCTTTAAAAGGATTGATCCTAAATGAGACAACAGGATCTTTTTCAAGTGCAGATAGAAGATCCAAGCATTTTCTCTCTCCTAATGACTGAGTAATATTTTCAACAAACTCTCTGGGAAACATAATCACATTTGGGAAATTTGTGATTCAATCTGATCAGACAATTTATCTACCAGCTCTTGTAGTTTCCCACCTAACATCATCTTCAGCATAGTATTCAATTCGGCATCAAGCTCAACATGGAACAGCGTACTCTCAAAGCCAACAGCAACAAAGTAAAAACTGAACTTAAAGTGAAAAGGGGACTCACCATCATCAACGAGAGAGAGGAGAGAATATGGTATTTTTTGATCAAACTTCAACCCAAGTGAGATACCTTTAACATTGGCCTTTATACTATCTTTATCGAATGTAGCTTTCTCTTTTAACTCTTCAGGTAAAGTGCTTCCCAGATTGCGTAAATCTGACAAAGCGTTATAAATACCCACAGGAGATTTGCTAATAAGAATCTCCTTTCCAACATACTTAGAACTATCCATTGCTTACAAATTTTGTCTCCAAGTCTCAGGTGAAAATCTCCAGTTCTTTAAAGATTCTACATCAGATTCTTTGATATACTTTGATGAGAGGGCAATATCAATCAGAGTGTCGTAGTTTGATAAAGTATGAAGCTCAACATTGGCATTCTCAAAAGAACGTCTTGAAACGTCGAAATTGTATGAAAAAATAGCAACCATACCCTTAATAAGTGCACCACTCTTGGTTAATGCTTCAACCGCTCCCATTGAACTCATCCCTGTAGATATTAAGTCTTCAATAACTACAGCAGTCTGTCCTGGATTAATGACACCTTCTACCTGGTTGCACATCCCATGGCTTTTTGGAGATGACCTAATATAAACAAAAGGCTTATTTAAAATGTCAGCTACGATAGCTCCATAGGCAATAGCACCAGTAGCAACTCCAGCAATCACATCAACCCCATCAAAATGTCTCTTAATGGTATCCACAATATATCCGCAAATCTCCTTACGAATAGCTGGATATGAGAGAATTTTTCTGTTATCACAATAAATAGGAGACTTCCATCCAGAAGCCCATGTAAATGGATTTTCAAGATCTAACTTTACTGCCTTAATCTCTAATAAATGAGAGGCAACAATTTGTTCGATTGATTTCATATATAAAAAGTCTTATGATTTCGTATAATTTCTACAAATATACTAATTTTGTAGCATGTATAGAATATACTTTGAGAAAAGAACGATGTGCATTAGCAGTGATTGCGAGAGGATGCATCATGACTCTAATGGTGTTATTTTTTCCCCAGGAGACATCTTAGATATAGATAGAATAGCGGATTTTTTTGATAAATCTAAAGAGATAACTACTCTGTATATTGCCACTGATGACGAAGAGAGCACATTTAAGCAGCTATGCTCCTCATTTACCATTATCAATGCTGGTGGAGGTATAGTTACAAATAAAAGGGGTGATGCCCTGATGATATATAGAAATGGGATGTGGGATCTTCCAAAAGGTAAGCAAGAAGCCAATGAAGATATTAGAAACACTGCCCTCAGAGAGGTGGAAGAGGAGTGTGGCATTAGAGATCTTGAGCTAAAAGAGTTAATTTGTATCACCAATCACACTTACCATCTCAATGGCAATTTTATATTGAAAAGGACATATTGGTACAAAATGCTCTATACTAAGCCAACAGAACTAATACCGCAAATAGAAGAAAATATCTCTAAAGCTACTTGGATATCAAAATGTTCGTTACCCATACATCTTAAAGATACATACCCATCCATAATAGAAGTATTCAAAAGGCTATCTAAGGTCAGTGATAACAATGTCCTTAAATAGGGAAGGGTCAAAAATGAAATAAGAGTCTGGTCTCTTTTTTACCTCTTTTAGAGAGAGAACATTGGCAATGTAAGTAACGTCATCCTTCGAAATATACTCAATAGAGACTGGAAGATTATCTGCTGTATCTATCAATATCCTAACCAAGGTATAATTGAGTTGACTATCTTTAGGTTTAAGAGAAATCATTTGCAATGAACCATTCTCTCCTTTCACCTTTTTAGGCGAGCCAACCATCTCAAAACAGCTATCAATAGCAGTCAATACAGCAAAAGGATTCTCAGTAATCTCACTTTTAGTTGGGTCATTTTTCATTATTACCACTTCTGATGCCTGCTCATCGAAGATCCATTTATTCTTACCATCACATAGTAAAATAAAACCAAAAGTGGAGATTTTAAATGCATCCCCTTGAACATCAAACTGACCTTGCTGGAAAGCATCTTTATCCCCTTTACTATAAGCAGCAAAACTAAACTCAACCTCGATGCTTGTCATAGAGGACAATTTTTCAGACATCAAATTTGCCAGTTCTTTAGAAGATTGAGCAGACAAGATAGTTGAATAAAATAAAAAGAAAAATAATAAGGATCGTTTCATAAGGTAGAAAGTAATTGTTCAAGTGAATCCAAACTACCAATTTTTACCTGTCGGGCTTTGCTTCCCTCTGAGGGACCTACAATCCCAGCGGCTTCAAGCTGATCCATAATTCTGCCAGCGCGATTGTATCCAAGGAGCATTTTCCTTTGAATAAGGGATGTAGAGCCTTGTTGCTCCCTCACAATAAGCCTTGCCGCCTCTTCAAAAAGCTCATCTCTCTCTCCGCTGTTAGCTCTTCCTAAGCCACCTTTGCCCTCATCTGTTGAGACTTCTGGAAGTAGATAAGGGAGGCCAAATCCTTGTTGACTATGTATATAATTGGTGATTTTTTCAACTTCAGGGGTATCTATAAATGCACATTGTACCCTTGTTGGTTCGCTGCTACCTGTCAGAACCAGCATGTCCCCCCTCCCAATAAGGTGATTTGCGCCAGTCTGGTCCAAAATGGTCTTCGAGTCAACACTTGAGAAGACTTTAAATGCAATCCTCGCAGGGAAATTGGCCTTTATTGTACCTGTAATGATATTTGTGGTAGGACGTTGAGTAGCAATGACAAGATGGATCCCGATCGCCCTTGCAAGCTGGGCAAGGCGGGTAATAGGCTCCTCAATCTCCCTTCCTGCCGTGACGAGTAGATCTGCAAACTCATCAATAATCACCACAATATATGGCATATAATCGTGTCCCTTTTGAGGATTCAACTTCCTTGAAAGAAACTTCTCATTGTACTCTTTAATGTTTCTTACAGATGCGGCTTTTAAGAGATCATACCTCGTATCCATGAGTTTGCAAAGAGATCGGAGAGTATATATAACCTTTTGGGTATCAGTCAATATGGCCTCATCCTCATCAGGTAACTTTGCAAGGAAATGATTCAATAGTGGAGAATATAGCGACAGCTCTACCTTCTTAGGATCCACCAACACCAGTTTCAATTCGGCAGGGTGCTTCTTATAGAGCAGAGAGGTGATGATGGCATTGAGTCCAACAGACTTCCCTTGCCCCGTAGCTCCAGCAATCAGGATATGGGGCATCTTAGCAAGATCGAAAGTCATCGTCTCATTAAGGATGGTTTTACCAATCACAATTGGGAGGTCAAACTTCGAATTTTTGAATTTAGGATCCTCAAGGACAGAGCGCATTGAGACAATTTTAGGTTTTTCATTGGCCACCTCTATACCAACAGCATTGGATCCAATAAGGGTCACTACCCTCACTCCGATTGCTGCCAATGATCTAGCGATATCATCCTCAAGGCGTTTGATCGTGGATACCCTCACACCTGGTGCAGGAACAACCTCATACAAAGTCACAGTCGGACCTCTCCTAACAGAAATTTTGGCTACGCCGATACGGTAGTTACTAAGGGCAGTAACGATATTTTTACTATTTCTGTCCAACTCCTCTTGAGAAACTTCAATCTGCTGATTAGTAGTGTTTTCCATTAGAGTTAATGGGGGCATTGAGTAGTGGGGAAGGCTCAATCTTGGGTCATACATCTCCCTCCATTTCTCATCGAGCAGCTCATTAGGGATAGTATTCTTGTCTTCAATTATCTCAATTTTAGGTACAACTACGCCATTGGCAGTATCCTGTTGTCCATCTGCATCATCTGAAATATTGACATCGGTATCTTCGAGCTCATCCAGCACAATTTCAACCCCTGCACCCTCATCAACATCTTCCTCTTCTATATTTCCCACACAAGCCTCTTCCCCATCTGGATCTTCCTCTTGGTTGGCACTGCTCTTTTTATCAGCACTGCTCTTTTTATCAGCACCATTCTCTTGGTTGGCGCCATCCTCTTTGTCATCTGACATATCATCATCTACATCACTGTCCCTGTCTTTATCAAAATTGAGGTCGGTCTCCAATTCGAAGCCATTGCCATCTATGGTCACTGTCTTGGGCTTCTTAAATCTATCCAAATATCTATTGAAATAGTCAATGACCTTGTTATTTAATAGGACAATCCACAATATAAAAAGGAAGGCAATAATAGCTCCTGCGCCAAATTTGCCAAGCATGGCAGTTAACCACTCGTTGATATAATATCCGTATGAGCCACCTGCCCCCTGTCCAAAAAGAGTAGAACTATTTGAAAATGAAAAGACAAATGAAAAGAGCATTGACAACACAATACATCCCATAAGAGAGAGAAAAAACAACTTAAAGAAGTTTAATTTTTTGATTCTCAAAAGGAGTACACCTAATGCTCCAAAAAAGAAAGGAATGACAAAAGCACCAAAACCGAATAGCTTACCCACCAAAAAATTAGACCAAAAAAAGCCTATTTTTCCCCCTTTGTTTTGTGCAACTATAATATTGTTTATGATATCAGAATCAAGAAGGCTTTGATCTTCCATCCACGTGAAAAGATAGGAGACAATAGAGCACATGGTAAAGAGAGTCAAAAGAATAAAAAACACACCTAATGAAAAAGTTGCTACCCTTTTCCATCCACTATCGGAGGCAGAAGCATTTTTTTTTCTTTTCCTATCCCTCTTAACCTTAATGTCATCCTTGTTTGCCATTGTTATTGTT
The DNA here is from genome assembly GCA_964607675.1 of uncultured Muribaculaceae bacterium. GTDB lineage: Bacteria > Bacteroidota > Bacteroidia > Bacteroidales > UBA932 > CAZSLC01. The sequence goes on from CAZSLC010000002.1 coordinate 106,545, forward strand.
CTTCCAACGTTTTTTGTTACCCTTATTGTTTTTCTTGAACGAAGAATTATTTCTCGGTTGACCATTATTATTTCCCATTATTCCTGGTCTGTTGAAAACCTCTTTATCGGAGATGGTGTCGAGATGAATATGATCTGGAACTATTAGTCTACCTTCAGATAACTTCCTGATATCATTGAATATAGTCTCTTCCGATACAGAATCTTTATTCCAGATAAGATATTGTTGCCTCATATAGGAAGCGAGACTCTTTATCATGAGGTCTTTCATCTCATCCTCCTCTCTGTTTGCAATAATATCTATCATGTTTTGGATATTTCTACCATAGTGAGTAGCCTTGATAGGCTTGGTCTCAAGGGGGATTCTTTCAGGTTTAAGTACAAAACTCTCTTTGGTAGGGATCGAATATGGAGAGTCGATATCTATGTCAAAATTGGATATCACTTGGACGTGATCCCAAAGTTTGTGTTTAAAATCATTAACATCTCTGAGCTGTGGATTTAAAATTCCCATAATTGTCACGACCGCCTTAATCTGTTCATTCCTCTTATCCCTATCCTTAATGGCCTTAACCTGTTCAATCATTTTTTGAATATGTCTGCCATATTCGGGCATCAGAAGTTTTTCCCTTTGAGTATTATAATCCATTGTTATTAATATTTGCGCAAATATAGTCAATTTTTATCTCAGGAAAGAGTATCTTTGTAGCGATTTTTATATATAATTATGAATAATATTCTTGTTACAGGGTCTAACGGCCAACTCGGTTCAGAACTTAGAGAACTAATGGAGGGACGTGATGATGTCTTTTTTACAGATGTTGAAGAGCTAAATATATGCGATATTGATGCAGTGGATCAATATATCAGCAATCATAACATTAACTTGATTATCAACTGTGCAGCATACACCAATGTCGATAAAGCAGAAGAAGAGGAGGAGCAAAAACGCTGTTTTGATATCAATTCGAAAGGGGCAGAAACACTTGCAAGGGTTGCCAAGAGAAACGATCTCACCCTAATACATATCTCTACAGACTATGTTTTTAATGGGAGAAAGCGGTCACCATACTGCGAATGGGACAAATGCGATCCACAGAATACGTATGGCAAATGTAAGAGAGCAGGGGAGTTGGCAATCAAAAAGTTAGGATGTAAAGGGATAATCATTAGAACAGCCTGGCTATATTCGACTTATGGCAACAATTTCGTAAAAACAATGATCCGATTGGGTGGCGAAAAAGGGACAGTCAGCGTCATAGATGACCAATATGGCACACCCACCTACGCAAGGGACCTCGCAAAAGCTATCATCCATATAGCACCGCAAATTCTTCAGACACCGAGGTGGGGAGAGATATTTCATTTCACCGACGAGGGGAGTTGCACTTGGTACCAATTTGCAGAAAAAATAATGTCAATGAGTGGCACGGATTGCGAAGTCCTTCCAATAACTACCGAAGAATACCCAACAGCAGCAGTACGACCAGCCTATTCCATCCTTGACAAATCATTGATAAAGAAAGCATTTGATGTAGAGGTACCCAATTGGGAAAAATCACTACGTGAAATGCTCAAAAAATTGAAAAAGGACATATAACAGAATATAAAAACAACATTTAAAAGAATGTTAAAAAATAACGTATAACATGTTGTTAAATAAACAATAGATAAAAAGAACATACAACACAATGGCACAAAAACCGTCAATACCAAAGGGGACAAGAGATTTTGCACCAGCAGAAATGGTGGGGAGAAATTATATTTTCGACACAGTAAAAAAGTCATTTAAAAAATACGGGTATGCCCCATTAGAGACCCCTTCGATGGAGAACCTCTCAACCCTCCTCGGCAAATACGGAGAAGAGGGGGACAAGCTTCTATTCAAAGTTCTCAACTCAGGTGAAGCATTCTCATCTATAGATTCAGAGATGCTCCACTCACTTACAAGCAATGCCATTTCACTCAAAGTGTGTGAAAAAGGTCTTCGCTACGACCTCACTGTACCATTTGCCAGATTTGTAGTACAACATCAAAATGAGCTCATCTTCCCCTTTAAAAGATACCAAATACAACCAGTATGGAGAGCCGACAGACCTCAAAAAGGGAGGTATCGTGAATTCTATCAATGTGATATAGACGTCATAGGGAGCAAATCACTTTTGAATGAGTTAGAGCTTGTACAGATAGTTGATGAGGTATTCACCAATTTCGGGATAGAAGTCGTAGTAAAAATCAACAATCGCAAAATACTTTCTGGACTTGCAGAGATAAGTGGGTTTCCAGACAAATTGATAGACATCACAGTAGCCATTGACAAAATAGACAAAATAGGGCTTGACGCTGTAAAAGAAGAACTACGAGAAAGAGGCCTTAGCGAGAATGGAATCTCAATCATTGAGCCAGTGCTTCAATTAAAAGGAGAAAAAGCGGAAAAAATTGCAACTATGAAGGAGCTCCTCCAATCTTCTGAAATAGGGATGAAAGGGGTTGCAGAGCTTGACGAACTCTTCCACCTAATTGAAAATGTCGGAGTAGGGCAGGAGGTCGAAATAGATCTCTCCCTTGCTCGCGGGCTCAACTACTACACAGGGGCCATTTTCGAAGTCAAAGCAAAAGATTTTGCTATTGGAAGTATTTGTGGAGGGGGCAGATATGACGATCTTACAGGCATTTTCGGACTCCCAGGAATGTCCGGAGTAGGCATCTCATTTGGAGCAGACAGAATATACGATGTTCTCCAGGGGCTTGACAAATTTCCAAAAGCAGAGACAGTCGGAACAGTCGCACTATTTGCAAACATGGGAGACAAAGAATTGCAGTATATACTTCCCATAGCTCAACAAGGGAGAAAAAGAGGGCTCTCAATAGAGATATATCCTGATCCCGTTAAGCTACGTAAACAATTTGAATACGCCGACAAAAAAGGAATACAATACATCCTAATCGCTGGAGAAGAAGAGATTAGCACAAAAACTATCAATCTCAAAAACCTTGCAACAGGCGAACAACAAACCATAACAGTGGAAAAACTATACGATAAAATATAACACTACCTGCTCTGCTCACTTCTGCAGCGCGTATCACTCCACTAAGCAGAAGACCTCTGTGATAAAATATACCCTCATATCAGATGTCATTACTCAAGCGACTAAATCTCGCTCAAACTGCCAAACGTTTTACCCTCGCCACGGGTGCTCCATTTTGCGCACCCGTCAACAATGTAACTAATTGACTCATAACGATAAACGTTTATAAATTCATCACTTTTGCAACGCATAATACGAGGCATACAATCATGTACGTAAGATTTATCAAAGTTTACTACATTAATATTAACAAAATCTCACGCTAAATACTTAATTCACAAATTGTTATCCTCGCCACGGGTGCTCTAATTTGCGCACCCGTCGAGATTGTTGCACGTCACATATCGAATGTTACCACCCTCACTATCAAAATTCTTTAAAACACAGCCACGGGTGCTCCATTTTGCGCACCCGTCGATTATGTAACTTATTGGTTAACAATGATAAGTGTTCTTAAATTCATCACTTTTGCAACGCATAAACCAAAGCATACAATCGTGCACACAATATTCCACACCATCATTGACCGTTACACGATAGACACTATCCCCTACATCGTAAACTACAACATCGTTCATATCAAATCTTTACATACATTCACACCAAATTTTAACCAATTTACATATTTATTTGCTTGATTCACAACCAACTACCCTCGGCACGGGTGCTCCATTTTGCGCACCCGTCGAGATTGTTGCACGTCACATATCGAATGTTACCACCCTCACTATCAAAATTCTTTAAAACACAGCCACGGGTGCTCCATTTTGCGCACCCGTCGATTATGTAACTTATTGGTTAACAATGATAAGTGTTCTTAAATTCATCACTTTTGCAACGTATAATACGAGGCATACAATCATGTACGTAAGATTTATCAAAGTTTACTACATTAATATTAACAAAATCTCACGCTAAATACTTAATTCACAAATTGTTATCCTCGCCACGGGTGCTCCATTTTGCGCACCCGTCGACAACTCACCTCACAACTTCTTCAGCCACAAATCCTCGGCACAGGTGCTCCATTTTGCGCACCCGTCGAGATTGTTGCATGTCACATATCGAATGTTACTACCCTCACTATCAAAATTCTTTAAAACACAGCCACGGGTGCTCCATTTTGCGCACCCGTCGACAACGTAAGTGTCATATTACCAGCCATTTTGCAGATGATTTTGATCATGTAATGCACGTATTATTAATAGATTACACGTCAATACCCTCGGCACGGGTGCTCCAATTTGCGCACCCGTAGATTGCATAAGTATCACAATGCAAGCTACTTAGTAGTTGATTTTGATCATATAATACACACATTATTTAAAGATTGCACACCAATATCACCTAACCATGGGTACGCTAAATAGTGCACACGTGATTAGGTGATACCTGTAAATATTATTATAGTGCTACTTGAATATAATACCAGGGAGTTCTGTAAGCTATGCTGGAATACGTAAATATTATACTACAGTACAACTTGAATACAACTGACAATGAAGAGATTATTGCTCAGGGAACTACTAAATAAAATATAATGGCACCATTTGAATATATGAAGTGATTATTTTAGTTGAAAAATCACTGGGAAGATGAATATTACTGGAACTTCTTTGCCTTTAATCTTTCCAGGGTTCCATTTTGGCGAAGCAGAAATTACCCTTAATGCTTCGTTATCAAGTGATTGATCTACTCCACGAAGGACTTTTACATCCTTTACTGAACCATCAATATCGACAGTAAATTGTAGTGTTACTCTTCCTTGCTTTTTATTTTTCATAGCGTCTGCTGGGTAAATTACATTTGACATAACCCATTGTGAAAAAACACTTGGATCTCCTCCATTAAATGTCGGTTTATCTTCAATTTTAGCATAAGGCACAGGATCATCAGAGACATTATCAGGTAGGGAATAGACAACACTTTTCTCTTGCTGAGAATCAATATTGTGATTAAACATCAGTGCATTATCGTTTGCATCTGATAAATTTGTAACTTTGATCTTAGAAATCTCAATAATTTTTGCTGAGATTTTTGGGGTACAAAATAGTGAGATAACTAAAAAAGCTACAGGGATGGCGTACAGACATTTAGCATACGCCCATTTGTTGGATTTTTCTTTTAACATCATGGTAATACGGTTTTTAAGTTTACTGTGATTGAAGCTGTTGGCCACTGGGTAGAAACACTGACCAACAGCTTTTTTAATTAATAATAATTGATAAGATTTAGCATCGATTCCGGAGTTTATAACTTCTTCATCTACAATATATTCGTGTACTTGTTGAATAGAGCGTTTCAGTAACCAGGCAGCAGGGTTAAACCATTGAAAGATAATCATCAGATCAGCTATTATTATATCCCAAGAATGTCCCCCCTTGATATGACTTATCTCATGAATTAATATTTCTCTTCCATTTTCGATCAAATCTCTCTTTGAGACAACAATAATATTCATCCAACTAAAAGGAAGCAAATTGCTACTATGTACGAGAAGTTTTGTATTTCTGCAATTTAAAAGTATTGAGCAATCTTGAAGTAATTGATCAAACTCTGTGGAACTTTTATACTTTCTTGATATAAAAGCAATCATTTTTAAAAAAGACACTATTTTTAGAGTTAGAGTAATTAATACACCTATTATATATATAATAAACAAGTATATGACTACTTTCTTAAGTAGCAGAGAATCTGGAACATCAGAAACAATTGAAGAGGTAATTATCTCGTCGGAATCTATTGATTCTAATACTGGAGAGTCATTATAGAAACTGAAAAAATCAAAATTAAGAAATGGAAGTAGAAGTGATACAACAATCGTTGACAACCATAATGCTCTATTAAATTTATGAATTGTATCCCTACTTATAAATAGTCTGTTGAATAGATAAAATAGCACCATTACAACAGCAGATTTTGATAAATATATAAGAAATGCCCCCATAATAATCTGTAAATTAATGATTTATTGTGTTATTGTTAATCATATCTAAAAGAGATTCTATCTCCCTTTGAGGGATTTTTTCTTCTTTAATAAGTGCTGAAACAGCACTAAAAGTAGAATTTCCAAAATACTTACCAATTACATTTTTCAATGTAATCTTCCCAAACTCAGCCTCTGATATTTTTGCAAAATATTTATGAGTACTACCCATTACTTGATGAGATACAAAGCCCTTATCCTCTAGTCCACGTACGATTGTTGAAATAGTATTGAAATGTGGTTTAGGTGGATCTAATATGTCTAAAATGTCTTTAACAAACAGTGCCCCCCTGGACCAAAAAATATTCATTATCTCTTCCTCTCTTGCTGTAAGTATGGAACGATTATTCTTTTTCATATTTAACTCTATTTTAAAAATATAAAGTAGTTAATAGGTGAACTAATTACTATTCTAAATGCAAAGCTAACTATATTTTTTAGTTATGCAACTAATTATTATAGTTAATTAAAAATTAATTTAAGAAATAACTACTTTTTATACTTTATGTAAGACAAATTATTACCTTTGACGCGTTTTTAAAAAAACCAAAAATGAATAAAAAACTATTATTTGCATCATTTTGCATGCTATTAATTTTTACCATTAATAGCTGTAAATCAAGCAATTCTCAAATTGCTTTAAATGATTGGTCTTTAGCCTGGATTGAAAGTTATCAAGATTCTCTCCAAAGTGATCAGGATACCCTCCTGCTCACACAAGATTCACTCCTAGTTGAGATCAAAGATTCTGTCACAACAACTGTTGATATTAATTCTATTATCCAAAACAAAGACACTTCAGCCACAGAGGCGACTTTCTGTTTAGGATTCAATCCACAAGATTCTTCTATCTACGGTGTTGGAGCTTGCAACAGATTTTTCGGTAAGTACAAAATTGAAAAGGAAAATACTATCTCAATCTCTGTTTCAGGTGTAACTATGATGACATGTCCAAATATTGAAGCAGAACAATCTTATTTTAATATGCTTAATAGCATTAATTCTTATGAAATAAAGTACAATGAGTTACGATTTTTCTCAAATGGTACTCTAACTGCTAAATTTACTCCATCTCCTAAATTGAAATGATAGAGGCGATTACAGAATTTCTTGCGAATACTCCATACTGGCATCCTGAAATGATTGCCATTTTAATTGTGGTAGGCACTCTCGTAGGGTTTATAAATACTATAGCAGGTATGGCAACAGCACTAACATATGGACTTTTTATGTTAATGGGACTGCCAATCAATGTTGCAAATGGTACTTGCCGGCTTGGAGTACTCGCACAGTTTTCTGTAAATTCATTCATTTTTAAAAAAAGTGGACACTTAGATACAAAATTAGGTGTCAAAATAGGTATTCCAGTGGGAATTGGCTCCCTTGCTGGAGCTGAATTGGCCGCCGTACTTGATCCACATGTTATCCAAATTGTTATGGGTGTGCTGCTTCCGATTATGGCAGTACTCTTATTTATTGATACCAAAAAAGTTTTTTCAAAATATTCTGACTCTGAAAAGGCTAAGGAAATGACCGTATGGAAATTTGTCGTATTCACCATAATCGGCGTTTATGGAGGTTTTACCCATGCTGGTGTCGGCCTTCTAATTATGTTCGGCTCCTTTTTTTTTATGGGATTAGATTTATTAAAAGCAAATGCGATCAAACAACTCGCAGTGGTAATATATACACCTATAGCACTGACTATATTTATTTTACATGGTCAGGTTAACTGGGGGATAGCTGCCATATATGGAGTAGGAAATATCATCGGGGGAATAATTGGTTCAAGGACTTCGATTAAATATGGTGCCAAATATATACGGGCTTGTGTTGCAATCGTTATCTTCTTTATGTCTGGGGTCTTAATATGGAAATCCATATAAACAAGTTCAAAAACTATAATATTTAGTAACGGAAAGGTTTTCTGACCAGGAAGAAGACTCAGCGGAGAGAGGACTCGAACTGTGGACGAGGACGTCCACTTGGTTAATGCAGCATGCGCTGCAAATCAGAGGTTCGAGAGTGCCATTCAATATTTGAACTCCGTAGGAATTGCATAAAAAAAAGAGAACAACTTTAAAAAATTGTTCTCTTCTGTAGTAGCGGAGAGAGGACTCGAACTGTGGACGAGGACGTCCACTTGGTTAATGCAGCAT
>CAZSLC010000003.1:0-113165 GCA_964607675.1 uncultured Muribaculaceae bacterium
AGCGGAAAACGAGACTCGAACCCACTTGCGTGGGATTACCTCGCACCCTTGTTTATTGGGACGCAGGGTCGCTCGTTCGAGTATATAATAAAGAAAGGCCTTCCGAAGAAGACCTTTTGAGCGGAAAACGAGACTCGAACTCGCGACCCTAACCTTGGCAAGGTTATGCTCTACCAACTGAGCTATTTCCGCATTCCCTTTTGGGATTGCAAAGATAGTTATTTTTTCTAACTCACAAAAAAAACTATATAGAAGATTCAAACTCCCTTAAAAATCTAACATCATTTTCAAAATAATGTCTTAGGTCTTTGACTTGCCATTTTAACATTGCTATCCTTTCTACCCCCATTCCAAAGGCAAATCCTGTGTATTCTTTGCTGTCAATACCACAAGCTTCCAACACATTCGGATCTACCATTCCACACCCCATTATCTCTAACCAACCTGTTCCCTTACAGATATTACACCCTTTTCCGCCACATATATTACAGCTCACATCAACTTCGGCACTTGGCTCCGTAAATGGAAAATACGAAGGCCGCATTCTGATTTGGGTGTTTTCTCCAAACATCTCTTTTACAAAAAGGAGTATGGACTGTTTGAGATCTGCAAAAGAAACATTTTTATCTACGTAGAGTCCTTCTACTTGATGAAAAATACAATGTGCGCGTGCCGATATAGCCTCATTACGAAAGACCCTTCCAGGACATATTATCCTAATAGGAGGTTTCATCCTCTCCATAGAACGAACTTGAACTGAACTGGTATGGGTTCTTAGCAAAATTGGATTGTGCCCCTGTGTTATAAAGAATGTGTCTTGCATATCTCTTGCTGGATGTTCTGGAGGGAAATTTAATGCTTCAAAAACATGCCAATCGTCTTCAATTTCTGGTCCCTCAGCAAGTGCATATCCTAGCTTTTTAAAGATATTTACTATCTCATCTTTGGTGATTGAAATAGGGTGCCTTGTGCCAAGTTCAAAATTGTCACCACTTTTTGTTAAATCTTCCGCCGATTCACTCTCCGAAGAGTCGTCGTTTATTGAATTTTTTAGCTCTTCTATTCGCTCGGTTGCCGCTGTCTTTAGTTGATTTAAAAGTTTACCAAATTCTTTTTTCTGCTCAGGGAGCACTTCCCTAAACTCTTCAAATAGTTTGGTTATTTCCCCTTTATTTCCGAGGAGACGAACTCTCATCTGTTCAACTTCTTTTTGGCTTTTCACCTTTAACTCTTGCACTTCGGACAAGAGTTGATTTATTTTATCTTTCATCGGTTCCTATATTGTTGTATTCTTCTTTATTGTATTATTCCCATTTCACTGCTTTTCTGTTCAAAGGCATGGTCATACATCTTGCACCACCACCACCTCTGGGTAGTTCTGAACCATCTATAGTGACTACACACAGCTTATCTCCCTTGACACTCTTTTTCCCCTCTATGACATCCCAAGCAGGTATTATTTCAAATCCATGACTCGAAAGTTCATCCAATGTGTGCATGTTGCGGGCGTAAGAAAGGACTTTTCCTGGTGCAAAGGCAAAAAAGTTAGCCCCACTATGCCACTGCTCTCTCTCTTGATCCCATTCGTCTGCTTGTCCTCCACAAATAATTGGTTCAAGGTCCATTCCAAGACGCTTGAGAACAGATGGGATATTTGCAACACTCTTTATTTTTGATACTTTCCCATTATCTATAGTGATATGTACCGTCTGATATTGATTATCATCTAAAATTAGAGGCTCAAATACCATACATTTATCTCTATCTAAGAGGGTGAATACCATATCGAGGTGGATAAAAGACTCTGGTGAAGATGGTAATTGCTGAACAATCACGTGCTTTCTCCCATCTGGAGCCAACTTGCACAATCTCGAAATCAACATATCAATCCCTTGTGGGCTTGTTCTCATTCCATTTCCTATTAGGAGAATATCATCTCTTGCTATAAGGATATCTCCACCTTCCATATAGATATCATTGTTGCCAGGTTGAAAATCATGGGCATTGATGATTCCACAAGATATATTTTCACTCCCTTCATATATTGCCTCCATAATAAGAGATTCTCTCATTCTCACCTTATTAGCCATTCGGCAGATTAAGGCATTGTTGCCAATTGTGACAGAGGCATCGCGTGTAAAGTAAAAATTATAGAGGGGAAATAGGGCATAATATTCATCTTTTAGAAATGAAGTAAGTGTATTTATTTTGGCAGGGAGCCCCTCAATAAGCACTTTTGCCAGCCTGCTGGAGCTCATCTCCATCAAAATGTCAAAATATTCAGTAACTTGCTCTGACACACATATTTTACCTATTAAAGTCTCTCTTTTTTTGTCGTCTTCAAGTACATTTATAAGTAGGTCGCTAACTTTATAAACATCGGCAACTTTTGTGAGTACGCCCTCTAATTGAGCATACTCCTCTTGAGCAATGGAAAGATTTAATATATCACTATATAATGCTCTTTGTGCATTTTTGGGTGTCATGTTTTCAACTTCAGCACCTGGATTGTGAAGAAGAACTGCTTTTAATTCACCTATTTCCGATTGTATATCTATTTGCATAATTATTGAAATTTTTGTTTTCCTTTAACTGTTAAATCAGTGAGCATGTTTTTAAATCTCACCTCATCTCGAGGGCATATCATAAGTACATCCTCCGTATTTACAATCATATAATTGTCAAGTCCTTTGATTGCTATTAATTTATCCTTCTCTGTTGAGACAACGATAGAATTATAGATTTTATCAATCATATACTCTTCTGCCCCAATAAGATTGTTATTCTCATCCTTTTTACAATGCATGTATAAAGACTCCCATGTTCCTAAGTCTGACCATCCAAAAGATGCTTTACACACTTTTGCTTTAGCGGTCTTCTCCATAACTCCATAATCTATTGACAATGCAGGGCAATTTTCATACACTTGATTGATAAAGGACTGCTCATTTTGGGTATAATAGTAATTGCCGCTTCCATCAAATAGGTTATAAATCTCTGGAATGAGATGGGACATCTCTTCAAGAATTGCTTTTATATTCCACACAAATATCCCAGAATTCCATAAAAACTCTCCACTATCTATAAACACTTTGGCTAACTCAAGATTTGGCTTTTCAGTAAAAGTCTTTACACCATAAGCAAGATTACCCTCAATATTGACTCTTTCGTTATTGTTCATCTGGATATATCCATAGGCAGTTTCTGGTCTTGTCGGTTCAATGCCAAGAGTGAATAGATCATCTGTTACAGAAGAGCAATCAAGAAGTCGTAAAATTGTATTTAAAAATGCACTCTCATTTGATATAAAATGATCTGAGGGGGTTACTACTGCGATGGCTTTTGGATTTCTTTTATAAATTTTGGTGGAAGCATACGCAATACATGGTGCAGTATTTCGTTTGAATGGTTCAAGCAGTATATTCTCTTCCAAGATATCAGGAAGTTGTTCTTTAACCAATTCTTTATAATCAATAGCTGTGACAACCAAAATGTTTTCTTTTGGTATTATAGAAGAGAACCTATCAAAGGTTTGTTGCAAAAAAGTGCGTCCTACCCCAAGAATATCAAGGAATTGCTTTGGTCTCAAGTTTCTACTTAGAGGCCAAAATCTACTTCCTATCCCCCCTGCCATTATTATGCAGTAATAATTATTATTCATATAGTTTTATTTATATAAAATTCATATTATCGGCAAGAATGCATTTGGTATATAATCAATCTCAAATTTACCATTATAATAGATAATAGATACAATATCAAAACTCACATCCTTTAATATTCTTTTTTTTCTCACATAAGAAGAAGCAGCCATAATCAACAACTTCTGTTTACCTCTTTTTACACTATTTTGTGGTAATATCAGCGCAGGTGCTCTCAATGAACGCACCTCGACAATATGAAGATAATTGGGACTTTCCATTATTAGATCTATTTCTTTATGCCCTGCTCTCCAATTTTTATCCCTTAATACAAATCCTAAAGATAATAGATATTCCAACGCTATCTTCTCTGACAATGCACCAAATGTACCACTACTAATATCCTCAATCTTCTCCCCTTTCATGCTAACTCCCCAATTAATTACAAAGGTATTAAAAAAAACAAAATAGGCCACATCTTTAAGATGCGGCCTATTAAAATACTTATTTACAATAATTTAAATTGTTATTTCTTTTCTAACGAGGTCATTACTACATTAATATACCTTCCGCCTGAAATGGATATAACATAGCCTTTAAGAATCACTTGTTCACCATTAAGTGCCACAACTGTCTCTTTTTGTGCGTCTGTCAAAGAATAGAAAGATCCTTGTGCTTTAGAAGCTCCATCAAGAATCAAGTTATTGTATTTACCAGCAGATACTTTACCTTCTAACTGAACGTACTCAATTGTAACATTTTCTTGAGTGATGAAAAGATCAGCTGCAGCTCCATCTATTACTTTAGGCGTACCATGCTCAACTTTGCCATAACCCATTTTTTCCTCTAAAGCAGGGGTTTGAATTTGAGCACCTTTGTTGTAGGCACCAAGTGCACCAACTATCTTCATGTTATCACCAAGTCTTGCTTTATGCTCACCTTTGTATATATGCATTGAGCCTGTACCGTCTGAAATAATGTATGAACTATATCCTACAGCCATAATTCGACCTTGGATATGAACATATGTTCCTAATTCTTTAGCTGTAGCCTCTGCTATTGTAAGTTGAGGAGGAGTAACTGCTCCTTGCTTGATTACAACTTCAACAGGTGCAACTTCCTCTTTGGTAGCGTGTTTAATAGTGACTGCTGCACTTCTTGGTGAGTATGCAGTGTTTTCTGAGCAAGATAATGTAACAATATATTTGTCATTACCTTTCACTTGAATACCTTTAACAGATAGCCAATCAACGTTAGGCTTAATAATGTCAAATCCACCACCTATACAAGTGACTGTGATAGCAACATCTGCTGCTTTTTCATCTTCAATATCAATTTCTGTTACATCTGTGGCAAGCAATGATTTTTCTATCTCAAGAACAGTGACATTTTTAAGCTGAGGTGTTCCATTGTAAACACTCCTTGGGCCTTTGATAAGGACCTTATCTCCAACAGCTAAGCCAAGACTTAAGAAATTTTTCGCTTGACCATTTTTATCAAGTGTCCCATAGATATATAGAGAACCTGTTTCGTCTTGAAGATACCAGTTGCCATAAACAGTATTCTCTATCTTTGTAATAGTTCCTCTAACAAAATATTCTTTCCCATCTGCTCCTTTTTGAACCTCACTAACAGTAGATACAATTATTTCATTTGACTCTGCTGCTTGTTTTATGATAATATTTTGCACTTTATCACCTACAGCTACATGGAGAACAACTTCTCTTCCTGAATTTGTTTCAGAAGCTGAAAAGGTGACCACTTGGTCTGTACCTGCACTTCCGCTGACAGGGGAAATAGTTAACCATTCTGGCATTGTTTTACCATCTTCAGCAGTGATTTGCCAATTGCCTAAAGTAGTCATTTTCATACTTGCAGAGCCCCCTTCAAGTGGAATGCCCAAAAACGACTGAGAAACAGTAATTTCTTTTAGACGATTAAATTCGTCTGTAGTACATCCAACAATCAGGATGAACATCGCCAATACTGACGTTAAAATATATCTTAATTTCATAATTATATCGGATTAAATTAGTTAAACATATATTTAATACCTACTTGAAGATACCAGCATTGACCTATAGCGTGGCTACGTTGCCATGTTTCAACACCTGAAACAACGCTTGAATTGGTTTTAAATACAGGAGTACCATTAGGATCAATGTAATCAACAGCAAGAATACGACCTTCTTTAAGTGAAGGATTCATATATTTATCAACACCCCAATTGGAATTAAATAGATTGGTTAGGTTCTTTAAATCGAAATTAAGTTGTAAAATATTGACAGAATTCCCAGTCTTAACTTTAAAATCATGAGAATAACGAAGGTCTATTCTATGAGTCCATGGAGAATAAACACTGTAGCCTTCTGCATATTGTCCTTTATGTGTTGACAAGTATGGATCTTTGTTTGCAAATTCCCAATAACGAGCTGCATCATCAGGGGTAGAGAATTTAATCTCGGTCTCATCCCTTGGAATGTACATAGCATCGTAGTTATAGTTATCACGGTTCAAATCTCCGTCATACATATAAGAATAATTGTTACCTCCTTTGTATGCTTCATAGAACAAACTGAAGTGGTTGTTGCCTTTATCACTATATGTTAAAGAAGCAATAACTCTATCAGGAATTACATATTGAGAATTGTGAAGAGAAATATAATTAGGCCCCTCAACTGTAGGAATATATGTATATGCAGACTCAGCATTTGAACCAGGCATACCAGTAAGCTCTTTAGACACTGTGTGTGTATAAGATGCCATGATGTCTAATTCAGGGATAGGTCTGATATTGAATGTAGCATTAGCTGTCCAACCATAACCTTTACTTGTGTTAGTAAGCATGTAAGCATCTGTATTTGTATATTTGTGATTTTCAGGATAGATGTGACGATTGTCTGCTCCAGTAAATGTTGCCCAACCTGAATTATCCATAATATTCCAGTTTGACAAGCAAACTCCTGTAATAGTTTTGTTGAATATGTATTCTCCAGTAATGCTCATAGGGAAAGAAACAGGGAATTGATAATCAATTGCAATAGAAGATTTCCACACTTGAGGCATTCTAAAATTAGGATCAACAGCTTGGATTTGAGATGGTTTAACACCTTTTTCTGGAGAGATAGTCAACGGGAACTTATCAGGATTCAAACCGTTAAGTTTTTTAACCAACTCATCAACGTCAGTAATCATACCACCTTGAAACTCTTGAAGAAGAGGATCATAGTTTGCTATACCATCTTTATATTTTGTTGTAATAGAAGTAACGTTTTGAACCATACCTGAGTTTGTTGGCATATTGGTAAAGAATACCAATGGTAACCTTCCAGCAAATAAACCAGTACCTCCGCGAACTTTAAAACTCTTATTCCCAAACACATCCCATGTAAACCCTACACGTGGTGAGATTTGAACTTTAGTACCAGGCCATTTCCCTGTATCAATGTGTTTTCCGTTATAATCCATCTCATAGATTGCATTATTACGCATAAGATCTTTGTTATTGAAGAACATAGCATCAAGGCGAATACCATATGATAGTTTGAATCTTTCGCTTGGACTCCAATCATCTTGTGCATAAATACCTGCTTGGCTAAAACGAACACGAGCTGCAGGGTTTTTCTCACCATCATAACCATAAGTAAGGGCAACAGTCTCAGGCATAGCTCCACTAAGGAAGTCGTCTAAGCTACGATAACGATAATACCCAGTTCCATTTCTCATGTAAGAGTTGTCTGCCATTTGATATTCATAACTAACGCCAGCAGTAAGTTTATGGTTACCACCATAGTATGTAATATCGTCCTTGATTGTGATAACATTATTGTGAACACCATTATTCCAAGTGAACAATTCGTAACCAGCACTCATATAGGGAGAGATAGTTTGTTTAATTCCACCAGCCTCAACACTATAGCCCTCTAATATATCGATGAAAGGGAAAGGACTTGAATTTGTTCCACGAATATCATCAAGTTGCGAATATGTCACAAGAAGTTGATTTGACAAATTATTTGTAAAACGGCTGTTTAAATCCAAAGTAAATGAATTCACTTTGTTATCCATAGAATACATTGAATTAGCAAAAGCCATTGAATATTGCGATAGACGTCCTTCAGTAGTACGTTGACCACAATTGCTTGAGCTAGCGTTGGTTGGTCTCCAACCACGATTAAGAGTATAATTGTAACGCAATGCTAAATGGTGTTTCTCAGTGATATTCCAGTCAATACGAGCTAATATTTTCATATTGCTTTCGTCAGCAGGGAAGTTGTTGTATGAACCAGTATCGTAGCCATATTTGTCTTTTAAATGTTTCGATACTTTTTCCATGTCAGCAACTGTGGTACGAGAAATAAATAGATCAGGGTTAGCAACTCCATCCTCTGATGGTCTCCAACGATTAACAATTGAAGGAGATTTAGTGTATTCAAAGTTTACAAAGAAGAATAATTTATTCTTAACGATAGGACCACCTAAAGTCATACCGTAAGTAGTATTGCTTTCAACTCCTCGTTCGCCTAACTCTTCTCCCTCTACAGTATTACCTCTCATGTTTTGATTACGATGGTAAACATATGCAGATCCTTTAAATTTGTTTGTACCTGATTTAGTGATAGCATTGACGCCACCACCGATAAAGTTCGATTGACGAACATCGTATGGAGAGATAACTACTTGAATCTCATCAATAGCATCAATAGAAATAGGGCTCCCACCACCAGGTAAGCCACCACTAAGACCAAAGTTGTTATTAAAGTTTGCTCCGTCAACAGTAAAGTTGGAAGAACGACTGTCAGAACCTGCAAAGCTCATCCCACTACCTCCGTAAGGAGATATTTTAGCAATATCAGTAATACTTCTACTGATTGTAGGAAGTTGCTGCATTTGATTACTTGAGATGTTTGTACTTGCTCCTGTCTTATCAGCTGCAAATTTTGAAGAAGGAGACGCAACAACAATTGCTTCACTCAAATTTTCAACAGACTCCTTAATAGAAGCGTTAAGTGCAAAAAGTTCAGCCAATTGCAATGTCACATCAGTATAAGTAACAGATTGATACCCTAAGCAGGATATTTCCACTGAATAAGGGCCACCAGTACGCATACCTTGGATAGTATAACGACCATCATTGTTGGTAACAACACCATAAACAGTTCCAGAAGGTGTATGGGTAGCAATAACTGCAGCTCCAATAACAGGTACCCCCTTGTCATCTGTAATACGACCTCCAACTGAAGAAGTGGTTACTTGAGCAAAAGCAGAGAAGGCAATAAATAAGCCCATCACCATTAAGGATAATTTCTTAATAATTTGTCTCATAGAGTTTTATAATTGTTAGTAAAAATTTTAGTGTCGCAAAGGTAGATATTGCACTTAATTAAACCAACTATTTTAAAAAAAAATTACTATATTTGCACCCGAAATAAGTGGAGAGATTTGACTGCTTGCAACCACCTTAAAAAATGCTAAAACCTGTGTGTTACCACATTATGTATTTTCTTATACAGTCAAATCTCTTCCAAAAGAAGAGTTTTTTTTAAACACACGTATTATGTCATATCTATTTACATCAGAATCGGTGTCAGAGGGTCATCCTGACAAAGTATCCGATCAAATTTCAGACGCAATTCTTGACGATTTTCTTCGTCAAGACCAAGAAGCTAAAGTAGCCTGTGAAACATTTGTGAGCACAGGACTCGTAGTCGTTGGAGGTGAGGTATATTCCGACAATGCTTATGTTGACATCCAACAAATAGCAAGAAAAGTAATTGAGAAAATAGGCTATACCAAAGCAGAGTATATGTTTGATAGCAAATCGTGCGGCATTTTATCTGCCCTACACGAACAATCCCCAGATATACACAGAGGGGTAGTTGTCAAGAAAGAAGAGGAACAAGGTGCTGGAGATCAGGGGATGATGTTCGGCTATGCTTGCAGCGACACTAACGAATATATGCCTCTTCCACTTATCCTCTCCCATATGGCTCTGCAAGAACTTGCAAAAATAAGAAGGGAGGCACAAGCAGGTAAGTCTAATGAGATGAGTTATCTTCGCCCTGATGCAAAAAGTCAATTTACAATTGAGTATAATGACAACCATGAGCCTCAAAGAATTCATACCATTGTAATATCTACACAACATGATGAATTTATGTCAAATGATAAGGCAATGCAAACCAAAATCAAAGAGGATGTCAGAGAGATATTAATACCACGTATCAAAGCTCGCCTTCCTAAAAGGACTCAAAAACTCTTTGATGATAAATACATCCTCCATGTCAACCCTACTGGCAAATTTGTCATAGGAGGACCTCATGGAGATACAGGTCTGACAGGAAGGAAAATAATAGTTGATACTTATGGAGGAAAAGGGGCACATGGAGGTGGGGCTTTCTCAGGGAAAGATCCAAGCAAAGTAGATCGTTCTGCCACATACGCAGCAAGATATATAGCTAAAAACATGGTTGCTGCAGGTGTTGCAAAAGAGATATTAATCCAACTCTCATACGCAATAGGTGTAGCAAGACCTGTTAGCATATATGTTGACACATACGGCACTTCTCAAGTCGAACAAAATGATGGTGAAATAGCATCTATCATTAACCAGCTATTCGATCTAAGACCTGCAAAAATAATTGAAAAGTTTCAACTCAAAAATCCAATTTATCTTCCAACTGCATCATATGGTCACTTTGGAAGAGACCCTTTTACAAAAAAGGTAGAGTTGATCAGAGATGGTAAAAAAATTGTTAAGGAGCTTCAATTTTTTGGATGGGAAAAATTAGACGATGTTGAAAAAATCAAAAGCGCATTTAAAATTGATAAACAAGCTTAGTTCCAAAACCCAATCTATTATCGGTGTATTTCATCTCCGTCAATTGGATAGTCCAAAGAGAAGATCCCGATAACACAGCATAAGGATATCTTTTTAAATATTTCAGGCGGAACTCATCAAACAGAGAGCCGCCTGATTTTTTTATAATTGCTTTAAATTGAAGCCCTCTGATCAATCCTATCTTTTCAGTTTCGAGAACAATTGATCCAGCAACAATATTATTTACAGAGGATAATTTGATATGACGAGTTTTCTCCTCTGAGGTGATAATGAATCCTGGAATAGAATCATCAAATACATAAAAAGCATTGGCACACCATATTTCAGAATTAAAATCTGAAAAAGCCAAAGTTAGCACATGGTGTTCTTTTATAAATGTCGTTAATCTCTCATCTATTTCCATTTTTTAAAAACCAGTGATTTTTTAATAATTGAGTAATTTGTAAAGTGCAAAAGTAAAAATTAATTAACATCGCAATAAAGTAATTAGCACGATGGTCAATTATATTATTAACTTAATTCTTCCCAGGAAATGTATTGTATGTAGTACCCTTCTCTCTGATAAAGAGAAGTATATATGTGATGAGTGCCTTGTAGAACTCCCTTTGACTTATTTTTGGGACTGGAGAAATAACCCAGCAGAGGTGAAATTATGGGGGCGTACTTATATAGAGAAAGTCTATTCACTATTTTTTTATTCACATGAGAACAACTATCACAATATACTATTTAAAATAAAATATCATCACAAAAAAAAACTTGGAATATATATTGGGGAACTACTTGGTGAGAAAATCAAGGATAAGACAACCGATATTGATTTTATAGTTCCTGTCCCAATACACAAAAGAAAAAAGCGAAAAAGAGGATATAATCAAAGCGAAATAATAGCAAGAGGTGTCTCAAATATCATCCATAAGCCAGTCAAAACAACAATATTACATAAGGTAAAATATACAAAATCACAAACCAAAGTCTCCATGGAGGGAAAATGGCAAAATGTGTCAAACACTTTTTCAGTCAATAACAAAAATATTTCTCCTGGCCACCACATTCTTTTAGTAGATGATGTTCTCACTTCAGGGGCCACCATCGAAGCGTGTTACAACGAGCTATCCACTATTGAAGGAATTAAAGTTAGTGTTGCCACTATAGCGTATGTCGAGTAATTTAATTATTTTTGCAACTATTATATATCACAGATATGTTTGATTTTCTTGAGATTAAAATTATTGACATCATAGATATAATTCTTGTGGGTCTTTTGATATACCAACTCTACAAAATTATACGTGGAACATCCGCCATAAGCATATTTGTCGGAATACTTGTCCTTTACATTGGATGGATAGTTGTCACCGCCCTCAATATGAATCTTCTATCTTCAATATTAGGGCAAATTCTTGGGGTTGGGATCATTGCACTAATAATTCTTTTTCAACAAGAAATACGACGTTTTCTACTTCATCTAGGAAATAGATCCATCTCCCATTCAACCATTTCCAAAATCACAAGAATATTTTTTCCAAGTTCCACCACCGAAAATATCTCACGCGAATTTATAGATGAACTCTCCGATGCCTGCCAGAGGATGTCCGAAACAAAAACGGGGGCCCTTATTGTGCTAAAACACTCATCCTCCCTCGAAAATATAATAGACACAGGGGATATTGTAGATGCAAGGCTCAGTAGCAGGTTGCTACAAAACCTTTTCTTTAAAAACTCCCCACTCCACGACGGTGCCATAGTAATAAACAATGGAAGAATCGTCGCCGCAAGATGCACCATTCCCATCGTCGAAAACCCTTCTATCCCTGCACAATATGGAATGAGACACAGGGCAGCTGTTTCAGTCTCCGAGAGCACAGATGCCACAGCATTGGTTGTATCAGAAGAGACAGGCAACATCTCCTTTGTCATTAACGGGGAACTTAAATTAATGACCAATCTCAGCGAGTTAAAACTTACAATTGAGAATTCATATAGATAATAACAAAATGACCCACTTTGAAATTGTAGAACAAAAAATAGGATTCGACAGAATTAGGGAAAAAGTGAAGTCCAAATGCTCCACCGAATATGGGCAGAAGCTCGTTTCCAATGAAACTTTCTCCACAAATCCCACCGAGATCATCCACAGGCTTGACCTCACTGATGAGATGAGGGTGATTTTGATGTTTGAAAGCTCTTTCCCAGATTCAAAATTTCACGATTGCATACAATTTCTAACTCCCCTTAAAAGGGAACAAACTCATATTGATCTCATCTCCCTCAACAAACTTAAAGAATCGCTTGATACTTTAAGAAAAGTTGTAAACTTCTTCAGCAACGCAAAAGAGGGACTCTATCCAAACCTCAAGAAAATGAGTACACAAATAACAATATTTCCAGAGGCACTTAGAAGAATTGAGGAGATTATAGACAAATACGGAGAAATACGAGATAATGCAAGTGAGAACCTTTACAACATAAGGAAATCGATTCGCGGCAAAGAGGGTATTATCTCCAAAAGAATGCAATCCATCCTCAAATCTGCTCAGCAAGAGGGTGTCGTAGATGAAGAATCCTCCATCTCCATTAGGGAGGGAAGGATGCTCATTCCAGTAGCAGCAGGCAATAAAAACAAAATCCCTGGGATAGTTTTCGACCATTCAGCCTCTGGGAAAACAGCCTTCATAGAACCACTCGAAATAGTGGAGCTAAACAACCAACTCAAAGAGTTATATTTTGAAGAACAAGGGGAAATAATAAAGATACTACTCAACTTCACCGATTTTCTCCGTCCCTATCTACCCGAATTAATCGCCTCATCTGAGTATATGGGGGAACTTGATTTCATCAAGGCCAAAGGCTACCTTGCCCTCGAAATGGGGGGAGGCAAATGCATTATCTCCCAAGGGAGAGAAGAGAGGATTAAAAATGGAAGACACCCCATCCTCGAATACACCCTCAAAAAAGAGGGAAAGCAAATAGTTCCCCTCGATCTCACCCTCACCGCAGAAAAAAGGATTCTCCTCATCTCAGGTCCCAATGCTGGAGGAAAATCGGTCTGCCTAAAAACAATCGGCATTCTACAATATATGCTTCAGTGGGGACTCCTAACACCCTGTTCAGAAGCATCCGAAATGGCTATTTTCGACAATATTTTCATTGATATTGGTGACGGTCAATCCATTGACAACGATCTAAGCACCTACAGTTCCCACCTCAACAACATGAAGGAGCTCCTCTCCAAGGCAACGAGTCAAAGCCTTATCCTCATTGATGAATTTGGGTCTGGGACCGAACCAGCAGCTGGCGGTGCAATAGCAGAAGAGATTTTGAGCACTCTTGAAAAAATGGGATGCTTTGCAGTGATCACCACCCACTACACCAACCTCAAATTCTACGCTAACAATAGCAACGGAGCCATCAACGGAGCCATGCAATTTGATGTTCAGAAGATAGAACCCCTCTTCAAGCTTGAAATAGGTCTCCCTGGGAGCTCCTTCGCTTTTGAGCTTGCAAGAAAAATAGGACTTCCCGAATCAATTGTCCACGGAGCAGAGGTGAGAGCTGGGACAGAATATGTCAACATTGAGAGAAATTTAAAAAAAATAGCTCGCAACAAAAGGCAACTCGAAGAGAGACTTGCCAAGATTAAAAGCACCGACAAGACTTTAGAGAACATCACCGATAAATATGAAAAGGAACTTGGGGACATAAGAGAACTTCGAAAGTCCATCATAGAACAAGCCAAACAAGAGGCAAAAGAGATACTCGATACTGCCAATAGAAAAATTGAAGCCACCATTAAAGAGATCAAAGAGAATCAAGCTGCAAAAGAAAAGACCAAAGAGGCACGCAAAGAACTCGAAGATTTTACCAATAAGATAAAAGAAGACAAAAGCGAATTCGATGCGAAGATTGAGAAAAAGATGGAACAAATCATTGCAAGGAAACAGCGGCAACAAGAGAGAAAGATTCAGAGAGAGAAAAAGCAGAACCTCCCACAAGAGAGTACAACCACCACTCCAAAAATCAAGGAAGAAAAATTGACAATAACAATAGGGGCAAAAGTTAAAATCAAAGAGAGCAATCTCGTAGGAGAGGTAGTGCAGATTTATGGTAAAAACATCACAATAGCAGTGGGTGAAATTCTCAGTAAAATGTCGATAGAAAAAGTTGAGGCCATATCTTCTTCAGAATACAAAAAGAACACTCGGCCAGCTCCAGTTAAAAGCACATACAGCTCTTCATCAATCTCCGACAGAAAACTCAACTTCAAACCATCTATAGACATCCGTGGCAAAAGGCTCGATGAGGCAATAGAGATAGTCACCCGTTTTATAGATGACGCCTTCATGATAGGGATGAATGAAGTGACCATTCTCCATGGAAAAGGGAACGGAATATTAAGAGAAGAGATCAGAAAATACCTTAAAATAACACCAGGAGTAGCCTCTTTCAGAGATGAACATATAGAGAGAGGTGGTACAGGGATAACAATAGTAACATTAGATAATTAATATCATAAAATATCAACAAATGAAAATTTTTTATAAGATTGCTCTATCACTATCAATTATCATATTGACAACCTCATGCGATCAATCAACAAAAGAGGCAACAGATACTGCCACTCAATTTTTAGATGCATTCGTTTCAAATGACTTTCAGACCACTAAAACTTTATGCAACGAAACCATCTCTGAAATAGTATCTCATAGTGAAGAAAAATACAATTCAATCCCTGAGGAGATAAAAAAAGAGTTTGATGAATTATCAAAAAATATCAAATACGAAATAACAGGATCAGAAAAGCTCTCTAAAGACTCTGTTTTGATAAAGTACACATACACTATACCAGAACTTCCAGCAGTTAAAAAAGATATAATCCTAAAGAAAATTGATAAAAATTGGGTAGTAGTTGAACTATGAGATCATTTTTAGACAGTCACACACACACGCTATTCTCCTCCGACAGCTCAATGCCGATAGTGCATGGTATCAAAAAAGCCATAAAGGAAAATCTATCAGGAATATCATTTACAGACCATTATGATTTTGATATCCCAACCAAAGGGGGTTTTGATTTCACATTTGACATTGATCTTCAACAAGAAGAGATAACAAAAAGTATCAATTCTACAATTATCCCTGACAATTTCAAAATACTAAAGGGGATAGAGATAGGAATCCAGCCCCAAAGCATTGAAGCAATTGAGGAGTTGATGAAAGTCCACACATTTGACACAGTCATCACATCCCTCCATTTTATTGAGGGGAAAGACCCCTATCACGGAGACTATTACATCCCTTATCAGTATAAAGAGGCCTACGGCAAATACTTAGAAACCATACTACACTGTATTGAACAATTTAAAGACTTCGATATTATAGGGCACTACGATTACATTGCGAGGTATTCACCCTACAAAGAGAGCACCATCTACTACAAAGAATTCAGCGACATATTTGATTCCATTTTTAAAATATTGATAGAAGGGGGAAAGACATTTGAAATAAACACCAAAACATACCGCCCATTTAGGGGGAAGGAGCCCCTTCTCGATCCAGACATATTGAAAAGATATAAAGAATTGGGGGGAGAAGGGATCAGTTTTGGCTCAGATGCCCACGATACAAGCCGAATCGGAGAGAATTTTGAAAAAATGGCCACAATTGTGAAAAATTGTGGTATAAAATACTCTGTATATTACCAAAACAGAGAAGCCAATTATTTATTGATCGATTAGAGATACTAATTAATTTTACAACTATGAAAAAGAATAAAGTTATCACACTCTGCGTATTGATTGCTGCTGCACTAATAGCAAGCGCAATAATGTACGTCAATCCCCTATTGAGCATAATGACAGGATATGCTGCAAAAGGGATGTGCTCAGGGGTATTTGTATCAGATAGAAATGCTGATTCTATTAAAACAATAGATTTAAGTTTTTCCCCTATTCACCTCGTATCTGTTGATGTCAACTATAAAGATAAAAGTGTTGATGCACATTTTTTATGGAATAGATCAAGGGCTATATATCGAGAAGGATATGGAGTGACCCTAATCAAACAAGTAGATGAAAAAGAGCTACTAAAAGAGACATTTCCCACCCAAAGGAAGCCAATATATGACAGAGACACAATTGCGTGGCCCAAAGGGAATATCATAACTGATACCATTACCTCAGAAATAGATAAAACAGCTATTGATTCTATAGCTGACGCCCTTGTAAATAACAGAAGTTATGGAGGAAAGCCATTTTCGTTTATGGTCACATACAAAGGGATTCCCATTGCGGAAAAATACAAAACAGGCATTGATAAGGAGACGAGACTTTTAAGTTGGTCAATGGCCAAAAGTATCACAAATGCATTGACAGGGGTAGCAGTTAAAGATGGACACCTCGACATCTTTGCCCCAACAGGAATAGATCTTTGGAAAGATGATGAAAGGAAAGAGATCACAACCAATGATTTGCTTCAGATGCAAAGTGGCTTAGAGTGGAATGAAGATTACGGGGGGAAATCCGATGTAAACCTGATGCTTCATCTTCACAAAGACATGGCTGCATACGCCATAAACAAACCTTTGGCCCACACACCTGGAAGTCAGTGGTATTATTCATCAGGTTCAACAAATATCGTATCACAGATTTTGAGAGAAAAGATGGGAAGCGACTCACTATACTACGACTTAGCAATAAACAAATTGTTCAATAAAATTGGGATTACTAATGCCCTATTCGAAACCGATGCTTCAGGACTTATGGTAAGCTCTTCTTATGTTTATATGACAACAAGAGACTTCATGAGATTCGGCTTGCTCTACCTAAACGATGGGGTTTTCGAAGGGGAAAGGATACTTCCAGAAGGGTGGGTCAAATATACATCTACCCCCTCTTCAGATAGTGAAGGGAATTATGGTTCTGCATTTTGGCTCAATAGAGGGAGCAAATACCCCGATGCACCAAAAGATATGTTCTCTTGCAATGGGCACGACGGACAAATGATCATAATAATTCCTTCTAAAAGTATTGTAATAACTCTCCTAAGTTTTTCACCTAAGAGTGATGCCATAGACTTTAACAGAGTGATAAAAGATATAATTAAAGAGATTAATTAGCTGTAGCTTTATCCCTCTTTGAATTTCTGTTCTTTTTAGGCTTTTTGTACTTACCCATGTATTTTAAGTATTCTGTCCACTGATCCTTAGTGAATATCTTTTTGTACTCTCCTTCTATTTTGTCCATCCATTTGTCTTGAACTTGCTTAAAGACAGAGTATTCTTGTTTACCCGATTTTTGAAGCTCATCCATCTCTTTAAACCACTCTTTCATGTCATGTTGCAAAATTGAATCAACATAAAATGTTTGATGCGGTTCAAGTTTTAACCTCTCTTCCAATTTTGTAGCTTGCTCATACGCCATCTCTTCAGGAGATTTTTGTTTTGGAGGTTCTTGTCCATAAATGGAGGTAGCTACTAAAGAAAAAATTGAAAAAAATAAAAGATATATGGATTTCATTTCTGCTGTATTTATGTTTTTTTATTAATTTTGACAAAATTACAAATAAAATAGAGATATGGGAATCAAATTTTTAAGATTATTAGCCTGCTCTTTTGCAGCACTGTTCATTTATCAGATATCATCAGCATGCTCCAATATTATTATTACGAAAGGGGCATCTAAAGATGGTTCTATAATGGTTACATATTCGGCAGACTCTCATCAACTATATGGAGAGCTTTACTATCGCCCTGCACACACATTCTCAAAAGGATCACTCCTCGATATCACCGAGTGGGATACTGGAAAATATTTAGGTAAAATAGACCAAATAGCAAAAACATATCAGACAGTTGGAAACATGAACGAACACCAACTGATAATCACCGAAACCACATTTGGAGGGAGAGAAGAGTTATTTGATCCCAATGCCATAATGGACTATGGATCACTAATATATATTACTCTTCAAAGGGCTAAGACTGCTCGTGAAGCAATCAAACAGATAGACGAACTCGTAAATAAATACGGCTACGCTTCGTCGGGGGAATCTTTTTCCATCGCTGATAAAAATGAAGCATGGATCTTTGAAATAATAGGCAAAGGGAGCAAAATAGTAAATGGCAAAAATATAAATAAAGGTGCCGTATGGGTAGCAGTTAGAATCCCAGACGGAGCAATAAGTGGCCACGCCAATCAAGCCAGAATTACAAAACTCAACTTCAAAGACAAAGAGAACTTCCTATACTCAAAAGATGTTGTGTCATTTGCAAGGGAAATGGGCTATTTCTCAGGCAAAGATGAAGATTTTAGTTTTTGCGATGTTTATGCACCATTAGATTTCGGAGCACTACGTGGTTGCGAGGCAAGAGTATGGAGTGCCTTCAACATCTTAGGAAAAGGAACAATCGGTGATAAAAATGCAAATGACTATCTCGATTATGCAATGGGATACAACAAGGAGAACAAGATGCCTTTATATTTCTTCCCAGAAGAAAAAGTATCCCTAAAAGAGGTAGCTGACGCAATGAGAGACCACTATGAAGGTACCCCTATGGATATGACACAAGACATCGGAGCAGGTGGACATCACACCCCTTACAGATGGAGACCCATGGGATTTGAAGTAGAAGGTCAAAAATACCTCAATGAACGCGCTATTGCAACTCAGCAGACTGGTTTTTGGATTCTCTGCCAATCACGCAGCTGGCTTCCAGATGAGATTGGAGGTATTCTTTGGTTTGGTGTTGACGATGCTGCAACATCTTGTTTAACACCCATATACACATCAATAACCGAAGTGCCTGAATGTATTAAAGAGGGCAACGGCAACATTATCAAATACTCACCCACCTCACTATTTTGGGTAACCAACAGAATAACCAATTTTGCATATATGCTCTACGACCGCATTGCCCCAGTGGTGCAAAAGGCCGCCAATGAATTTGAAAATAGTTGCATCACAGAGATATCTTCAATAGACAAAAAAGCACAAGAGAGCAAAAATCCACGTAAAGTGCTTACAGAATATTCTGTTGGAAAAGCACAAGAACTTTTCAACAAATGGCAAGAGCTCGACACCTATCTCTTAGTAAAATATATTGACGGCAATGTTAAAGTTGAAAATGAAGATGGCACTTTCAAAGACAATGGCTACTCACCAGCTATCCCAGCCTCTCCACAACAACCAGGATATAATAAAAAATGGAAAGAAGCCGTTGTAAAAGATGCAGGCAAGACACTAATATCTAAATAGATGGACAGACGCAATTTTTTTAAAACAATATCAGCAGGAGGTGCAATTTTCGCTGCAGCTCCTGCTATTAAGGCGATAGAGAGCACAAAGGGACTACTCCCTGATTCACTTCCAGAGACAAACATGGATAAAATCCTCTCTATTCCACGCACTAAAAACTCTTTACCTGGTAAATACCCAGGTAAAGTAGTAGTCTGCAAAGATGAAGATTGTATAATAGACAACATACCATCTGAAGAGGCCGCATACCAAATGATATCTGCATCTATGCTCACCCTCACAGGAAAAAAAAATCTAAAAAAAGCGTGGCGAGAGTTTGTCTCTCCAAAGGATGTTATTGGACTGAAAGTGAATCCCATAGGTGATGCTCTACTATCCACCTCTCATGCTGTCACCAAATCTGTAATCCGTCAATTGGAAGAGTCAGGAATACCTCGTAAAAACATCATTATTTGGGATAGAAGAGAGGAGAATCTCATAAATGCAGGATACACTGCACAAAACTACCCTGGAATAGAGATATTATCCACAGAATATGTAGATAGCAAAGGGAGTATGTATGATGAAAAAGGGGAGCTTTACTCCAAAGATCGAATCAATAAAGATGTCTTCTTATATGCCGACGTCGATGGAGAATACGACGCATATACTCTCCCGTACATGGTCAATGAGGGGAAATATTCATATATGACCAAAATAGTAACTGATAGAGTTACTAAAATTATCAACCTTCCAATACTAAAAAATGCTGGTCCTACTGTCACGCTATGCCTTAAAAACTTAGCATTTGGATCAATAACAAATACAGGAAGACTTCACAAGCCCCTTTGGCATCAAACCTGCGCCTATGTGTGCGCCTTTCCTCAAATAAGAGACAAAGTAGTCCTCAACATTGTCGATGGCATGAAAGGGTGTTTTGACGGAGGACCTGGCGCAAATCCGCAGTTTATCTGCAACTACAATGTTATTATGGCAGGGACTGACCCCGTATCGGTTGACAGAATTGGCCACGAAATCGTCATCAAGAAGCGCATTGAAGAGGGGGTACAAAAAGAGGATAACTCCAAAAACTACAAATTTGCCACCATCGCTGAAAACTTAGAATTAGGAATAGCCAACAGAGATAAAATAGAATTAATTAATATCTGAGAAAAATGAAATATATAATAAGCACAGTTGTTGCATTGATAGTATCATTTACATTATCTGCTCAGATAGGATTGAAAGTGATAAAAGAACGAGAATTCAAAGGTGAGGCATTGTATGGCTACATGAATGGAGGTTCAGAACTTTTCTTTGAATATGGATTCGAATCATTGATTTCCAAAGAGGTGATCTACAATGGTGAAAAATATACAGTAGATATTTTCGATATGGATTCACCCATTAATGCCTTCGGAGTCTATTCAGTACATATATTTAAACCTAAAAAAGTGGACTACCTTCTCACTAATATAAATGGATATGACTGTTTGACTACCTACCAAATTCAGGCAGCCATAAAAGATCTATACATATCCATAACCTTCAATTCTGGTGAGACAGCCGCAAAAGGGGGAGAGGAACTTCTTCTAAAGTATATTGATGAACAATTTGATAGTATCACCACTAATGAAATAACAGAAAATTCTATACCAAATCTAACAATCATAGATAATCCTCAATTTGGTATAGAATCTAAAAATCACATGGACCCAAGGGATATTAAAGACTTCTTTCCTGAGAAATTAGCCAATTACCCTCAGCCATATAGCGGTAATGTTAAATATGTCAACGGGCCTATCTCTCTAACCAATATATATCAAGGGTCAATCGATCAGTTCAAGGGAGCCACTCATATTTGGTTTTACCGCAATACAGAGGGTGAGATATCCTTTTTAATTGGTGGCTGACACTGCTTTAACCAGTTTATCAATTCTCTCAAGTTCTTTAGGAATCTCTATTTTTTGAGGACACATGGTCTCACATTTTCCACAAGAGATGCAACGGTGTGCTTGTGACTTATCTGGTATTTGAGCATATCTTGATAGAAATATATTTTTCCTTTTCTTAAACTCTGGTGTATTAGGATTATCAATATCTGGAATTTTACTCTCGTTAAGAGCTTGATTATAGAATGAGAAGATAGCTGGTATATCAACTCCAAATTTACAAGGCATACAATACTTGCAAGTGGTACAGCGAATAGGACTATACTTTTTAAATATTCTTAACGCTTCATCAAGGGCCACTCTCTCTTTTTCATCAAGAGGTTTAAAATCAGTTGATAATGTATTCACATTGTCAACCACATGCTCCATAGCAGTCATACCACTTAAGATCGTCAACACATTGGGAAGAGAGGCACAATAACGGAACGACCAAGAGGCAGTGCTCTTGTCTGGATGTATTGCTTTTAAAACAGCCTCTGAATCGGGAGTCAGTTTGGCTAACATCCCCCCCCTAACAGGTTCCATAACAATAACAGGCAGCTTCCTGTCTTCCAACTTTTTGTATAAAGTTTTAGCATCCAATTCCTCCCAATCGTAATAATTCAATTGTATTTGGACGAAATCCCAATCATATTGGTCAAGGAGATAATCAAACAAAGGCATATCACCATGGAATGAAAAACCAAGTCTTTTAATACGCCCTGCTTTTTTCTCTTGCTTCAAATAATCAAGTACTCCATACTCACGATACACCCTATCATAATCTTCTCTTTTGCTAATAGCATGAAGAAGATAATAGTCAAAATATTCAACCTGTGTCCTGTCAAGTTGGGCTTGAAAAGTCTCTTTGGCTTTATTAAGATCAGTTATTGTCCATCCTGGCATCTTCGAAGCGAGATAGAAACTCTCTCTGGGGAATTTTTTCAAAGCCTTTCCGAAAAATGGTTCTGAAGTCCCCTTGTGATAATTCCATGCAGTGTCAAAATAATTTACTCCATGGGCATAAGCATAATCAATAAGTTGCTGTGAGAGCTGCTCGTCAATCTCCTTTTCACCCGTTAGTGGAAATCTCATCCCCCCAAATCCCAATAAAGAGACTTTGTTTCCAGATTTAATATCTTTTCTAAGGGCAACTTTTGCCTCCTTTGCAGTAGGAGTACATGCTGTTGCCAAGGCCCCTACGCCACTTGATGCCGCAAACAAGCCAAACGTGCCTGTTCCAAGCACTTTTAATGCATCTCTACGTGAGATTAGTTTTTTATCTGTTTTCATTATACGTGTATATATATGTTTATTATTCTTTAAGCCACCCAACTGTCTGGGCAAGTGTTATGATTTGATTAGCTCCAAGTCCAAGTTTGCGAGACAACAACTCCTTATTGATCATCGCCCTTACCACTGTCCCCAACCCAACGGAGGCACAATAGAGATAGACATTTTCGCTGATGCACCCAGTGTCACAATATGTCGCTTCAATAATTCCCTGATCTGTTTTACCTGTTATTTTTGATGTATCAGAAACATAAATAAGATTTATAGGGGCCACCCCTACGAAATCTTGCTCCCCTGTCTCATTTCTCAAATCTTCCTCAAGATGAAGTATAAGTGAATGATCTGAAGGGTCATAGATATATGTAGCCCCTTTCATTGCCACATACAACTCTATTTCTTGTCTGTTATGTGAAGATGGGGCTGTTCTCCCCTTGGCCCTATTTCTTCCAAATGCAGCCCACAACAAAGTGGAAAGCACCTGCATATCTATCTCTTTAGTGCTAAAGTCTCTTGAAGATCTCCTCTTTGAGATAGCTTCCAATAATGAAAGTCCTCCACTAATTAGAGGCTCTGTGAGTTTAATGTGTTTTTCCATTTTATATATCACACTCTCTATATGCATTGATAAGTTTTATCTCTCCCTCTCTCCCTTTTACGCTTTTTCCATGTTCCATGCATAAAACTCCCTCATATCCTTTCTCATATAGATATTTAAAAATATTCTTAAAATTGATCTCGCCTGTCAATGGTTCTTTCCTTCCTGGATTATCTCCAAGATGGAAAGAGGCTATTTCATCCCAAGCATCTTCTATATTGGGGATAATATTTCCTTCGGAGATCTGCTGATGATAAATATCGTTAACAATTTTACATGATTTTCTATTAACTCCTCTGCATATTGAATAGGCTTGGGGAATGCCTGTCAAAAATAACCCTGGATGATCTCTCCTGTTGAGAGGCTCAAGGACAATAGTCAATCCAGCCTCTTCCACTATGTCACAACATCTTCTGAGGTTATCTATCACATTAGCTGTTTGATAATCTGGATGGAGCTTCTGATCATACCTGCCAGGTACTACCAATGCCTGTTTGATCCCTGTCCTTTTGAAACATTCTACCCCTTCTCTCATTTTCTTTTCAAGAAGACCACTTACCTCCGAATTGTTTAGAGCAAACGATACTGTTTTAAAATCTGCATAGAGGACAAATGGCCCCATCTCCATGCCAAATGCGTTGATCTGCCTCATTATTTTTTCTTGAATATCAGCAGGTCGTCCCATCATACCATTATCAAACATCGCCTTGAATCCCATATCGTGGCAAAATTTGATATTATCTATCGGATCTGCCCCAGCACTCTCTTTAAACATCCCTAACGAAGGGGCATATTTCATTTTAAATGGGCGAGAAGCATCTGTCAGCTTATCTTTTCCAAAAAGCGGTTCTACGCTGGAAACGGCAGAGGCAGCAACTACAGATGCCCCTGCAAAAGCTGTCGTTTTTAAAAATTGTCTCCTTGAATATTCCATATTCTTATTTTTTAGCAATATATGGGTCACCTGGTATTGGAATATCTTTCGACACATCGACATCTCCCATTACAAATACCTTTGGTCCTAATTTCATATCCGAATTCATCATTTCATCCCAACTCACTTCTTTCCCTGTATAAGCAGAAACACGCCCCATAACTGCACATAGTGTCGATTTGGCGGTAGCTTCAAGTTCATTGATAGGGGTAGCGTTTCTTATGGATGTGACTAAATCAATATGTTCTTGGCGATAGGGACTTATTGATAGACTCTTCGAGGGTTTCCCTTCAGCGTCATTAGGATAGGTATATGAAAATAACTCTTCACCTTTTAGATTGGTAATTTTATTTATACAATTGGTCGAACCTAACGTCCCTTGCATCCTCTCTGATACAGAGGTGGCACAACCATCTATTTGACGGCACATACTATGAACATGAATACCGCTTTTATAGACAAAATCAACAGAGAAATTGTCGTATTGGTCACCTGTCACCCTCCTCTGTCTCGAACCGAATCCCACTGCTTTTATAGGATAATCACCTATAAACCAGTTTGCCACATCAATATTATGGACATGTTGCTCAACAATATGATCTCCCGAAAGCCATGACCAATTGACCCAGTCTCTTATCATATACTCCATCTCCGTCCAAGATGGATTTGGATCTCTATGCCACAATTTACCTTGGTTCCAATAGACATTGCCACCAGTAATCTCTCCTATTTCACCAGCTTTGATATGGTTATAGACCTCAACATAATCCCTTTGATGGTGACGTTGTGTTCCAGTCACAATAGAGAGTCCTAACTCTTTTGCTTTAAGCGCAGTAGCCATGCAAGAACGAGCCCCCACAGGATCCACACATACAGGCTTCTCTGCAAAAATATGTTTTTTTGCAGCCACTGCAGCTGCGAGATGTTCGGGACGGAAAAATGGGGGTGTTGCCAATATCACAATATCTACCCCACTTGACAGTACCTTTTCAAAGGCATCAAATCCAAGAAAACAATTTTCATCTGCAATTTCCAACCCTTTCTCTTTTTTTATTCTCTCTCTAAAACTCTCTATTTTGTCCTTAAACAGATCTCCGATGGCTGTAATTGTAAGATTTGGTCCAGCATTGAGAAAATTGAGAGCTGCACCTGTCCCTCTCCCCCCACATCCTATCACACCCGCCTTCAAAGGGGTACCGTCTGGTGCCTGATCAAGCCATTTTGCTGGTGTTACAACTATTTTTTGTGCACCAGTTGCACATCCTGCCAACAAAGATGGCACCACTATACCTGCGGCTGAAGCTACTGCCGCCTTTGTAAGAAAATCTCTTCTTGAAATTGAACTTTTTTCCATATTATTTAAGTATTATCTATTTATTTCCTGTTATTTCATCATACTCACACACGACTCTGAATCCTACATAAAAACAATCCGAATACCACCATATACTCTTTGGCATCTGCGGGTCTGTTTTAAGCCATTCGTCACTGCGTGTGTGAGAACGAGCAGCACTACGAACCAAAGAGGCATTGCTCAGATAGGAACCTCCCCTCACTACCCTCTCCTCTCCAGAATCGGGTCCCTTAGGATCTTTTACACCCTCTGAAGGATATGTAGAATAGATATCTGAAGAATAAAAATCCGAACAAAACTCAGCAACATTACCATACATATTTTTCAATCCAAAAGGATTGGGGTGGACAGACTCAGGCAGATGTGTCTTTGAACGGCTATTCTCTTTATAGATAACATATCTGTTGATATTGGTAGTATCATTCCCTCTCCATTTTGAAAAGAGTCCCATCCTATAAAAATCTTTAGGATTGCCTTCGAAGAAATATGGACCATCACTGCCGCCCCGTGCAGCATATTCCCATTCGGCCTCAGTAGGGAGTCGATAATGCTTACCTGTCACCTTTGAGAGCCAACGACAATAAGTTTCAGCAGCATGGAAAGAGATAGAGAGTACAGGCCTCTGCCCCATTCCCCAACCTTGATCAGGCTGACCATATGGGGGTGTTGCCCCAGAGATAGCATCTGTATCCCCACCACGGGTCCCTTCCGTATCTGTTGTCCTCCCCTCCAAAGAGGTGTGAGAGTAAAATGCCATATATTCATCCCAAGTGGTTTCAATCTCTGCCATATAAAATGGAGAAATCTCAACATTGGCCACAGGCCCTTCATCCTCAGAACGATACGGCTCATCCTTAGGACTCCCCATCTTAAAACTCCCCCCCTCAATTGCCTTCATATTGAAAGAAACTGTCGTATTTGGAATAAACTCTGTAAAATCTGTGAACTTTAGAACAGTTGCAGCCTCTTTAAACAACTCTTTTCCCTCTGAAGAGAGTTTCCCAAAAGTACTATTGGATCCATGGGTATAACCCTCCATGTAATGTCCTGCATTGAGATGACAATTGATGCAGTGGAGATCCTCCATCCCCTCCTCTTTTTTCATTTTGTAGTAAAGATGGGCATCTTCTCCCTCCTTAGAGAGTTCCAATGGGAAAATATTTTCATGACAAGCTACACACGAAGATTCATATACATGTCCTCTTGCCTCTTCAAGCCTGCTTTTTGCCTCCCAATCGAATGCAGCAGAGTCAATTGTCCAATACTTCCATATATCTTTTACCCCCATTTTCATCTTCGTCACCATCTTTTCTACCCCCTTCGGAGGGAGGTGACACTCAACGCATGAGGTGCGCACTCCCGACTTAGTCTCATAGTGGGTAGAATGTTTCCAATTCTTGTCGGCATCCATATGGATATGACAAGAGATACAATACTCATTCTCCGATGTATTTTGGGATACTCTGCTTCCAATTAATAGGAAAGAGATTCCAATTAAAACTCCGATTACTATCCAAATAAGTGCTTTTTTCATCCTAACAAAGATATAAAATAAAAATTATTTTTGTTAACTTGCGGATCTTATTTTAACCTCACGAAACCAAATAAAACAACCTAAGTATGAATAAAAATATTTCGAGAAGAAACTTCATTCAACAAAGTGCAATGGTTACAGCAGGTGCCATTGTTGCATCATCTCCTCTTTTGGCAAATATCCCTGATTCCAAGAAGAAGAAGAAAGTATCTGCCAATGAAAAGCTTAACATCGTCGGGATTGGCATTGGAGGTAGAGGTGGCGGAGTTATTAGCCAATTGAAATCTCAGAACATCATCGCCCTTTGCGATGTCGATTGGAAATATGCAGCCAATAAATTCAACGAATTTCCAGACGCTAAACGCTATAAAGATTATAGGAAGCTCTTCGATGAGATGGGAGATAAAATAGATGCCGTTGTGGTAGGGACACCTGACCACACTCATGCTGTTATTGCAGCCCAAGCAATCTCTATGGGTAAACATGTCTATTGTGAAAAGCCCCTCACCCATTCGGTTTATGAAACTCGCCTTCTAACCAAACTTGCAGCCAAATACAAAGTGGCTACCCAAATGGGCAACCAGGGCTCGTCAGGAGAGGGAGTTCGCAAAGTATGTGAAGCCATTTGGAGTGGAATGATCGGGGAGGTGACAAAAGTTGATGCCTTCACCGACCGTCCTATTTGGCCTCAAGGGCTTGAAGTGCCAACTAGAGTTGACACACCTCACCCCGAATTGGATTGGGATCTCTTCCTTGGCCCTGCCCAAAAGAGACCATACAACACCATATACCACCCATGGAATTGGAGAGGATGGTGGGATTTCGGAACTGGGGCTCTTGGAGATATGGCTTGTCATATTTTACAACCTGTAGTCGCTGCCCTTCAACTCAAATATCCCACATCCGTACAAGGCTCTTCCACCTCACTGATGACAGACTGTGCTCCTAATGCTGAGATAGTTAAATTCAAATTCCCATCTCGCGACAATATGCCAAGGGTAGCAATGCCTGCTGTTGAGGTCACATGGTACGACGGAGGACTCCTTCCAGAATACCCTGCAGGATGGCCAGAGGGACGCTCAATGAACGATGACGGAGGAGCTCTCGTTTTCCATGGGACTAAAGACACACTTATCTGTGGTTGCTACGGAGTTCGACCATGGCTCCTTTCAGGAAGAGAAATACCTACACCAACCATGACACGTGAGATACCTGACGATAACCACTACCTCGATTTTGTAAGGGCTTGTAAGGAGTCACCTGAAAGCAGAATCCTCACCGCATCTGATTTTAGTAAAAGCGGCCCCCTAAACGAAATGGTAGTAATGGGTGTACTTGGAGTAAGGTTACAAGGATTGAGACGCGAATTGCTTTGGGATGGAGAGAAGATGGAATTTAAAAATATATTCCCTACCGACACCATCAAAATGAAAATTGAAGATGGCTTCTCAATCAAGGACGGACACCCCACATTCAACCACAAATATACAGATCCAATCAATGCTCTCGAATTTGCAAAAGAGCTTGTAAAACACACTTATCACAACGGATATACATTACCAGAAATGCCTCAGTAGCAACCACTTAAATTAATAATAATATGAATAAAATAATTTTAATGACACTTTTATCTACCTCTCTGGCTATCACATCATCATGTTGCAGTTGCAACAATGAATGCAAAGATCAAGAGACTAAAGCGACAGTAAACGAAGATCAAAAAGAGATTGTGCTATTCGATGGAAAGACTTTCGAAGGATGGAGAGGCTACAATCGTCAAGACGTGCCTGGTGCATGGACCATTGAAGATGGATGCATAAAAATAAATGGTTCTGGTCGAGGCGAAGCAGGTGCCGAAAACGGAGGAGATATCATCTTCGATAAGAAATTCTCAAACTTCGAATTGACATTTGAATGGAGAGTAGCCGAAGGTTCCAATTCAGGAGTATTCTACCTTGCTCAAGAGGTTCCTAACCAACCGATTTATATCTCTGCTCCAGAATATCAGATACTTGACAATGCCAATCACCCTGACGCAAAATTGGGTATAAACGGCAATCGTCAATCTGCTTCACTCTATGACATGATAGCAGCTGTTCCACAAAATGCCAAACCATTTGGAGAATGGAATACTGGTAAGATATTGGTATATAAGGGGACAGTTGCCCATTTCCAAAACGGAGAAAATGTACTTGAGTATCACCTATGGACACCACAATGGAAAGAGATGCTTGATAACAGTAAATTCAGCAAAATAAAATGGCCGATTGCTTACGATTTGCTAATCAACTGCGGTGGAGACAATAAAGAGGGATACATAGGACTCCAAGATCACGGAGACGATGTTTGGTATAGAAATATCAAGGTCAAAGAACTATGAGGAAACTCCTTATTATCATAGCATTAATCTCCTTCCTATCATCATGTCATAGTAGTGTTGATAGGAAGGAAATTGGCTTGCAATTATACTCTATACGCTCAGAAGTAAAGAAAGATCTGAACAATGCATTAAAAATGGCGTCAGATGCGGGTTATACCTTTATAGAGACAGCTGGTTACGATGCCGAAATGTTCTACGGTAAATCTCCTGAAGAGTTTGCTCAATTATGCAACAAATACGGATTGAAATTTATCTCTTCCCATACTGGCGGACCAGATCCCACTATCACACCGATGGACACTTGTGAAGAGTGGTGGAAAAGGGCCATCTCCGCACATAAAAGGGGAGGTGCCAATTTTATAGTCCAACCCTCAATGAGCAAAAACGCATACACCTCTATCGAAGGGCTTTCAAAATATTGCCAACTATTCAATACTGTTGGGGCATTGTGCAATGAAGAAGGGCTGAAATTTGGATACCACAACCACTCAAAAGAGTTTACCACCTACTTCAAAAGGGAGAATGACAGCATTAGAGTATATGACTATATGCTCCAAAACACCAATCCCGACAAAGTATTTTTCCAAATTGACCTATATTGGATACAAAAGGGAGGGGCATCGGCAATAGAATATTTTGAAAAATACCAAGGAAGATTTTTAGAGTGGCATATCAAGGATGAAATAGAAGTGGGAGCCTCTGGGGAGATTGATTTCGAGGCAATATACAAATATGCAAAACAATCTGGACTAAAATATCAGATAGTTGAACAAGAG
Source organism: uncultured Muribaculaceae bacterium (assembly GCA_964607675.1). Lineage (GTDB taxonomy): Bacteria > Bacteroidota > Bacteroidia > Bacteroidales > UBA932 > CAZSLC01. The sequence continues at coordinate 30,514 of CAZSLC010000003.1, forward strand.
GGCTTTGATAAGAACAAGACACACTTCGAAAGCATCAAACAGTCACGAGACTTTCTACAAAACTCATCATTTGTGGCAGCGGGATACTAAAAAATAGTTCCCTGTTGGAGCAATGGATTTATTCTATTTTCCGCTAATTTGATATACTCTTTAGATATTTCATAACCTACAAAATGTCTATCTGATTTAACCGCAGCAACACCAGTTGTACCACTACCCATAAATGGATCTATCACAACATCCCCTTTAAAAGAGTACAATTGAATCAACCTATATGGTAACTCCTCAGGAAAAGGGGCAGGGTGTCCTATTCTCCTTGCACTTTCTGCATTCATATTCCAAACAGATTTTGTCCATTCCATAAATTGCTCACGGGTAATAGAGTTTTCTTTATCTATTTTCTCTCTCTTATACTCTCCCTTAGAGAATATCAAAATATATTCGTGTACATCCCTCAATATAGGATTTGCCGCGCTCATCCAGCTTCCCCATGCAGTTGAGGGACTTGCACTAGCAGCTTTATTCCAAATTATCTCACCTCTCATATTAAATCCAATATCTCGCATCATCGTGGAAATATAATCGGTTAAAGGGATATATGGTTTACGCCCTAAATTTGCAACATTAACACACGCCCTCCCACCATTGACCAATATACGATATGTTTCTGAAAAAGAATTTCTTAATACTTCCAAGTATTCATTTAATGATAAATCATTATCATACTCTTTAGAAACATTGTACGGAGGAGATGTTATCATTAAGTGGACTGAATTACTTGGGATTTCTTTCATGTTTTCAGCTGTTCCACATATGATTTTATTAAGGTAAGTAGTTGGGAAAACGTTATCCTCAATATTTTCTATTGTTTTTTTTTCTAATTCTAAATAAAGCTTAGAATTATAAAATTTTTCAGAATTATGATTACATCTCCCATTCGTTCCAAAGGAACTTGTCTCCGTCCCAATCCTTTTATTTATTGTCATTTATTCATTTATTAAAGATAAAAATTTTTCAGCACGAGCAATATCCGTATTTTCATTAGCCGCCATAGAAATAATTCTTCCCAATAGATTCTTGTCAACCATAGATGAAAAATAAAACAATTTAGATTCAAGTAAGTGACTAATCAAATTTTCTAATATAATCTCTGAATCTATTGTCTGAAATCCCCCACAAGGAGAATTAAAAATAAATCCAGTTGCAGTAGGTGAAGGATTCAATGATAAGAAATATTGAACTACTCCACTTTTTTGCAAATAATCCACTTTATCAAAATAACTTTGAGTAATTGGAGAATTTCCTAATATTATAATAGGAATTTTTGAACTTTCTGGGCTTGACACACGTATATTAATAGCTTTACCTATAGCTTTTAACATACTATCTGATCTCAACAAAGATGGATTACCTTTGTGCCCTTTATAATCACTATTAAAACTGATATTATTTCCACCTAAATATTTATAATTTGATACAATACTCATTTTAATTTCAAAGATTATTTTAATGTCTTTAGCCTTCTGATTGATAGAATTACTTGTACAAAAAGCCAAATCAGCACTTGAATTTCTATGCAATCCTATTTCGTTACACACAACTCCATTAACTGCGAATAAACCATATTTTTCAGCTAATGGCGAAAACAAATCTTTACACCATTTTTCTGTAAACTTGCCAATATGAGTGTTCCTCGATTGAAGTGTCTGACCATCAAGCATTACTCCATTTGGAATATATGCATAATACTCTCTATTTATTTGATAAAATAATTTTTCGGGACTAATTAATTTTAATGCATCTATAAAAAATTGCTTTTCTACACTATTATTCCAAAACTCCATACTCTCTATTATCTATTATCATCAAAATATTTTATAAAAATACTAATTTATATTCATTCTTAAAAATTACCTGCATCGCATTTGTGGCAGCGGGATACTAAATCGGGATGATCTTCAAGAAAGTGTTTCATTGTCAAATAACCATTGAGATAGATCTCTTCAAAATGATTGAAATCGGCGACACTATATTTATCAATAGAATTAATATCAACAACATAGTCACATAAATCACGACCTGGCTGACTATTAATTATTGCCGCAGAATGGACATACGAAGAAATTATGTCCATTTTGTTTTTAATAACTACATTGACTTTTTTCGGCATAACCTCTATTCCGATAAGGATATCTACATTATCCCGTATTACTTGTGATGGTAAGTGATTAAGCGACCCCCCATCAACATATACTTTATCATTGATTATAATAGGTTCGAATAGTACTGGCACAGACATTGACGCCAATACATACTCTTTTAATTGTCCACCTGTGCAATAAGACTCTGTGCGCGCATCTGTCAAATTAGAGACCAATACTGTGAAATTTTTCTTTAGTGAATCAAAAGAATTGGTAAGTATATATTTATCTAATATTTTTTTTACCTTTTTATGTGTAATAAACCCAAGTCCCTTATTCTCAGCCCCCGTAACAGCTACAAGAGAGACCTTCTTATCTACTTTAGATTCATATATAATACTGACTATCTCTTTTGGTGAAAACCCATAAGTGTAAAAAAGTCCTATTAGGGCCCCCATACTCGCACCAGCTACATATTCAGGGGAAATACCAGCCTCTTCCAATGCAAGCAATGCCCCAACATGAGCATAACCAAGAGCTCCTCCACCTGTCAAAAAAACTCCGATTACTGGTTCTTGCCCTTGGGCTCTTATTGTTGAAATTGGCATAATTAGCACTATTAACACCACAATTAATTTTGTGATTGTTTTTAAAGTTGATTTCATTCCCAAAAATAATCATTTTTTAATTGCACTTGAAACTTTTTATATCTTTGTCCGCTTAATTTATATTATGACAGGGGAAATAGTTTCATTGGCAGTGGCCATCCTTTGGGCAGCAAGTGCCATTTTCTTTGAGTACGCAGCAAAGAGGATCAAGGCCATGAATCTCAATCTTATCCGATTGATTTTTGCATTTATTTTTATCGGGTTTGTCTTACTTTTTATAAGCGGCAGTCCACTCCCTACAGGGGCTGGAGCTAAAACATGGTTTTGGATGTCACTTTCAGGCATTGTCGGTTTTGTTTTCGGAGATTTTTTCCTGTTTTCTTCCTATCAACTGATTCCCTCAAGATTTACCCAGTTGGTAATGACCCTCGCACCTTTGTTTGCAGTCATTTCAGGATTTTTCATATTGGGGGAAACCCTCTCTCTAAGTGCACTTATCGGCATGATAGTCACCATCACTGGGATTGCCATATCCGTACTCCAAAGGAAGAATGGTCATATTGAGACCAAACTTCCAATCAGAGGACTACTATATGCACTCCTTGCAGCCATAGGACAGGGAGTGGGATTGGTGTTGAGTAAAAAGGGAATGATCTATTTTCAAGAAGACATTGTCCCAAATGGATCAATTCATATTCCCATTGCTGCCACTCAGATAAGGATCATTTCGGGAATAGTCTTTTTTACATTGATAATTGTTGTCAAAAAAGGGTATAAGGATTTTATTAATTCATTTAAAGAAAAGAGACACATCGCCTCAGCCGTTGCTGGCTCAGTGGTTGGACCTTTCGTCGGTGTAACTCTATCTCTTGTAGCCGTACAACTGACGAATACAGCCATCGCCTCCACTATTATGGCACTTGTTCCCATTATTTTGATAATACCAGAGAGATATATATACAAACGCCGGGTAACTCCTATAGAGATACTCGGCGCAGTGATAAGCGTTTTAGGTGTTGCCCTATTTTTTATTTAGCTTATTTTCAACTATATAGGATACTATCAACCCCAATCCTCCAAATAAAAGGGTAGATGCACCATAGATAACCCTGATTTGTTCTCTCGCCATTCTCATATTTTCTTCCACATTGTAGTCATACAAATGGCATAGTGAAATGATTAAATAAGCTACAAGAATACCAATCCCTAAGCCAATGATAAGGGAGCCTATTCTGATTGCCCACGACTTATTGTTCCCCCCATCACCAAACAATTTGGAATAATTTATATTGGGCTCTTTTGTCAAATCAATCGATCCTAATTTTTCAATTAAGTTGAGTCTCTCTTTCTTGTGAACTAAAATTTCTAATCCTTTGTAACAAAAGAAGAAAATTGCCACTACAATAAAAACATCTTCGTAAATCATAATCGTATTTTATTAATTGTTAATAATTTTTGTTTGCTCTTTTGACGAGAGAATTAAAAAAAGGTTACAAAATTGTAACTTTATCGCCAGAAATGCGTCAAAGAAAGCACATGGAAAGAGAGAAAGAGAGGAATATTATAAATGAAGTGGTTAGTGGAAAGACTGACCAATATAGGCTCTTGGTGGATGAGTACAGTTCACTTATCTTCTCTATCGTGGTGAAAATGGTAAAAAGCAGAGAGATTGCAGAGGAACTCACACAAGATGTATTTGTCAAAGGATTTTTCTCTATAAAAAAATATAAAGGTGAAAGCTCTTTCTCAACTTGGTTATATAGGATAGCATACAATAGCTCTATCTCTTGGCTTAGAAAAAAGAGGCTTGAGTTTTGCAGCGATACAATTGAAAAAAAAGGGGAGAGAGTCGATGAGAGCGAGGATGAAATATTAAATAAAATAAATAGAGAGAATGAATATATCCTACTCGAAAAAGCAATAGATCAACTTCCTCACAAAGAGAGGTTTATCGTATTGTCCTTTTATAAAGACGAGAAGAGCATTGCCGACATTGCTCTGATAACTGGATTTTCAATTCAAAATATTAAAGTAATTTTGCATAGAAGCAGAAAAAAAATAGCGGAGGACATACAATATGAAAGAAAATAGCTACAAACTTCCCGACAATTTTACAGATATTGTGATGAGGGAAATATCTCACAAACAAGCTCTCAAAGAGAGTAAAAAAGAGTCTCTCCTGATGTGTTTATATGTTGTTGCCTCCTTGGGTGCGGCATTATCTGTTGTTTTCGCACTGTACTACTTTAATTTTATATCATTAGATTTCATACATAAGCCAACTTTCGATTTCACCTTTGTCAAAAGTATCATTTCAAGATTTGTATCCCTCTTAGACTCTTTTAACATCCCCATCCTAATTGGAATCAATTTACTGATTCTATATGCCATAGGTGAGACTCTTGCTAAAAAAAATGTATCTTTACGGCAACGTTAGATGATCGTTGATGACACCTGTACTTTTACACTCTTGCTGCGCCCCATGCTCTGCTGCCATATTGGAATGGATGGTGGGGAATGGCTACGCTCCTACTGTTATTTTCTACAATCCTAACATATATCCAGAAGAAGAATACCTCAAAAGAAAGAATGAGATTGTAAGGTACTGCCAAACATTGAACATCCACATTGTTGACTATGATGGTTGGGAGGGGCAACACACCGAATGGCTCAATCAGACACAGTCTTTATCTCATTTAGGAGAGAGGAGCCAAAGATGCCTTATTTGCTTTAAGATACGTCTTGCAACTACGGCAAAATATGCCTCAGACAATGGGTTCAAACTCTTCACTACATCACTCGCCTCTTCAAGATGGAAGGACTTTGAGCAGATAAAAGAGGCTGGATACTTTGCCTCAGCTCTCTACCCTAATACTGAGTTTTGGGATAAAAATTGGAGAAAAGGGGGACTCTACGAGAGGAGAAATCAACTATCAAAACAGTTTTATAACCAACAATATTGCGGTTGCGAATTTAGTATAAGAAAAAATGATTAATCCCCATATACTCTCAAATATTATTGATTCACAAAAGAAATATTTTGTTGATAAACGCTCCGATCTGGTAAGGGATTCATTAGATAGCATCCCTATCTTTCCTGGGAAAGCAACGATTATTTCAGGCATCAGAGGGTGTGGCAAATGCACTCTTCTACTTCAGATGCAAAAAAGAAAAGAGTATTCCAATGTGTTTTATATGAATTTTGAAGATATCAGACTATCGGGATTTGAACCATCTGATTTCAAAATACTGCTTTATGAAATAGAAAAGAGGGAACCAAGAGCCATTTTCTTTGATGAGATACATATTCACAATGGATGGAAAGAATTTGTAAAAGAATTACTTAAAGTCAACTACGAGATCTTTATCACTGATACTAATTATTCACTCAAGAAACTCCCTTTTGTCGCAACCCTTGAACTCTTTCCATTTTCATATAGAGAATACATTCAATACAGCAAGCAGGAGAGAAGCATCGACTCTTTAAATCGATACCTCAAAGTGGGTGGAATCCCAAAGTATGTTCGCAATGAAGGGACATCCATACTTAACAATATCTTAGATGACATACTTGTAAAAGATATAGCTGCCAGAAATGGAATTAAAGAGATTAATTCCCTCCGACAGATAGCTGTTTATCTCCTCTCTAATATCGGAAAAGAGATCTCCGCAAACTCATTAGTTGGCTCTTTCGGCATAAAATCATGCGCCACCATCGTTGACTATTTCAATTTTCTCAAAGAGTCTTATCTCATTGAGATGATTCCGCAATATTCACCATCCCAAATGGTACAATCACGCAATCCCAAAAAGATATATTCAATAGACATGGGATTAGTCAACATTGCTGCTAACTCTACAATCTCTAATCAAAGAAAACTTGAGAACATAGTACTGATAAACATACGTCACTCTTTTAAAGATATATTCTACATAAAAGAGAAGAATTTTGATGAGACTGTTTTCATTTTTCCAACGAAAACATGTTCTATTGTGTGTGTAAGATGGGAAATCGAAGAATATGAACTCTGGCCCATCTCTTCACATCTCTCATTGATAGCTAAAAAAGAGAACATAAAAGAGCTCTATGTTGTGACTCATTCTAATGAGAACGAACTCATTATTGACGGAGTGAATATCCATATCATTCCAGCACACAAATATCTTTAGTTGGATTACTTATATTTTATAAATTTGCACAAGTAAATAGTAACTAAAATTAAAAAATATGAATAAACTTTTTTATTTTTTCGCATCGGCACTAATATTGCTCGGATGCACAAACACTAACAGTACTACTATGTCAAATATTTCGGAAGCCACTATCAACAGCACCTATGCTGCAATTGAAAAGGCTGATTCTCAAATAGACCAAGCACTTCTCAAAAAAGGGATCGAACAATGCGCCTCTCTCTGGAGGGCAGAAGATGGAAGTGAAGAGGAATTTTCAAATTTTTGCAAACAATATATTGCCCCTAATAACAAAGCTAAGGAGGTGCTATTTAATAAATTAAGCACTGCATTTGAACTTCTATTTGGGGTAAATGGCAAAGCAAGTGTTGAATTGAAATTTCCAGTCCATTTGGTAGGAGACGAACTTACAGAAATCGATTATGTTTTTGGCAATTACGATCCAGGGGCACATTTCTCTGACGACATGTTTGCCAATAAAGTGGCATTCACCACAATACTCAATTTCCCCAATTATACTTTGAAGGAGAAAAATGAACTTGGAGAAAAATGGAGTCGTCTCGATTGGGCATATGCCCGTTTGGGAGATATCTTTACAGAGAGGGTACCTGCCGCAATCAATCAAAAGATGGCAGAGGTATCGGGCAATTCTGATAACTACATCTCATCCTACAACATAATGATGGGACACCTTTTGAATGACAAAGGGGAGAAGTTATTTCCAGAAGATATGGTATTGCTCTCTCACTGGAACCTCAGAGACGAGATAAAATCCAATTATGCTGATGTTCCCAATGCCCTTGAGAAGCAAAAAATGATATATAAAGTGATGGAACACATTGCTTGTCAAACAATTCCAGCTGATATTATCAACAATCCAAAATACGATTGGGCACCATATTCCAACAAAACATTCAAAGATGGCAAAGAGGTAAACCTAAAAAGCGAAGGTGCTATTCGCTATTCACACATACTCAACACATTTAAAGTGGAGCAATTGATTGATCAATATTCCCCACAACTTCCTACAGGAATTCTGAGGAATTTCGAAGGTGGAATGGAAATTTCAGCCAATGAGATAGAGGAGCTATTCGTTAATTTGATATCTTCTCCACAAGTTGCAAAGGTCGCAAACCTCATAAAGACACGTCTTGGAAGGGACTTGGAACCGTATGATATATGGTATGACGGATTTAAGGGGAGATCATCTGTTTCTGAAGAGGAATTGACTACCAAGACACGCTCCCTCTACCCAAACCCAGAGGCTTTTAAAAAAGATATGCCTCGACTATTGATGAATTTGGGATTCTCACCTGAAAAGGCCAATTATTTAAGCGACAAAATTGTTGTTGAAGGAGCTCGTGGTTCTGGTCACGCTTGGGGTGCTACTTGTAGATGGGAGCCATCAAGGTTAAGGACAAGAATAGGTGAGAAAGGGATGGATTATAAGGGATACAACATTGCTGTTCACGAATTTGGTCACAATGTTGAGCAAACTTTAAGCCTCTATGATGTTGATTACTATTTACTAAATGGAGTACCAAATACTGCTTACACAGAAGCTCTGGCTTTTGTATTCCAAAAAAGAGATCTCAAGCTCCTTGGTTACCCTCAGAAAGTTGACGACAATACAACCTTAGATATATTTTGGGGAGCATACGAAATAATGGGGGTATCTCTTGTGGATATGTACTCTTGGAGATGGCTTTACGACAATCCTAATACGACACCTGAAGGACTTAAAGAGGCTGTACTAAGGATAGCAAGAGAAGTGTGGAACAAATATTATGAACCTATCCTCGGAACTAAAGATTCCCCCATTCTTGCGATCTACTCTCACATGGTCAACTCTCCGATGTATCTCCCTAACTACCCTTTTGGACACATCATCGAATTTCAACTTGAAGAGCATTTTGCAGGGATGAATGATAAAGAATTTGCTAAAGAAATAGAAAGAATATTTACGCTTGGAACATTAACTCCTCAAATATGGATGAAAGAGGCGGTCGGGAGCAAGGTTAGCACTGACCCTCTAATCAAGGCCATAGATAAAATTATATTATGATACACGGAAAAAAAATAATTGTTGTTATGCCTGCTTACAATGCTGAAAGGACATTGGAACAGACATATTCGGAAATCCCAATGGACATCGTCGATGAAGTTATCCTCACAGACGATAGGAGTAGAGACAATACTGTTGAAAAGGCAAAAGAGTTGGGAATAAAAGAGATTTTAGTACATGAAATGAATACTGGATATGGGGGAAACCAAAAGACGTGCTATAATAGAGCATTGGAACTTGGAGCTGACATAGTAATAATGGTTCACCCAGATTATCAATATACCCCTAAACTTATAGAATCAATGGCATATATTATTGCCAATGATGTATATCCTGTTGTCTTTGCCTCAAGGATACTCGGCAAAGGGGCAAGGAGAGGTGGGATGCCTTTAATCAAATATATAGCCAACAGATTTTTGACTTTTACACAAAATGTTTTAATCAATCAAAAACTATCTGAATATCATACTGGTTATAGGGCATTTTCTGCCGATGTTTTGAGAAAAATCAATTATAATATTGATAATGACGATTTTATCCTCGATAACGAAATGGCTGCCCAAATATTCTACGCAGGGTATGAAATTGGAGAGGTAACCTGCCCTACTAAATATTTTGATGATGCCTCATCTATCAATTTGTGGCGCAGTACAGTATATGGACTGGGGGTGCTAAGGGTCTCTATAGTGTATAGATTGTGCAAATGGCATTTGATGAAATCAAAACTTTTTAAATAGAATGTCTTTATACTCTAAAATAGTATCATTGATTAAATCGCCAACTGGCAATATGTGGGGGCAGATTTTTAGGTATCTTGTATCTGGTGGTATTGCTTTTTGTGTCGATGCCTCATTGCTTTATGCCCTTACTGAATGGTTGGGCATATACTACTTGGTATCTTCAGCCATCAGTTTTTCAGTTGGTTTACTGATTACATATCTGATGAGTATATTTTGGGTATTTGACTATAGGAGCAAGGAGGATAAAAGAGTTGAATTTATAATTTTCTTGTTAATAGGTATCATTGGATTATGTCTCACCTCCCTATTTATGTGGATATTTACAACTAAGCTTTCCCTATATTATTTATTATCGAAGATTATCACAACGGTTATCGTCTTTGTCTGGAATTTTATTGCAAAGAAATTATTATTGTTTAGTAGAAAAAATGGCAAGAAAAAATAAAAGATCTCTTTTTTTTAACATTGCAATCATCCTTTTGGGGATGGTGCTTTTCCTCCCTGGTCTTGGCAATGTGCATCTTTTTGACTGGGATGAAATTAATTTTGCAGAGTCTGCAAGAGAAATGCTCCTTTCTAAAGATTATCTGAATGTTCAGATCAACTTCGAATCATTCTGGGAAAAGCCCCCTCTGTTTATATGGATGCAGGCACTTTCAATGAAAATATTTGGAGTCAATGAGATGGCTGCACGTCTGCCCAATGCCATTGCAGGCATTGTCACCCTTCTCCTTCTATTTCAAATTGGGAAAAGACTCAGAGGGGAAATATTCGGCCTTATTTGGGTTCTTATGTATGTTGGATCATTTTTCCCATTTTTCTACTTTAAAACAGGTATTATTGACCCTTGGTTCAACCTATTCATCTTCCTGGGAATCTATTTCTTCAGTAGGTATGTTGCCCCTTCGAGGAGGAGACAACGGAGTCTTAACGCTGCCATTTCCGCCGCATTTATCGGACTTGCCGTACTGACTAAGGGACCTGTTGCATTTCTTATTTTTGCTCTTACTTTCTTCGTCTATCTCGCCTTCAAAAAATTCAAAATCGATTTCAGATGGAAAGATGTGGCAATATATGCAGGGGTGGTAACTCTTGTGGGGGGAGCTTGGTTTATTTTGCAGATTGCCACTGGACATTTTACGATTATTCAAGATTTTATCGAATACCAGATACGCCTTTTCGAAACAAAGGACGCCGGGCATGGGGGATTCTTCCTTTACCACTTTGTCATTCTATTCCTTGGAGTATTCCCCGCCTCTATTTTGGCACTGCCTACATTTAGGAGGGGAATCCTGAAAGACGAGAGAGATACAGAGATGGCAGACTATTTCAAATGGAGCATGATCAGTTTTTGGGTAGTGCTCATATTATTCACGATTGTGAAGACAAAGATCATCCACTACTCCTCGTTTTGCTATTTTCCACTTACATTCCTGGCTGCATATTCTACCGAGAGGATGATAGAGAAGCGAAGCGTACTCACTCGTACCATGAAGATACTTCTTATAGTCATTGCATCTCTCTTTGGGATTGCTGTGACAGCGGTCACTTTATTTGATAAATTTAAACATCTTCTCTACGGATTAGTAACCGACCCATACACATTAAACAGCATGAAAGCTACATCAGAATGGATTGGTTTCGAACCTATTATTGGAATGGTTCTAATCGTCTGTACGGTGCTGTTTGTAGTATATTTTGCAAAAAAACCATCTATTTGCAACCTTTATTTCCTTATAGGAGGATCACTATTTTTTATCTTTACTACTATGCTTTTGGTGGTCGGAGAGGTTGAAAAATATAGTCAAGCACCTGCAATTGAATTTTATATAGAAAGACAAGGAGAGGATTGTTATATCTACCCTGAAGAGAAAACATACGCCCACTTTTTTTACTCAAATAGGCAGCCTCAGAATACTTGTACAGACTTTGAATGGCTTTCACAGGGGACAATAGACAAACCTTGCTATTTCGTTGTGAAAAATGACTCTAAAAAAATAGAGCCGTTTATTGCCAAAATCAAAGATGTGGAACACCTTTATACACTAAACGGCTTTACTTTCTATGTTAGAAGGGCCAATCCCCTTTAGAACCTAAATCCTACCTTTGCGTAGAGATATCTTCCTATTGAAAGTTGGTCACTACTTGTAAGAAAACGTTCATTGATGAGGTTATTACCACCTATTGTAAATGTTAACATATTTTTAAGGGTGTACCATATCTTGGCATCAAGAAGTCCATGAGCTGCTATCACCGCCCCTTCATCTGTTGTGTTATTATCTTTCATATATTGCTCAGTGAGATACCTATAAGTAACACTCAAATTGATATATTTGGAACGAAAGACCGCCCCAGCAGCTACTTGGTGCATAGGTGTATATGTCAAGAATTTTCCTGTTATATCTGTATCAGCCTCCTGTGTCTTGTTGAATTTAGCTATTGTAGCATGGGTAAAGGTGTAGTTACCAAACAGATCAAGTCCTTTTACGAAAAGGTTGTTATAAACAAGGTCAAGTTCTGCACCGTAAATTTCAACTTTTGCAATATTACTATTCTTTAATTCGTCTTTTGTCTTTTTTCCGTCAGGGAATGTACGTCCTGTTCTCACTTGATAGATAAAATCGTGACCATCTGAATAGTATCCTGATACAGAGATGTTAAACTTCTTCCCTATTAAAACATCTCCACCTAACTCGTAACTATAAATTCTCTCCCCTTTTAAATCTGGATTAGCGATTATAAAACCAGACTTCATCACACCAAACCAACATTTGTCCTCAAGGGTACCAGGTCTCCATCCTGAAGAGAAAGAGGCGAACAATCGAGAAGAGTCGTTAAATTTATATTGCAGTGCCAATTTGGGGCTAAATGCACCTTGCCATTTGGTCCCAGCAGCAAGATCATCAGAGATAAATTGGTGCATCGCAGAAGTGGCGTTGGTTTTGTTTTCAATAAGATATCTACCATCGAAGAAATGGCTGTAATCATATCTCAACGAAGGAAGGATAGCAAATTTATTTTCAAAGAAAGAGAGTTCCCCCTGTATAAAAGCTCCCAAGGTGGTTGAGGAGCCTTGATTATATACAATATCGGTAGCACTTACATAAACATCTTGGCCATTGACTCTTCCCCCTTTATATTCCGCACCTGCAGTCAATCTGAAATGGGTACCGAACTGATGCGAATAATTGCCCCACACACCCCAATCGTCCCTGTAGGAAATAACATCGTAAAGGTTTTTGCTCTTGTATTTTGTCTCTGACATTTTTTCTTTTATCAAGAAGGCAGACACCTCCCAGCTATTATTTATCCCCTTGCCTGAATATCTCAACCTATACTCCTGATCTTGGTATCTTCCTTTAGCATCAATAGTTTCATCTCCATAGAAAATCCTATCACCTGTACCTCTGGTGCCATCATAGTAACCACCATTGATTTGAAGTTGATTGTTTTTATTGAAATCAACTCCTAAATAACCATCAGCCCTGTACTCCATAAGTGGAGCTGCTATTGTTTGTTCATCTTGTAACTCTTTTGGATAAGCATTGTAGCCGTCACCTCTTCTAAAAAAGCCGTTTGCACCGCCATATATCTTTCCGTATTTCAAAGAAACTCCTGCATTAGCACCAACTGTATTGTATGTACCATAGTCAACTTCGGCATGTCCATGGGTACCTCCTTCTGGTTTTCTTGAAATGATATTGATTGTACCTCCCATTGCATTTCCACCGTACAATGATGAGCCAGGCCCCTTTACCACCTCTATTCTATAGACATTTGCAGGATCAATCATATTCCAATTGACACTCCCAGTAGAGAGTTTGTTAAGTGGCACACCATCCATCAAGATAAGTGCTCTCCCTTGTTCATGTCCCATCCCTCTCAATGTAACTTCAGATTTTTTAGAATACATTCCGTCATTTCTTGAAACCGTAACACCTGAAATTTGAGAAAGAATATCGTCTATAGTAAAAACATTATTTGCATTAATACGATAAATTGGTACTGTTTGCACCCTCGTAGGGAGATCTATCGTTTTTAATTCTGTTTTAGTAGCGGTAACAACCACCTCTTCAAGGTTGTTAACTACTGTATCCTTCTGCTCTTGAGCAAATAATGAAATAGTTATTAAGAAAATAGTTGATGATAGAAAAAGTTTTTTCATTATAATATTTTTGAAATTTATGGGCAAATGTAAAAAATTAATTAATATTAATACCCTAATTTTCAGTATATTATATTTAAATATTTGAGTTTATTTATTTACATTAAATAACTTATATTATTTAAAATAAATATAAATAATATTTAAAACAAGAATGTGAAGCAATGAAGGTCAACGGCAATAAAGGATCTACTTAGCGTATGGAACAAAGTTAATTCCTATTTCATAAGTAGTACCACTATCCATTAACAATGAAATGGCAGCAGTAGCGATAGTCTTATATAGCATAAAATCTGACTGAGTGAGATTGGGTGCAAATTTCTTAATTTGCTCATAAGTAAGATTTGGTAAAAAGAGTGAGATCGCAGTTAAATAACTCTTAAATGACTTTTGGTTTATATTAATATTCAAAGAGGCATTTTTCTCACAGCTATAACCAAATGGGAATGTCAATGGCGATGGTAATGGAATTTCTACTCCCAATTCTTTAATTTTCTTGTTGGCCAAATCCATTAGCGTTTTTACGCCATAAAAGTTAAGCAGTTGATTTTCACTATCTTCATAGTACATAAGACAATTGGTGAAGAGCAATTCATAATTTTTAAAATACTCAGATAGTTCTGGATGTCCAATTTTATAACTTACATTGACATATGAAGTATTCGAAAATTCTATATAGTCAAACATAGAGAAATATGGATAAGCCAATACCCCCATTTGACTGTTGATAAGAGCAACTATTTGCTCAATTGGAATTTTTAATTCTCCAATTTGCAACTCTTTAATTTGAGGATTATTAAGTTTGAAGTAAATATCTATAGCTTTTCCAACATTTGGAATCTCTATAACGGCTGGTTTCCACTTATTAACTATGTTGGAAGAGTTAACATCATTCAAATTGAGTGTAATAGAATTGTTACCAATTGTTCCACTTATCCCTATTTGACGATTTGTAATATCAACAGCACTACCAGAGAATGAATACTGATCGCTTGATTTTGTATCTTGACTGCCTATTTTACAATTGATTAATAACTCTTCATAGCCAAGCACAATGTTTTTCAACAAGAAAGAGGCATTATTGTTATCTATCGAGGTAACTTCTATAAGAGCATCAGGGTAATTTTCTGTATTGGTGACTACTGAGCCGTTTACTATAAATTTTTGGTTTTCCAATTTATATTCTCCTTGAACAGCTGGAGCTGGACTTTTTTGACATCCAAAAAAGCAAACAACTGATACAACTACAATAAAAAGTTTTAAAATATTTTTCATGATAATTATTTTTAACATTCAAATATATATAAAAAAGAGGGACTAATCTGATATTAGTCTCTCTTTTTTAAAGGGGTGGGCCCAACTGGGCTTGAACCAGTGACCCCCTGATTATGAGTCAGGTGCTACTAACCAACTGAGCTATGGGCCCTTATCACTATCTTTGAAGAAAAATAATCCTCGTGATTCGAACTTCAAAGATAGATAATATCTTTGATACTATCAAACTTTGATTTCAACTCCTACGCCACTTGGCAATTCAAGTTTCATTAAAGCATCAACAGTACTTGGTGTTGAACTATAGATGTCTAATAAGCGACGGAATGAATTAAGTTCAAATTGCTCACGGGATTTTTTATTAACAAATGTCGAGCGGTTAACTGTAAAAATCTTCTTATCTGTTGGGAGTGGAATAGGTCCATTAACAACAGCACCAGTAGCTTTTACAGTCTTAACGATCTTATCAGCTGATTTATCAACCAACGCATGATCGTAAGATTTTAATTTAATTCTGATTTTTTGGCTCATATTAATATTTAAATTATTTATTCATCAATAACATCTGATAATCTGTTAGATCCACCAGATTTTTCAATAACCTCTTTAGCAAGATTTGCAGGGAGTTCATCGTAATGTGAAAACTCCATTGTACTGGTAGCCCTTCCTGATGTAATGGTTCTAAGAATAGTTACATACCCAAATTGTTCTGATAGCGGAACTTTTGCTTTCACAATTCTTGCATTGCCTTTTGAATCCATGCTTGTAACCTGGCCTCTTCTCTTATGAAGGTCTCCGATAACATCACCCATGTAATCTTCTGGGGTAACTACCTCCAAAGACATAATAGGCTCCATAAGTATAGGAGAAGCTTTTGGAAGTGCTTTCCTGAATGCTTGCCTTGCACAAATTTCAAACGACAATTGATCTGAGTCAACTGGGTGGAAAGAACCATCTTTCAATACTACTTTCATAGATGTAACTTCGTAACCTGCTAAGACACCATTGGCCATAGCTGCTTTGAATCCTTTCTCAACGGCAGGAATATATTCTCTTGGAACATTGCCCCCTTTGACTTGATCAACAAATTGCAAACCAGTAACTCCTTCATCAGCAGGCCCGATCTCAACAACAATGTCAGCAAATTTACCTCTACCACCTGTTTGTTTCTTGAACACTTCACGATGTTGGACTGTAGAGCGGATCGCCTCTTTGTAATTAACTTGAGGTGCCCCTTGATTGATTTCAACTCCGAATTCTCTTCTGAGTCTATCAACAATGATATCAAGGTGAAGCTCGCCCATACCACTGATGACAGTCTGACCTGTTTCATGGTCTGAATGAACTGTGAAAGTTGGGTCCTCTTCTGAAAGTTTGCCCAAGGCTATCCCCAATTTGTCAAGGTCCTTTTGAGTTTTAGGCTCAATTGCAAGGCCAATAACTGGATCTGGGAATGTGATTGATTCCAAAACAATTGGTTTTGTCTCATCACAAATAGTATCACCAGTGCGTAACTCCTTAAATCCTACTGCTGCACAAATATCTCCTGCCTCAACAAAATCTATTGGATTTTGTTTATTTGAGTGCATTTGATATAGTCTTGCTACACGTTCTTTTTTACCTGAACGAGTATTCAATACATAGCTTCCTGAATCTAATTTACCTGAATAAGCTCTTAAAAATGCCAATCTTCCTACATAGGGATCAGTTGCAATTTTGAATACCAATCCACAGAATGGCTCGGTTGCATCTGACCTTCTAATCTCTTTTTTGTCAGTATATGGATTTATACCCTCAACATCTTTAATATCAAATGGAGATGGTAAATATCTCATTACAGCATCAAGGAGGAATTGGATACCTTTATTTTTAAATGAAGAACCACAGCAAGTGGGAACTACTGCCATATCAATGGTAGCCTTTCTTAGTGCATCAATTATTTCTTCTTCAGAAATAGTTGAAGGGTCATCAAAGAACTTTTCTAATATAGTATCGTTATATTCAGCAACTGATTCTATTAATTTTCCTCTCCATTCCTCAACCTCTGCTACCATGCTTGAAGGGATCTCTGCAACTTTATAATTAACAAGCTCCTTACTTTCAGTATCGTAATAGTAAGCTTTGTTAGAAATTAAATCGACAATTCCTTCAAATTTATCCTCTGCCCCTATTGGGAGACAGATAGGCACTGAATTAGCTCCCAATTTGTCGTGGATTTCATCCACAACTGCAAGGAAATCAGCACCAACACGGTCCATTTTATTGATATATGCAATTTTAGGAACTCTATATTTATCAGCCTGACGCCAAACTGTCTCGGATTGAGGCTGAACGCGACCTACTGCACAGAAAGTAGCTACTGTCCCATCGAGTACTCGAAGAGAACGCTCTACCTCCACTGTAAAGTCAACGTGACCAGGGGTATCTATCAAGTTAATTTGATATTGTTTCCCATTGTAATGCCAAAAAGAAGTAGTCGCTGCGGAAGTGATAGTAATACCTCTCTCTTGTTCTTGAACCATCCAGTCCATTGTAGCAGCACCCTCATGAACTTCCCCAATCTTGTGAGTTTTCCCTGTATAATAGAGAATCCTCTCGGAGGTAGTCGTCTTCCCAGCATCAATATGGGCCATAATCCCAATGTTCCTTGTATATCTTAAATCTCTTGCCATCTATCGTATAAACTGATTAGAAACGGAAGTGTGCAAAAGCTTTATTTGCTTCTGCCATTTTGTGCATATCTTCTTTTCTCTTGTAAGCTGCACCTTCACAATTATATGCTGCTTGAATCTCAGCAGCTAACTTTTCTGCCATTGAGTGGCCGGAACGTTTACGTGCAAAAAGTACCATATTCTTCATTGCGAGTGAAACTTTTCTTTCCGGACGCACCTCTGTCGGAACTTGGAAGTTAGCACCACCTACCCTACGGCTTTTAACCTCAACTTGAGGTGTGATGTTTTCAATTGCTTTCTTCCAAATATCGAGAGGAGCCTTTTCAGAATCTTTCACCTTCTCGCCTACCATATCAATGGCATCGTAAAAAATAGAATACGCGATACTCTTCTTCCCCTGCAACATAAGATTGTTTACGAATTGTGTTACTAACACTTCGTGGAATTTTGGATCAGGAAGTAGAATCCTCTTTTTAGGCTTCGTTTTTCTCATTTTCGAATCTCTTTAAAATAATTAAAATAAAATGTTACTTCTTAGGTGTTTTAGCTGCTTTTGGTCTTTTTGCTCCATAGAGTGAACGACTTTGAGTACGTCCCTCTACACCAGCAGTATCCAAAGCGCCCCTAAGGATGTGATAACGTACACCGGGAAGGTCTTTTACACGACCGCCGCGCACCAATACGATTGAGTGCTCTTGCAAGTTGTGTCCTTCTCCGGGGATGTATGCATTGACCTCCTTTTGATTGGTAAGTCTAACACGAGCTACCTTACGCATAGCTGAGTTAGGTTTCTTAGGAGTTGTAGTGTAAACACGCACACAAACTCCTCTTTTTTGAGGACAAGCATCCAACGCGCGAGATTTACTCTTCTCGACGATAACTTCGCGTCCTTTGCGAACTAACTGTTGAATTGTTGGCATAAATAGTTGTTAATCTTAACTTTATACAATCCCGTCAAAATAAACGGGCTGCAAAGGTAGATATAATAATTTAAAATACAAGATATTTATTTATTTTTAAGTGATTGTTTCACTTAAATTTGGCTGTAATTCTAAATATATTACCTTTGCAGAGAATAGAGAAATATGATTTTACTCATCCCTATAATATTACACTCTCAATTATGTAAGCCTCTTTCATTTGATAAGGCTTCTTTCTCTATGTCTATGCGAATGTGCCTACAAGGCACATATCTTAATTAGTATATGCCTACTTGGCATATAATCAACTCACATTTTTCGTTACGTAATGCACATTGAATTATTATTTAGATAATTCTGTTTGCATTCACCATGTCACCATATATTAAAAAGGATAATTATGAAATCACAATATAAAGAAACCATCTGTGTTCAAGGTGGTTGGGAAGCAAAAAAAGGAGAACCAAGGGTACTACCTATCTATCAGAGTACCACATTTAGATATGAAACAAGTGAGCAAATGGGAAAGCTATTCGATCTTGAAGAGAGTGGCTATTTCTATACCCGTCTTCAAAATCCAACTAGCGATGCTGTTGCAAGTAAAATAGCTGAATTGGAGGGTGGGGTGGCTTCCCTATTGACCTCATCTGGTCAAGCAGCAAGTTTTTACTCAATATTTAATATCTGTGAAAGTGGAGATCACTTTATCTCCTCTTCTGCCATATACGGGGGCACCTACAATCTATTCGCGGTAACTTTGAAAAAATTGGGGATAGAGGTAACATTTGTGTCCCAGGATTCTGACGAAGAATCAATTCAAAAAGCCTTCAAACCAAATACTAAAGCTGTTTTCGGAGAGACAATTTCAAACCCTACGTGCGAAATTTTAGATATTGAAAAATTTGCAAAAATTGCCCACTCCAATGGAGTCCCACTTATCATCGATAACACATTTGCCACACCAATCAACTGCTGTCCAATAAAATGGGGTGCAGACATCATCGTACATTCAACAACAAAATACATGGATGGTCATGCTTGTTGTGTTGGTGGTGCAATTGTAGATGGAGGAAGATTTGATTGGGATGCTTACTCCGAAAAATTCCCTGGACTCACTAAACCAGATGAATCGTACCACGGATTATGCTACACTAAGGCGTTTGGTAACAAAGCTTTCATCACAAAAGCTACTGTGCAGCTAATGAGAGATTTGGGATCAACTCAATCACCCATGAATAGTTTTCTACTTAATATCGGATTGGAGACACTTCATCTAAGAATCCCTCGCCATTGTTCGAATGCTCAAAAAGTTGCAGAATATCTAAAAAACAATGAAAACGTAGCATGGATTAATTACAGTGGACTTATTGACAACAAGCAACATGACCTTGCTAAAAAATATTTACCACAAGGAAGCTGTGGTGTTATGGCCTTCGGACTAAAAGGTGGTCGCAATTTTTCTATAAAATTTATGGACTCTTTAAAACTCATATCAATTGTCACTCATGTAGCCGATGCTCGCTCATGTATTTTACATCCCGCAAGCCATACTCATAGACAGTTATCTGACGAACAACTCTCAAATGCTGGGGTTAAACCAGACCTAATCCGACTCTCTATTGGAATAGAAAATGTCGAAGATCTTATTGAAGATATAAAACAAGCCCTTGAAAAGGCTTCGTTCAAAAAATTACAATCATGCCTTTAAATATTTACAAGTATAATAAGTCCTTCGCGTTAGAATCGGGAGAAAGTTTCAAAAATATTGAAATTGCCTATCACACCTACGGCACCCTTTCAGATAGAAGGGACAATGTGATATGGGTGTGTCATGCCTTGACAGCTAATTCCGATGTTAAGGAGTGGTGGCCACACACTGTGGAAAAAGGGAAATTTCTTGACCCTGAGCACAATTTCATCATTTGTGCAAACATACTTGGCTCTCACTATGGCACCACTGGTCCATTGAGTATCAATCCAGATACAGGAAAACCATGGTATGGGGATTTCCCAAAAATAACCATTAGAGACATTGTACACTGCCATCAACTTCTTGCGGAGCATTTAGCTATTTCAAGTGTTAAATTATTAATTGGTAGCTCGTTAGGTGGTTTTCAATGCTTAGAGTGGGCAGTAATTCAACCGAATTTCCCTGAAAGATTGGTACTTCTTGCAACAGCCTCCCGTTCCAAACCATGGGCAGTTGCACTTAATGAGTCCCAGAGAATGGCAATAAAAAGCGATTCGACTTTTGGAGATAAATCAGACACCGCAGCAAAGAATGGTCTTGCGGCAGCTCGCTCAATAGCTCTATTAAGCTACAGAGGTGCTGAGGCCTATAACACAACTCAAGATGCTACTTACGATGAAAAAAGACAAGAAGAACTTCCTGCCTGCACTTATCAAAGATATCAAGGTGAGAAACTATGCAAAAGGTTCAATGTTTATTCATATTACAGATTAACCCAAACAATAGACAGTCACGACATTGGGAGGGGAAGAGGCGGGGAGGCAAAAGCTCTTTCCAAAATTAAATCCTCAACAACAATAATTGCCATCACTTCTGATATTTTGTTTCCTCCTAAAGACCATAGTATCTTTTGTAAACACATCCCTAATGCTCAATATTATGAAATAGAATCATCGTTCGGACACGATGGATTTTTGATTGAACATGAACAATTAAATACAATAATTAGAAATCTAAATATATAAAAATGAAAGTATTAAAATTTGGTGGCAGTTCCGTTGGTTCTGTAGAGGGGCTCCATAACATAAAACGAATAGTGGAGTCATCTGATGAAAAATGCATAGTAGTAGTATCTGCACTTCGAGGAATCACAGATTTTTTGTTGGATGTCGGCAGGAGTGCCTCTCTTTCAAATAAAAACTATAAGATTGATTATGAGAAACTGCTCACAGTTCACAACAGTATGGTTGACAAAGTAATAGATGGAGAGGAGAAAAGAGAAACAGTTAAAAAAGAGCTTAAAATCATCTTATCAGAGCTTAAAAAATTACTTAAAGGGGTCTATCTAATAAAAGATTTTTCCGATAGAATATCAGATATCATAATTAGTTGCGGTGAGAGAATGTCATCAATCATTGTTGCAAATCTCATCAATGATGCTACCCTATATGATGCAACAGAGTTTATTAAAACAGAAAGGGACCTCAATGGTAAAAATGTTCTCTCTTTTAATGAGACTAATAGATTGATTAAAGAGACTTTTTCTAATATCACAGGCACCCCTGTTTTGGGAGGATTTATTTCAAAAGACAAAGAAAATGGGAATATAACTAATCTTGGAAGGGGGGGATCTGATTATACCGCATCACTGATTGCAGCGGCACTTGATGCCTCCGTATTGGAGATATGGACAGATGTTGATGGGTTTATGACTGTAGATCCGAGGGCAGTGGCTGAGGCTCGTCCTATTGAACAATTGAGCTATATCGAAGCTACAGAATTGTGCAATTTCGGGGCAAAAGTGTTGTTTCCACCAACTATTTATCCCGTATATCAAAAAAATATTCCCATACTAATAAAAAACACATTTAACCCCTCTGGCAAAGGGACATTAATATCTAAAAAAAATAGTAACACATCTGACTCCCTTATAAGGGGGATTTCTTCAATAAGAGATATATGCCTCATTACATTTCACGGATTGGGGATGGTTGGAGTAGTTGGAGTGAATTATCGAATTTTTAAAGCATTGGCAAAAAATGGGATAAGTGTCTTTCTTGTAGCACAAGCCTCTTCAGAAAACAGTACATCAATAGGGGTCATTAGTGCAGATTTGGAATTAGCGTGTAAAGTGCTTGATGAGGAGTTCTCAAGAGATATTGACAGGGGAGAAATATCAAGGGCAATAGCAGAGAGGGGACTTTCAACAATTGCAGTAGTTGGAGAAAATATGAAAAACAATATTGGAGTAATGGGAAAATTGTTTGGCACATTGGGAGAAAACGGCATCTCTGTAATTGCTTGCGCCCAAGGGGGTTTCCAAACCAATATTTCGTTTATAATTAGTTCAAAAGACCTTCCAAAAGCATTAAATGTTATTCATGAACGTTTTTTCTCTCCACAATATAAAGAGTTAAACCTTTTTATCGCTGGTGTAGGAACTGTGGGATCAGAGTTAATTAGCCAAATTGATTCTCAACAAGAACAATTGCTAAGAAATCAACAAATAAAAATTAATATAGTAGGAATAGCCAATAGTCATTACTCATTAATCAATACCAGTGGAATAGATTTATCCAACTATATGAAACTACTTCAGAGTGAGGGGACATCTCACGATATAGAATCTTATAAGAATACAATTATCTCATTAAAACTGAAAAACACAGTATTTGTGGATTGTACTAATAGTGAAGTGATATCAGATATATATAGCGAACTGTTAGACAATAAAATTAGTATTGTAACGGCTAATAAAACAGCTGCTTCTGCTGACTATAACAAATATCTATCTTTGAAAAAATCAGCACTTTTGCACGATGTTAAGTTTCTCTACGAAACTAATGTTGGGGCAGGTCTCCCAATCATCAGCACCATAGAGGAGTTGGTCAATAGTGGTGATAAAATACTGGAAATAGAGGCAGTTGTATCTGGTTCACTTAATTATATTTTTAACACAATCAGTAACAAAGTATCTTTCAGTCAGGCTGTCATGATGGCTAAAGAAAATGGTTATTCAGAATCTGATCCGAGAATTGACTTAAGTGGAAAAGATGTTTTGAGAAAATTAGTTATACTTAGTAGAGAATCAGGCTATAAAACCAATCAAGAAGAGGTGGAACAAAACCAATTTCTTCCTGAAAGAGTCATGATGGGAACTATTGAAGAATTTTGGGTAAAAATATCTCAAGTAGATGAAGAGATTGAAAAAAGACGAAAGGAATTAGAAAAAAGAGATAGAAAATGGAGATATATAGCAAAATTAGAAAATGGTAAATGCTCTGTAGGGCTATCTGAGATAGATATTGCACATCCTTTTTACAATCTGGAAGATAGTAATAATATGTTTATAGTAAAGACAGAAAGATATAACAAACTCCCTTTAATCATTAAGGGATATGGTGCTGGAGGAAAAGTCACTGCAGCAGGGGTATTTGGAGACATACTAAAAGTAGCTAAAGGGTGCAGCAGATAGATACTCTTATTATTTACATATTGCAAGTATCTTATCTACTATTACTCTGTCGTTGTGGAGTCTGGGGACTTTATTTTGTCCCCCTTTCTTCCCTTGAGAATCCATCCACTTCATAAAAGTTCCTTTGGGTGCTTCTGTCAGAACCAATCGAGACATAGTTGCAGTTCCTTTTCTTTTTGCCTCATAATCAGAGTTGTATTTACATAGAGCTAAATCAAGAAAATTGGCAAACTCTTCCTTTTCATCACTACTGGGATTACAACCCTCAGCAAATTCAATTATCCATTGATGTGCCCCTTTTTTATTGTCCTCACTCATATAAATAGGGGCTACTGTATATTCACTTATAGCAAGTCCATATTTAACAGAGGCCTCAGTAATAGCATTTTCCGCATTTTGTATCATAAGCTCCTCACCGAAGGCATTGATATAAAGTTGAGTCCTCCCTGAAATAGTTATCTTGTGAGGGTATAAAGAGGTAAATTCAACACAATCTCCGATTAAGTATCTCCAGAGGCCACTGTTTGTGGATATTGCCAAAGCGTAAGGGACACCTATGGAGACCCCCTCAACAGAATAAGCATCGTTAGATTTGCCAGATAAGACATTATCTAAAACATTTAGAGGGATAAATTCATAAAATACTCCATTACTTAGAGAGAGTAACATTCCATTATCTGATGGATCATCTTGAAAGGCAAAATATCCCTCTGATGCATTATAATTTTCCAAATAATGCATCTTCTCTTTAGGTATTATCTTTTTATATTGCTCTCTATATGGATCAAATGAGATACCCCCATGCATAAATAGCTCAATATTCGGCCATAAATCGGTTATATATTTTACGTTGTTGACTTCAAGTATTTTATTTAGTAGGATTAGGTTCCACGAGGGAACTCCAGAGAAATTAGTGATATTCTTATGAGCACACTCTTTACTTATTGCCAATATTTTGTCTTCAAAATTAGGGCATAACGCAACCTCTTTTCGGGGTTCTCTGACCAACTCAGCTACTCGTGGAGAGTTTTTTAATAAAATGGCAGATAAGTCTCCACTATAACTATTATTTTTACCCATCGAATCAAGATGTACGCTTCCTCCCAATGTCATAGATTTTCCGTGAAGCAACCTGCTATCTGGATAGTATCTAAGGTATGAAGAGAGCATCTCCCTAAATCCTCTGTAGTGGCAATAGTTGAGGTTGTCTTTTGTGATAGGAATATATTTACTTTTATCTGAGCTTGTTCCACTCGATTTTGCAAAGATCTTTACTTTTTGATTCCATGTGACATAATTCTCACCTTTGCGGAGTCTATCAATGTATGGTTGAAATCCATTGTAGTCTCTCAGTGGAATATTTTTTTTGAAAGTATCGTAATTGGTTATATTTGAAAAATGGTGTTCGTGACCAAAACTACTTTCTCTACCGTTCTTTAATAAGTAACGGAGTGTTGATTGTTGATATGAAAGGGGATCCTTTCTCCCTCCATCGATTGTTTTCAATAAATCTTTTGATGTACCGAGAACTATAGAATTAATAATATCCATGAGAAAAATGCTATTCACCAAAGGTAAAAAGTTTTATTTCACATTGAACAGAGTGTGAAGAATATTTAGTGATTTTATTTCAAGTTGTGTGTTTAAATTGGATTCAAGATAGCCGATTAGAGAATTGATCTGCTTGCTCCTCATGGATCCATTTAGTTTTAGGGATAGTATCTCATCAAGAGTGAGGGTGTACAATTGTGAAATTTTCTCCTTCTCTTCGTATAGAGGTTCATAGCCAAGGATAGAGATATATTGAATCAAAAACCATAGATGAAAATTAGAATAAGTATCTTCTAACGAATTTAACAATACTATAGACCTTTCGAGAAACAGATATAATCTTGTATCCTGACTTGGTTCTTTCAAAGTTTTATATAGTAATTCGCTTATAAATAGAGTTATAGAACTTTTATATATGTTTTCTCTGATAGATTTTAGATTGTGACACGAAGAAAAATCTTTGATATGTGTCATGTCAGAACGTTGACCAGAAATAGAAATATCTAAGATTGAAAGGGGAAAGAGAAGTCCAGTTTGGAGAGATTTGTTCTTTTTGCCAACATTGTGTATAATAAAAGTCTCTCGTCCATACTCTTTTGTATATCCGTAGAGGATGAGGTCTGATTCCTTATATTTTATTGTATGGAGCAATATCATAATGAGTGTAGGTAGTCAGCTAATTTTCTCATTGCTATTCCCCTGTGAGAGATTGAGTTTTTCTCTTCAGGGGTGATTTCTGAAAAATTCTTTTGATACCCTATGGGCCTGAAGACAGGATCATATCCAAATCCCCCTTCCCCTGCTGGATGGTGAGTTATTTCACCTTCGCATGCCCCTTCAAAGAGAGTGGGTATCCCATCAATTATCAGTGCCACCACACATCTAAATCTCGCACTTCTCCCCATCTTCCCTTCTGAATCTACATTTGGCACATCCTTCAATTCTTCCAATAATTTTTCCATATTTGCCTGCTCCGATTTGGCCTGGGAAGCATACCTTGCAGAATGGACCCCTGGTGCACCATTTAAAAAGTCAACTTCCAACCCTGTATCGTCTGCAAAGCAGTTCATTTTTGTTCTATCCCAAATATATTGCGCCTTCTCAAGGGCATTTCCTTTTATTGTATCGCTTGTTTCGGGAATCTCTTCTGTGATTCCAAGTTCATTTGGGGTGATAAGTGTGAATTCTCCCCCAAGTATTTGCTGTGCCTCTCTCAATTTATTGGCATTTCCTGTTGCAAAAACTATTTTCATGATGTGGTCTGATTGTTGCAACAAAGATATGAAAAGATTACATTTGTAAGATAATATAACGTTGTATGAGAAAATTAAAAATCGCCTTCATTTCATTGTTGTTTGCACTCCCTACCCTATCGAATGCACAATCAGAAAATTTTGATATCGCTAAAAGTTTAAATATCCAGTCATCCATCATAAAAATCCTTAAATCACAATATGTTGATAGTGTTAATGTTGAGAAATTGGTTGTCAATGGGATCAATTCTATGCTATCCACCCTTGACCCTTATACTATATACATACCAGAAGAGAACGAAGAGGATATAGATATGTTGACCACTGGAAGTTATGGAGGGGTTGGTTCATTAATAAAGAAACTCCCTTCAGGAGAGGTGCAAATATCGGAACCATACATTGGTTCACCAGCCGTAAAATATGGGCTTCAACCTGGAGACCTGCTTTTGGCAATAGATGGTGTGAGCACCAAAGATATAAATGTTACAGAATGTAGCAAGAAAATGAGAGGACTACCAGGTACTGAACTCAAACTTAAGGTAAAAAAAGGCAGGAGTGGAGATACAGTAGATATCAACCTCACTAGGGAAAGGATTCACATTCCAGATGTTGCCTACAGCGGTATGTTAAATGACACCGTAGGCTATATACAGTTGGGCGGTTTCACCCTAAATGGATCAAATGATGTTAAAGAGGCTTTTCTAAGATTGAGAGAAGGTGGTAAAATGAAGAAATTAGTTCTTGACCTTCGTGGCAATGGTGGTGGTCTTATGAGCGAAGCAGTATCACTAGTCTCATTGTTTGTTCCAAATGGCACATTGGTAGTCACATCAAAAGGGAGGGACACCTCTTCATTGATGAAATTTCACACTCAGAAAGAACCGATAGACACCACAACTCCAATAGTAGTAATGGTTAATTCAGGCTCAGCCTCTTCCTCTGAAATAGTAGCAGGGGCACTTCAAGATCTCGACAGAGCCACCATCGTGGGGATGAGAACTTTCGGCAAGGGGCTGGTGCAATCAATCAAAAACACAGGATACAACACTTCATTAAAACTTACAACCTCAAAATACTATACACCGAGTGGAAGGTGTGTACAAGCTATAGATTACAGCAAAAGAAATAGTGACGGGAGCGTAGGGAATGTTCCTGATTCTCTGAAAAAAGAGTTCAAAACAGCATCAGGTCGTATTGTATATGATGGAGGGGGGATTCAACCAGATATTGAGTTAAAAGGGAGAGATTTTAATAGATCCATGTATGCTTTAGTTTATAGTGATGTCATTGGTGATTTTGCGATAGATTACTATAAAAAACATGAAAAGGTGGCGTCTCCTTCTCAATTTTCAATCTCCGATCAAGTATATGAAGACTTCATCAAATATGCCCTTAAACTCGAATTCGATTTTAGAACAGATTCACAGATTGAGATGGAAAAAGTAATAGAAGCATCAAAGAAAGATGGACTTTGGAAAGAGTATTCTAAAGAGATAGAGTCATTGCAAAAAAAACTATCCCCAGCAAAGGAAGATTTTCTACGCAAATACAAAGAGGATATAAAAGATATTATCGAACAAGAGATAATGGTCAAATATTACTATGCACCTGGGGGAGCAGAATACAGCTTAAGAAATGATATTCAAATTAAAGAGCTATTGACAAGATGATGAGTTAGAAAAGGTGCCAGCAGAAAAAAGATTGGAAAGTATTTGGCTTAACAAGAGCTTATCATCAAGAAGGCATTACAAGGCAACGGATTCAAGTCGTCATTATCACAAGTATAAGAACTTGATAAAGAAAATTGGATAATCATGTTCTAACTATATATGGGTTAGTGACATAATATAACAGATACACATTCCTTTCGTTACATAATGCGTTCTGTTGCTCGTTTGTCTTTACATAGAATCACACAATCACCTGCATAGCGAACAAAGCGATGCCCTCGGCTTTCCAGTTCTTTGTCTAATTCATTAAGCATATTATTACTCAACAACTATTGTTTTGTACAATTCAATATTAAAGGCTTATGAAGAATATAAATTCTCCAGAGTATATATATGGTAAAGCGGTTATTATCAGTAATATGTACACAATGTGAGATATTTTTTGGTCTATTGACATAATCGAAATAATGATGATTTAGTTTATTCAAAAATATTTTTGTATATTTACGAAAACGAGCAAATTATGAGAACAATTATAATTTCTTTCATTGCTCTGCTCATCATTTTCCTCACGCTTCCCTGTTATGGGCAGATAGGACCTGTAAAAAATACTGTTATACCACCGTCGCCTACCTCTTCCGTCTATCGTCAATTTACGGGTTATGTTCCAGACATTCACACAGGTTCAGTAAACATTCCTTTGCCCTTGTATGAAATCAAGTTAGGTAGCTATACTATACCCTTATCTCTACAATATTTTACATCTGGCATCAAGGTAGATGCCACACCTTACCCTGTTGGTTATGGATGGATTTTTTCGCCAGGACTTCGCCTGACAAGAACAGTAATGGGCAGACCAGATGTAAATTATAAGATGGATATCGAAGATTCAGATGATTTTGAGTATCTCAGAAGAGCTATGTATAATGCTCTAAAAGGAGAGTACGGTACTCTTCAAGATTCTTCTATGCGAGATACTCAATATGACATTTTCACAGTCCATCTTCCCTCTGGAAGCAGTTCTTTTATTTTAAAGAAGAACGGAACAGCCTATCAAGCTGAAAGCACTAACAATCTACTGAAGATCGAACTCCTTGATACTAATTTGCGAGGTTTTAAAGTCACAGATGACAGAGGGGTGATCTATTATTTTGGAGACATCGAGACATCTAATAATATCACACCGCTTAGAGAATATACAGATTATCAATATGTTACAGGGTGGATGCTTCGAAAAATTGTTCTTCCATGCACAGGCAATGAGATAAATTTTACATGGGGAAGTTATTATCATAGCGGCATCTCTTTCGGTACCACACTTGGAGCGAATATTCTCAAAGATTGGAAATCTGATGCATTTGATTATCAAGGTTCAGATCAGTCTCCCACATACGAGGCGGCCCAAGATGTGGGTCTTCTTACAGGAGGATGGAATTATCAGAAAATCTCACACATTCAGAGTATAACATTTCCATCAGGGAGAGTGGCATTCAGTTATTCAGGAGGGAGCAATCCTCTTATTACCGACATATCAGTATATAATATCAATGAAACCTTAATTCGAAACATCACCCTGACATACGGAACAAATCTCTCTGCTGGATTGCTTCAAAGCGTTTATATTACAGGAGAAGGAACATATAGTTTTATATACAATTCTCATAGGTTCGAGAATTATTATGCTCAAGATTATTGGGGATATTATAATGGCAAAAACAACCAATCTCTTCCACCACAATTGAATCTGAAAGTATATAATGGTCAGTATGGATCGACTAACTACTACACCTACGGCTATGCAGATCGCAGTATAGATACGACAGCGATGAAAGCAAATATTCTTACAAAAATCAAGTATCCAACAGGAGGTCACACCGAATTTGAATATGAACCACACGAGTTTACAGGAACTGCTCCTACCACATCGGGGCTTGGCGCTGCATATCGATTTGCACTATACAAAGGAGGAGGGCTTAGAGTTCGTAAGATGACATCAACTGACCCCAATACAGGAATATCTATAGTTAAACGCTATAAATATGGTAATGGGGAGAATGGAAAGGGAAATATAATGTTTGAGCCCACCCTTGATACCTTTGTAGATGAGTTTTATGCTTATGACAGTTTCAGTGCTGGAGCCTTAACTCCGCAAGTAACAGGGGCCAATTTTCGACTTCTTTTCGTCAATACCCATTCCTACTGTGAGCAGTATAACATAAATTCGCCCAATGTATGGTATGATACGGTGACAGAGTATAACGGAGACGAGAGTAAGACAATCTATACTTATTCACAAATTGTTCCTCAGGATATTTTTGCTTCCAATTATGTGGTGGATTTCGCCCATAGAAGTATTTTCTCGTATAGAAACATTTTTTCAAAAGGGATACTTCTTACAAACAAAAAAGAGTATAAAAAATCCTCTTCTGGATACTCCCTGCTTCGTGAGACTATATTTGATTATAATGCGGTAGAAGAAACAACCAAAATGATTGAAAGTATGTTTGTCAACAGAACAGAAGTCAACATAATGTCTAATGGTCCAGATTTTGACTTTACAACGGGAGGACATGTAATAATTCCAGATGGGAGTTCTACAGTTACACCAGTAGCTACCTACGAACGCAATCCATATACCATAAGGTTCTATTATGAGGAGCTTCAAAGTATTACCACATCTGAATACACGGATGAAGGGACCTTAACAAGAGTTGAAAAATATTACTATTCAAACTATCTTCTTAGAAACAAAATTAATATTACCAGTAAAGGAGATACCATAACGACTATTTATAGCTATCCTATGGACTATGCCAATGTCTCAGGTAGCCAACAGCCAGTTCTTCAGGCTATGTTTGCTCTTAATATGAATGTAGAACCATTTAAAAGTGAAGAGACTCTAAATGGCAGTTCGATGACTACAATAAACGAATACTCTCTTTTTTCTGGTAGCAATCTCTATCTACCCGTAAGAAACTACTTCAAAAAAGGGAGTGGCAGCTTAGTATGCCAAAACGAATATGATTATGATACTAAAGGTAATATTAGAAGTATAACCAGTTTGGGAGAACATAAGAAATCCTATCTATGGAGCTATGCTTCTAACTATCCAGTAATGGAAATAGAAGGAAAAACCTATTCGGAAGTTCTTAGTATGATAGGCAGTAATACCATTGCCACCCTTGCAGCCTCCATCTCATCCTCATCTATTATTTCAATTACTGATGGAATTAGATCTCAGATAGGGACAAGTGCACTTGTTTCAAGCTATACATATATCCCTCTTGTTGGCATCAGCAGTATAAAAGATTTACGAGGACAAAACACTACATATCATTATGACAGTAGTTGGCGACTGAAAAAGATAACCGATAATAATAATTACAAGATAGCAATGTATGCTAATCATCTCGCAGGGCAAACATTATCAGTCTCCTTTTCCGCTTCTTCATCATACTCTTATGGAACGACGGCAGACTATATCGCCGTTCCAATCAATAGTTCTGAGAACTGCACATATCAGTGGATTCTAAAAAATAGTTCTGGTACTAATATCTATACATCTTCTCTCAACGAGTCTCCCGATGTAGCCATAACACTATCCCATCCAGGTTCAATGATTCTTACTTGCAATATGACGGATCTCATGACAGGTACAGTAGCTACCTATTCAAACAGTTTCACTGTGACAAATCCTGTAATTAAGTTTTCGAATATTTCCTCAGGAAACAACCATCTCTATGCCAATATATCTATTCCCGAAAGTGCGAGTGTCACATTTTATCTTGACTATTCACTTTCTTCTGGTGCGTATGCAGAAGTATATATGAAAGATGAACTGCTGAATGTGTCAGGAACCTCATCCCAGGAGATAAACAAGACTGTAGAAGGTCTAAATAACAGTTTTAGCATTATCGTATATGATGGTTCTCCATCAGATTATATTTCCATTGTTATAACAAATGTATCTTCTCCTTATGTTACAAATTCACCATCTTCAATAGGATTAGTTATTAATTGAATAAAGCTATGAAAAAGATAATAATCATCATAGTACAACTTTTTCTCTTTTCTACATTCTGTCTCACATCACAGGATACAGGTCAGAACTATATTATCTCCAGAGAGATGCTCAATACTGCCAGCACACAGTATATAGATGCCGTGCAGTACTATGACGGACTTGGTTTCCCCACCGAACAAGTCTTCAAAGGAATAACCCCTACGGGTAGTCATCTCGTGTCATTGAAAGAATATGATAACTGTGGACGACTCGCCAAAGAATGGCTTCCTATGCCCACAAGTGAAACTTACACTTCTCCTACATCATTAAAGACTGGCATATCAACCTACTATTCCGATACCCGTCCATATACCTCATCTACCTACGAGGAATCGCCCGAAGGGAGACTGCTTTATTCATACTCGCCAGGAGCAGCTTGGTCATCACATCCATCAGAGACTGAGTATCATAGTAATGCATCTTCTGGATTGTACAGCTGCAAAAAGTACACAGTGAGTAACTCTGGCTCTTTAGCTCAAAATAGCCTCTATGCCGCAGGCACCCTTACATCAGTTAAGAGTATCAGCCCTGACGGAATAATCTCCATTACCTTTAGCGACAGACAGGGGCACACTGTCCTCACTCGTAGAGCAAGCGGCACGACATACCTTGATACCTACTATGTCTATGATGACTACGGACTTCTCCGGTATGTTCTCGAGCCGATGTACCAGCATAGTGAAACCCTGTCGGAGTATGCATATATATATAGTTATGACGATAGAAACAGATGCACCGAAATAAAATATCCAGGCAGGCTTTCCTACAAATATGTCTATGACAACGCCGACAAATTAATCTTTATTCAAGATGGAAGACAGCGTACAACCAATGCCAATCTATGGACATTTATCCTCTACGACAAATATGCACGAGAAGTGGTCAGAGGAGAATGCTACAATACCAATACCTCCTCCGTCTCATCTACTATTGTCACTACATCTTTCTCAGCATCCGATACAGGGATAGGTGGAAGCGGGTACACATCGAGTTTTTCCCTGACAAGTCCCGTTATGCACACTGCTACCTACTATGATACTTACTCCTTTCGCTCTATAAGCGGATTCACCGATACTTCTGTTTTTCCAGTGGCTACCTGCAATGGCTACGGCCTCCCCACAGGGAGTATAAAAACCATTTTCGGCAGTACCGTAAAGATCTATTCCGCTCTGTACTATGACGAGAAGGGACGGATAAGCAAAAGCGTGGAGACAAATATTTTCGGTGGTTATGACACAGCGACAACGCTCTACACTTTCAGCAATAAGCCTACTTCGAAAGAGATAACCCATCGTACAAATTCCTCTCTTTTGACAACAGAATTAATAACATACAGCTACGACTCCGCCGACAGAATGATCAGTTCCACTCATCAGACTGGCAGGCTTCTTGCCGTTACTACAGCCGCTTACACTTACGATGAGCTGTGCAGACTACATACCCTTACAAGAAACGGCAGTACCACCCTTTGCGACACTTATTCATATAATATCCAAGGTCTCCTGACACAGATATCTGGGAGCAAATTTCTACAGAATATCTATTATAACACCACGCTTGGTACGGCAAGGTACTCGGGCGACATCTCTGGCACAACGTGGAAAAGCGGAGGAGAGACCCTTCTTCGAGGCTACTCCTTCAGTTATGACGGGTTCGGTAGGCTGAGTGGTTCCTCCTATGCTGAAGGGACATCCCAGAATCTTAATACTAACCGATATACCGAAAACATCACCTCGTATGATTCTAACGGCAATATAGGATCCTTGACGCGATATGGAAAGACAGGCTCCACCACTTATGGCATCATAGACAACCTTACCATTGCCCGTGAGGGCAATAAACTCAAGAGTGTCAGCGATGTAGCCCTTAGCCCCTCTGTGACTAACCCTACGAATTTCACAGACGGTGCAACCAACACTCAGGAGTATGCCTACGATGGCAGAGGAAACCTCACACGAGACGACAACAAGGGCATTACCTCCATTACATATAATCCGCTCAATCTTCCGAATGTCGTTACTTTCTCTACTGGAGCGACGATCCAATACCTCTATCGCAGTGACGGCGTTAAACTCCGCACCATCCATACCCCCTCTTCCGGAACAGCCGCTACGACTAATTACTGCTCCAATCTTGTTTATGATGGCATCACCCTTAAGATGATGCTTTTCGATGGAGGCTACGCCACAATGAGCGGCTCTTTCCCGACATATCATTACTACCTTCGCGACCATCTCGGCAGCAACAGAGTATTGGCCAAGGCTGACGGCACAGTAGAGCAGCTCATCCACTACTACCCCTACGGTGGAGAGTGGTCAGATGCCACTGGCAGTGACATCCAGCCCTACAAATACACAGGCAAAGAACTCGACAAGGCCTTCTCTTTGAATCTCTATGACTACGGTGCTCGTCACTACGACCCATCTCTATGTAGCTGGACAGGGCAGGACCCATTGGGAGAGAAATACTATGGAATGAGTAGTTATGGGTTCTGTGGAGGGAATCCAGTGAGGATGGTTGATGTGGATGGGAGGTTTATAACAACTCATACGGATATGGAAGGTAATGTCATTAAAGTAATAGATAATGGAGATTTACGCATCTTTAGACATGAAAATATAAGTGAAGTATTGTCGTTTAAAGAAGAAGATATTGATTTTTTAGGAGGAGAATTGATGGGAGTATCTCTTCAAATACATAGTTTCTCTAAAGGAGATATAATTGATTTTGATTCTCAAGAATTGAATAATGTAGTTGAGACAATAATTGATATGAATCCAAATTTATTACAATATGCCATTAATGCGCAAGCAACAGGAATATGGGATCTAAAAGACCACTATAAAAAAGGGTCAATAATTATTAGTGGTACATCAAATAAGTATTATGCATCACCTAGAGATGCCGGTAACTTTTTAGCGGGATATATGGCATCAAAATCAGGTATGCCTCACATAGTTAATTATGGATATGGTGTTTATAATTTATGTGACAATAATTTAAAATTATCATATCAATATATAAAAAGAAATATATTATCCATTATATTTGATCCTTTCTCAGCAATAATAGATTTTTATAATGGTTATCATGGCGAAGACATTATATCTCAAACGGCTATTAACATTGGAAAAGATTACTATAATAATCCAAAAAAATATGAATAAATTCTATCTTATTGTTGGTATGATTATTATTGCATCTTGTGCGGAAGGCGAAGTACAAGACATGCAGAATAGTACCATAGGTATGCTTAATATTCTGCAAACATCTAATTATGTTATCCAGTATGAATATGAAGGTTTTTGTATTACCAGGTTGGCATACTATAATGGTGATAATTACTTTTTTTATGGAAAATATTCTCCAGATACCGATTTCTCCGCATTGGACAGTTATATATACAGTACTTTGTCTCTCTGGGGGTTGGGAACACGTCTAAGATTTAATGAAAATGGTAGTGTAGGACTAAGTGAAGGAGGAAGCAATTGTAAACTTAAAGGGACAGATTCTATGCTTTATATTATTCCAGATTGGGGGGTTCATTTAATTAATGGAGATTATTATATGTATTCATCGACCCTTGATTCGGCTCTTATCGGCAATCTCTCTGAGTTAATGGATAAGCCTAATACAAATACAAAGAATGTAGTTAGTCTTCAGCCTATCACTTGCGGACTTGATTGCCAAGATGAATACAAGAATAATATTTTAAACAATTCTGATATCACAGCAAAATATTATAAGACGAAAAAAAATATAGTAATAGAAAGGGTTAGTCGCAATAATGGAAAAAACAGAACAAAACAGACAGTTAAACTGATAGCAGAAATCATAGATATCACTGATAGTACTTTTACAATTGATTATTATTACAATGGGTTATGTTTTATCGACACTCTCTCTGTTAAACACTATTTTCAGATGGAAAACTATTATATAGGGGATAAGATGACCATAATGGCATCGAAAATCAACCCTAATAACTACTCCATTTATTATTCAGATGTCCTTAAATTAAATGATAATAATATGGATGACTCATTATTTTTCCAAAAGCGAAGAATGATGCAGGAGAAAAGAAATATTCAAAAGAAAGTAAATTAATTACAATAAATGTCAATATCTATGAAACAAGCTTTATATTCATTTGTGGCCTTACTTTTATTTCCAACATTGTTATTTTCTCAAGAGACTAAGAGAATTGATGTTAATGGAGTTAAAATTGATATGGTCAAAGTTGAAGGAGGTACCTTTTATATGGGTATTGACAGCATAGCTGGGACCAGACTTGCAGAGTATGTCAAACCCGTACATAGAGTAACTATGTCTTCTTATTATATAGGCAAATATGAAGTAACACAAAAACTATGGGAAACTGTTATGAAGTCTAATGAGAGTTATACAAAAGGGAGCAATCTCCCCGTTGAGAGGGTTTCGTGGTATGATTGTGAACAATTCATTGCTACTCTAAACTCCATTACCGGATTGCACTTTTCCTTTCCAACAGAAGCTCAATGGGAGTATGCTGCTAAAGGGGGAAATAAAAGCAAGGGATATACTTACTCTGGCAGTAATGATATTGATGCAGTCGCCTGGTATTTGGACAACAGTGATAATACTATTAGTTTCACAGTAGGGAGCAAAATGCCAAATGAATTAGGGATATATGATATGTCCGGAAATGTATGGGAATGGTGTTTTGATTGGTTTAGCAATTATGAGGATATTCCCACTATAAATCCGAGCGGTCCAACTTCTGGGATACGTAAAGTAATACGTGGCGGCAGTTCCAGATACAGATCTATTAACTGTCGTACGGGTAACAGATATTTCTATTCTCCAAAATGTGCCTTTAATTTTATCGGACTTAGGCTTGTCCTTAATCCCTAACTCATTACTGGTATGAAAGGTCATATTTTATATATTATTTGTTTAATTTTCACTATAGTCTCTTGTAAAAATGTAAATGTTAAGGATTTGGATTATACGACTAAATCATCATTCAGTTTCTACTCACCAGCCGTCTTTGTCGCTCACTATGGATATGGTGAAAAAGTAATAACAAGATTGTCATTTCCGAATGGTGATAATTATTTCTATTCTGGGAAATATCCTCCCGATATGGATTTCTCGACTCTTAATAATTATGTTTATTGTTATATTACTTCATCAGAACTTATTCAGGGAAAACAGGTTTTATCTTTCGAAGAGGACGGGAGAGTGGGGATCGGATATTATGCCGGGTCAGAACAGTATGGAGACGATACGTCAATTTTTATTCTTCCTTGCTGGCAGGATATAGAAATCAACGACCAATTTTATATGTATTCTGAATACCTTGATTCTGTCATTTATGGATTAGATTATGAACTTATGGATTTGCCGTTTATATCTAAACAGAATCTTTATTTTTTGTCAGACATCCCCAACGGTAATTCCTGCATAATGGAAAGAAAATACAATGCTGACAAATCGTTTAATGTAAAATATTACAGGATTAAGGGGGAAACAAAGACTTATAAAGAGAAACGACATGTGTCAAAAAAACATAATTTAATAATAAAAAATGCAGTTATCACTGAGACAAATGACAGTATTTTTATTTTTGATTATTATGTAGGAGAAACAAAGCATAGAGACACTTGTTTGTGTAACAAACTTTTTTATCTTGAAAACTATTATGTGGGTGACATTATTAATATATGGATTTTAAATGATAATCCGCGTAATTATCGAATAATAGATGTCTGCCATATTAACGACAATGAAATAAACGATGTAAAGTACTTTTATTGGAAAAATCAAGCATCACCAAAGACACATTGCAAATGAAAAAACTTATTTTTATGTAGGTTTCTCAAAAATGTAAGCTTTCTCGATAATCGGACATTTAACAATTAGACTGAATTATTAAATTTGTCATAATAAGAACGATTAAAAACAAAAACAATAATATTCTATCAACATCTCATCATAAAAGTGCAGAAGCAGTAAGTGGGTATTTGTTTTTTAATGATTATACAATTAGAGGTATTATTCATAGCCATCCAAAAAATATTTTTCCCTCAGATGATGATAAAAATTATTCCAAATTAGTTAAAGCAAAATTCCCAACATCAATTATTAAAATTTATATTAATAACGAATATTATTCTTATGATCAAGATGGTTTGTTATAATTATTTATTATTAGCGACTATGCTAATCACAAGCATTAATATTAATGCTCAAAACTATTATTACTGGGACGATTCAAGCATCTCGACAGTAGAGGTGTCTGCTAATATTGTAAAGCCTAATGATAGTACTATGTACTCGTTGATAAAAGTTTTTATCGCTCATGAAAAATGGAATAAAAAAAAGGAGAGTTTTTTAATGCGTATTCCGAAGAACACTTGTATTATTGTTTCAGATATTGTTAGGAATGAGAATGGTATATTCTTTTATTTGGAACATACTTTTGAAAATAATGTTTTAAAAAGCTTGGTTGATGAAAATAGGAAATATGGCATAATGGAAGTAGATGGAATGAATATAATAGTAAAAGGAGAATATGCATTATTATTTTCAGATACCTCTTTAAAGATAAGGATTCAGTATAGAGATGTAATTGTGCCCATAATACTTGATTTGGGTAGAGCGAATTTCAAATATTGTATATAGCGGAGTAAAAAAGCCACTTTTAGCGGAGATAAAAAGCCACTTTTGTTGGAGTGGAATGTACCATAAATAATGATAAGGAATGTGCCACTTTTGATGACCTTAGATGTACCACTCGAACCATAGCGCCAAGCCTTCATTTGTGGAACTGGAATGTACCAAAAAAGCCACCTTCTCAGAAGCTCCGAAAAGATGGCAGTAATTGAAAGATAAGTAATAATTTTACTTAGATATTAACCAAAAAATCTAGGTAAAATGAAATTTAAAAACCTTTCAATTATGACCACAAAATTAAAAACATTACTGGAATTCCATGCAAAAGGATTTTCCCAACGACGGATCTCTGCTTATTTAGAATTAAGTAGGACCTCAGTTAAAAATTATTTAAGTCGACTCTTAGAATCAGGAAAAACAATTGATGAGTTATTACAATTACCAGATGACGAACTTCTTAAATTATCCTGCAAAGAGACATTTAAACAAAGTCCTGATTCTCGTTATGAGATTTTAGAACCACTTTTAGAAATCTATCATCAAAAGTCTCAAAGAAAGTATGTTACTATACAGCTAATATGGGAAGAGTATGTAGAAGAATATGGTATAGATAAGACATATTCTTACACGACTTTTAAGCATCATCTTCAAGAATATCAAAAGTCATGCACATATACTTATCATAATACACATCAGCCTGGTGATGTACTACAAGTTGATTTTGCCGGAGATAAATTATATTTAACAGATATAATTACTGGTAAAAAGATGCCTGTAGAATTATTATGTTGTATTCTTCCTTGTAGTAATCTTCTATTTATTTATGCTATGCTTGATTCTTGTTGTGATAACTTATTTAATGGTATTTCTAAAAGCCTAGAATATATAGGAGGTGTTCCAAATCGTATTCTTAGTGATAATATGAAACAATGGGTTACTAAACGTGATAAGTATGAGCCTAGCTTTACAGATGCAGCACTAGAATTTGGTTTTCATTACTCTACTATTATTAAAGCTACAGGAGTACGTAAACCAAAACATAAAGCCACAGTAGAATCTAGCGTTCAACAAACATATCAAAGAGTTTATGCGAAAATTGCAGATGATGTATTTTATGATATTAACGAACTTAATGCTATACTATTAGAATTGTTACACGAATTCAACAATAGGCAGATGCAGCACCATGATCACAGCAGATTTGATTATTTTAATGCTAATGAAAAAGGATATCTGAACCCATTACCATCAAATCCTTTTAAATTAAAATATACTAAGCGATGTAAAATTAGTAGCAACTATCACTTTTATATTAACACACATCAATATAGTGTGCCTTATGAATATGTTAATAAAGAAGTTATTATTATTTATGATGTAGAAACAGTTGAAGTATACGATACTAACTTTTCAAGAATTACTTCTCACAAAAGGTCTCATAAAAAGTATGGGTATACTACTAACATAGAACATATGCCTGAAAGGCACAAGGCGTATGAGAAAAGTAAAGGATTAAAAGATACAACTTCATACCTAGAAAAAGCAGAGAGTATTAGCCCATTGTTAAAACAAGTAATAGAACACATAATAAATAATGGAGCTTGTATAGAACAAGCTTATACTAGTTGTGAATTAATCCTACAGTTATATAAAATCCACCCAGATGAGTTAATACCAGCATGTGAGTATGCTATAAATAATCTTAAACAGATAAACTTCTCCATCATAAAACAAATAATTACAAACAAAATATATCTTAAAAGAGAAGTAGACATCATTTCTCATCAGATAATACATTCGAACCTCAGAGGTAAAGATGAATTCTTAAATTAATAAATGCTATGAATACAGAAACAACAATATATCAACTAGAGAGCCAACTAAAACTTAAAGGTATGGCTCAAAGACTAAGAGCTATATTAGAAATGCCAATACATACCAGACCATCTCTATATCTAGCTTTAGCTGAGATGATAGAATCTGAGTTATATTATAGAAAAGAAGTTAAGACAGAGAAACTCTTAAAAACTAGTAAATTACGCTTTAAATCTCCATTAGAAGAAGTTATATGTTCCACAGAAAGAGACTTATCTAAAGAAACTATATCTTCTTTAGCTACATGTGATTATATATTGCAAGGAAGACATATTATTATTACAGGAAAAGCTGGGTGTGGAAAGACATGGCTGAGTTGTGCATTAGGAAGACAAGCTTGTTTACGTGGATACAAAGTCTTATTCTTTAATATTATCAAATTTGCAGAAGAACTTACAAGTGCTAATTTGACTGGAAACTATCTT
Organism: uncultured Muribaculaceae bacterium; assembly: GCA_964607675.1. Classification (GTDB taxonomy): domain Bacteria; phylum Bacteroidota; class Bacteroidia; order Bacteroidales; family UBA932; genus CAZSLC01. The sequence continues at coordinate 71,947 of CAZSLC010000003.1, forward strand.
AAATATATTGAAAAAATCATGAGAAATGATTTGATTATTCTTGATGATTTCGGATTAAGTACAATGGATGAAAAATTAAGATTGGCTATCTATCAACTACTCGATGGTAATAGAGAAGATTATAAAATATCTATTATTCTTACATCTCAACTTCCTGTAGAAAATTGGTATGATTACTTAAATCCTGGCTCTCAAACTGAATCTATCTTAGATAGACTTTTTAATTCTGCTACAAGGATAAATTTAGAAGGAAAATCTTTAAGAAAATCAAAAATAAATACTACTTATGAACCATAAAATTACTGTCTCTTTCGGGGTGGTACATTCCACTCCAACAAAAGTGGCTTTTTATCTCCGCTAAAAGTGGCTTTTCACTCCGCTATTACGCAAAATATTACAAGGAACAATTTTTATATACAAAATAATAACGGACAGATAGATGATTTTTTAGATTTCTATATTTTAAAGAAAGATGTTAGAACTGAGAAATAGTTATATATATGTATTGAATCTAAACCTTGCTGTTGCCCGTGAGTGTAATAAAATCAAGAGTTTCTGGAATGTAGCTGGACAGGGCAGGACCCATTGGGAGAGAAATACTATGGAATGAGTAGTTATGGGTTCTGTGGAGGGAATCCAGTAAAGTTTATTGACTCTGATGGGCGTGATTTAAAACCTGCTGGAACTGCGGAGTTGATAATGATACAAAATACATTGCCAAAAGAAGCTCGTGATTACGTAAAATTAGATAAAAATGGATTGATTGACCGAACGTTGTTAAATTTGTACGGTGGAGAGAGTTTAAATTTCAACAATTTGAAAACATAGGTGGACTATCTACGGGTGAAAGTGGATTTATGGGGAAAACTCTATTTCCAGATAAAGAAGGCATACAAAATTCACCAAACGGAAATATTATTGTTATTGTCAATAAAAATTTATCACCCGCAGGTGCCCTCCCTGGTGCGTTAGATACTTCTCTAATTTACTGCACTGATGAGTTTGTTAATAGTTACTTATCTGTTTTAATAAATAATAGATAAGTAACTATTACACATACAATAGATGCGATAACACCTTTAATTAGAGCTATTTTAAATAAAGGTTGAGAAGCATAGAACATCAAACTTAATACTATAAAGTATATTAGCCATGCTAAAAATAATTTTATTTTTATATTCATATCCATAAATTTTAATAAAAACAATCGCAGACAAATATAATATAATGTATCTTCTATAAGAATTTTCCACATCACTTTAATTCGCTCAAAACTGTATAGAAGTTGGAGCGAAGTTGCTATAATTTCTTAGTTTGTTCTTCATCTTTTTTCTTACTGTGTCACCTTAAGACTATAAAGATATTATTGAACAAGAGATAATGGTCAAATTAAAGAATTATTGACAAGATAGACTTTGTCATTTCTACGAAGCCTATTTGATATTGGGATTGAACAATAGATACCCTGATTGGCTGTTTCGCATTTTTCAAGATCAACTCTTATCTCTTGGATGTTTAACTCTATGACCCCTGTAGATGGCCCTATGATCATTATGTCTTGACCAACAGATATAGGGGCAGCCTCTACCAATATCTCAGCCACACCGATATTTGAAAAATAATTGGTAACTTTTCCAATATACTGTTTCTTTTTTGTAGCCTTGTTGCCATATACATCGCTCCATTCTCCAAGTTTTGCACCTTGATAGTATCCATCCCAAAAGCCCCTGTTAAACACTTCCGACAATTGCTCCTTTAGCTTAAGTGCCATTTCTGGTGAGAAACAACCGTTGTTGTATGCCTCTGCTGCTTTGCTATATGCATTGGTTACTTTGAGGACATATTCAGCAGAGCGTGCTCTTCCCTCTATTTTAAGAACAGTGACACCTGCTTTTACTATTTTATCTATAAATTCAATGGTGCAAAGATCTTTGGGAGACATGATATATTTGTTGTCAACTAACAATTGTCGCCCTGTCTCCAAATCTGTCACTTCATAGCCACGGCGGCACAGTTGGAAGCATGAACCTCTATTTGCTGACGAATTGTATTCATGAAGGCTAAGGTAGCATTTCCCAGATATTGCCATACAAAGTGCTCCATGGCAGAACATTTCTATTCGTACAAGGTTCCCTGATGGGCCGCAAATATTTTCATTCTCGATAATCTCACTGATCTCTTTAACTTGGTAGAGATTCAACTCTCTTGCCAACACCACTACATCGGCAAACTGGGCATAAAAGCGAAGAGACTCGATGTTGGAAATACTCAACTGAGTCGAAATATGCACCTCCATATCTATGGATCTCGCATAGGATATAACAGCCATATCCGAGGCTATCACAGCAGTCACTCCTGCCATTTTAGCACTATCGAGAGTAAGTCTTGCTGCCTCTAAGTCCTCATTGTAAAGGGTGATATTGAGGGTAAGATATGATTTCACACCATTCTCTTTACAGATCTCAACAATTTTAGGGAGATCATGGGAAGAGAAATTATTTGCAGAGTGTGATCGCATATTAAGATTTTCGACTCCGAAATAGACAGAATCTGCACCACCTTGTATAGCGGCCATCAGACATTCAAAATTGCCTGCTGGTGCCATTATCTCAACTTTTTTCATCATTTTTTCCTATATGTAATAGATAGTGCAAACTGCTCCATTGTGTGAAAGCTCTCTTCGTTGAGATTGAGCTTTTTAAGTGAATTTATAGCCTTATCATAATACTTCTCTATCGCCTCTTCTGCCGATTTTTTAATACCAAGTGATATATATAAATCTTGCATTGCCGCTATTTTTGCCTCTTTCTCATCTTCTGTCATGCTCATTATCTGAGATAATCTTAAAGCATCTTGACCTTTGGCCTCTTTCATAGCAGAGACTAAGAGCCAACTCTTTTTGTTATTTGTAATATCTCCCCCTATATTTTTACCAAATACTTTAGGATCACCAAATGTATCGAGATAATCATCAGTGATTTGAAAAGCAATACCCAATTTATATCCAAAATCATATAAAATATCGCATTTATCAATAGGGGCTCCACCAATAATTGCCCCCATTTTTGCTGAGCATGCTATTAGAACGGCTGTCTTAAGCCCAATCATCATGAGATAGTCTTCGATGGAAATATTGTTTAAATCTTCAAAATTCATATCATATTGCTGTCCTTCACACACTTGAGCTGCCGTATGATTAAAAAGGGACATTACCTTATCGAGACTATCTTTTGGTGCTGATAGAAGATATTCGTACGCTTTAATCGACATTACATCTCCCGACAAAATAGCGATATTATCATTCCATTTTTTGTGAATGGTAGGATGTCCCCTCCTCACATCTGCATTATCCATAATATCATCGTGGATAAGGGTGAAGGAGTGAAACACCTCTATTGCAAGTGATGGGAAAATCACAGATTGATCAATACTGTCTTTAAAAATTGAGTAAGTAAGAAGAGAGAGCTTAGGTCTTATTCTCTTTCCTCCAATAGAAAAGATATACTCTATTGGTGCATAAAGTTCTCTTGGTTCTCCCATAAGGTTCAAAGAGGGGATACTCTCTTTGATAATAGCGTCGATTTCCTCAATGTTGCGCATTTGCATTAATTTAAATTGCAACAAAGGTAATGGTTTTTAGGCAAATTAGTATATTTGCCGCGATGGAAAAAATTAGACAGGGTAAAGCTACGGTTGTTAGACACACAGGGAGTCACTATCTCATTTCTGAACTTCCAAAATGGGAATTGTTGCCAGTGGTCATTAAAGGTAAGTTGCGCCTCAAAGAGAGCACTGCGACTAATCCAGTAGCAGTTGGAGATGTCGTTGATTATGAAATACTTGTTGATGATAATAATCTACCGATAAATGTTGGTGTGATAAAAGAGGTCAATGAGAGGAAGAATTATATTATTAGAAAATCTACAAACCTTTCTCGACAGTCTCATATTATTGCCGCCAATATCGACATGGCATTCCTCGTGGTGACAATGGATTTTCCAGAGACTAAATGGCCTTTTATCGATAGATTTCTCCTTAGTTGTGAAGCATACAAAGTACCCGTAACTATAATCCTCAATAAAATAGATCTTTATGATGAATCAAGTCGAGGGTTGGTTGATTATTTTGAAAAAATCTATCGAGAGGCAGGCTATAAAGTGTTGGAACTCTCTGCCATCAAAGGAATTGGATTAGACAACCTTAAAGAGATATGCTGCGAGAAGATCTCACTATTCTCAGGGGTTTCAGGTGTAGGAAAATCTTCAATTCTTAAGGCATTGGACCCTTCGTTAAATCCGAAAATAGGGAAAATATCTCAGGCCCACCTTCAGGGTAAGCACACTACTACGTTTTATGAAATGTATCCCATAAGAAATAGCGGTTTTGTAATAGACACCCCAGGCATTAGGGGGTTCGGACTAGTGGATTTAGAGGCAGAGGAAATTTCTACCTATTTTCCAGAAATGTTGAGGGTGATGGATAGTTGCAAATACAAGCCTTGTACTCACACACATGAACCAGGATGTGCGGTCAAAGAGGGGGTAGAAAACAATACCATCTCGGCAGAGAGATATGCTTCCTACATTGGAATGTTAGAAGAAGAGACTAAATACAGGTAATGAATAGAAAAATACTTAAATTATCTATACCCAGCATTTTAGCTAATATTACTGTTCCACTTGTGGGAATGGTAGATATTGCGGTTGCAGGAAGGCTTGGCAATGTGGCAGCGATAGGGGCAATTGCAATAGGGACAATGCTGTTCGATCTTTTATATTGGAATTTTGGCTTTTTAAGGGTCGGAACAGGGGGGCTTACTGCTCAATCGTACGGCCGCAGAAACTTTTCAGATGCAATAAAGTATTTCACACAAGGGATAACAACTGCTATTGGTTCTGCTGTAGTGCTAATTTTAATCCAGTGGCTTTTTGTTGAGTTTGCATTTCTCTTGATCGATTGCTCACCAGAGGTAGAGGCTCTTTCCAGAGAGTACTTTTTCATCAGAATATGGGCAGCACCTGCGACGCTATCACTGTTTGTATTCAAAGGATGGTTTATCGGAATGCAAAATACCATCAGTCCTATGCTCATAGACATTTTAGTCAATGTCGTCAATTTTGTTGTAAGTGTATATTTGGGACTTTTCACACCACTTGGATTTGCAGGAATTGCCTATGGTACCCTTATCGCACAATATTCTGGGCTGATACTTGCATCGCTCCTTACACTCATTTATTATAAAAAGATATTTAAGTATTTCGACATTAAAAAAAGTTTAAAGTTGAAAGATATGAAATCTTTCTATGTGGTGAATAGCAATCTTTTCATCCGTTCTATCTGCTTTTTATTTATCTATAGTGGCTTCACTACAATCGCCGCTAAATATGGAGATACGATGTTAGCCGTAAGTTCTATTATAATGAAGTTGCTTATGCTTTACTCATATTTTATCGATGGCTTTGCCTATGCAGGAGAGGCTTTGACAGGGAAATACATAGGGGCCAAAGATCGTAAATCTCTTAGTGTGGCTGTTAAGTATTTGTTTATTTGGAGTGGGGCAATTGGGATAGTTTCCACTATTGCTTATATATTATGGAGTGAAGAAATGGTGAGATTTTTATCTAATGATCCAATTATTATTGAAGCTTCTAAACCTTTCTTCATCTGGTTGATATTGATGCCCATTTTTAGTTGTGCTGCATTTATGTGGGATGGCATTTTTATTGGAGCAACAGCTTCTACTTCAATTAGGAATGGAATGATTTTTTCTTGTATTGGTTTTTATTTGGTATATTTCGCATTAAAAGGAAGTTTCGGTATTCAATCACTTTATTTTGCCTATTTTGCCCACCTTATCGTAAGAGCTGTTTATATGACTTTTAGCTACAAGAGAGAGGTTAATCTTGCTATTGAGAGAGTAAATAATAAAATATAAATCATGAAATCAGAAATTAAATATTTGGAGTTACTATCTAAGCAATTTCCAAATATTCAGGCGGCAAGCACTGAAATTATCAATCTTGAAGCTATTCTCAACCTGCCCAAAGGGACAGAGCATTTTGTGACAGATTTACACGGAGAGTATGAGGCATTTCAACACGTTCTTAGGAATGCATCAGGTGTTATAAAGAAAAAAGTTGATGAGATTTTTGGTCCCGCACTTATTGAGGATGAAAAGAATGAATTGTGCACTATCATTTATTATCCCGAAAAAAAACTAAAACTGATCAAACAGCAAGGGAGAAATTCCAGTGATTGGTATAAATCAACACTTCTAAACCTAATCAGGGTATTGGGTGCTGTTTCATCAAAATATACAAGGTCTAAAGTAAGAAAAGCACTTCCTAGTGAGTATTCTTACATAATAGAAGAACTTCTTCATGAGTCAATCAATCAACCTGACAAATTAGAGTATGTTCACTCAATTTTAAATACTATAATCTCAACAGGTTCTGTGGACCATTTTATATATGCTATTTCAAATGTGATACATAGACTTACAATAGATACTTTACATATAATAGGTGATATTTATGATAGAGGGCCTGGTGCACATTTGATCATGGATATGCTTTGTAACTATCAAGATGTTGATTTCCAATGGGGCAATCACGACATAATATGGATGGGTGCAGCAGCTGGAAGTGCAGCCTGTATGGCCAATGTCGTAAGGATATGTTTAAGGTACGCCAACCTTGAAACTCTTGAAGATGGATATGGAATTAACCTTCTCCCCCTCGCCTCCTTCGCCCTCGATGTCTATGGAGATGACAATTGCACTTACTTTAAGCCAAAGATTGATGAATCCTCAGAAATGCCATCTAGGCAAGTTAAATTAATAGCAAAGATGCATAAAGCGATCTCCATTATCCAATTTAAGCTTGAAGGGGAGATTATAAAGAGAAGGAAGGAGTTTGGCATGGCAGATAGAAATCTCTTGCATAGATTAGACTTTGATAACAAAACTGTTAGAATTGGTAATAAGGACTATAACCTGCGAGACGGTGACTTCCCAACAGTCAATCCTAAATCACCCTACAAACTAACCGAGGAAGAGCAACAGGTTGTAACAAGATTGTTAAGTAACTTTACAAACAATTCGAAGCTTGAAAAACATATTGGTTTTTTGTATTCTAAGGGAAGTTTGTATTTAGTAAGAAACTCCAATCTCCTATTCCATGGATCGATGCCCCTCAATGAAAAAGGGGAATTCAAAGAGTTGACAATACTTGGCGAAAAATTAAAGGGGAAAGCACTATTTGATAAGATTGATACGATAGTTAGATCCGCATACTACGAAGATAAAGATATTGAATTAAAAAGCTACGCCCAAGATTTTATGTGGTATCTATGGTGCGGTCCATATGCTCCTCCATTTGACAAAGATAAGATGGCAACTTTTGAAAGGTATTTTATTGCTGACAAAGAGACACATAAAGAAACAAAAGGGTTTTATACCACATTCAAAGAGCGAAGGGATGTATGTGAGATGATTTTAAAAGAATTTGGATTAGAAGGGGAACATACACACATCATTAATGGACATATTCCAGTTAAAACAAAAAGTGGAGAGTCTCCGATAAGGGCGGAAGGGAAATTGTTAATAATTGATGGTGGATTCTCAAAACCATATCAAGAAGAGACAGGGATTGCAGGATATACACTAATATATAACTCTTTCGGTTTACTATTAGTACAACATGAACCATTTGAGTCTATTGAAAAAGCCGTTAGGGATGGAGCCGATGTGAGATCTTTTACAAGGGTTGTTGAATATGTCTCGAAAAGGACACTCGTAGGAGATACAGATGTTGGAAAAAAATTGAAAGGTCAAATTAAAGATTTGAAAATGCTATTATCAGCATATAGATCAGGGGTTATACGAACGAAGTAGTGGAATATAATTATTATTGATATATTTGCCAATATGAATTGGATAGAATCACTAATTTTTGGGAGTGGTATTGCACACTCTATTTTAATTCTCTCTATTGTAATTGCAATAGGGACATTATTAGGTAAGGTTAAAATCTTCGGTGTGTCACTCGGCGTGACATGGATTCTTTTTGTGGGGATTATTGCCTCCCATTTTGGATTTGTCATTGATAAGGAATTGATGGGCTTCATTAAAGAGTTCGGATTGATTCTTTTCGTCTTTTCTCTTGGATTGCAAGTTGGTCCTGGTTTTTTTTCGTCTTTTAAAAAAGGTGGAGTCTCACTCAACTTATTAGCTGTTGGATTAGTTGTACTTGGGGTACTTACTACTTTAATTTTGCACTTTATTACTGGTACTCCTTTAGAAACCATGGTCGGGGTAATGTCAGGAGCAGTGACCAATACCCCTGGACTTGGTGCTGCTCAGCAGGCTTTCTCACAAATAAATGGATTTGATGCACCTTCTATTGCTATGGGTTATGCCGTCGCTTATCCATTGGGAGTTATAGGGGTCATTTTAACATTGATAGGAATCAGATATTTCTTTAAAATTAATATAAATAAAGAGATTCAGGATATAGAAGAACGCAATAAGCCTAAAGATTCTGCCATGAAAATCGCTGTTGAGGTGAGAAATGAATCTATCTTTGGGAAAACGATATATGAAATAGATAAAATATTGAATAAATCCTTTGTCGTATCAAGGCTATATCATCCCGATGGAATGATGGAGTTCCCAAATTCAAATTCTATTATCAATCAGGGTGACAAATTACTCATTGTTACTTCTAAAGCCAATGAAAGTGTGGTTACTACTCTTATTGGTAGGAAAATTGAAATGGATCAAAAAGAGTGGGAGAAATTGGATACTCAGTTGATATCAAGAAAACTTGTAGTAACTCAATCAAATATTAACGGCAAAAAATTAGGTGAGTTAAATATTAGAGCACAATTTGGCATTAATATCACAAGAATTTTTAGATCAGGTGTTGAATTACTTGCTACCCCAGATCTCCAATTACAACTTGGAGATAGAGTTACGGTGGTAGGAAATGAGAAAGCAATAGAAAAACTTGCAAAGCTTTTTGGCAATTCAGTAAATAAATTAAGGGAGCCCAATTTGATTCCTATCTTCATTGGTATTTTCCTTGGAGTACTACTCGGCTCTATACCATTTGCCATTCCAGGACTATCTCAACCTCTAAAATTGGGGCTTGCAGGAGGACCACTAATTGTTGCAATTTTAATTGCAAGATTTGGCCCTAAATATCACCTCGTTACGTACACTACGCTGAGTGCAAATATGCTGTTGCGTGAGATCGGTATTTCTCTGTTTCTTGCAGCAGTAGGTATAGGTGCTGGAGATGGTTTTGTCGATGCAATAGTAAACGGAGGTTATATGTGGATTTTGTATGGATTCATAATAACAGTAATACCTGTGATTATAATTAGTATTATCGGCCGTTTTGTTATGAAACTTGATTATTTCTCTATATCTGGTGTGGTATCTGGTGGACAAACAAATCCAATAGCCCTCGCATTTATAAACAACACATACGCCGTACCACAGACAGCTGTTGTCTATGCTACGGTGTATCCGTTGGTTATGTTTTTACGAGTGTTGTTGGCTCAGATGCTTATTGTTTAAAACAATTCAGCCAACATACATCTTGCAGAACCCCCACCATTTATCTCAATAAAATCAAGTTGAGGAGAGAGTATTCTGTGATAGTATTCTAAGAATTTTTTACTTTGTTCTTGTGTAAGAGATTTTCTTGCAGTAGAAGACATAACTATAAATTTTTTACCATCATTACTATGTACTTCAAGCATATTGCCAGCAAAATTGTTCATTTGCTCAAACGATATCTCTACAATCTCTTTATTGGTCTCTTTAAGGGAACTCAACAATTGCTCTCTCTCTTTTACTGCATCAAGGCATACAATGGCAAATTTGGTACCTAAACACATCATTACATTGGTGTGATAAATTTCATTGCCATTTGCATCTGCCGCATCAAAAAGTACAGAAGTGTACCCCATTTGTTTACAAAAATCTTCCAATACCCTATCGCAAGTACGAGGAGAACGACATGCATAAACTATTTTGCTGTCTCTGTCAAGGATCATACTCCCAGTCCCCTCCAGAAAAAGGCCGTCTTCTTCCCAATGTGTGAGATCTACAACTCTTTTGATATCAAAATTACTTTTGATGAGATCGAGAAATTCGGTTTTTCTTTCATTTCTTCTATTTATGGCAAACATAGGATAGAGTACCAATGTACCATCATCATGTGTAGAGAACCAATTGTTTGGAAATATAGAGTCTGGTGTGAATGGATAGTCTGTATCTTCAGCTACTACGACGTTGATGCCATTAGCCCTAAGAAGAGAGATGTAAGACATAAACTCTCTTAGGGCATTTTCTTGAGCACCATTTTCAAACCCTTTTTTTTGGAATGCATTGTTGGTCGCAGTTTCAGGATTAAATCCAAAACGGACAGGCATCACCATAAAAACTTTTGATGTGGTCTGCATATAATATTGATTAAATCGTTTCGAAAACTTCTTTGATAATGGCAATTGCTTCTCTAAGCTCCTTTTCGTTGATTACCAAAGGTGGTGCAAAACGAATAATGTGTTTATGAGTAGGTTTCGCAATAAGACCTTTTTCTGCCATTTTGAGACAAATATCCCATGCCTCAACTTTTCCTTGGGGTTCTGTTACTATAGCATTTAGGAGACCTTTTCCCCTCACTTGTTTGATATAAGGAGATTTTATTTTTAGTATCTCTTCTCTGAATATTTTTCCAAGTCTCTCGGCGTTCTCAGTCAAATGCTCTTCTTTCACAACCTCTAATGCTGCTACCGCTACTCTTGCAGCAAGTGGGAATCCTCCGAAAGTCGATCCGTGTTCACCAGGTTTAATTGTAAGCATAATTTTATCATCAGCCAAAACAGCAGATACAGGTAGTACGCCACCAGAAAGGGCTTTTCCTATAATCACCATATCAGGGCGAATCCCTTCGTGGTCACAACATAACATTTTACCTGTACGTGCTATCCCTGTTTGTACTTCGTCAGCTACAAATAAGACATTGTGCGCTTTGCAGAGATCGTAGCATTTTTTCAAATAACCATCATCAGGTACAAATACTCCTGCTTCACCCTGGATAGGCTCAAGCATGAGAGCTGCCACTTTATCTCCCTTCTCTTTGAGAACGTTTTCAAGGGCAGAGAGATCATTGTAAGGGATAGTTACAAATCCAGGTGTAAATGGACCATATTGTGAATAACTATCTGGGTCTGTAGAGATAGAAACGATAGTAATCGTACGTCCATGAAAGTTACCTGAACAAGTGATTATTAATGCCTCGTTTTCAGGAATTCCTTTATGAATATATCCCCAGCGGCGTGCAAGTTTAAGTGCGGTCTCAACTGCTTCTGCCCCTGAGTTCATAGGAAGTAATTTGTCATATCCAAAAAATTTGGTTGCAAATTCTTCATAAGGACCGAGACAATCGTTGTAAAATGCCCTTGAGGTGAGACATAAAGTTTGAGCTTGATCACACAATGCTTTTACGATTTTAGGATGGCAATGACCCTGATTTACAGCTGAGTATGCTGACAAAAAATCAAAATATTTTTTCCCGTCAACATCCCATACATAAATACCTTTTCCTTTTGCAAGGACAACTGGAAGCGGATGATAATTATGGGCCCCAAAGTTGTTTTCTTGATCTATGAAACCTTGGGCTTTTTGTGATATATTCATAATAAAATAACTTATTTGGTTAAAAATTCTAATAAAGTGTACAAATGTAGTAAATAATTATTAGAATGTAAATGAAAAACCAATACCATTTCCAGTAGCTCCTAAAGATGCATATGAACCATTTAAAATGTTATCTGTCGGTATAACATAAGCTGTTGACTTGTTGCTGGCCCTCATAACCCCTCCGACAATGCTTAAAACAATTCCTACTGGTACAGTAATAGCAATGACATAGGAGGCAATCATCGCATTTTTCATTATTTCTGCTAGATTCAAAGGGTCAACTGCTGCATAAATTAATAAGCCACCAAAGGTAGCAACGCCAACACCAAGAGTGACAAGCCCGCCAATCATAAGACCAGTCCCACGTGGCTTGGCAGAGGGGGCAAATGAGGGGACACTCCCCATCATTTCAAGAGGTAAGTTTGTAATTTCCAGTGCTTGCGTAGAGTTAAATTTACTACCTTTTAAGGTAAAAGTTTCAGTTGCATTTACGACTGTAGCAATTAGTACAAGAACCATAATAGTTAATAGTTTTTTCATATCATATTTTTTATAAAACGGCACATTGTAGGGTATTGTAAATATACAAATTATTTAATAATAGTATTTATATTTGTTGGATAATAAACGATTAAATATTGCTTCATCAATAATCAGAAGTGAATATAATATCTGCAAAAAAACAACCTTGTTAAAGATGAAAAAGAAAAGAGAATTTCCCAACACTTATGTCATTATTTTTGTAATAATTGTAATATGTGCAATAGCGACGTGGTTTGTACCTGGTGGTGAGTATATTACCTCTGATAGTGGAACTGTAACATATCAAAGCATTGATTCAGCCCCACAAAGTTGGCAAGTTTTTACCGCCTTATACAGAGGTTTCTCTAAGCAGGCCGGTATTATTGTATTTATACTTATCATTGGAGGGAGTTTTTGGCTATTAAATGCTTCAAAAGGGATTGACGTGGGCATTTATTCATTTTTAAGTTGGACTAAAAAACTTGAAAAAAACAGATTTTTAAAAAAAATAGGTGTCAACAATATTGTTATGGTGATGATAATGCTGGTCTTCTCCCTCTTCGGAGGGGTTTTCGGGATGAGTGAAGAGGCCATTGCCTTTGTTATTATCATAGTTCCGCTCGCTATCTCTATGGGTTATGATTCCATTACAGGTCTATTGTTGGTCTATGTTGCCGCTCATGTTGGGTTTGCTGGTGCATTTTTGAACCCCTTTACCATTGGTATTGCTCAAGATTTGGCTGGGCTCCCTCTATTTTCTGGAATTGAATATAGACTATTATGTTGGATACTGCTCAATGTGGTTATGATCGTATTTGTCCTCTTTTATGCCTCCAAAGTGAAGAAAAACCCACAAAAGTCCATAATGTTCGAAGCCGACTCTTATTGGAGGAACAAGGTTGAAGATAGTGGTGAAAAGCCACAGTATTATAAAACTATTGGCTCTAAGATATCTTTTGCCCTTGCCTTTATTATCATTATTGCTTTCACTGTTATATATTCTTCTAACACCGTTCTATCCATTGGCAATACAAACTACAAGGCGATGATGCTGCTCCCAATTTGTGCACTTGTGTTTGCTATCTTATCTTGGATCTCCCTTCGCAAGTCTGTCCATTTTTATATTTTAAATCTTCTTCTTTTTACCATTATTTATCTGATAGTTGGTGTGCTCTGTTTTCAATGGTATATCCCAGAAATCTCAGCATTATTCCTCGGGATGGGGATTCTCAGTGGCATTGCCGTAGGATTCTCACCCAATCGCATCGTAAAGGAGTTTTTAGATGGTGCAAAGGATATCCTCTCTGCAGCGGTGGTGGTGGGTTTGGCAGCAGGGATTATCATTGTCCTTCAAGACGGTAAGATAATAGATACTATGCTTCATTCAATGGCTGAAGGGTTGAAAGGGGCAGGAAAGGTGGCATCTATCTCCCTTATGTACAGCATCCAGACCTTGATTAACCTTGTAATCCCTTCTGCTACCGCAAAGGCTGCTATTACAATTCCCATTATGGCACCATTTGCAGACCTCATTGGCATTTCAAGGCAGGCTACTGTCCTTGCGTTTCAATTTGGGGACGGTTTTACAAATATGATTACCCCAACCTCTGGAGTGTTGATTGCTGCTCTGGGGATGGCAAAGATACCATATTCAAAATGGGTTAAGTTTATTTGGAAGTTTATATTAATACTTATTATTGCTGGTTTTTTGCTCCTTTTGCCAACTGTTATGCTTGATATCCCATCTTTCTAATTTTACGAATTGTTCATAATTTTAAAAAATTACTTATCTTTGAAAATGTTTTTAAAACAAGAGATGAATAACACTCAAAATAACAATATTGTCATGTCCATGCATCAAGTATTAATGCAATACTTATTTTTTGGGATGCCTATATGATAATATTTATTTTTCAACAAATACGAGCAGTCCCTATATCAGGGGCTGCTTTTTTTATATGATTTTTAAACCAAAACAATTTTAAAATGATAGAAACTATTAATGTTGGTGTACTTGGATGCACTGGAAATGTTGGACAGAAATTGATTCACTTATTGAGCAAACACCCTTTTTTTAAAGTTACCGATTTGGTGGCATCAGAGAGATCCGCTGGCTACACATATGGAGAGAAGGCTCTTTGGAGGGAGGAGGGGGATATACCCAAGGAAATCTCTCACTTAAAAATTAAATCACCTAATGAGCATCTTGATGCAAAAATTCTTTTTTCTGGGTTAGATGCCTCTGTGGCAGGGGAAATTGAATCTAATTATGCAAATGAAGGACATATTGTAGTAAGCAATTCTAAGAATCATAGGATGGACATAGATGTTCCATTAATAATACCTGAAATAAATGGCCCTCAGGTAGAACTAATTAAAAATCAAAACTCTTATAAAAAGAGAGGTGGTTTTATTGTGACAAATCCAAACTGCTCAACAATTGTTTTAGCTTTGGCCATTTTCCCAATTTTTAGAGATTTTGGAATATCAAACGCGTTGGTTACTACGATGCAAGCAATTTCTGGTGCTGGCTATCCAGGAGTCCCCTCTTTGGATATTTTTGGGAATGTCATTCCTTATATTGCTGGAGAAGAGGAAAAAATTGAGACTGAATTAATTAAAATATTTAGTGCAAGGGATATTTCTAATTTCAAAATCTCGGCCTCCTGCAATAGAGTACCTGTCAAAAATGGTCATACGATGTCAATTGTTTTTGATACAATAAAAAAAAGTTCCGCCGAAGAGATTAAAAAATCACTACTAACATACCCAGAGTTGAACCTTCACTCTTCACCTAAAGAGGTATTGAGATATATTGAAAATCAAGATCGGCCACAACCTGTATTGGATGTGATGAGAGGCAATGGAATGACTATCTCCGTAGGGAATCTAAGAAGATCTTCTGTACTTGATTGGAAATTTACCGCTTTTGGTAACAATATTATCCGTGGAGCAGCTGGAGCAGCTATCCTCAATGCTGAATATATAGTGAATCGTTACTTTTGATTATACTCAGATGTTATCGCTTTCATACTTCATCAGTTGTTACCAACTCATAATCAATCAGTTTTTGTTCAAGGGATGCCCTCGCAACTTTAACTTTAACTTTATCCCCTAAAGTATATTTTATCCCTTTTCCCTTGCCAATTACAGAATATGTCTCTTCGTCAAATACAAAATAGTCCGACTTGATATCTCTTAAAGCTACCATCCCTTCTATCTTTGTGGGCTCAATTTCAACATACAACCCCCATTCGGTAAGTCCAGAAATGGTTCCATCGAATATTTTGCCGATTTTATCCTGCATAAATTCCACTAATTTGTATTTGATACTTGCCCTTTCTGCCTCAACGGCTACTTGTTCCCTATCAGAGGCATATTTACAACATTGCTCATAATAATCTTTATCCTGAGACGATGCACCCCCAAGATAGGCTGCCAATAATCGGTGTACCATCATATCAGGATATCTTCTAATTGGAGAGGTGAAATGTGTATAATAATCAAAAGCTAATCCATAGTGTCCAACATTGTCTGTTGAGTATCTCGCTCTTGACATTGATCTGAGTGCCAACATTTCTATTGCATTAGCCTCAGGCTTTCCTTTAACCTCACCTAATAGCGTATTTAGTGCAGATGATAGTTTTTTCTCCTCTTTTAAAGAGTAACCAAATAGCTTAACAAACTTCCTCAAAGAGGAGACCTTCTCATCATTAGGGTTTTCGTGAATACGATAGACAAATGTTTTCTTAATTTTTGCTTTTCCGATGTATTCTGCAACGCTTTTATTGGCGAGAAGCATAAATTCTTCTATTAGCCAATTGGCCTCCTTAGTTATTTTCTCATAGACAGATATTGGTTTCCCGTCTTTATCTATTTCAACTTTCATCTCTGGTCGTTCAAACGATATTGCCCCAGCCGCAATACGCTTTTTTCTAATAATAGTAGCTAATTTGTTCAGTTCTTGGAGTTCTTTTGCATACTCTCCCACCCCAGTCATTATTATTTCTTGTGCCTGATCGTAGTCAAATCTGAAATTTGATTTGATTATACTCCGTCCAAACCACGTATTTACTATTTTTGCCTTATCTGTCATTTCGAATAGGACTGAAAAACATAATTTCTCTTCATTGGGTCGTAAAGAACATAAATTATTAGATAGCTTCTCAGGCAACATCGGCACTGTCCTATCCACAAGGTAAACAGATGTCCCCCTCTCATATCCAACTTTATCAATGACAGAGTTTGGTGTGACATAATGGGTAACGTCTGCTATATGAACTCCAATTTCCACATTCCCGTTCTCAAGTATTTTGTATGAGAGGGCATCGTCAAAATCCTTTGCATCTGCAGGGTCAATTGTAAAAGTGGTGACATCTCTAAAATCTCTCCTGTCCGCAATCTCTTTTTTAGTTATTTTATCTGAAATACTGTTTGCTGCCTCTTCAACCTGTGGTTCAAATCTGTATGGAAGGCCAAACTCGGCTAATATCGCATGCATCTCTGTATCATTTTCCCCAGGTGTTCCCAAAATATCGAATATCTCTCCTAAAGGGGCATTAGATTTTCTTGGCCATCCTGTTACTCTCACCGCAACTTTTACCCCAGAGAGCTCTTTTGCCTTCATCTGAACCTCCTCAACAGGAATAGAAAAGAGTGAAGCTACGTTGTCAAATGTTACCTTAACATCGTAAGGCATTGATCTGTTTTCTATAATTACCCACGCATCGTGTTTCGCTATTTGAAGAATACCCACATATGGTCTATTTGACCTCTCAATGATATAAAATACTTCTCCCTCTATTCTTTTTGGTTTTCCATTAACTTGTCTCCCCTTCTCTCTTATTGTTACCACTTTAACAACATCTCCGTTAAGGGCACCTCTCATCTTTTGTGCAGGAACGAATATATCGGTATCTCTCCCTTCAACAATGACAAATCCATTTCCATCTTTTGTCATGGCAATTCTTCCTTCAAGCTCTTCTTTGTTGAAAGTGCTTTTAATCCGCTTTGACTGTTTTTTTAGTGTTTTCTTAAAATTGTTTTTTTTGTTCCTACTCATAATGATTAACTTTGTCTCCTCAACTTGAGGAAAACAAATATAATATAAATATGAGAAAAAAAGTACTTTTAATGATTCTTGATGGATGGGGAGAAGGTAAAAAAGATAAATCCAATGCCATCTTCACCCAAGGGGCACCTGCTATTGATGCCATTCGTGCCAAATATCCAGTTTCACATCTTCAAGCTTGTGGAGAAGAAGTAGGTCTTCCTGAAGGACAAATGGGAAACTCTGAAGTAGGACACCTTAACATCGGTGCTGGCAGAGTGGTATATCAAGACCTCGTAAAAATTAATATCGTATGTAGGGAACATCGTCTTTTAGAAAACAAAGAGGTTAAAGCTGCTTACGATTATGTAAAACAATCTGGTAAACAACTGCATTTTTTTGGTCTCTGTTCTCATGGGGGAGTACATAGCTCATTAGATCATTTATACGAGTTTTTGAGTGTCGCTTCTCAGTACGGTCTTGACAAAGTATATGTTCATTGCTTTATGGATGGTCGCGATTGTGACCCCAAAAGTGGAAAAGGGTTTATAGATGAATTAAATGCCAAATGCCATGAAACAGGTGCTAAAATTGCAACAATAATTGGACGCTACTACGCAATGGATCGAGATAAAAGATGGGATCGGATTGAACTTGCATACAATCTTATCGTCAAATCGGAAGGGAAATCTTTTACCGATCCTGTTAAGGCTATTCAGGAATCTTACGATGAAGGGGTAACTGACGAATTTATCAAGCCTCTTTATGGTATTAATCAAGATGGCAATCCGATAGCTTCACTTAAAGAGGGTGACGCCGTTATTTTTTACAATTTCCGCAACGATAGAGCAAGGGAAATCACCTCTGTTCTAACACAAGAAGATATGCCTGATTTTAACATGAAGACAATGCCTTTATATTACTGCTGTCTAACTCCTTATGATGATAAATTTAAAGGATTACATATCTTGTTTGATAAAGACAATGTAGCTAACACAATAGGGGAAGTAGTAGCCAATGCAGGTCGCACTCAACTTAGAATCGCCGAAACCGAAAAATATGCTCACGTAACATTTTTCTTTTCTGGAGGGAGAGAGGCCCCCTTCAAAGGAGAGGATAGAATCCTTATTAATTCACCTAAAGTAGCCACATACGACCTTCAACCAGAAATGTCTGCACCAGAAGTTACTTCTGCACTTATAAAAGATATTGAAAAAGGGGAGCATGATATGATTATCCTCAATTTTGCAAATGGAGACATGGTGGGACACACAGGAGTCTATGATGCAATTCGGTTAGCTGTAAAGACCATTGACAAATGCGCTTCTGAAGTGGTCTCAGTCGCACGTAAAAATGGTTATTCTGTCCTTATCACTGCCGATCACGGGAATGCTGATAACGCAATTAATGAAGATGGAACACCAAACACAGCCCATTCCCTCAATCCAGTACCTTTTATCGTTGTTGACGATGATATTAAAGAGGTAAAAGATGGGAAATTGGCAGATATTGCCCCCACTATTTTAAAGTTGATGGGGATAGAACAGCCTCAAGAAATGACTGGTAATCCTTTAGTATAAATAGATGATGTCATTTGCTCACCTACACGTACATACTCAATATTCTATCCTTGACGGAGCTTCAAAAATTGATGAACTGCTCAAAAAGGCAGATGAATATTCTCAACCTGCAATAGCAATTACAGATCATGGCAACATGTTTGGCGTCAAAGAGTTTCTTGACAAAGCCAAAAAGTTGAAGATCAAAGCTAAACCTATTGTAGGATGCGAAGTGTATGTAGCTAAAGGGAGCAGAACTGAAAGAAGAGGGAGGGAAGACCAAAGTTCCTATCACCTAATACTACTCGCAAAAAACATGCAGGGCTATCACAACCTTGCAAAAATGGTCTCCTTCGGATATATTGATGGCTTCCACTACAAACCAAGAATAGATCACGAGCTACTAGAAAAATACCACGATGGTATCATATGCTGCTCAGCCTGCCTTGGTGGAGAAATTCCTCAAGCTATTCTCAACAACGATATTGAGAAGGCCGAAGAGATTATTTTATGGTACAAAAGCATCTTCGGAGAGGATTACTACCTTGAAGTACAAAGGCATAAAACAGATGTGCCAATGGCAGAAACATCTACCTTTGAAAAGCAACAATTTGTCAACGAAAGGATCTTCTCTCTTGCCGAGAGATTGGAAATTAAAGTGATTGCTACAAATGATGTTCATTTTGTATCAAAAGAAGATGGTCCTATACACGACAGACTTATCTGTGTCAATACAAACTCTTTTTTCGATGATGAAAAGAGATTAAGATATACCCAACAAGAGTATCTTAAAAGCACTGAAGAGATGTCTGAGGTATTCTCTGATCATCCAGAGACAATTTCAAATACTTTAGAGATTGCAGATAAAATTGAGGTTATTTCACTCGATTCTCCACCTATTCTCCCAATATTTCCCCTTCCTGAGGGATTTACCGATTCAAATGAATATCTAAAGCACCTTGCAATGGAAGGGGCTAAGGTTAGATATGGAGAATCAATATCAAAAGAAATAGAAGAAAGGATTGATTTTGAATTATCTACTATAAAGAAAATGGGATTTCCTGACTATTTTTTAATAGTTCAAGACTTTATTGTACAAGCAAGGAGAGATGGGGTGTGGGTAGGGCCAGGAAGGGGATCTGCTGCTGGTTCAGTTGTAGCCTATTGCCTCACAATTACAAATATAGATCCTATAAAATACAACCTTCTGTTTGAACGTTTTCTCAATCCCGATCGAATATCAATGCCAGATATTGATATTGATTTTGATGATGAGGGAAGGTACAAGGTCTTTGAATATGTTGAAAAAAAATATGGTAAGGACCATGTATCCCATGTAATTACTTTCGGAACAATGGCCACAAGAAGTGCTATTAAAGATATCGGAAGAGTCAGTAAACTAACAATTGACGACACAGACCGTCTTTCGAAATTGGTTCCAAAGAAAATTTCTATTACTGAAGAGATAGAAGAAGAGGACAAAGAGGACCCAACAAAAAAGCACAAGAAGAAAGTTTCTAAAGAAGTAGATCCCACGATAAGTAGATGCATTAAATATCTGCCAGAGTTCCAAGAAGCAATGGAATCTCCAAATCCTCTTATTCCAGAGACACTAAGATATGCTGAAAAATTAGAAGGAACCGTCAGAAATACTGGGGTACACGCCTGCGCCACAATCATTGCAAGAGACGATATTAGCAACTACATCCCCCTTTGTACGGCAAAAGACAAAGAGACAGGAGAGGATATAATGGTCTCGCAATTTGAGGGGTCACTCATCGAATCAGCGGGGCTTCTAAAAATGGACTTCTTGGGATTGAGAACTCTCTCTATAATAAGAGACTGCCTTTTCAATATTAAACACTCAAAGGGTATAGATCTTGACATCAATTCAATTCCTATTGATGATCAACAGACATACGAACTTTTCAGTAGAGGTGACACGGTGGGAGTGTTCCAATTTGAGTCTGATGGTATGCAAAAATGGCTTAGAGAGCTCCAGCCCACCAGATTTGAAGATATGATTGCAATGAATGCCCTATATAGACCTGGGCCAATGGATTATATCCCAGATTTCATCGCTCGGAAACATGGTGAGAAGAAGATTGAATATGACCTTCCCGTCATGGAAGAGATCCTTCAAGATACATATGGAGTTACCGTATATCAAGAACAAGTGATGCTTCTATCTCAAAAAATAGCCAATTTCACCAAAGGACAGGCTGATAAGCTTCGTAAGGCTATGGGCAAAAAACTAAAGGACGTGATGAAAGAGATGCAGGAGTTGTTCTTTCAAGGAGGTATTGCAAACGGCCACCCAGAGGCCACTTTAAATAAGATTTGGAATGACTGGAAATCTTTTGCAGAATACGCCTTTAACAAATCCCATTCAACTTGCTACGCTTGGATAGGATATCAAACTGGCTACCTTAAAGCCCATTATATGGCAGAGTATATGTCAGCAGTACTTAGCAACAACCTCAATAACACCAATGAAATTAAGAAATTCATGGATGATTGTCGTCGCCATGACATTAAGGTACTCAGCCCTGATATCAACGAAAGTTTCTCAGGGTTTACAGTAAATAAAGAAGGTAATATCCATTTTGGAATGGCAGGTATCAAAGGAATGGGTGGCAATGCAGCTGCAACCATTATTGAAGAGAGGGAGAAAAACGGTCTCTATTCGGATATTTATAATTTTATTGAGAGGGTCAACAATAGTATCATTAATAGGAGCAAGATAGAAGCACTCTCCTTTTCTGGAGCATTTGATTGCTTTAAAGAGATCAACAGAGGTAGTTTTAGTTGTATTTGCGACAAAGAAGATACTTTTATGGATATTCTTCTTCGATATGGCAATAACTACCAAAAGAATGCTGAATCATCCCACTCATCACTTTTTGGAGGTGACAATGCCATTGAGACTTCAAAGCCTGATCTCCCACCCCTTAACACACTTGACCAAATAGAGGTGCTCCAAAAAGAAAAAGAGCTGACTGGTATGTATTTATCTGCACATCCTCTTGATAATTTTAGTTTTGAAATAGAAAATTTCACAACAACAACTATTGGTGAACTTATTGAATTGCAAGGAAGAGCCTTAAAAGAAAATGAGATTTTTTCAAAAGATTATTATATAGCGGGACTTGTCACCAAGATTGACAGAAGATCGACACAAAAGAGTAATCGTCCTTGGTGCAAGCTCACTCTTGAGGATTATAGTGATTCTACAGATATATCTCTCTTTGGAAAAGATTATGAAAGATTTATGCCATATTATTTAAAGCAAGAATCTCTATTCCTGAAAGTGTCAATATCACCACGCTATCCATCAATTTCTGTTGAAGAAAAGAAAAAACTTTCTCCTGAAGATATAAAAAAAATCAAACCAACTAGTTGCAACATAAGAATAAAAGAGATATCTCTGTTATCAACCACAAAGGAGAGATTTGTCAAAGCTATAATAGTGGAGCTTCTCCTTGACAAACTTGACTCTGCATTGGTAAAAGAACTTGCTAAAATAATAAAGGAGAATAAAGGGAACGCAAAACTCATTTTAAATGTTAAAGATAAGGAAGAAAAAATGGCCGTTGAGTTCTTCTCGAGGAAATATAGAATTAATCCTAATTCTGCTTTTATTGATTTTCTAAAGAGTCACAATATCAATTATCTCATCACAAAGGATATATCTTTCTAATATTTTACCATCCTTGTGCTCTCAACTCAATCTCCGCCCCATCTGGCGTTACAAGTGTGGTCCCTACCTCTTTTTTTGCAAGATGCCCTATCACATCGTAGTCTTGAAACTCTTTTCTAAAAGTTTCATTCAGTTCTATTGGAATAGTAAAAATAAACTTATAATCATCTCCACCATTAATAGCCGCCGTCACTGCATCAAGATTAAGCTCCTCTGACATACTAAATACCTGAGATGATATTGGGATTCGGTCTATATAGATTTTTACTCCGAGATTTGTATCATGTGACAATTGTTTGATAGCATCACCAAGTCCTTTTTTTAGGAAATAGCCTTTTGAAGGGTATATGTTAGAATCTAAAAATCTGCTTACTACATTTTGTTTAATATGTGGACTTAAATATGATTCGAGGATGTATTTATACTTTGATAGATCTGGCTGTCTATTATCATCCTGTGATTTTGAAAAAACAATCTTTTCTCTCTCTAATACATGCAGTCCCATATATGCAGCACCCAAATCCCCAGATAGACAAACAAGGTCAAAATTTTTAGAGGATTGCTGTTTTTCAATTATCTCTCTATTTTGAGCACCTAAAGCACATAATGAAATGGCTAACCCGTTGAGAGATGGGTAAAGATTCAAGGAGATATTTTGTATTGAATGTTCTTTTGCCGCCGCAACACAACCATCCCACAACTCTTTTACATCTTCATAAAAAAACTTACTTGAGAGTCCAAATCCAACTGAAAGGGAGACAGGCTCTGACAAATTTGCATATATATCCCCAACTACTGACAACACGGCCTTATATCCAAGATGTTTTAGGGGGTTGTAGGTAAGGTCAAAATCGACTCCTTCCAACATAATATTATGAGATATACAATTTTCTTTATTTGTGTATCCACTATCTTGAAAAAGTTTATCTATGGCATTATGTTTGCCAATATCGCTCAATTGGGTCTTCATATTTTTATTAGATTTTCGCAAATGTACCCAAAATGATTTAACTTTGCCTCGCTGTGGATAAAAAAAATAAATTAATAAAAGATTTTACAGAGAGCGAGTATCAACAAGGCTTTGAGACTCAGCTCGAACAAGAGTTTATACCCAAAGGTTTAAACGAGGATATTGTAGCACTTGTGTCAAAGAAAAAGGGAGAGCCTAAATGGTTACTTGATTTTCGTCTAAAGGCCTTCAGAAAATGGTCACAGATGAAAATGCCTAACTGGGCACATTTGAACATACCTCCCATTGATTTTCAAGATATTATTTATTATGCTGCCCCAAAAAAAGATAAAAAAGGGGGGAACCAAGAGATCGATCCAGAATTGATGGAGACATTTGAGAAATTGGGAATCCCTCTGCACGAAAGAAATGTCCTTGCAGGGATGGCTGTTGATGCAGTGTTCGACTCTGTCTCTGTTAAAACCACCTTCCGTGAAACATTGGCAGAGAAAGGGATTATTTTCTGCTCATTTTCAGAGGCGGTGAGGGATTATCCAGATCTGGTAAAGAAATACCTGGCATCTGTTGTCCCTATAGGAGACAATTTTTTCTCTGCCCTCAATTCTGCCATTTTTTCTGATGGTTCATTTTGCTACATTCCTAAAGGGATTAGATGTCCCATGGAGCTTTCAAGTTATTTTAGAATAAATGCTAAGGGGACAGGTCAGTTTGAGAGGACGCTAATTGTTGCAGACGAAGGATCCTACGTTAGTTACCTTGAAGGGTGCACCGCTCCTCAAAGAGATGAGAATCAGCTTCATGCAGCTGTGGTAGAAATTGTGGTGATGGCTGATGCAGAGGTAAAATATTCGACTGTTCAAAACTGGTATCCAGGGGATTCCCAAGGGAAGGGTGGAATATTTAACTTCGTCACAAAGAGGGGAATATGTGCAGGGAACAACAGTAAACTATTTTGGACTCAGGTAGAAACAGGCTCTGCAATCACTTGGAAATATCCAAGCTCCATCTTGAAGGGGGACAATTCAACCTCCGAATTCTATTCAGTTGCAGTCACCAACAACTATCAACAAGCAGATACAGGGACAAAGATGATCCACATCGGTAAAAATACCAAAAGTAGGATAGTGAGTAAAGGCATTTCAGCAGGGAAAAGCGAGAATAGCTACAGAGGCTTGGTGAAAATAATGGCTGGCGCAGATAATGCAAGAAATTTCTCTCAGTGCGACTCACTCCTCCTCGGTGATAAATGCGGAGCCCACACCTTCCCATATATTGAAAGTCACAATGAAACCGCAATGATGGAACATGAGGCTACTACTTCGAAAATAAGTGAAGACCAACTTTTCTATTGTCGCCAAAGAGGTATTGCTGAGGAGAATGCTGTTGGACTGATCATCAATGGATATACAAAAGAAGTTATTAACCAGTTACCAATGGAATTTGCAGTTGAAGCTCAAAAACTCCTCCAGGTATCATTAGAAGGAAGCGTAGGATAGAATATGGATATTATCAATTATACTCTATTTACAATTGCTGGGGATAAACCTGTATTGCTTATAGATTTAGTCACTGCTATTGTGGGGCTTACATGCGTCTATTTAGCTGGAAGAAACAATAAATACAATTTCTGGGTAGGCTACATCTACACCACACTCCTATTTTTCATGTTCCTAAATAAAAACTTGTATGCCAGCATTCTTTTGCAACCTATCTCATTAGGAATAAATATTTTAGGTCACTACAGATGGACTCATCCCGATAAAAATGAAGAGAGCAATGCAGATCACACTGCACTAAAAGTCTCGATGTTAAATTGGAGACAGAGGGGATTCGCAATTGCAGCCGTATTTATACTTGCCGCTCTATGGGGTTGGTTCCTGAGTCTGATGGGAAAATCTATTTTTTCAGATATTTTACCATCAGATCCTGTCCCGTACTTAGATGCCTGCGTTACCATCCTCATTCTAATGGCACAGTTCCTCTCCGCTCTTAAAAAATGGGATTGCTGGATAGCATGGCTTTTGGTAAATATAACTCAACTTGCTCTTCACATATCTGTCGGACACGTCTTTATGCCGATTGTTAGTGGATTGTATTTGATTAATGGCATTGTATCACTATGGAATTGGTACAAATTATACAAAAAAGGAAATTAGATTAAAATATCATCACAATGGATAACAAAATACTTTTAGAGATTAAAGATTTAAGAGCCTCAGTTGGAGATAAAGAGATTCTCAAAGGGGTAAATCTTACAATTAGAGAGGGTGAAATTCATACTATTATGGGGCCTAATGGATCAGGCAAATCTACTCTTTCTGCTGTTTTGGCTGGGAGGGATACTTTTACCGTAACATCTGGTGAAATAATATACAATGGTGACAATCTGTTAGAACTTTCACCTGAAGAAAGGGCTTGGAGAGGTATTTTTTTAGGATTCCAATATCCAATTGAAGTGCCTGGAGTTACAAATGTAAATTTCATGAAAAGTGCAGTAAACGAACACAGAAAGTATAAAGGGCTCGCCCCCCTAAACTCAGCAGAGTTTCTTAAACTTATGAGATCTAAAATGGAGATAGTAGAGATGGATCCTTCGTTCTCTTCAAGGGGGGTAAATGTGGGATTTTCAGGTGGTGAGAAAAAAAGAAATGAAATATTCCAAATGGCAATGTTAGAGCCAAAACTTGCGATTCTTGACGAGACAGATAGTGGTCTCGATGTAGATGCATTAAGGATAGTAGCAACAGGTGTCAATAAGCTTAAACGTCCCGATAACTCAACAATTATGATCACACACTATCAAAGATTGCTCGATTACATAGTACCCGATTTTGTACATGTTTTGTACAAAGGACGCATCATTAAGAGTTCTGGAAAAGAGCTTGCCTTAGAGATTGAGAATAAAGGATACGACTGGCTTATAAAGGAATAATATGTTAGATAACAATTATATATACGCTCCAACATCAACCATCGAAGATGATTTTAAATGCAGAGTACCACTGGATGGGACAAATCAATTGTTCGTCATTAACGGACTTGTCCAAGGTGGTAAAGATCCCCTCGCTATCACAATAGATGAGGGTCATGAGATGAAAGATATTTTACAAATTATAAGCGTAAGAACTAAAGATTCTTCTCTTCATTGCGAAATATCAAACAATATTACATTTAAGGCACATTCAAGCGGCTCCATAATTCTATGTTCTCACACTTTTTCACTTGACGATTTCACCACCAATGAAATTACAAATATCAATATTGAAAAAGGGGCAAAAGTAGAGATAGTATTAATGCAAAACGAGCACAATAATGCTCTTCACAATACTCTATTCAACATAAATATCGCAGAAGATGCAACCTTTAAGATGACTTTTATCACACTTCATGGTGGTAAAATCAAAAATGATATAAAAGTTTCCCTTAATGGTGAAAAGATAGATTGTGACTTGAGTGGAATATATCTTGTTGATGGCAAGCAAGTTGTGAATAATTCACTATTACTTATTCATAATTTCCCCAATTGCAAGAGCAATCAACTTTTTAAAGGGATACTCGACAACTCAGCTATTGCTCACTTTACTGGTTTGATTAAGGTTGTTCAAGACGCTCAGAAAACCGAAGCTTATCAAGCCAATCATAATTTACTTTTATCGACAGACTCAAAGATTTACACTCAACCTCATCTCGAAATTTATGCTGATGATGTAAAGTGTTCTCATGGAGCTACTATTGGGAGGCTTGACGAGATGGAATTATTCTATATGAGATCTAGAGGAATACCAGCTAAGGAAGCAAAACTTCTTCAACAATTAGCCTTTGCCTTTGCTGTTGTTGAAAAGATTTCTAACCCTCAATTGAGAGAGAGAGTTCAAAATTTAATCGAAAGCAGATTGAGGGGTGAATTTTCAGAATGCAGAAATTGCAGTAAGAATTGTTGTTAGCTCTTTTTGTTAATATCTATTTAATAACTTACAATCAACTAACTTTTTTTGTCATTGTATTAGTTATAACTTGCGTTGAAAACTCAAATTACAACTAATTCTTGCACTTGTTATGGAGAACAAATATTCATTTAAAGAGGCTTTAGACGCATCAAACACATATTTCAATGGTGATGAATTGGCCTCATCCACTTGGATCAATAAATATGCTGTAAAAGATTCATACGGTAACATTTATGAGAGCAATCCCGATCAAATGCACCGCCGACTAGCTAAAGAATTTGCAAGAATTGAGAATAAATATCCAAATCCAACTTCTGCCGAAGATATATATGAACTTCTTAAAGAGTTTAAATACATCATTCCACAAGGTGGGCCAATGGCTGGCATTGGAAACGACCTACAAATTGCCTCACTATCCAATTGTTTTGTAATTGGCAACAGAAAACCTGCCGATTCCTACGGGGGAATAATGAAAATAGATGAGGAGCAGGTCCAACTGATGAAGAGAAGGGGTGGTGTTGGACACGATTTATCACATATCAGGCCATCGGGTAGCCCCGTTCTAAATAGTGCATTGACTTCAACTGGGGTTGTTCCATTTATGGAGAGATACTCAAATTCAACAAGAGAGGTTGCCCAAGATGGAAGAAGGGGGGCACTAATGCTTTCAATTTCTATTAAGCACCCCGATTCTGAAAGTTTTATTGATGCCAAACTTGAAAAAGGAAAAATAACGGGGGCCAACGTTTCAGTAAAAGTTGATGATGAGTTTATGCGCTGCGCCTTAAGTGGGAAACCTTACACTCAACAATACCCCATTAATTCTCCTAATCCTAAATATACTAAAGAAATAGATGCATCTAAACTGTGGAAAAAGATCATTCATAATGCTTGGCAGTCAGCAGAACCAGGGGTACTCTTTTGGGATACAATCATAAGAGAATCCATCCCTGATTGCTATGCGGACTTAGGATATGAAACAGTGAGCACTAACCCTTGTGGCGAAATACCTTTATGTCCATACGATTCTTGCCGGCTTATAGCAATTAATTTATACTCATATGTTAATAAACCTTTCGAGAAAGATGCAAACTTTGATTTTGATCTTTTCAAAAAACATGTAGTCAAAGCGATGCGACTAATGGATGACCTCATTGATCTTGAAATGGAAAAGATAGAGGCAATCCTCAACAAAATAAAAAACGATCCAGAGGATGAGGAGGTAAAGGCTACAGAGATTAGATTATGGGATAAGATTAAAGAAAAATCATTGGGAGGGAGGAGAACTGGTCTCGGAATTACTGGTTTGGGAGATATGCTTGCAGCTCTTGGAATAATATATGGATCTAATGAATCAATTAAATTCTCTGCTGAAGTTCAAAAAACTTTGGCAATAGAGGCTTACCGTTCCTCTGTAATAATGGCAAAAGAAAGGGGACCTTTCCCAATTTTTGATGCAAAAAGAGAGGAGAACAACCCCATAATAGGTAGAATACGAAAAGAAGATGAAGAGTTATACGATAGTATGGTGAGATACGGCAGAAGAAACATTTCAATGTTGACAATTGCCCCTACGGGTACCACCTCACTCATGACTCAAACATCATCTGGGATCGAGCCTGCGTTTATGCCATTTTACAGAAGACGCAAAAAAGTCAATCCCAACGACAAATCTGTCAACATCGTTTACAAAGATGAAAATGGCGATTGCTTTGCAGAGTACCTTGTCTTTCATCACCATTTCCTTACATGGTGTAAAATAAATGGTTACGACCCTGATGCAATTATGAAGATGAATGATTCAGAAATCAGTGAAATAGTCAAAAAATCTCCATACAATAAAGCCACCGCAGAGGAAATAGATTGGGTAGCCAAGGTTAAAATGCAAGGTAAAATGCAAAAATGGGTTGACCACTCTATAAGTGTGACAGTAAATCTCCCTCAAGAGATCACTGAAGAAATAGTTTCAGAGGTTTACAAAACAGCTTGGGAAGTGGGTTG
The DNA here is from genome assembly GCA_964607675.1 of uncultured Muribaculaceae bacterium. Lineage (GTDB taxonomy): Bacteria > Bacteroidota > Bacteroidia > Bacteroidales > UBA932 > CAZSLC01. The sequence continues at coordinate 101,409 of CAZSLC010000003.1, forward strand.
CAAAGGAATTACAGTATATAGAAAAGGAAGTCGTAGTGGTATTTTAATAGATCCTGCAAAAAAAGAAATCACCCAAAAAAAACGACCCAAATCACTTGAAGCCGACGTGGTTAGATTTAAAAATGGCAAGGAAGACTGGATTGCTTTTATAGGAAAAATGAATGGAAAGCCTTACGAAATATTTACAGGGATTATGGATGAAACAAGGGCACTTCCAAGTAGCATCCGTTGTGGCTGGATCGTCAAGGTATTAGATGAAGAGACAGGGTTGTCAAGATATGATTTTAAATATAAAGATAAGTGGGGATACCCTGGTATATTAGGTGGGATATCTCACATGTTCAATAAAGAATTTTGGAACTATGCAAAACTCATATCAGGGGTAATCCGCAATGGGATGCCTATTATTGATATTCTCAATTTGGTACAAGGATTAAACTTAGACAATGATTCCATTAATACATGGAAAAATGGCGTTGAAAGGGCTCTAAAAGGGTATATTCCAAATAACACACACTGTAATAATGGAGAGAAATGTCCCAAATGTGGTTCAACTAATCTCATCTATAAGGAGGGATGTCTTACATGCGCAGATTGTGATTATAGCAAATGTGGAGGTTAATTTTATTAAATAGCTTATGAACATCATAGTATATCCTAATTGCAAAATAAATATTGGTCTTAGAATTATTGAAAAAAGAGAAGATGGTTTTCATAATTTAGAGACATTGTTTGTTCCGTACAACACGAATGATATACTTGAAATAGTTGAAAGCAACTATTTAGATATCAACTATTATGGCCTGAACTTCGACAAGGCACATGAAGATATATGCATCAAAGCCTACAAACTATTAAAAAAAGATTTTGATATTCCTCCCGTCTCATTTCATCTTTACAAAAAGATCCCAGTAGGTTCTGGTTTAGGAGGTGGTTCTTCAGATGGTGCATCTACTTTATTGGGGCTCAATTCTCTTTTTTCCTTAAACTTATCAACCGATTCTTTACTTGAATATGCAACAAAGTTAGGAAGTGATTGCCCATTTTTTATTTATAATAAACCAATGTATGGCGAGGGGAGGGGAGAACTTCTATCTCCTGTTAATTACCAACACATCCAAGGACTCGTCAATGGGACCTATAGGATAGAGATAAATACACCAAACATACCTATATCAACGGAAGAGGCATACTCATACATAAAGCCTTACAAAAGCAAAAATCATTTAATAGAATTATTAAAAAGCCCAATTGAAGAGTGGAAAGAAACGATTGTCAATGACTTTGAAGCTCCACTATTTGAGAAACATCATGAATTAAAAGAGATAAAAAAGGACTTTTATAGAAATGGGGCTATTTATTCATCACTAAGTGGAAGTGGCTCAGCAATCTACGCTATTTTTAAAAAGTAGCTACTACCCTACCATCCAGACCATTACATGGTTCTCAAAAACCTCATACTCTAAATCAAACTCTTCAACTTCACCGTCTTTATGTGTAAATTCAGCCTCAAGTTCACCATCATCCTTTGGGGTAAACCTCTCTAATTCGATTTGCTCAGCAAAATCAACCCCCTTTATTGACATTCTCTTAAAAATTGCCTCTTTAGCACACCAATATATAGCTAACTGTAGATTTAAATTTTTATCTGACAAATCATCAATTTCTTCATTGGACAATGCTTTTTTCTCAACTGCAGAAAAATCTCTATCTAAAGATTCAATATCTATCCCAACATCTTCTTCAGGATGTGTGATTATAGCAACAAATCTATTTGTGTGGGAAATGCTGATTTCCATCGCATTATTTTGAATATAAGGTTTTCCATTATCATGATGGCCCAAATATACTTTTTCAGGGAAAAGCTCATTTAGTAGTGCCCTTACAGCCAATTTTTCTTTTCTTCTCGCACCACTTTTTAATATTTCAATCTCCTCTAATTCATCATTAGGAATAGGGCCACATATCTCTCGCAGCTCATCTTCGGTTTCTGTTATCTCCCAGATGCTAATGCTAGCACCATTATCATGTTTTTTGTTGGAATAAAGTCCCATTTTAATTATTTGTGATATGCAAAGATAATTATTTTTTTATAGCATAAAATTTCTCTATCAAATATGTGGGTCTGTAAGACAATTTTGCACTTCTCAGACCTTCGTCACCAGCATCGTCTTCTCTATTAATGTACTTAAAATCACTCATCTGATTTTGAACAAATAATTGATTGATGAATGGATATGCTCCCCTTATAGAGGAAAATGCCTTTTCTATATGAACTATATATGTATCACTATTTAATTCTTCCCCAATAGTGTAAGCTACTACTTGATCATCTACCTTTAAAATCCCTCCTTTTAATTGTAATTCTAAAAAATTTGATAGAATCCTCTCAACAGAGCATGTCTCCATCGCAAGTGAAGGATCCTGCCCACATCCATACATCACACACCACTTTTTATTCATCTCCTTGCAGAGTCCTATTTTCACCAAGGCTGCCTCTGGATCTTTATAATCAATCTTCTCATAAGTCCACGAGTAATTTGCCTTAAAAAAAGAAATGTGATTACGTTTATGTTGATATTTTTTCCCTGCTAAAGAGTCAAACGATTCTCTATCATAAATGTAATCATAAAGATCTCTACTCGACTTATATTCAAATAGATTAGGAAATAAAGAATCTAATTCTGAAATCTTACTCTGTTCTAATAATAATTTAAACTCTTTGTTTGGGAAATTGGTAGAATCCTCTAAAATAGCATTGATTGCATGTTCTAAATTACCATTACCAGGGGGAAAATTATAAACAACAGAATCTTCAGAAACAGATCTAATTAAAAGAAAATCATTGAAAAAAGCAATTGAAGAATTGTATAATGGTGCCCAAGAAAATAAAGAGGTAAAGCAGTATTCTGCTCCCTGATAATCAGATGCCTTCAAAATATCAATGACTTTTTGTCGATCTGATATTTCTATTTTTCTAAATAAAGGTAAGTCCATTAATTATAAAGCCAACTTTTTAAAATATTGATGATCTCATCTTTCGTACAACAGTCAAATGTAGATATTCTTGCCCTGTGACTTCCGTTAGGTTGAATAAAAATTTTTATATTTTCATTTCCTGGACTTAAAACTCTTGGAGCTGACCATGGATCATATTGTCCATAAATAAAAAGCATTTTCGAATCTGTTGTTTTAATAAAATGAGATATCTTTTTATAAAGTGAATCGTCAAACTTAAAATCCCAACCTTTAGGTAAAAATATTCTCTCTAAATATCCTTTAGCACTCTTAATATCAAGATATTTTTTAAATGGCTTAGTGTCGTACCCATAATACCCAAGCTCTTTTGCTGCTTGGACAAAGAACGAAGCTGTTGGTGAATTATTAATAAAATAATCTGGTCCAGATATTGTCATCAAGCAGTTGAAATACTCTCTATCTGTTGCTTTTAGAGAAGGAATTATTGATGTTGATGTACCCCATTGCCACAAAGCAAATGGGAATTCTAACACACAATAGTCATATACTTCCTTAATGGGGATATTATATTGATAAGAATTTGCCCTAATAACCGAGTCCATTAGGGGGAGAATTGTTTTCTTCCTTTTTAATACTTCAATTTGAAATTCTTTGATTCTCTCTCTTTGTTCTGGGGTACCAACAGAGTCCGCAAGAAATCTTTCATGTCTTCCATCCTCAACGTCTCTACACAGTGGGGCAACGTATGGAACACTTATGTCCACATCATTCGGAAAATATGTTCTATACAAAGTAGTTGTTTGACCCCCTTTACTAATCCCCGTTGAAATCCATTTCTTTCCATATATACTTTTCAACGTAGTAACTACATCGTGAAGATCTTCAGCAGAATTTTTAGTAGTAAGATAATTCCAATTTAAATCTCTTGGTGTCGAATTCAAAAAATATCTGTGTTCAACAACAACTATATTGGTATTGAATAATTTTGACAATTCTTCAATATACCCCTCTCTTGCTGCATACTGAGCTCCATACCCCTCCGTAACCAACACTGTAGCACTATCTGGATGGACATGGCAAACAAATACCCTTTGCGTAAAAGTACCAAGATCAAGATTTTGATGATCGATTGGTTGCTCAAATGTTAATAAATACTTTTCCTTAAAAGTGCTGCTTTTTAAACTTTTTACCTCTTTCACCCTTGATAGTGATTCTAATTGACTAACTACTGACTGAGAAAATACAAAAGATGAGAGTGCAAAAAAAAGTGTTGATAGAATAATAAATTTATAAATAAGATTTTTCATTGGTATAAATAATTGCTATTATAACCAGCGAATGTAGTAAAAATTAGTTACTTTTGCCAAATATTCAAATTATGTTTAAGAAAAATATTTTATGAAAAATTTTGTAAAAGAACTAGAATGGAGGGGTATGATTCATAATATTATGCCTGGTACTGAAGAACAACTTTTAAAAGAGGTGTGTTCTGCATATGTCGGCATAGATCCAACTGCTGATTCTCTTCATATTGGCCACCTTGTTAGCATAATGATGCTTAAACATTTACAAAATTGTGGTCATCGTCCTATCGCACTATTAGGAGGTGCTACTGGTATGATAGGTGATCCTTCGATGAAATCTTCAGAAAGAAATTTATTAGATGAAGAGACATTGAGACGCAACCAGGCTGGGATAAAAAAACAATTAGCTAAATTTCTTGACTTCGAATCAGAGGCACCCAATGCTGCCATTCTGGTAAATAATTATGACTGGATGAAAGAGTTTTCATTTCTCAACTTTGTTAGAGACATTGGAAAACATATCACTGTCAATTATATGATGAGCAAAGATTCTGTAAAGAAGAGGATCAATGGAGAAGAGAGAGAAGGGATGTCTTTTACTGAATTCACATACCAACTTCTACAAGCTTATGACTTTATGTTTTTGTATGAAAAATATGGTTGTAAATTGCAGATGGGTGGTAGTGATCAATGGGGGAACATCACCACTGGGACCGAATTAATCAGAAGAAAATTATCAGGTGAAACTTTCGCATTGACATGCCCTCTCATTACTAAAGCAGATGGGGGCAAGTTCGGGAAAACAGAAAAAGGAAATATATGGCTCTCACCAGAATACACTTCACCATACACTTTTTACCAGTTTTGGCTAAATGTAAGTGATGAAGATGCAGAAAAGTATATTAAAATCTTCACACTCCTAACTCAAATACAAATCGAAGACGCAGTTGCAGAACACGCAAAAGCCCCTCACTTAAGATCTCTTCAAAAGCTTCTTGCAAAGGAGGTTACAACAATGGTACACGGAGAGCAAGAGTATAAGAAAGCTATTGATGCCTCAAGTATTTTATTCGGAAATTCAACTTCTGATGTATTGCGTACTTTAGATGAAAAGACCTTCTTATCTGTTTTTGATGGGGTTCCACAGTTTTCATTAAGTATTGATTCTCTTTCGGATAATATTATTGAACTTCTTGCTGTCAAAACATCTGTTTTTCCATCAAAGGGTGAATGCCGTAAAATGATACAAGGGGGAGGGCTCTCTATTAATAAAGATAAATGCGCAGATGTAGAAAAAATGTTAGACACTTCAGATATTATAGATGGAAAATATATTCTAATACAAAAGGGGAAAAAGAATTATTATATCCTTAAATTTGAATAAATGGAAGAACAAAGCACAAGACAACTTAAAGTAAGTAAACAACTACAAAGAGACATTGCCGAGATAATACGATCGAAAGGAATGGCTTCATTTGGTGGTGCATTGGTAACTGTTAGCGGTGTTAGAATTAGTCCAGATCTTGCTATAGCAAAGGTGTATGTGAGCATTTTTCCTTCTAATAAGAGTGAAGAGGTCTTACAAATCATTGAAAATAACAATAAGTCGATCAGAGGTGAACTTGGTCGCCTTGTTTCTAAACAATTTAGAATCGTCCCAGAATTGATTTTCAATATTGATGACTCCCTGGATTATGTAGAGCACATAGACGAGTTACTTAAGAAATAATAAATGAAACTGCCCCTTTTTGTGGCGAAGCGTTATCTTTTCGCCAAAAAATCACATAATGTGATAAATATAATATCACTTATTAGTGCTATTGGTATCGCAGTAGGGACAGCTGCCCTTATAATAGTATTATCCGTTTACAACGGATTTGACAATTTAGTAAGAGAAATTTATTCCAATATTGAGGCAGACTTTGTAATCACTTCTTCTAATTCAAAGTATTTTCCACCTAATGCGGATAAAATGGATAGGATAAGAAGGGTTGAGGGAGTTAAATACATATATGAAATCGTTGAAGATAATGCATTTGTAAATTATGGCAATTCTCAAGGTATCGCTTTAGTAAAAGGGGTAGATACTTCTTACACCTCTCAACAAAATATTAGCAAATCTATTGTTGAAGGTGATTCAAACATTTTACATGGAGAAATCGCCCAAGCAGTAGTTGGGAGGGGACTCGCGAGAGAATTGAGAATAAATATTTCATTTTTGGATCCTATCGAAGTATTTTTTCCAAAAAGAAACATAGATATTTCACTGACTAATCCAATTTCTTCTCTCAATAAAGGGGTATTTTTTCCAACAGGTATCATTTCACTCGAAAGGGAGACAGATAAAAAGCTAATGGTTATCCCTATTTCTAATGCCCGTTCACTATTCGGATATACTAACGAGGTCACATCACTGGAAATAATCATTTCAAATCCAAAGTATTACGAATCTATACAACGAGATATTTCAAGCATATTAGGAGAAGGGTTTATTGTAAAGAATAGAATTCAACAAAATGAGACAATATATAAAATGATGACTTATGAGAAAATAGCAATTTATATGATTCTACTATTCATTATTGTTATAGTCTCATGCAATGTTTTTGGTTCCCTCACTATGCTTATTATTGAGAAAAAAGAGGATATCATTACATTTAAAAACATTGGAGCTTCCGATTCTCTAATCAAAAGGATTTTTACATTTGAAGGATGGTTTATCTCTTTGTCTGGTGCAATAGTTGGGATAATCATAGGTATTGCTTTATGTCTGGTACAGCAATACTTTGGAGTGATAAAAATGCCAGGCAATTTTATCGTCACCTCTTATCCTGTTATTATTCAATTCAGCGATATAGCAATTACATTCGTCGGGGTATCGATAATAGGATTTATTCTCACTTCTCTTCCTTCAATAAAAACTATACCTGAAATCATTAATAATAGCGAGAATTAGAGGTACTATTAATTTGATATAAAAAAGAGGGTGACTAAAAAATTTTAGCCATCCTCTTTTTATAATTAATATGTTTCTCTGATTACATCATTCCACCCATACCTGGATTCATCGGAGGCATAGCTGGAGCATCCTCTTTTTTATCTGCTATAACACATTCTGTGGTTAAGAACATACCTGCTACTGAGGCTGCATTTTCCAATGCAACACGAGTTACTTTTGTAGGATCTATTACACCTGCTGCAAATAAATTTTCGTACGAATCTGTACGAGCATTGTAACCGAAGTCACCCTTGCCTTCTTTGACTTTTTGTACTACGACGCTCCCTTCAAGGCCTGCATTCTCAACAATCATTCTAAGTGGTGATTCAATTGCTTTTGCAATGATATTCACACCTGTCTTTTCATCTTCATTTTCAACTTTTACATTCTTCAAAGCATCAATTGATCTGATAAAGGCTACACCACCACCTGGGATAATCCCCTCCTCTACTGCAGCTCTTGTTGCATTAAGGGCATCTTCAACTCTGTCTTTTTTCTCCTTCATTTCTACCTCAGATGCTGCTCCAACATATAATACTGCTACTCCTCCAGCTAATTTTGCCAATCTTTCTTGTAGCTTCTCACGGTCATAATCGGAGGTGGTTGTTTCAATTTGTTTACGAATTTGTGCAACTCTCTCTTTTATTAATTGTGTGTCACCTGAGCCATTTACGATTGTTGTATTTTCTTTGTCGATAGTTACTTTTTCAGCCTCTCCAAGCATGTCTGGAGTTGCATTTTCTAAAGTAAAACCTCTTTCTTCCGAAATAACAACTGCTCCTGTCAATGTTGCAATATCTTGAAGCATCTCTTTACGACGATCTCCGAATCCTGGAGCTTTCACTGCTGCAATCTTTAATGTTCCACGGAGTCTGTTTACGACCAGTGTTGTAAGAGCTTCTCCTTCTACATCTTCAGCAATGATGAGAAGTGATTTCCCATCACGAGCTATTGGCTCGAGAATTGGAAGAAGATCTTTCATAGAAGATATCTTTTTATCTGTGATGAGGATTTTAGGAGTATCTAAGACGGCTTCCATCTTATCAGAATTGGTCATGAAGTATGGGGAAATATAGCCTCTATCAAATTGCATGCCCTCAACTACTTTTACCTCTGTTTGGGTACCTTTGGCCTCTTCGACTGTAATAACTCCTTCTTTATTGACTTTAGACATGGCCTCTGCTATCAACTTTCCGATAAATGCATCGTTGTTGGCAGATGTTGTTGCTATTTGTTCAATCTTTGCTATATCGTCACCTATACTTTGTGTCTGTTTTTTCAAACTCTCAACAACTACCTCAACGGCTTTATCAATACCTCTTTTCAAATCCATTGGACTTGCACCTGCTGTTACGTTTTTGAGACCTACGTTGATGATTTCTTGTGCCAATACTGTTGCTGTCGTTGTACCATCACCTGCTTGATCATTGGTCTTAGAAGCTACTTCCTTAACCATTTGAGCACCCATGTTTTGGAATCTGTCTTCTAACTCTATCTCTTTTGCTACTGTGACACCATCTTTGGTTACTTGTGGAGCTCCAAATTTTTTATCTATAACTACATTGCGTCCTTTTGGACCTAAGGTAACTTTTACTGCGTTTGCTAAAGCATCTGCTCCCTCTTTCATAAGGTTGCGAGCTTCCATGTTGAATTTTATTTCTTTTGACATAATAGTTGATTTTAAAATTACATAATAGCGAGAATATCAGACTGGCGCATCATAAGATATGACTTTCCATCCACTGTTATTTCTGTGCCTGAATATTTACCATAGAGAACTATGTCTCCAATTTTAACCTCCATAGGTTCATCTTTCTTTCCACTTCCGATGGCTACTACTTTTCCTTCTTGTGGTTTTTCTTTTGCTGTGTCAGGAATGTAAATTCCACTTGCTGTTTTAGTCTCAGCCTCTTTAGGCTCAACTAATACTCTGTCTGCCAATGGTTTGATTTTCATTTTAATAAATTTTAAATGTTTATGATTTATTTTGATAATATTTTCTGAAAAAGATAACAATCAAAATAAATGCCATATATGATTTGTGACAAATTGTCATTATATTTGCCAAAACTGTAACAACTTAAATTATGATGACTCTTTATTACTTAATGCCTATTATTTTTATAATAGGTATTATTGCTATCGCATTGGAAGATACATTGAAAATAAATAAAGCGGCTGTAGCTCTTGGCATGTGTATTCTGCTATGGTCTATATTGTTTATGGATGTGGTTGGCGTTTTTGAAATTAACCCTCCTAAATATCTTCAAAATTTCATATTGGCATTCCCACAACTCGCAGATTTACCAGAGAGCCAGTTAGCTTATAAATTTATAGAGATTAAGGTTATTGAGGCACTTGGAGATGTCTCTACTACATTGTTTTTTGTTTTGGCCTCAATGGCTATTATAGAGGTACTGGACTCTCATAGAGCATTCTCAGCTATTACTAATTCTATCAAGACAACTAATCAAAGAAAATTGTTGTGGATTATTTCATTCATCACTTTCTTCCTTTCAGCATTACTTGGCAACCTCGCTACAGTTATTGTAATAATTGCTGTTTTGAGAAAATTAATACCAGATAGATCTGTCAGACTGACTTTTTCATGTATGACAATCTTAGCTGCTAATGCAGGAGGATCATGGTCCCCAATTGGGGATGTGACCACTTTGATCCTTTGGACAGGTGGAAATATCTCTGCTCTTCATCAAGTATCACATCTGTTTCTTTCCAGTCTCACTATGATGCTTGTACCACTTAGCATATTAACATTTACCACCCCTAAAGGCTCTCAGATTATTAGAGATAATATTGATACCTCTGAAAACCTGCCAGAATATGTGACACCTAAATTTCAGAAGATATTGTTGTGGATAGGTCTTTTGTCTTTGGCTTGCGTCCCTGTTCTTCAAAGTCTTTTTGACCTTCCGCCATTTATGGGTGTCATTTTAGGATTGGTTCTATTGTGGGTTATTACTGATATAAAAAGTGCCGCTTCACACCATGAAAGGAGTGATTTGTTAAAGGTCTCTAATCTCTTCTCCAAAGTGGATATATCTACAGTTCTATTCTTCCTCGGTATATTGATGTCCGTACAAGCTCTTAACTACGGCGGCTTCTTAACTATGATGTCAGAAGGTCTTAACAAAATAATCTCTGACAGTAGTGTAATCGCTTTATTGTTAGGGGTTTGTTCTTCATTCTTGGACAATGTCGCCCTTGTTGCAGCCACTATGGGAATGTATCCCGTAGCTGAAGCAGGAGCATTTATGGCTGATAGTTCTTTCTGGACTTTTCTCGCCTATTGTGCAGTTACTGGGGGGAGTATATTGATAATAGGTTCTGCTTCAGGTGTGACTGTAATGGGAATGGAAAAAATATCTTTTGGCTATTATTTAAAAAAATTCACAATCCTTGCGCTATTGGGGTATTGTTCTGGAGCAGTTGTTTATTTACTTTTATTTTGATTGATTATTGAATAATAAAGAAATATATATGAGAGAGGCACTGAAAGAGGCCTTGAAAGCGAAGGAGAAAGGTGAAATCCCCATTGGTGCCGTTGTTGAGTGTAATGGGTCAATAATAGCAAGGGCATATAATTTAAATGAGACACTTAATGACCCAACAGCTCACGCTGAAATGCAAGCTATAACTATGGCTACAGATTACTTGGGTGGGAAATACCTTGATACATGTACTATTTATGTGACGGTTGAGCCTTGCCCAATGTGTGCAGCAGCCCTCTCTTGGGCACAAATTGGCTCTATCGTATATGGTGCCAACGATCCGAAGAGGGGCTATTCCCTATTTTCACCCTCTTTACTCCACCCTAAAACCAAGGTTGAATCTGGTGTTCTTAGTGATGAATGTGGTTCTATTGTCTCCGATTTCTTTAAAACATTAAGAAGATAATGGAGTTTTTACAAGAATGGGGATACATCGGATTATTTGTGGGAGCATTTCTTTCTGCTACAATAATTCCATTCTCTTCAGATGTACTTTTGGTTGGAATTTTGGCTGCTGGTGGTGAACCTTTGACCTCATTTTTTATTGCCACTGCTGGTAATTGGCTTGGGGGACTTACATCCTTTGGGCTTGGATGGCTTGGCAAATGGGAATGGATTGAAAAATGGCTAAAAGTATCAAAGGAGAAATTGCTTACTCAAAAATCAAAAATTGATAAATACGGACCTCTGCTGGCTTTATTTAGTTGGACCCCTTTTGTTGGTGATTTATTTGCAATTGGACTAGGATTTTACAAACTAAATTTTTATAAGTGTGCCTTCTACATGTTGATTGGGAAGGGAACTCGTTTTGCCTTTTGGATAGTATTATTTCATTTTTTTGGAGATAAAATACCTTGGTTGTAGTTTTTTTAGAAAATTTGTATATCTTTGCAGTCCCATTTTGACCTATGGTGTAATGGTAGCACTACAGATTTTGGTTCTGTCTGTCGAGGTTCGAATCCTCGTA
>CAZSLC010000004.1:0-102645 GCA_964607675.1 uncultured Muribaculaceae bacterium
AGAGCAGCTTTTTCTCTATTGATTCGAGCAGTCTAAACTGCGCTTTTGTCCTCACGAGATTGTGCTCTGGGTAACTTGTTTTGTAATAAGTGTCACCATTGAGATAATCACTAAGAAATCTTACAGACTGCATATACGGGAAAAGGGCTGTAGCGTAAGGGAGATTTTCTACTTCAATAGGAAGGAGAAATTTCCCTGCTGATTTGATATATCCTTCGGAAAATGCTTTGTAGATATCCATGTTGAAATCAACTTTTGAAAGCTCTTTTTCATCCTCAGCGGCAGTATTTGCCGCACTCCTGAGGAAGTCACCAAAATCAGAAAAGATAAAACTTGGCATTACTGTATCAAGGTCTATCACGCAGAGGACTTCTCCATTGTTATCAAAAAGCATATTGTTGACCTTTGTGTCGCAGTGGCAAATTCTTTTTGGTAGCTTTCCTTCCCTAAATAGCCTTTCCCCTTTGCACATAAACTCACTTCTTTTACTTATCTCTTCGATATACCACTCAACCTCTTTCTTTCTACCCACCTTGTCTTCTTCAATTGCATCATTAAGTTGTTGAAGGCGAAATTCGATGTTATGAAAATTGGGAATTGTCTCTCCGAGGGACTCTTTCAGATCGGAGAGCATATATTGAAAATCTCCGAATGTTTCCCCAGCAAATCTTGAATATTTTTCATTAACAACATCATAGCAATATGCCCCTTCGATGAAAAGCATCATCCTCCAGTACCCCTCTCCATCAAAATAGTACAATTTCCCATTTTTGGTAGGGATGATGGTGAGAACCCTCTTTTCTATTCTCTCCACCCCCTTTTGCACCAATTTTTCCCTTATATGATTAGTGACGGCAAAAATATTGTTTTGAAGCATCTCCACATCTTGGAAGATTGCGTGGTTGATTTTTTGAAGTAGGTAATTGGGGGCATTTCCTACAGTAGAGACTTTGTATGTGGAGTTGATGTGGCCAGTATCAATCGACGTAACTCCAGCCACCCTGCCATCAATGGCAAATTGCACAATTATTTCGTTCAGGTTTTTCATATTCTACAATTTTCTATTTAAATATTCTGAATAATCTTTCTTGGTAGGAGTATATTCAGAGGTGAAAAGGGGAGAGGAGATAAGAAAGTCGGCGGTTGATCTATTGCAGGCAGTTGGAATATTGTATAGGTTTGATATTCTGAGCAGTGCCTTAACATCAACATCGTGCGGCTGAGGCTGCATTGGGTCCCAAAGGAACACCATCAGATCGATTTTACCATCGGCAATCATTGCCCCCATCTGCTGGTCACCTCCGAGCGGACCCGATTTGAGACGTATTACATTGATTTTTTCATCGCTCTGCGAACCATCATCAATGACATCCTGCACCAATTTACCAGTAGTGCCAGTGCAAACAAGCTGGTGCTTTTCAAGTGTCTTTCTGTTGAATTTTACCCATTCTATCAAATCTTTCTTTTTGTTGTCGTGAGCCACAAGGGCAATAGTTTTAATTTTCATAACTTTTATATTTTAATTGCTCTAACCATATGTCTTTTTTTTCCAGCCCCCTTCAATCTTTGCACCTCAAATCCAACATTACGAAGCCTCTGCTTTACAACCCCTTTAGCAGAATAGGTGACAAGTACACCTCCTTGTCGCATAGAGAGAAATATTTTTGCAAACTGTGCCTCAGACCACAATTCGGGCTGGGAATCGGGGGAGAATGGATCAAAATAGACCAAATCAATATCCTCCTTAGGAAGGAATTCCAAAAAATCGCACTCTCTCTTGATCAATGTGAAATTGGGGACAATTGGTACCTCTTTTTCCCATTCTGCCAATTGAATTGCGGCTGCAAAAGGGGATATGCTCTGATAACTAAGGGATTCGTACACTTCTTTAGTAAGGGGATATTTCTCCAAACTCTCATATAAGATACTAACATTGCCCAATTTGAGGCCCTCTTCAAGGGTGAGAATTGCATTTAACCCAGTCCCAAAGCCGAATTCTACAATTTTAACGATGTTGCCCTTGGAGATATAACTAAGACCATTGTCTATATACACATACTTGGATTCCATTACTGCACCCTCTAAAGAGTGGTATGTTTGTTGAAATCTCTCTGAGAACAGAGTTTTTGAACCATCGTCAGCAGTTAGTATCATCCTTAAAAATAGTTATGCAAATATAATAAATTAACCATATTTCCTTATCTTTGCAAATTAATAACAATTGATATTATGGCATCATTTAATGATTTTTTAAAGAAATTATTTGGATCAAAGGCTGACAGGGACATGAAAGCTATACGTCCTACTTTGGAAAAAGTGCTAAAGGAGTATAGTCGGATTGATATTCTTTCAGATGATCAGCTTCGTGAAGAGACAGATAAATTAAGGGCAATAATTAATAAGAAAATTGCAAAGGAACTTGAGGATAAAAAGGAGCTAAGAGATAAATTGGCGAATACCTCTATTGATATAAAGAAGAAAGAAGAAATAGCAACCGAAATAGACAGGGTCAATAAAAAAATAGATGAGTTGACTAAGGAGATTCTTGACGAAGTCTTACCAACAGCATTTGCTGTCATGAAATCAACGGCAAGGAGATTTAAAGAGAACCCTACCATAAAGGTGAAAGCATCTGAGATGGATAAGGAGTTCAGCATAAAACACAGCTATGTACAAATAGATGGAGAATATGCTATTTGGAAAAACACATGGAATGCAGGGGGCAATCCGATAGTGTGGGACATGGTCCATTATGATGTTCAGTTGATAGGGGGGATTGTCCTTCATCAGGGAAAAATATCAGAAATGGCCACAGGTGAAGGTAAAACACTTGTTGCCACCCTACCAGTCTTTCTAAATGCCCTTGCAGGGAGGGGTGTTCATGTCGTAACAGTAAATGATTATCTTTCTAAACGTGACTCTGAGTGGATGGGACCTCTCTATCAGTTTCATGGATTGAGGGTTGACTGTATAGATAAGCACCAACCCAATTCGGATGAGAGGAAAAAAGCATATTTGGCAGATATTACTTTCGGGACCAACAATGAGTTTGGTTTTGACTACCTTAGAGATAATATGGCAATCGATGTTAAAGACTTGGTCCAAACGGAACACTACTATGCAATAGTTGACGAGGTGGACTCTGTGTTGATTGATGATGCGCGTACTCCATTGATTATTTCAGGACCAGTTCCCAAGGGGGAAGATCAGATGTTTATGGAGTATAAACCCCCTATTGAGAGGTTGTATAATCTCCAAAAAACATTAGTGCGCGAGTATTTTACAAAAGCAAAAGCAATGTTAGAGGAGGCTGAGAAAACAGGAGGGTCAAGTGATGAAGGGGCAGAAAATTTGTTTTTAGCATATAAAGGACTTCCCTCATATACCCCTCTGGTAAAGTATCTTTTGGACTCGAAAGCTCAGAGTATCTTAAAAGGTGTTGAAAAAAACTTTATTCAATCACAATCGTTGGGCTTTGGTGGAAAGGATAAAAACATTCAAAAATTTAAAAATCTCCTTATCGACAACCTCTATTTTGTTATTGAAGAACAACAAAAATCGGTTGAGTTGACAGATAAAGGTCACGATCTACTTTCAAAAGCATTCGGAGACAAAGACGAAAACTTCTTCATCATTCCAAATATGGGAGATGATGTATCAAATATAGAGAAACTCGAAATATCTGATGAAGAAAAACAACAAATGAAAGATGAGGTGCTCGCTGATTTCTCAATTAAATCAGAAAGGGTTCACACCATCAATCAGCTACTAAAGGCATACGCTATGTTTGAAAAGGATGTTGAGTATGTTTTGATGGACAATAAAATTAAAATTGTAGATGAGCAGACGGGGCGTATCCTTGAGGGAAGAAGATATTCAGATGGATTGCATCAAGCTATCGAAGCAAAGGAAAATGTAAAAGTAGAGGCGGCCACCCAAACATTTGCAACAATCACACTTCAAAATTACTTTAGAATGTACACCAAACTTGCAGGGATGACAGGTACAGCAGAGACAGAGGCAGGTGAGTTCTGGTCCATCTACAAACTTGAAGTTGTTGTGATACCAACAAACAAACAAATCATCAGAAAAGACAACTCTGATATGGTCTTTATGACTAAAAGGGAGAAATACGACGCAGTGGTCAAGAAAATTATCTCTTTGTCTGAAGAGGGGCGTCCAGTACTTGTGGGTACAACCTCCGTTGAGGTCTCAGAATTAATCAGCAGAATGCTGAAAATGAAAGGCATCAAACACAATGTGTTAAATGCCAAGCAACATGCCAGAGAGGCTGAGATAGTAGCAACAGCTGGGCAGACAGGGGTAGTTACGATAGCAACCAATATGGCTGGTCGTGGTACAGATATCAAGTTGAGTGCAGAGGCAAGAGCAGCTGGGGGGCTTGCGATTGTAGGTACTGAAAGACATGATAGTCGTCGTGTAGATAGACAGTTAAGGGGCCGTGCAGGACGGCAAGGAGACCCAGGATCATCAACATTTTACGTCTCTTTTGAAGATGATTTGATGCGTTTGTTCGGATCTTATGAAGTACTTAAAAAATTCAAATTAGAAGAGGGTGAACCTATGACACACCCCATGCTCACTAACGCAATTGAAAGGGCTCAAAGGAAGGTAGAGGAGAACAACTTTGGGATAAGGAAGAGACTTCTTGAATACGATGATGTGATGAATCAGCAAAGAAAGGTAATCTATACGAAGAGAAAAAATGCATTGGATGGGGAGAGAATAGATATAGATATGGCCAATATGATGAGCGACTATTGTGATATCATCACCGAAAAATCTAAAGGAGTAGGATTTGAACAATTCAATGAAAGGGTGATACGCTCCATCTCTATAGCCCCAAATTTCGATAGGGATTCATTTGAAAAGATGTCATCAGAACAGATATCCGACCATTTGTATGAAAATCTTAAAAAAGAATATAATAGAAGAAGTGAATTGTTAGTTAAACAAGCCTGGCCAGTAATAAAAAATATTTATGAAAGGCAAGCAAATGTTTATGAGAATATTGCAATTCCAATTATCGAAGGTAATAAGGTCCTCCAAGTCATCGTAAACTTGAAAAAAACATATGAGACAGAGGGGAGAGAAATCGCAAAAGGTGTTAGCAAAACAATAACACTACTTATGATAGATGAATACTGGAAAGAGCATCTTCGCGAGATGGATGAGCTTAAGCAGTCTGTTCAAAATGCAGCTTACGAGCAAAAAGACCCATTGTTAGTTTACAAATTTGAAAGTTTTAATCTTTTCGAGGGCGTATTAGAAAAAATAAGCAAAGAGGTCATCTCATACGTGATGAGGGCAAAACTCCCTATTAGAGAAGACAACGATCAAACAGCCTTAAGTGAGGGACGCAGAAGAAGAGCAGATCTAAGCAATACCACCACTTCAAGAAGCGATTTGGCCACCAATGGAGGTGAACCAAGGAGCAATGCCCCAGTGAGAGTAGAAAAAAAAGTGGGACGAAATGACCCTTGCCCTTGTGGCTCAGGGAAAAAATATAAAAATTGTCATGGTCGTGACGCAGAATAAATAATAAAAAAGATATGGAAAAATTTGATATAATAGTAGTAGGATCAGGCCCAGGTGGATATGTAACAGCAATCAGAGCCTCACAGTTGGGTTTCAATGTAGCTATAGTAGAACGCTCTGAACTCGGAGGAATTTGTTTAAATTGGGGTTGTATCCCAACCAAAGCACTTTTAAAAAGTGCACAAGCTCTTCACTATGCTCAATCAGCAGAAAATTATGGATTTGAAATAGATGGAGAAATAAAAGTTGACATCAAAAAAGTGGTAGAAAGGAGTAGGGGAGTCTCAGCACAAATGTCAAAAGGGGTAGAGTATTTGATCAAAAAAAATAAAATAACCCTTATCAATGGTTCTGCCATTTTAAAAAAAGGCAAAATCGTTGAGGTAACCAACAATCAAGGTGAGGTTATTGACTACTCTGCTTCTCATATCATCCTTGCTACTGGAGCTCGACCCAATTCGTTACCATTTGCCCCAATAGATGGCGAAAAAATAATCTCATATTTTCAAGCATTAGTTCCTGAAAAACTACCTAAGAGTCTTGCAATTATCGGATCGGGAGCCATTGGAAGTGAATTTGCTTTTTTCTACCGCACGATGGGGGTGGAAAATGTCTATTTAATAGAGTATTTAGAGAGAATAGTTCCACTTGAAGATGATGAGGTATCTGCACAACTAAGTCGCTCATTCAGAAAGATGGGAATCAAAGTATTAGTATCATCTCAAGTGAAAAATGTAGATACTACTGGAGATATTTGCAAATTGACAGTTGAAACCAAAAAAGGGGTAGAAGAAATTGATGCAGAGTTGGTACTTTCAGCAGTAGGTGTAGTTCCAAATACAGATTTCATAGGACTCGAAGAATTAGGAGTTGAAATGGTGCGCTCAAAGGTCAAAGTTGACACATTCTATAGAACCAATATTGAGGGTATTTATGCCATTGGAGACATTATCCCCACACCTGCATTGGCACACGTTGCATCAGCCGAAGGTATCTGTTGTGTAGAGAACATAGCGGGACTCAACCCTGCTCCGATAGATTATGGCAACATACCAGGATGTACCTATACTTCCCCTGAAATAGCTTCAGTAGGGATGACAGAGCGTGCAGTCAAGGAGAAAGGGATCGAATACAAAATAGGTAAATTTCCATTTACAGCCTCTGGCAAAGCTACAGCCGCAGGAGAAAAGGATGGTTTTGTAAAATTAATTTTGGATGCTAATACAGACGAAATATTAGGAGCCCATTTGGTAGGGCTCAATGTCACAGAAATGCTCTCTGGTATAGTGGTTGCAAGGAACAAAGGAGTTAAAGGAAAAGATATCATTCACTCTGTTCACCCTCACCCAACAATGAGTGAAGCAATAATGGAAGCAGCTGCTGCAGCTCATAACGAAGTTATTCATCTTTAGACATATTTTTGCACATGAAACAAGATACATCACCTCAAATAAACGAAATATGTAGAATTTCAAAGCCTACTGTCATTGAAGGCTTCTTGGACACTACTTCAGACATTAGAATTGATGGAACCTTTAAAGGAAACATCCGTACAAAAGGGAAAATTGTAGTTGGAGAGTCTGCAATTGTAGAAGGAACCATAGTGGCTCAAAATGCCGATATTTCTGGGAAAATCAAAGGAGAATTGTATATTGGAGATACACTTTCTCTTAGGAACAAATCAATCACTGATGGGACAATGCTTTTGTCAAAGTTATCCATCGACATCGGTGCTATTTTCAATGGAACGTGTAAAATGGTAAATAAAGAAGATTTTGAAAAAGCTGCAAGTAAAGCATTTGCAACGAAGTAACTATCTTATCCTTCCACTTATATGGTACTTGTTCCTATTCTCATCACTTCTTGCTATTAGCTCTCCTATGTATCCTGTCAAAAAGAGCATAACGCCTATAATAAGGGCGACGAGAGCTAAATAGAAAAGTGGCTGGTCTGTGATTGGTCTATATCTGAGCCCTTTTGACTGAGTTACCAATTTGTCAATGATAATGAAAAGGGAGATACCTAAACCTGAAAGAAAAGAGACGATACCTAATATACCAAAAAAATGCATTGGTTTTTTACTGAATCTCGCTAAGAAATTTAGAGTAATTAAGTCCAAAAAACCGTTGAAAAAGCGGCTAATTCCAAATTTGCTTTTTCCATATTTACGCTTGTGGTGAGTAACCACCTTTTCTGCTATTTTAGTAAACCCAGCATTCTTTGCAATATAAGGAATATATCTATGCATATCTCCATATATCTCTATCTCTTTAACCACCTCTCCACGATAGGCTTTTATCCCACAGTTCATATCATGTAGTTTCAAACCTGTAACTTTCCTTGCTGTATAATTGTATAATTTGGAGGGAAGATTCTTTGAAATAGGGTTGTCGTACCTTTTCTTCTTCCATCCAGAAACGACGTCATACCCATCATTACAGATCATTTTATACAATTCTGGTATCTCTTCTGGGCTGTCTTGAAGATCTGCATCCATAGTGATAACGACGTTGCCTTGAGAGGCTTCAAATCCACACTGAAGAGCTGCTGATTTGCCATAATTCCTTCTGAATCTAACCCCTCTTATATGTGTATTTGTTTTGGATATTTTTTCAATGATATCCCATGAGTGATCTGTGCTTCCATCATCAATGATTATAGTCTCATAGCTGAGACTCGCAATGTCAGAAGATGCAATAGCTTTATCTATCCATTCGATTAACTCAACCAACGACTCCTCTTCGTTATATGCCGATATGACGATTGATATATCCATTATCCGTTATATTATTGTTCAAAAAAATGAATCTCTTTTTTAGTCCAGTTTGCTGCAATGGCAGGGATAATAACTCCCCAAAACATGCAGTTGAAAAACTGAGAAATGATGATAGCTGTAGGTAAGATGGCTTCTAACTCCTCAAAATCCATATCTATAGACATCCCAGATGATTCAATAGTGGCAAATGCTATCTCTAAAGATTGATTTAAGACATCAGGTTGGATAAACAAATATAAAATTGCAATCCAAAAAGTGCAGACTATTGACGATAGGAAACATATCTTGAAACCATATTTAAAAGATTGTCCATAAGTAACCTCCTCTTGTTCCTCTGAGAATTGTTTCATGAAGTAATAAACCAAAGAGATTACGGCAGCAAGCTTTACAAATGTGAGGATATTTGCAACAATTTTCATCTCAGGTGTTAACGCTACAATAAGTGTAGTGGCAATAGTAATTATCGACAATATCAAACCATTTTTAGCTGCAAGCGACCACTCTGCTCTCTTTTCCATAAACATATTTATTTGTAATTAAAGCACAAATTTAATACAAAAAACATTACCTTTGCATGTTGAATTGAAAACTATATAAAAATGATAAATATTACATTTCCAGACGGTGGAGTCCGTCAATTTGAAAAAGGCGTTACCCCCTACCAAGTAGCGCAACAAATTTCTTCTCGACTTGCTTCTGAGGTGTTAGCAGCGAGTGTTGATGGTGAAATATTCGATTTGCAGCGTCATATTCTTGACGATTCACATTTGAAATTATACAAATGGGATGATCAAGAGGGGAAACAAGCGTTTTGGCACTCATCTTCCCACTTGATGGCAGAGGCTCTCGAGGCTTTATATCCTGGTATTAAATTTGGAATAGGACCATCTATTGAGAGTGGTTTTTATTATGATGTTGATCTTGGTGATAAGACAATCACAGATGCAGATCTAACTAAAATAGAGAATAAAATGATAGAGCTTGCTCGTCAAAAGCAATCTTTCGTAAGAAGGGATGTTACAAAAGAAGAGGCTCTTGAGACCTATACAAAAAAAGGTGATCAGTATAAGTGTGAGTTGATAAGAGATTTAAAAGATGGTACCATTACATTTTATACAAACGGAGACTTCACCGATTTGTGTCGTGGTCCACATATTATCGACACATCAGTTATTAAAGCTGTAAAACTAACATCCATTGCGGGTGCATATTGGCGAGGCAACGAGCATAATAAGATGCTTACAAGGATATACGGCATCACATTCCCACAGAAAAAATTGTTAGATGAATATTTGGTATTACTTGAAGAGGCTAAGAAAAGGGATCACAGAAAATTAGGTAAAGAGCTCGAATTATTTACCTTCTCCTCTAAAGTTGGGCAAGGGTTGCCTTTGTGGTTGCCAAGGGGTGCTGCATTGAGAGAGAGGTTGGAGATGTTTTTGAAAAAGGTACAAAAATCTTATGGCTATCTACCTGTGATAACTCCCCATATCGGGCAAAAAGAGTTGTATGTTACATCTGGCCACTACGCCAAATATGGTGCAGATTCTTTTCAACCAATACATACCCCTCAGGAGGGTGAAGAGTTTTTACTAAAACCGATGAACTGCCCTCACCATTGCGAAATTTATAGATCAAAACCCCGTTCATACAAAGATTTACCATTGAGATTTGCTGAATTTGGCACAGTATATAGATATGAACAAAGTGGAGAGCTTCACGGGTTGACAAGAGTGAGAGGATTTACACAAGACGATGCACATATTTTCTGCCGTCCTGACCAATTGAAAGAGGAGTTTTGCAAAGTTATAGATATAGTATTGTATATATTTAAAACTTTGGATTTTAAAGAATTTACCACACAAGTATCGTTGAGAGACAAGGTCAACAGAGAAAAATATATAGGGACCGATGAGAATTGGGAAAAAGCTGAGAATGCGATTATTGAGGCTGCCGCAGAGAAAGGGTTAACAACAGTAATTGAATATGGAGAAGCAGCTTTTTACGGGCCAAAACTTGATTTTATGGTTAAGGATGCAATTGGTCGCAAATGGCAATTAGGGACAATTCAAGTTGACTACAATTTACCTGAAAGATTTGAATTGGAATATGTAGGAAGCGACGATCAAAAACATCGTCCTATCATGATTCACAGGGCACCATTCGGCTCATTAGAAAGGTTTGTTGCTGTATTGATTGAACACACAGGTGGGAAATTCCCGTTGTGGTTAACTCCAGACCAAGTAGCCATACTCCCTATAAGCGAAAAATTTAATGATTATGCAAAAAAAGTTGGTGAATTACTTAATAATTACGATATTCGCGCCCTAATTGACGATAGAAACGAAACTATTGGAAAGAAGATTAGGGAGAATGAATTGAAAAAAATACCATTTTTGCTAATTGTAGGGGAGAAAGAGATGGATCAGTCAAAAGTTTCAGTACGTCGCCAAGGGGAGGGAGATAAAGGTCAGATGAGTGTCGAAGAATTTGTCTCACTTATCAATGACGAAGTTAAAAAAATGATAAATTAATTAAATATAGGAGGATAAACATATCGCAACACCAAACAAAAAGCGTCCATTCATCCCTTCAAGGCCGAGGCCAATGGGAGTTAAAAACAACAATAACAGGAGAAATTTCCAAAATGTTAAAAAAGAAGATGGACCTAATATTAATGAAGAGATAAAAGCCCCACGAGTTAGAGTGGTTGGTGACAATATTCCTGAGCAAGGGATTTATTCTCTTTTTGATGCGTTGAAGCTTGCTGCAAGTATGGAACTTGATTTGATTGAGATATCTGATAAATCCGATCCTCCTGTGTGTAAGATTCTTGATTACCAAAAGTATATTTATCAACAAAAGAAGAAAGTAAAAGAGATAAAGGCCAATACTACTAAGGTGACTATAAAGGAGATACGTTTTGGTCCTAACACAGATGAACATGACTTTCAGTTTAAGCTCAAGCACGCCAAAGGTTTTTTGGAAGAGGGATCAAAAGTGAAGGCGTATGTTTTTTTCAGAGGACGCTCGATTATTTTTTCTGAACAAGGTGAGAAGTTGCTGCTTAGATTTGCTGTAGAATTGGATGAGTTTGGCAAAGCGGAACAAATGCCTAAACTTGAGGGAAAGAGGATGATAATGATGATTGCTCCAATTAAAAAATAACTGTTTAACCAATTAAATATTGTAACAATGCCCAAAATTAAAACCAACTCCGGAGCAAAAAAGCGTTTTACGCTAACCGGAACTGGAAAAGTGAAGAGAAAACATGCTTACAAAAGCCACATTCTCACAAAAAAGACAACTAAACAGAAAAGAAATTTGACTCACGTCGCAATGCTTGATGCATGTGATGTTAAGAGAGTTAAAGCTATGATCTAATTGTTGTCGCAAATTCAAATTATTGTTTAACTGAATATTTAGCAGAAAAAGACTCTCACAAGGGGAGGGCGCTGATATTCTTAAAAATTAAAAGTATGCCAAGATCGGTCAATTCGGTTGCTTCAAGAGCACGCCGTAAAAAAATTCTAAAAGAAACCCGCGGTAATTTCTTATCTCGCAAAAACGTATGGACAGTTGCTAAGAATACATACGAAAAAGGTTTGACTTACGCCTACCGCGATCGTAAAGCCAAAAAACGTAATTTCCGTTCGTTGTGGATTCAAAGAATCAATGCAGCTGCAAGGATGCATGGTATGAGTTATTCACAATTTATGGGAGCTGTAGCGAAACAAAATGTTGGTTTGAATCGTAAAGTTCTTGCAGATTTAGCAATGAACAATCCTCAAGCTTTTGAAGCTATTGTAAATTCTGTTAAATAGACTTATTTGTGAAGCAACTTCTCCATAATAAGTGGTTTAAATTTGGATTTTGGGCTTTGCTCTATATCCTTTGGGTTATTTGGCTGAATAACTATTGGTGGCTCTTTGGCCTTATAGTTATCTTTGACTTAAATATTACTCAGAAGGTAAAGTGGGCATTCTGGAAGAAAAAATATAAAGAAGGAGAGAAACACAATGTGTGGCTTGAATGGCTTGATGCCATTATCTTTGCTGTTATTGTAGTTTCTTTCATAAATATATTTTTTATTCAGGCCTATATGATTCCAACCTCTTCTATGGAAAAAACACTTATGACAGGAGATCATCTTTTCGTAAGTAAAGTTGCTTATGGTCCCAAAATGCCTCAAAGACCCATTTCTTTTCCGTTTGTACATAATACTATGCCAGTTGTTGGTGGTAAATCATATTCCAATCTAATCAAGTGTGATTATAAAAGAATTGCTGGTTTTTCAGATGTGCAAAGAGATGATAAAGTAGTATTTTCATTTCCTCATGGCGACACAGTTTTGACTGCTTTCCCAACAGATGATTATTACACACATGTTAGGATTGAAGGGAGGGAATATACTCAACGAACGTATGGTCCTATTATCGTGAGACCCACTGATAAAATGGATAATTATGTAAAGCGTTGTGTTGCTATTGCTGGGGATACGTTACAAGTCATTGATGGCCAGGTATATGTTAATGGAGTTCCACAGGAAAAATATCCTGGTATCCAGAGCACCTATACCGTAGTAACCAATGGTACCAAGATAAATCCAAAGTTACTTGAAGATTTTAATCTCAATGAGAATGAATTCTGGTACGATTCAACATTACCAGGGTATCCTGAGTTTCCAATGAATCAAAATTTGGCAGATGCAATTTCAAAATTTGCTAACGTCGTGAAAGTAACTGAAAATATTGATGTATATCCCCCTGATTATCCCGATTCCCATCTGATGCTATTTCCGTTTACCGATTATTTCAAATGGACAAGGGACAATTATGGTCCGATTTACATCCCAGCTAAAGGTGTGACTACACAGTTAAATATCAATAACTTACCCCTTTATAGTAGAATTATTTCTACATATGAGAACAACAAATTAGAAGTCAAAGGTGTAGATATATACATCAACGACACCCTCCAAACATCATATACATTTAAGCAAGATTACTACTTTATGATGGGAGACAATAGACACAATTCACTTGACTCAAGATATTGGGGTTTTGTTCCAGAGGACCACATAGTTGGAAAACCTAGATTTATTTGGTTTTCATCAGATAAGACCAAATCTTTTCCAAAAAACATAAGATGGAATAGATTGTTTAAGTTTATATAAAAAGATTTGCAAAATTGATAAAAAATGGGGATATTTGCAGCCCCTAAAAATAGAATAATCAAAAAAATAATATACGATGGCAAGAGTTTGTCAAATTACAGGAAAGAAAAGGATGATCGGAAACAATGTTTCCCACTCTAAACGTCGCACAAAACGCGTGTTCTCACCAAATTTGAAAACCAAACGTTTCTGGTTTGAAGAAGAACAAAGATTTGTTACCTTGAAAGTTTCTACTTCAGGGATTAGAACTATAAATAAAAATGGCTTAGCAGCTTCTATTAGAGCAGCTCAAGCTAAGGGTTTAATCGACTTAGTATAACAAGATTATGGCAAAGAAAGCAAAAGGTAATAGAATACAAGTTATCCTTGAGTGTACAGAGCAAAGGGAATCAGGTGTTGCTGGCATCTCAAGATACATCACTACAAAAAATAAAAAGAACACTACTCAAAGATTGGAGAGAAACAAATACAATCCATATTTGAAAAAAGTCACTTTACACAAAGAAATTAAATAACTCATTAATATTAATACACTATGGCAAAGAAAGCTGTTGCAACATTTAGTGGAGATAGAGCTGCAAAGAGAAATTATGTTAAATGCATTCGCATGGACAGATCACCTCGTACAGGCTCATATATCTTCAAGGAGGAGTTAGTCCAAACTGATCAAATAAAAGAGTACTTCGCGAAGAAATAATCTTAATGAGAATGATTTTTAATAGTGGGCAGTCAATAATGATTGCCCACTATTTTTATGTGTAATTTTCAATATATTATGCTATTTTTGCAAATCAAATATTATAAATATGGGTTTGTTCTGGAAAAAAAATAAAGAAGAGAAAAAATTAGAGAGTGATTCTTTAGAAAAGGGATTGACTAAGACCAAGTCTTCATTTTTTGATAAATTGTCGAGAGCTATAGTTGGCAAGTCTCAAGTTGACGATGATGTCCTTGATGGAATCGAAGAAGCACTTGTAGCTTCAGATATAGGTGTAGATACCACCTTGAAAATTATTGATTTACTTGAAGAGAGAGTTGCGAAAGATAAATATCTCAACACACAAGAACTAAACACAATTTTAAAAGAAGAGATATGTTCCCTCCTGAATGTAAATTCTCCCCATTGTGAGACTTTCGATTTTTCAAAAAAACCATACGTGATAATGGTTGTTGGTGTGAATGGAGTTGGGAAAACAACGACTATTGGGAAGCTTGCATCAAGGCTTAAAGAGTCTGGTAAAAAAGTTCTTTTGGGAGCCGCTGATACCTTCAGAGCAGCAGCAGTTGAGCAATTGACCGTATGGAGTGAAAGGGCTGGAGTCCCTATCGTTAAACAATCTATGGGATCTGACCCAGCATCAGTTGCTTATGATACTGTGAAATCTGCAGTTGCTCAAGATGCTGACGTGGTTTTAATAGATACAGCAGGACGTCTCCACAATAAGGTCAATTTGATGAATGAGCTCACTAAAATTAGAAATGTAATGAGAAAGGTAATACCTGATGCACCACACGAAGTGTTATTAGTATTAGATGGATCTACAGGACAAAATGCCTTCCTTCAAGCTAAAGAATTTACCAAAGCAACAGATGTTACGGCAATGGCGGTAACAAAATTGGATGGAACTGCAAAGGGGGGAGTTGTCATTGGAATAGCTGATCAATTTCAAATTCCCGTCAAATTTATAGGGGTTGGTGAAGGTATCAATGATCTTCAAATTTTTGATAAAAAAACATTTATAGATTCTTTATTTAATTAATTATGAATATTTCTTATAATTGGTTGAAGGAGTATGTCTCTTTTGACCTTGAACCGCAAAAAATATCTGAAATCCTCACATTCATCGGACTTGAAGTGGAGGATATGGAACAAGTTGAAGAGATCCCTGGAGGCTTACAAGGGGTAGTTGTTGGAGAGGTGATTGAGTGTGACATGCACCCCGATTCAGATCATCTGCATATTACTAAAGTTGCAGTTGGACAACAAGAACCATTGAATATAGTATGTGGTGCTCCTAATGTAGCTGCAGGGCAAAAAGTGCTTGTTGCCACTGTTGGCACCAAACTCCCCACTCCTGATGGAGAAGGATTTAAAATAAAAAAATCAAAAATAAGAGGAGTTGAATCAGTAGGGATGATTTGTGCAGAAGACGAACTCGGAATAGGCACCTCTCATGAAGGAATTATGGTTCTTGAATCTTCAGCAATAGTAGGGACCCCTGCAAAAGATTACTTAAAATTGAGTTGTGATACAGTATATACTATTGGACTTACTCCTAATAGAGTTGATGGAGCTTCCCATATTGGGGTGGCAAGGGATTTATCTGCTTATTTGAAATTAAACAATCTTGGTGGAGAATTGACATTGCCTGATGTTTCCTCTTTCAAGGAGGGTGACGGTGATTCCATTAAAGTTTTTGTCGAAGATACAATAGGATCCCCTAGATATGTAGGGATCACAATGAGCGGGGTGAAAATTGCCCCTTCTCCAGAGTGGTTGAAAATTAAATTGAATACAATAGGAATTAGATCAATCAATAATGTAGTTGATATTACCAATTTCATTCTCCAAGAGACAGGACAGCCACTACACTCTTTTGATGCCTCTATGATCGAGGGGGGTGAAGTCCATGTAAAAAGGGCCAACGAAGGTGAAAAGTTTGTTACATTAGATGGAGTTGAGAGAACCCTTTCATCTGAAGATCTGATGATTTGCAATAAAAAATCCCCCATGTGTATCGCTGGGGTATTTGGTGGCCTCAAATCTGGAGTTACAGATAATACAACTTCTGTCTTTATTGAAAGTGCTTATTTTAACCCTGTGTCCATCAGAAAAACATCAAAGAGACACACCCTTAAAACAGATGCCTCTTTTAGATATGAGAGAGGTGCAGATCCTATGATAGCTATGTATGCTGCCAAGAGGGCAGCTTTGCTTATAGAGGAGCTTGCAGGGGGAAAAGTTGTTGGTAAAATAAATGAAGTTTACCCTGAGGTTATATCAAAAAACAAGGTGGAAATCAATTTTGACAGGATGGAATCTCTTATCGGCAAGAAAATAGGTGGGGATGTCATTATAAAGATTCTGACTTATCTTGATTTTGAGATTATTAAAAGAGATGATAATGGGGCTGAAGTATTGGTTCCATCATATAGAGTTGACGTGACAAGGGAGTGTGATGTTGTTGAAGAGGTGTTGAGAATATATGGTTACAATAATATAGAACTCCCATCAAATGTAAAGGCATCTATCAATTCAACTCCTAATCCCGATCCAGAGATGGTGAAGATGAAAGCGTGTGATCTACTCGCCGCTAACGGGTTTATGGAGTGTATGAATAACTCCCTTACCAAAGGGGATTATTACTCCTCTTTAAAGAGTTTCCCTGAAGATAATCTTGTTAAAATATTCAATCCTCTTAGCAATGACTTGAATGTAATGAGACAAACACTGCTTTTTAGTGGCCTTGAAGTTATTGCCTATAATCTAAACAGACAGGCATCAGACTTAAAATTGTTTGAAATGGGTAATGTTTACTCTTATATTCCAAAGCAAGATGTAGAATTGCCACAAAATGACCATTCATCGTATAAGGAAGAGAGTCACTTGTCTATGTTTTTAGTTGGTAAGGGGACCCAATATTGGAGAAATAAAACGGGTGTGGGTCATTTCTTTACACTCAAAGGTTACGTAGAGTTATTATTAAGAAGATTTGGAATGAATCTTTATGATTTCGATTATTCTCAGGCACCTAAGGATCTCTATTCAGAGGGTATTCAATATTCAATTAATAATAAAGTCATTGCCACTATTGGCGTTGTGTCTCCCACTATTGCAAAGCGTTTTGATATTAAGCTACCAGTCTTTGCCGCAGATATAAATTGGGGTCAGTTCTTGAAAATATATTCGCGAAAGAGAGTTAGATATAGTGAGTTGCCTAAGTTCCCAGGGGTAAAG
Source organism: uncultured Muribaculaceae bacterium (assembly GCA_964607675.1). Taxonomy (GTDB): domain Bacteria; phylum Bacteroidota; class Bacteroidia; order Bacteroidales; family UBA932; genus CAZSLC01. Next base: position 17,470 of record CAZSLC010000004.1, read on the forward strand.
AGAGATCTCGCATTATTGATAGATGACCATATTACCTTCGCTCAATTAAGGGAAAAAGCTCTTAAAGTTGAGAAGAAATTGCTACGAAGTGTTGTTTTATTTGATGTTTATAAGGGAGATAAGATACCACAAGGCAAAAAACAATACGCTATAAGTTATCTTTTAAGAGATGATGAAAAGACTCTGACAGATCAATATGTTGAACAGATTATCAATAAAATACTCGATGCTTATATCAAAGAGTTTAATGTGTCATTGAGATAAAATGGGAAATAAATTCTCGAAAAAAGTATCCGATTATTTGGCATTGGTAAAATTTGAGCATACAGTTTTTGCCCTTCCATTTGCCCTAATCGGATTCTTTTATCCCTATTCTACAGATAATTATCAGTTTTCATGGCTGTTGCTTGTCCAAGTGCTGATATGTATGGTTGCTGCTAGAAATAGTGCCATGGGCTTTAATAGATACATTGATAGAGATATTGATGCAATCAATCCCAGGACAGCTGATAGAGAAATACCAGCAGGGAAAATATCAGCAAAAAATGCTCTGATATTTGTTATAGTAAACTCTATAATATTTATTTTGGTAGCATATACCATAAATACCCTATGCTTTTTTCTCTCATTTGCTGCCCTTGCCTTACTACTTGGGTATAGCTTTACGAAGAGATTTACTGCGCTATGCCATTTCTTTCTTGGGTTGACTCTCTCAATTGCACCAACTGCTGCATATATTAGTGTGACTGGCAATTTTGGCAATGGCTCAATACTGATTCTCTCTGCAATTGTCCTCCTGTGGAGTGCTGGTTTTGATATTTTATATTCCCTCTCTGATGAAGAATTTGATAGGGGAGAGAATCTTCACTCTGTCCCACAACTACTGGGAAGGAAAAAGGCATTTCTCCTCTCAATCATTTTGCACCTGCTCGATCTACCCTTGTTGGTACTATTCTATTTTATGGCAGGGATGGGTTGGTTCTATATCATTGGTGCCTCTCTATTTGCACTAATGTTAATATATCAGCACTGTATCATCTCCCCATCAAATCTTAAAAGACTCAATGGGGCCTTTTTTACCTCTAATGGTTTTGCCTCAATTGTTTTTGCCTTATTTACAATTATAGACTTTTTATTTGTTCAATAAGGTTATTGGCCATCCGACTGGCACCAAATCTAAATAGTGATGGGGTGAGCCACTCTTTACCGAGTATTGTGTCAACTATACCATAATAGATGGATGCATCTTGTGCTGTGGATATGCCCCCTGCTGGTTTAAAGCCAATTTTCTTACCTGTTTTTTGGTGAAATAGTTTGATGCATTGGCACATTATTACTGCCGCAAATGGGGTGGCAGATGTCGATATTTTACCTGTCGATGTTTTTATAAAGTCAGCACCAGCCTCCATTGCAAGGAACGATGCATTGGCAATGTTCTCAATGGTTTCAAGAGCTCCTGTTTCGAGGATGACTTTTAAGTGGGCTGGTGCGATTGATTTCTTTATCTGTTGAATCTCATTTGTGCAGGCGGCAAAGTCTGTCTCTAAGAAGGCATTTAGGGCAAGTACGATGTCTATTTCGTTTGCTCCATTGTCAACAGCCATTTTTGCCTCCATCTTTTTTACCTCTATGAAGCTCTGAGATGCAGGGAATGCTCCCGATACAGCAGTGATATGTACCCCTTTTGCTTTTAAATTGTCCTTGACAACTTTGCTAAAATTGGGGAAAATACAGATTGATGCAGGGTATGGACATCCTGGAAAATTATCATGGTAGCCATTTACCTTTTCAACGAAACTTTTTACTTTGCCCTTGGTGTCTGTTACATTTAGGGTTGTAAGATCGATGAGGGAGATACATCTTGTGAGTACCTCTTTAGTTGACCATTTTGTGATATTGTCTATAACAGAAGTGGTGATAGCATTGATATCATTTTCTGCGAGCTGAAAGTTGTATTTTTCTGTGTACATTATTGTTTGTTTTTTGTGTCTATGATTATTGTAACTGGGCCATCGTTGATAAGTGACACCTTCATATCTGCCCCAAATATCCCTGAAAAAATCTCTTTTTCAAAACTATCTGATAGGTGCCTTTTGAACATTTCATATAGTGGAACAGCAATTTCACCCTTTGCAGCCTTAATGTATGATGGACGGTTGCCCTTTTTGGTGGATGCCATGAGTGTAAATTGACTCACTACGAGGATATCTCCGTTTGATTCGGTGATGGATTTATTCATTACTCCATTTTCATCGTCAAAAATACGGAGATTAATTATTTTGTTGGTTATCCATTCTATATCTTCCATCGTATCTTCATCTTCAAAGCCAACCAATATCATCATACCTGCCCCAATAGAGCTGTGAACTCTCCCTTCTATTGTGACAGAAGCTTGATTTACCCTTTGTATTACTACTCTCATTTATCCCTTAATTTGCACCTCTATTTTAGAGGCGACAAGTGGTTTTACGATTTGTTCCATCTCTTCAACAGATACTTTTTCTAACGAATTAGTGGGGGTCTCTCTGTCAATAGTATATACCATTACCTCTTTTGGTCTCATTTTAAGAACCATATCTATCCATTTTTTTACAAGTACAGGGTCGGTGGAGTCTATTTTCTCACCATTGATTGTACCTCGAAGAAACATCGTTTGGAGGATGAAGTTGCCTTTGAAATGGGTGAGATTATCAATGATCCCCTCAACGGTGTATCCTTTTGGAGTATTGTTGATTTTTTTAACGAAGTCGTTGTCTGCCCCATCAAGTTTCAAGATGGGATTTTCGACTTTTAACAAAGCATCACGAATCTCTTTTCTATCTGTCTGAGTAGCATTTGAGAGGACAGAAATGACGGCAGAGGGGTAGTATTTATTGCGGAGTTCGATAGTTTTGTCAATTATTTCTGGGAAATTGGGGTGAAGTGTAGGCTCTCCGTTGCCTGAAAAAGTGATGGTGTCTATCTTCTCACCGTTTTTCATCAAACCACTTATCCTCCCTTCAAGAGCTTCGAATACCTCCTTTTTTGTAGGGATATGGCTCTCTTTTTTACCATCTTTATTCCAGCCGCATTCGCAGTAGATGCAATCGAAGTTGCAAATTTTCCCATCAATAGGGAGAAGATTTACCCCTAAGGAGTGACCCAACCTTCTGCTGATGATTGGACCAAATACTATATTGTGCCAAAGAATTGTTGACATATTATTTAAATTAATCGTGTGGTTGTACTTTTATTGGTTGGTTGCATTGTATCCCAATTCATTTCGTCGATAAGGACGACACCTGGCTTTTTCCCAACTTCAAAGCTGCCAAGGATTCTTTCTTTTCCAATGGCCTCTGCTCCATTGAAGCAGGCCCATCTGAGAATCTCATCAAGTGGAATGTGGGGAAAATGTTGATTGATGCATTTTATCTCTTCAATCATTGACAGAGTGTCATTTGATGAGAGACTGTCTGTCCCTATTGCGATTTTTAAACCTTTTTTTCTAAACAGATCAAGTGGAGCTAATGTGTTGTGAATAAATATATTAGACAAAGGACATGTGACCCAATATGATTTTTTTAATAGTGAAATAGCTTTATCTATGCTCTCTTCATTTGTGACAGTGTTGTGTACTAAAATAATATTTTCATCAAAGGGGGCCAGATGAATTTTTTGGAGAATATCGAGGAAGTAGAATAAGGCAGGTTTGCCTGTGATTGGAGGGGTGTGCATTCCTCTCCCTTTGTAATTGTCGGCTAAGGCACCAGTGCCACTTATTAGCAATTGTTCTTCCTCTTCAGACTCTTGATTGTGGTAAGAGAGGTACCCCGATTGGAGGGCAGCTGCGGCGGAGAGTTGAAGGAGCCGAGGACTCATGGTATATGGAGAATGTGGAGTAGGGGCGGCGTCGAGCCCCATGGATAGGGCTTTTTGATGAAGCAGTGTGACAGTGTTTAGCACCTTTTCTGCATCCTTCGGATCACTGCCAAATACTTCGAGAAATGTCCTTGTATAGATGGGAGATTGCATCTTGATTTCGAAACTCTCATCACAATTGGAGATGTCCCCAATGGCAGAGACGCCCTCTCTGTACATCTTTTCAAATTGTTGTTTTGTAGCGGCGATTCTCTCCTCTCTTGGGGCCGATTCTCTAAGGGAATTTATCTGATTTATAAATCCTGACATCCCGCTCCCTTTGTAAAATTTGCCTTTGAGGTGGGAGAGTTCGCTATGGCAGTGGGCATTGGTAAATGATGGAATGAGGGCACCATCGTGGTATTCTATCTCATCAGTGCATCCATCTATCTTCCCAATGGCTACGATAGTGCCATCTTCTGCTATTTTTAGGTATCCATCTTTAATTGGCTTCTGGTTGATCGGAAAGAGGTATTTTCCTCCTAATACTTTCATCTTTATTTAGTAATATTATATTGGCTTTATCGTTTTTATTTTTAGAGTATGGAAAATTATAATCAAGATTTATCGATGGGATTGTGTCATATAAATAAAATATATTGTAAATAGGCTTTGTTGCGAGGGAATCTTCTGAAGGGATAACAGTAAATGAGTCTGGCTTGAAAAAGAAGTAATATAAAGATTTTTCATAATTGTCCCCATCTCCACGCTTAACTCTATCGCAGATTGTGTCTCTAAAGGAGATCATGGAATTTGTCTTTGTATAAAGGTCTTGATTAATTTTTTGAACTATTTCTTTCTCTTTTTCCATCCGCTCTTGGACACTTTTAAAAACTTTAGCAAATTTATCTGGGCGTTGCACGTACTTATTTATAGAGTATAGAAAATCCTCTGTGGTGTATCCGTATTTGTTAAAGATAGGCTCATAGACCAACATCGTGTCTGCCAATTTTGATATTGTATGATTTTTTGAAATGAGTTGATCAGAAATATACATATCATAATATATTTCTGAAAGTGTCCTTTCTGGAATTATTCTATCTTTTGAACACGAGAGTGTTATAAAAAGGGATAGAACAATAAGTGTCAATAGAATTCTTTTCATATAAAATACAAGTTAACAAAGTTAAAGTTTATTTACTACTTTTGCTAATCAATTAGTCTAAAATGCTGATACGTCCGCCTGGTTTTGTGAAAAAACTATACCCCTCTTTTATTTGGAGTTTGCCAAATATTAAGGGCGATATATTCTTGACTTTTGATGATGGTCCATCCCCAGAGGTTACCCCTTGGGTGCTTGATCAACTTCAAAAATGGAATGCAAAGGCTACTTTTTTTTGCATTGGCAAAAATGTGGAGCTTTATCCAGAACTCTATCAACAAATCTTAGAACATGGACATAGTGTCGGTAATCATTCATATAGTCACATCAAGGGGTGGAGGAGTGATGATGAGATATATGTTAGGGATGTCGATACCGCCGCTGAGTTGATTGATTCCAATATTTTTCGTCCACCTTATGCAAAAATTACGCCACGTCAAGAAAGACTTGTGAGTGAAAGATTTCATACAATCATGTGGAGTATTGTCAGCAGAGATTATAATAGGGGGCTCTCTCGCAATCGTTGTTTGAAGAATGTTTTACCATATTTGGCACAAGGGGAAATTGTCGCATTCCATGATTCCATTAAAAGTTCTAAGAATTTATGGTATGTTTTACCAAGAGTTTTAGAAGAGACTGCTTATCTTAAATTAAATTGTAAATCTATAATTATATAATTATGAATGTTTTAGTTATTGGTTCTGGGGGGAGGGAACACGCAATTGCTTGGAAATTATCAAAAAGTAAATTGCTTACTAAATTGTTTTGTGCACCTGGCAATCCTGGTACTTGTGAAATTGCAATCAATCTCCCAATATCTGTTGGTGATTTTGAGGGGATAAAAAATGCTATTATTAAGAACAACATTGATTTAGTGGTAGTTGGACCAGAAGACCCATTGGTTAATGGAATCAGAGATTTTCTATGTTCGGATCCATCTCTAAAGCAATTGATGATTGTCGGACCAGACAAGAGGGGAGCTACGCTTGAAGGAAGCAAAGATTTTGCTAAATCTTTTATGACGAAATATTCTATTCCTACCGCTTCATATAAAACTTTTTCTCGTGAGCAAGAAAATGATGCTTTTGAATTTTTAAAAAAATTAAACCCTCCATATGTTCTTAAGGCTGATGGGCTTGCTGCTGGAAAGGGGGTGCTAATTGTAAATGATTATCAAGAAGCATGCAATGAATTACATGATATTTTTATGGGTAAGTTCTCAGATGCTGGTTGTAAGGTTGTCATTGAGGAGTTTCTTTCTGGAATTGAAGTCTCTGTATTTGTCTTGACTGATGGTACAGATTATATGATTTTGCCCGAAGCCAAGGATTATAAAAGAATTGGGGATGGTGATAAAGGGGCTAATACAGGGGGAATGGGGGCCGTCTCTCCCGTCCCATTTGCCAATGCTACTTTTATGAAAAAGGTCGAAGAGAGGATAATTATCCCAACCATTAAAGGGATACAAAAGGAGAAGATGGATTATAAAGGATTTATCTTCATTGGATTGATGAATGTCAATGGAGATCCTTATGTCATTGAGTATAATGTCAGGATGGGTGACCCAGAAACAGAAGCAGTGATGGCGAGGATAGATAGCGATTTTTTATCACATTTGGAAGGGGCTGCTAAAGGTGAGTTGAAAAAAGAAAAAATAATGATCTCTAATAAGAGTGCTGTCACAACTGTTTTGGTTTCAAAAGGTTACCCTGGATCTTATCAAAAAGGATTTGAGATAAAAGGTTTTGACGACTTAAGAGGAGTCTCACTTTTTCATTCAGGAACAAAAAAAAGTGGAGATAAAATAGTTACTAATGGTGGAAGAGTATTGGCAATGACAGCTCTTGGAGAGGATATTCAAGAGGCGAGGAATCTTGTTTATTGTCAGATAAATAAGATTTATTTTGAAGGGGCTACTTGGCGCAATGATATAGCAGTAGATTTATTAAAGGCAAATAATGAGTAACGAAAAGAATAATTTAAGATTAGCGTACCGTCTTTTGATTGTGGTAGATATCACCCTTTTTTTTATCACATTCTTTTATTCCAGCTCTTGGTGGCAATCGCTCATATCACTTGGGCTGTTGTTACTTGTCTCGGTCTCTTTGTATTATTTGAATGATAGATGTTTTTATACAGGGTATGATTCTAAATTGCTCCCATTAATTTTCTTTCTATTAGTTTTTGCCTACCCCAATTCACTTGAATTGTCAGTATATCATTTTTTATCCCTTCTTTTAGTTTGGGTGTTGTATTTTAATGTAAAATATTTAATTGAAGAAGATGACAAATTATCATCACTTTTTTTTACATCGTTTTTGTTGTCTGTTGGTTGTATCTTCTCTCCAATGCTTATTTGGCTTCAATTATCTCTTTTTATAATTGACTCCTTCTCCTTGAAAATAGATTTTAGAAAATATCTTCTGATTTCATTTTCAGGTATAATTACACCGTTTATCTATTTGATTGCGATATGGTTCATATTAGGGAATGACTTTTCAGTATTGTTGAAAAGCTATTCTTCTTTCCTCTTTGATATTAATATCTCTGTGGGTGGGTATTCTATTGTCTCTCTTTTTTATAATATACTCCTTGCCATTGTAGTGCTATCTTCCATAACATATGTTTTTAGTGGAGCGATGTATCTAAGAAGCGTTTCAAATGTCGCTATTAAGAGAAATATGATTTTCTTTCTTATTTTAGTTGTGAGTTATATTATATACAGTGGAATTTTGGATAGTAGGGCTTTGATGGTGTTGTGTATCCCTTTGACCTTTTTTATTTTTTATTTGTTTTCAAATAAAATCGCCAAGGCTGGTACGAAAGCATTATGCATTCTCCTTGCCTTGGCGACAATATTACTTAGAATTTACTACATTATTAATTAGTCCTTCCAGGATATACCTTAAGGGCAGCTTCAAGACATTTCATTGCAGCTTTGAGGTCCTCTATTTTAAGTACGTAGGCAATCCTTATCTCGTTGGTTCCTTTGCCAGGGGTGGCATAGAAACCTGCAAGAGGTGCAACCATTACGGTCTCACCATTTAAATTGAAATCCTCTAACAACCACTGAGCAAATTTATCTGAATCATCAACAGGAAGTTGAACAGCAGCATAGAAGGCACCCTTTGGCATAGGGCATTTTACCCCTTCCATTTTATTTAAGGCCTCTACAACACAATCTCTTCTTTTCATATATTCGTCACGCACCATTTTGAAATATGACTGAGGTGTGGAAAGTGCCCCTTCTCCTGCAATCTGTCCATAGGCAGGGGAGCAGAGTCGGGCTTGAGCGAACTTGAGTACACTTCCCATTACCTCTTTATTTTTAGAGACAATAGCCCCTATTCTTACTCCGCATAGAGAGTATCTTTTAGATACTGAGTCAATAAGTATTACATTGTCCTCTAATCCTTTCAGGTGCATACATGAATAGTGAGGTGCATCTGTATAGCAAAATTCGCGATATACCTCATCAGAGTAGATATAAAGTTGATGTTTTTTTGCAATTTCGCCCAGTTTTTCGATGGCCTCTTTAGAGTATAATACCCCTGTTGGATTTCCAGGGTTGCATATGATAATACCTTTTGTACGGGGGGTGATATGTTTCTCAAATTCTTCTATTGAAGGGAGTGCAAAACCATTCTCTATAGATGTTGATATAGGAACCAATTTAACGTCATTCTCTAATGCAAATGAATTATAATTGGTATAGAAGGGTTCCATAACGATAACCTCGTCTTGAGGATCACATGTTACAGCCAATGCAATTTGCAAAGCCTCACTTCCTCCTGTTGTGATGTTGATGTCGGAGTATTCAACATTTATATTAATATTTTGATAATACTTAGCTAAACCTTTGCGATAGCTCTCAATACCTGCAGAGTGTGGATAAGCTACAAGTTGAAGATGATTTTCTTTTACTGCGTCAAGTGCCTGATTGGGAGATACGATGTCAGGTTGACCGATGTTTAAGTGATACACTTTAACGCCACGTTTTTTAGCAGCATCAGCATAAGGAACGAGCTTTCTGATTGGAGAAGCAGGCATAAGTTTGGCTTTTTTTGAAATAGTCAGCATAGTTATATTTATTTTTGTATTTATAAAAAGTTGCTCAAAATCTTGTCTCTTAAATAATAGACAAATGTATCACTTTTAATCATATCTTTACATTTTTCTGTAAAAATAACTAAATTTGTAGCCCTAATAAGTACTGTTGTGAGTGTATTTAGAATCAAATCTCTTGAAGAATTTTCTTTTCATAAGCCGGAAAGATACTTTGTAGAAGATAAGCCTATATCAACTTTTTTTGGAAAAAATGTTTTCACTATTGAGAAGATGAAGGCATATCTCTCTTGTGATGCATTAGAAGCTCTTCTCTCTTCTATGGAAAAAGGAGTTAAAATAAATAGAATATTTGCCGATGAAATTGCTTTGGGTATGAAATCATGGGCTGTTGAAATGGGTGCTACTCACTATACTCATTGGTTCCATCCCCTTACCGACTCTACGGCTGAGAAACATGAGGCTTTTATTGACATTGATTTAAACGGCAAACCATTTGAAAATTTCAAAGGTGATACCCTTATTCAACAAGAACCTGATGCTTCGAGTTTTCCAAGTGGAGGATTGAGAAATACTTTTGAGGCGAGGGGGTATACTGCATGGGATCCCACCTCTGCCGCTTTTATTTTAGATCAGACTCTTTGTATCCCTTCAGTTTTTGTCTCCTATAATGGGGAAGCACTTGATATGAAAATTCCTCATCTCAAATCACTTAGAGCCCTTGAGAAATCTATAATAGACCTGGCTCCACTTTTTGGAGAGCAAGTAAAGAGTATCAATGTGATGTTGGGCATTGAACAGGAATATTTTGTTGTTGATGATGCATTTGTACGGGCGAGGCCTGACCTCCAAATTTGTAACAGAACACTGATCGGACATACGGCTGCTAAGGATCAGCAGTTAGAAGATCATTATTTTGGTGCTATTCCACAGAGGGTGATTGCCTATATGAAGGATTTTGAGACTGAGGCTTACAAATTAGGCATTCTCCTCAAAACAAGGCATAACGAAGTGGCACCTAATCAGTTTGAGTGTGCTCCGCTTTTTTGCGAAGCAAATCTTGCCTCGGATCAAAACTTAATGCTGATGATTTTGATGAGAAAGATTGCAAAAAAACACAATCTAAAGGTGATTTTTCACGAAAAACCATTTATGGGTGTCAATGGCTCTGGAAAGCACTGCAATTGGTCTATAGTTACTGATAAAGGAAAGAATCTCCTCTCTCCTGGAAAAGAGCCTCATACTAACTACTTGTTTTTAGCGATACTATCTTCTGTATTAAAGGCTGTATATAAACACCATTATCTGATGATGGCGACTACTGCATCTTTGAATAATAGTTATCGGCTTGGTGGAAATGAAGCACCACCTGCAATAATGTCTGTTTTTTTAGGGAGTACTCTGAGTCGAATCCTTGACGATATAGAGAATGCTAATGTTGTAGGAAATGACATCCCAAATAGTGTAAAGTTGGATATTGTCGCAAGGGTTCCAGAGATATTACCAGACAATACTGACAGAAATAGGACATCCCCATTTGCCTTTACTGGCAATAGGTTTGAATTTAGGGCAGTTGGTTCATCTGTCAATGTTGCTTCATCAATGTTTGTCCTCAATACTATCGTTGCTCAACAAATATCCGAATTTAAAAACAGGGTAGAGAAAAAGATGTTAACCTCAATTAATAAAGAAAATGCAATCCTAAACACAATTCGGGAGTTTATTATTGAGTCAAAGGATATCCGCTTCGAAGGGAATGGATACGGAGCTGATTGGATAGAGGAGTCTAAGAAAAGGGGGCTAAAGGGTTTGAAAAATGTCCCAGAATCCTATAAATCATATATTGCACCAGATACAATTTCCCTTTTCGAAGAGCAATATGTGTTATCTAAAAAGGAACTTGAGGCAAGATATGAAGTACTCAATGAGACATATACAAAGAAATTACAGATAGAAGCTCGTCTCCTTGGTGATTTAATTATTAATCATGTAATACCTACAACCATAAAGTTCCAAAATGTACTCATCGATAATGTCTTAGGAATCAAACAATTATTTGGTGAAGATAAAAGCAAAGAGTTATGCTCTCAAGAAATTAAAATAATAGAAAAGATTTCTTCTTATGTTAATGAATTGAGGAAAGATGTACATTCTCTTATTGAAGAGAGAAAAAAAGCTAATATTATAGAAGATTTCTCTTTGAAATCAGAGATTTACACTTCAAATGTATTACCATACATGGAAATTATTCGAGAAAAAGCGGATAAATTAGAAATGCTGGTAGATGATGAGTTGTGGCCGTTGCCAAAATATAGAGAAATGTTACTTTCAAGATAATCAAAATATGGATAAATTAAATAGATATGCTATGAGGGGAGTTTCATCCTCAAAAGAAGATGTTCACAAGGCTATTGCAAAAGTAGATAAAGGTATATTCCCAAGAGCTTTTTGTAAAATTGTGCCAGATTATCTCTCTAATGATGATGATTATTGTTTGGTGATGCATGCTGATGGAGCTGGTACAAAGTCATCGTTAGCATATACATATTGGAAGGAAACCTCTGATATTAGTGTTTGGAAAGGTATTTCTCAAGATGCAATTGTGATGAATACGGATGATTTGCTTTGCGTAGGGGTAACTGATAACATACTTTTGTCATCGACAATTGGGAGAAATAAGAATTTAATCCCTGGAGAGGTGATATCTGCACTTATATCAGGCACAGAGTTTTATGTAAATAAAATGAGAGAATTGGGGATAGGTATTACATTGACTGGTGGTGAAACGGCAGATGTTGGAGACCTTGTAAGGACAATTATCGTTGATAGTACAGTCTGTGCAAGAGTAAAACGGTCTGAGGTCGTAGATAATTCTAATATCTCCCCTTCTGATGTAATTGTAGGCCTTGTTTCTTATGGAAAATCCAATTATGAAGATGAATACAACGGCGGAATGGGAAGTAATGGATTGACCTCTGCGCGCCATGATGTTTTTGAAAAAGGGATTGCTCATAAATATCCAGAAAGTTATGATAACTCCATCCCATCTGATTTAGTGTATAGTGGTACAAAGAAACTAACTGACATTGAGCCTGAAACAGGTTTAACATATGGAAAACTTGTGTTATCCCCAACTAGAACATATGCCCCTATAATAAAAGAAATATTAAAAAAACATAGGAAGGACATTCATGGGATGATCCATTGTTCAGGGGGAGCTCAAACTAAAGTGCTCCATTTTATAGACAACCTAAAGGTCATTAAAGATGATCTATTTCCAGTTCCGCCTCTTTTTAAAGTCATAAAGGAAGAGTCTGGTACAGAGTGGCGGGAGATGTACAAAGTGTTCAATATGGGACATAGAATGGAAATATACCTCCCAGAAGATAAGGCTCAATCAATTATAGATATCTCTAAGAGTTTTGGGGTAGATGCCAAAATAATAGGGAAAGTTGAAAAAAACGATTACAAAGAGGTTGTTATTAAAAGTGAATTCGGAGAATTTATATATAACTAACTATTATGAATAGAGTTTTAATATTTTTATTGTCACTTAATTTATTGATAGTATTTTCTTGTAAAGATGAAATTAATGATACTAATTTTATCCCTGTCATTACTAAATCTTTATATGATACCTCATCTATCAACTATATAGATTTTTCGCAATATCCAAAGGACCTATCAAAATTGCCAATTGGGATTTTCGATTCGGGTACTGGTGGTCTGACTGTTTTGGAACAGTTTCTTAAGCTTGACAATTTCGATAATATCACTGGAGCTATTGGTAGCGATGGGATTGTTGATTTCGCGGGAGAAGATTTTGTTTATCTTGCTGATAATGCAAACATGCCATATGGAGATTATAGTAAAGTGAATAATATCAATTTTTTAAGAGAACTTATCGTTCAAGATGCTTTGTTCTTATTGGATGACAAGTTTTATAAAAATTATACAGATAATATTAAGTATGGGAAAAAATCCCCAGTGAAAGTAATTGTAATTGCTTGTAACACAGCAACTGCCTACGGAAAGAAAGATATTGAACAGCTTCTTGAAAGAAGTGCTACAAAGGTCAAAGTGGTTGGAGTGATAGACGCTGCAGTAAATGCATTGTTTGATAAATTACAAAATAATGAGAATGTATCAGTTGGTGTACTGGCAACCCCTGGTACAATATCTTCTGGTGAATATCAAAATCAAATTAACACACTTTCTGGCAAAAGAGGGTTCACATCTAAGGTCGATATATTTACACAGAGTGGAGGTGGCTTTGCAGATGCTGTAGAAGGGGTTAGCGATGCTGTTCTTAAAGATGCAACAAAGATTAGAGATAACTATGCTGGGCCAGTGATAGGAGATAACGATACTAACATTAATCTTAGGTTGCTCAATGTGTATAATTTTGATTTTTCAAATAATAACATATTATACGAAAAGAACGCAAAGGGACATTTTACCAAAATACAACTAAATTCTGCTGCAAATTATGCGAGATTTTATTTAGTTTCTCTATTTGAACAACACAGAAAGAGTGAATCAAATAGTAAAATGAAATCTGTTATCTTGGGTTGTACGCATTATCCTTTTGTTATTGACACTTTATCTAAGGTAGTAGAAGAGTTGAGACATATTGGTTATAACATTGCTGAAGATTTCTTTTTCATCGATCCTGCAAAATATACTGCGATTGAGTGTTATCAACTATTAAGGAACTCTAATAATTTAGCATTTAATACCGATGCATTTGATGTTAAGGGCTTTATATCTGTTCCAGCATATGAGGTTGACATAAAGAATCTCAATTCAGATGGATCATTTAAAAGAACTTATAAATATGGAAGAAAGGATGGAATGGAAGTCGTGACCACAAAATTTATCCCATTTTCAAATCGTTATATTGATGAGGATACAGAGCAACGATTGATTCACTTTGTCCCAATATCAGCTTCCTATTTACAAAAAAACTATTAACCAATAATGGAATATTCTCAAAAAATATCAATTGACGAATTGGAAATTCTCGAATTGCCCGAATTTGAAATACCAATTATAGTAGTAAGTGAAAAAGATAATGACTTCTACGAAGCTATCGAATATCTTAATAAGCAGATTATTATAGGCTTCGACACAGAAACAAAACCATGTTTTCAACCAAATGTCCCAAGAAATAAAGTGGCACTTTTGCAACTTTCTGGTGGAGATAAGTCATTTCTTTTTAGGCTACATTCATTAGGCCTTCCACCTCAGGTTTCAAAAATATTATCTGATCCAAATATCATTAAAGTTGGGGCTGCTGTTAATGACGATATAAAGGGACTTCAAGCTTATCGAAAATTCGTGGCAAGAGGGTTTGTCGATTTACAGAATCTCGTCCAAAAATATGGTATTTTAGAAAAGAGTGTAAAAAAAATGGCTGCAATTATTCTTGGTATAAAAATATCTAAAGCTCAACAACTCTCCAATTGGGAATCACCTGTGTTAAGTGGTGCTCAGTTGAAATATGCTGCTATTGATGCATGGGTATGCAGAGAAATGTTTATTGAACTTCAATCTCACTCAAAATAATGGGAAATTTATCAAAAATTGTTTTAAAAAGCGGAAGAGACGAATCATTGAAAAGATATCATCCTTGGGTTTTTTCAGGGGCAGTAAACAAAGTAGAGGGAGAGGTGCATGAAGGGGATGTGGTTGAAGTTATTGCTGCAGATGGCACTATATGTGGGTTTGGTCACTATCAAGTTGGTTCAATTGTAGTTAGAATGTTATCATTTTCTGATAAGAACATCCCTGAAAAGCCCTCTGTCCCACTTCAATTTTGGGTTGATAAGATAGGTAGTGCTCTTCAGATGAGAAGAGAGCTCAAGATTATGTCAAATAAAACAAATGCATATAGACTTATACATGGGGAGGGAGACCAGCTACCAGGGTTAATTATTGATTATTATAATGGAATAGCAGTAGTGCAGGCCCATTCTGCTGGTATGTACCTATCTTTACAGAGCATCACTATGGCTCTTGAAGAGTGCTACGGAGAGCATTTGCAAGCCGTATATAACAAAAGTGAAGGGACAGCCCCCTTCAAGGCAGGTCTGGATCTGAAAAATGGCTTTCTATTCATAAAGGACGGAGCTATTTTCTCTAAAGGACAAATTCTGGAAAATGGAAATAAATTTAATGTCAATTGGAAATTGGGACAAAAAACTGGTTTCTTCCTAGACCAAAGAGACAATAGGGCATTGGTGGGTTCACTTTCAAAAGATAAACGGGTACTCAATCTTTTTTGTTATACAGGTGGCTTTTCTATTTATGCTCTAAATAATAGTGCAAAAAGTGTCGTCTCTGTCGATTCATCGCAATTAGCGATAGATACTTTAAATCAAAATATTGAATTAAATTTCCCAAACGGTGGAATAGATCATATATCGGTGTGTGGTGATGCTATTGATTACCTTAAAAATATTAAAAAAGGGGAGTTCGATTTGATTATTGTAGATCCACCCGCTTTTGCAAAACACAAAGGAGCCCTCAATAATGCACTTAGGGCATATAAGAGACTCAATACAATGGCTATAGAAAAAGTTGCAAAAGGGGGTTTTGTATTTACATATAGTTGCTCTCAAGTAGTTGATAAGGAGGCTTTTTCCTTGGCGGTATTTTCAGCTGCAGCTATCTCTGGACGTGATGTAAAGATATTAAACAGACTCACACAACCTGCTGATCACCCCATAAATATATTTCATCCTGAAGGTGAATATCTCAAGGGATTATTATTATATGTCAATTAAATAATTTATTAATTGCTATGGAAGAGTTAATAGTGAACAAGGGAGACAAACAATCTGTATATACTCAGATACTTCCTCAAATAGAATCAATCATCTCTTATGAGGATGATTTTATTGCCAATCTTGCAAATGTTTCTGCAATAATAAAAGATTCGTTTGATCTTTTGTGGGTGGGATTTTACTTGGTGAAATCGAAAAGAGGGGAGAGCTCATTAGTTTTAGGTCCATTTCAAGGTCCCATTGCTTGCACCAGAATTGGATTTGGGAAAGGGGTGTGTGGGAGTGTATGGAAAGAGGGGAGTCCACTAATTGTTGATGATGTTGAGTCATTCCCTGGACATATTGCTTGCAGTTCCAGTTCCAAATCAGAAATTGTTATCCCTCTTTTTAATAATGGTCAAATAATTGGAGTATTGGACATTGACAGTGTAAAAGTAGCCAATTTTGACGAGATAGATCTTAAATACTTGACATTAGTGTGCGATGCAATTTGTAAAAACATAAAATAGTATTATCTTTGCACTCCCTAACCTGGTACCATGGCCGAGCGGTTAGGCAGCGGTCTGCAAAACCGCGTACAGCAGTTCGATTCTGCTTGGTACCTCTTAAAATATTTTAAATATAAAAGGTAAAGGCTGCTTTCAAAATTGAAAAGCAGCCTTCGTTATTATAATTCGGTTAAGTTTTGTAATCCTATATTGTATTATCTACAATTCTTCAAAGTTAACACTTGAGAATTTGGAATCGCGGTCGTTGTTTTCCTCATAAACTCTCTCAACAACAGGGCAACGTTCTTTTATGAATGCAACCACTTCCTCAAGTCCTTGTGAAAATTTGTCAAAATCTTCTTTGTATAAAAAGATTTTGTGTTTGTCATAAACAAATCTTCCATCTTTCTCAACTCTTCTTTTACTCTCTGTTATTGTTAAATAATAATCGTTCCCTTTTGTGGCTTTAACATCAAAGAAATAGGTCCTCTTCCCAGCTCTTACAGGCTTTGAAAAAATGTCATCTCCATTGCGATCTTGAGCTCCTGCATTTTCGATATCTTCAGAATACATTTTAAATAGTTTTTTAAATTTCTTCACAAATATAAAATTAATTTCTATCCAAAAGGCTATATTTGCAAAATATTTAACAAAAAATTATGCTCAATCGCAGATTAATACGTATTAAAGTATTTAAAGTTCTTTACAGTGCCATTCTATCTGGCTCAAAATCAATAAATGAAGCCGAAAAGGAGCTTCTTTATTCTTGTGATAAAACGAAAGATTTGTATTTTTTTATATTAAATCTCTCTGTCGCTTTAAAAAAAGCATCTGATAATAAAATAGAATCGGGGCTAAAAAAATTCCAACCTACAGAAGAAGAAAGAAATCCAAATAAAAAATTTTCTAATAATAAATTTACACAATTTTTGGAAGAAGATGACTTTTTTATAAAATATTGCGAAAAAAAAGGGTTGCTTTGGATAGACGAACTTTCAATTTTTGTCAAAAAACTATATTCTACAATTTCAAATAGAGACTATTTTATCGATTATTTAAATAATCCAGAGTCATCTATGGAAGAGGATTGTAATTTGTTTATAAACATATTTACTCAAGAATGTGAAGATAATGAAGATCTTGAGCAGATTCTTGAGGACATATCAGTATATTGGATTGATGACTTATCATTTGTTTTAATAAACATCATAAAGAATATTAATCAGTTTAAAACCAAATCTAAAATGTCCTATCCTTCCACCTTTATGAAGGATGATGATAAAGAATTTGCCATTAGTTTGCTTTCGAATACAATTGCCCACTATGATGAATATCACAATATATTTGAAGAAAATCTCTCAAACTGGGATTCAGATAGGTTAGTGGTAACAGATATAATCCTTATTGTATTAGGAATATCAGAAGCAATTCATTTCTCTGGAATACCAATAAAAGTGACAATAAACGAGTATGTTGACATATCAAAATTCTATAGTACTCAAAATAGTAAAATATTTGTCAATGGATTACTTGATAAAATTATTCAAAAAATGGTTGAATCTGGTAAGATTGTAAAAACTGGAAGGGGATTGATTGATTCGTAGTTTATTGCCTGTCTATGTATTCCACTTAATTCACTTTGATAGAGATATTAAATAATATTAAAGGGTGGTGCGTATTTTTGATTTTAAATCATAAAAGACTAATTTTGTGAGGTATTAAAGCTGAAGATTATGGAAAAGAGGAAAATACGTTATCCGGTGGGGATACAGACATTTGAAAATATTCGTACTGAGGATTATCTTTATATTGATAAGACTGAGTATGTATACAATCTTACTCATGATGTGTCGAAATATATATTCTTAAGTCGTCCGAGGAGATTCGGCAAGAGTCTTCTTACTTCTACTTTGGCTAGTTATTTCTCCGGGAAGAAAGAGCTCTTCGAGGGGCTTAAGATTATGGAGATGGAGAGAGAATGGGTGGAGTATCCTGTGCTACATTTTGATATGAGTACGGCTAAGCATGCAGGGAAAGAGGATTTAATATTAGAATTAGAACTGAAATTACATAATTACGAAGTTATTTATGGTAAAGGAGAAGAAGAAGTAAAACCAAACCAACGCTTGCAAGGAATAATTAAGCGAGCATATGAACAAACAGGTAAAAAAGTAGTAGTCCTAATCGACGAATACGATGCCCCACTACTAGATGTAATGCACGAAGATAGAGATTTACCAGTTCTTCGTGATGTGATGAGAAACTTCTACAGCCCCCTTAAGGCTTGTGACCCTTATCTTAGATTCGTGTTTCTGACAGGTATTACTAAATTCTCACAGCTGAGTATTTTTAGTGAGCTGAATAATATTAAGAACATCAGTATGCTTGAAGGATATTCTGCTATATGCGGAATAACTGAAGAGGAAATAGTTTCTCAGATGTCAAAGGGAATAAAGGATTTTTCAGAAGCTCTGGAAGTCAGTGAGGAAGAGGTACTTAAAAAGCTTAAGACTAATTATGATGGCTACCATTTCTGCTGGCCGTCTCCCGATATTTATAATCCATTCAGCCTGCTGAATGCTTTTGCTGATAAAAAATTTGATTCCTACTGGTTCGGGAGCGGCACGCCTACTTATCTGATAGAGATGCTTAGAAAGTATAATGTGACTCCCGACAGGATAGGTGCCAGTCACGTCTTATCTTCATCATTTGATGCGCCTACTGAAAGGATGACGACCATAGAGCCATTACTCTATCAGAGTGGATATGTTACCATTAAGTCATATAATAAAATGACACAGCTTTATCATTTAGATATACCTAATAATGAAGTTCGTGTAGGACTAATGAGTAGTTTGCTTCCTAATTACATCGGAGCTAGCACTACACAAGGGATGACTACAGTCGCTCTCATGTATGGAGCCATATATGAAGAACGGATGGACGATGCCCTAAAACTCCTCCAAACCTTCCTTTCCACTATCCCTTACACCGAGAATACCAATTACGAAGGGCACTATCAACAGATATTCTATATCATCTTCAGTCTGTTCGGCATGTATGTGGATTTAGAAGTCCGTACTAGCCAAGGACGAGTAGACCTTGTGATGAAAACCCATAACGCGCTCTACCTAGTAGAATTAAAATTAGATTCCTCAGCTGATGCAGCCATAAACCAAATAGAGCTAAAGAACTACCCCGAACGCTTCTCCCTCTGCGGTCTCCCCATAGTGAAAGTGGGAATAAACTTCGATAGAGAGAAAAGAACTCTTGGGGAATGGAAGATATTGCGATAGCGAGGTCAGCTATCAATTCTACTGCTGTAATTTTCCGTATTTCAGTTTTTTATATTACTTTTGTAATGCTAATTGAATATTAATATTAATAACATGGGAAATTTACTTTTTTTACTACAGACGCAAGCTGAGCCTGCTAAAGGTGCAGGAAATTACACATTCTTGATAATGATGGTGTTGATTTTTGTTGTAATGTATTTTTTTATGATTCGTCCACAACAAAAGAAACAAAAAGAGGTAGTAAAGTTTAGAGAATCTTTAAAGAAAGGTGATAAAATTGTCACAATTGGTGGGATTTACGGAACAATAGTTGAGGTTAAAGAGACATCGTTGTTGGTTGAGATTGATAATAATGTTAAAATCAGGGTAGATAAATCATCTGTTGTGAAAGATGTTACCGACATTCCTGCAAAATAATTATTATTATGGGGCCGGACCTCAAATTGAGTAAAAGAAACATTTTGGCGAAAGAGGGGAAAGAGTGGTTAATTCTACTTCTGTCTCTTCTTTTGGCTTTTTTTGCTTGGGTGGTCCACAATCTTTCATCTCAATATCCTGTATATCTTCAATATCGTATTGAGGCTAAATCAAATCTACCAGGGAGAGTCATGAAGTCTATTTCAGAAGATCTGATAGTCATAAGGGCTAATGCTACTGGCTTTTATATAATAGAAAATAGGTTGTTCGAAGAGGATCCCTTGCTTATAGAGGTTGATTCAGAACACTTGATTCCTCAGGGGGGAAGTGATGATTCGTTTATTGTCAATATTGATGATGTAAAGGATGAACTATATGCTGCCATTGGCAATAAGGTTTCTGTGGAAAATATAACAACAAATAATGTGGTATTTACATTCCCAAAAATTAATTCTAAAAAAGTCCCGATAGTTCCTAAATCGTCTATCACTTATTACGAGCAGTATATGATGGTTGGGGATATATATTTTACACCAGATAGTGTCACTGTTTATGGAGAGGATGAATATCTTGAGAATATCAATGTTGTCTATTCTGAAATCATATCAATTAAATCACTTAAAGAATCAACTAAAGGTGTTCAGCGTCTGGTAGTTCCTAAAAGGGTTGAACTTTCTGATGACAAAATATATTATTCCATTATTGTTGATAGGTTTGTTGAAGAGAGTATTATTGTTCCGATTCAGTTGATATTTCCAGAAGCGAAAGGAGAACTTATTGCAATTCCCTCGAGGGTTAATGTTACATATCGTCAATCATTTTCTTATCGTAAGAAATATACAGAGAAGGACTTTTCTTTGGTTGTGTCGTATTCAGATTTTTTAAACTCAATAGATTCAAAAGTTGTTCCCGAAATGAAAAAGATGCCAGCAGAGGTTTATGATATTTACATATATCCAAGGTTCGTTGAGTGTATTTTTATTGAAAATTAAATATTGGGGAGATGAATACACTTATTGTAACAGGGGGAATGGGAAGTGGAAAAAGTTACATTTTAAAAATTTTTTCTTATTTGGGAGTTCCAATTTACATGGCTGATGAGAAGACAAAAGAACTCTATGCTAACGACGAAGAGTTGCAGAATTCAATTAATAGTTTGTTCAAGGCCAATATTTTTATAAAAGGACACTTTGACAAAGATCTGATGGCCTCTTTGATATTTTCTAATAAGAAGATGTTGACACAATTGGAAGAGGTAGTTCATCCAATTGTATGCAATGATTTTGTTAAGTGGCGCGACTCATTTAAGGAAAATGACGTTCCATTTGTAATAATGGAATCGGCAATATTCCTTGAAAAACCAATTTTACATTCACTTTCAGATAAGATACTAACAATCTCATCTCCTATTCAGTTAAGATATAAGAGAATCAGAAAAAGAGATAATATATCTGATGAGAAGATTGGTGAAAGGTTGAAGAACCAGTGGTCAGATCAGCAAAGGATAGATAAATCAGATTTTGTGATTTATTCAGATGAAGTTCAGCCCATTCTACCACAAGTGTTAAAAGTATATAATTATATGAAAAATGGGAAATTTTAGTAAATGGATTATCGGTGCCATTGGATGGGCAGTAGCTGGCCCTATTGGTGGCTTGCTTGGATTTGGCTTAGGCTCTATTATTGATGGTGTTTCCTCTCCATCTACTATTGTCAAAGGAAGTAGTACAGGACCCAGAAATAGTTTTTTGTTATCATTTCTCGTCTTAACTTCTGCTGTAATGAGGGCAGATGGGAAGGTGATGAAATCTGAACTTGAGTATGTTAAGCAATTCATAACTCGCAATTTTGGGGAACATGCGGTAAGAGAGGCACTTGATATACTAAAAGAACTTTTAAAAAAAGATGTAGATATAGAGAAAGTCTCACAACAGATTAGTGCAAACATGAATATCAGTGAGAGAATTCAACTTTTTTATTATCTGTGTGGAATTGCGCAATCGGATGGAGCCTTTACATCAGTAGAAAAGGATTTGCTTTTAAGGATCTCTTTGTATTTAGGAATCACTAAGTCGGATACTGATTCTGTTTTTTCTATGTTTGGCACAACGATTGACGATGCATATAGTGTGTTGGAGATTGCCCCATCAGCTACTGATGAAGAGGTGAAAAAAGCTTACAAAAAAATGGCTATGAAAAACCATCCAGACAAAGTGGCATCTCTTGGAGAAGATGTCAGAAAAGCGGCAGAAGAGAAGTTTAAATCCATTTCTTCTGCTTATGAACAAATTAAAAAATCAAGAGGAATTAATTAGAATATTTATAGTTTCTTAATAAAATCAATAGAATATGGCAACAGATTTACAAAAAATTATTTCGATTTCTGGTGAAAGTGGATTGTATCAATACCTCTCACAAGGTAAAAACAGTGTTATTGCAGAATCGTTATCTACAAAAAAGAGAACATCTTATGGTATGAATTCAAGAGTCACATCCCTTTCGGATATATCTATTTATACCGATAGTGATGAGATTTCACTAAAAGATTTGTTTCTTAAAATGAAAAGTAAACTAGGAGAGGAGTCGGCCCCCGATCATAAGGCTGAAGCCAAAGTGTTAGTTTCTTTCTTTGAGGAGGTTCTTCCCAATTATGATAGAGACAAATTTTATACTTCGCATATGAAGAAAATTGTGCAATGGTACAATATTTTAAAAGAATTTGCATCTTTAGAATTTGTAGAAGAAGAGAAGAAAGAAGATGAAAAAGTGGGCGAAGCTAAAGCAGATGAAGCCAAAGTCCCTGCAAAGCCTAAAAAGAATCAATCTGACAAGGTTGCCGCTAAGGTAAAGGCTCCAAAATCAGGTGTGGCAAAGGCAAAAAGTGCCTCATTACCTCGTAAAAGCGGTAATTCCTAATATATGAGAGTCCAACTTCTGACACTTGGGTGTTCGAAGAATAGGGTTGACTCCGAACACCTTCTCAAACAGTTGGAGGCCTTTGGTATTGAGATTTCTCCTGAAGGGGAGAGTTTGGTTGACGCCAATGTTGATCTTTTTATCATAAATACATGTGGGTTTATCAATGATGCCAAGGAGGAGTCAATTGAGGCTATATTGGATGCAGTTGAGGCTAAAAAGAGAGGGTATATTTCAAAACTGTTTGTGTTTGGATGCCTTTCTCAGAGGTATAAAAAAGATTTGATCACTGAGATACCTGAGGTGGATGCCTTCTTTGGTGCTTACGATATAGATAATATATTGGCTGCATTGTCAATTCCTTTCAAAAAAGATTTACTCACCCAAAGGTTTCTTACGACCCCTTCTCATTATGCATATTTAAAGATAGCGGAGGGTTGTGATAGAAGATGCTCTTATTGTGCAATACCAAACATAAGGGGCAATAATGTCTCTATTCCCATTGAAACATTGGTAAAGGAGGCAAATTCTCTTGTGGCTAAAGGGGTCAAAGAGTTGATTGTCATAGCTCAGGATACCACCTATTATGGTATAGATATATACAAAAAACGTTCTCTTGGAAATCTCTTGAAAGAATTAGAAAAAATAGAGGGGTTAGAGTGGATTAGAATTCACTATTCTTATCCAGACTCTTTTCCAGAGGATGTTTTGGACATCATGGCTACATCTGATAAAGTGTGCAAATATATAGATATTCCACTGCAACACTCTTCTTCAAAAGTCCTTGACTTGATGCATAGGTCTATTGATGGAGTGCAGACACGTTCTTTGGTCAAAAGAATGAGAGAGAAGGTCCCAGGGATAGTAATCAGAACTACAATGATGGTGGGACACCCTGGTGAGGGGAGGGGGGAGTTCAACGACCTTATTAAATTTGTCAAGGAGTATCCATTTGAAAGGCTTGGGGCTTTTACCTACTCTCAAGAGGAGGGAACGTGGGGTGCTGCCAATCTTGAAGATAAAATTTCTCAAAAGGTTAAGAATAGCAGATATGAACAATTGATGGAAATACAATCTGAAATATCACTTAGATTCAACCTTTCACGTATTGGAACAGTGGAAAAAGTGATAGTCGATTCATTTTCAGATGGCATATTTTATGCAAGATCATCCAAAGAGAGCCCCGAAGTAGATGGAGATATTTTAATATATGGAGACTTCGATTCAACTATTATAGGTACATTTGTAAATGTGAAAATCATCTCAGCCAATGAATATGACTTGGTTGGAGAAATAATAGATAGATATGAGACTTCTTGAAAACAAAGTGGCTTTTATTACAGGAGCTGCAAAGGGGATTGGAAAATCAATAGCCCTTGAATTTGCGTCAAATGGTGCAAATATTGTATTCACTGATTTGGTTATCAATGATGCAGCAGAGCAAACAAAATCAGAAATAGAGGCATTAGGGGTGAAAGTCTTAGCTATTGCATCCAATGCATCTATCTTCGAAGAGGCCCATTCTGCTGTTGAAAAAGCAGTAGAATCATTTGGTGCAATTGATATATTGGTCAACAATGCTGGCATAACAAAAGATGGCCTTCTTATGAGAATGTCAGAACAGCAGTGGGATAGTGTCATAAATGTAAATCTAAAATCGGCATTTAATTTTTGTCACGCCGTAGCACCGATTATGATGCGCCAAAGGGGAGGTTCAATAATTAATATGAGTAGCATAGTGGGGCTTTCTGGCAATGTTGGACAAGCCAATTATGCTGCATCCAAAGGGGGAATGATAGCTTTGGCAAAATCAATAGCTCAGGAATTGGGCTCCAGAGGGGTGAGGGCCAATGCAGTGGCACCAGGTTTTGTCCTTACAGACATGACAATGGCATTGCCAGAAGATGTCAGAAAAGGGTGGGAGGCTAAGATCCCTCTCAGAAGGGGGGCAAATGTCAATGAGATTGCAAAGGTGTGCCTATTTTTGGCATCAGACTTGTCTTCATATGTCACAGGGCAGGTCATCTCTGTATGTGGTGGAATGCACATGTAAATTTTATTATTATGAGAAAATTGTATTTTTCATTTTTATTTATTTTTGCCATTATCTCTTGTGGCCCGATACCGTTATATGTCAACATCGAAATGAAAAAAGACTCTCCGTTAGAGTCGTTAGTTGATACAGATATCGCATTGTTAACTGTAAATCCGAAAGGGGATAAAGATAGCCTCTTATTAAATGCCATGGCGAATGGTTTTGCCGAAAAATTTGAAGAGGATAGAGCGATAGCAAATAGAGCTTTACCAATCTATTCATTGTTGAGTGAAGAGGTAAATATTAAAGATTCTCTTTTTGTTGATTATATCTCTGCTTCTATTCCAAGTAGGTATCTGTTCTTTATAGATTCATTGATTGTAGCGGATTATATTGTTGATAATTCATCTAATAATCGTGCCTACTCCGAAGGAGAATTTTTCAATCAAACAAAAGTGATGCTCCCATTCTCTGTATCGATCAATTTAATTGATTCTTATTCTCGCTCAATTATAAATAGCACTAACCACAAAGATTCACTTGTGTGGACTATTTTAGGTAAAGGGGACATTAAATCTGTCGAGGCAGTTGCAAAGGTTAATTCCGCCATTAAAGATGCATTTAAAAAATATGGCAATGAAATAGCCTCTGAACTCTCTCCCCAGTGGGAGACTCAATCAAGAATGGTGATAACATACGATAATGAAAAGTGGTTGAATGCTTTTGATTTTGCTGAGAATTTTAAATGGTCTGAAGCTATTGATATATGGCTTCAAGAGGTGAAAAGTGATAATCCTAAGAAGGCAGCATACGCTGCATATAATATAGCCAATGCATTTGAGGTGTTAGAACAATACGATCTCGCTAAAAAATGGCTTGATTTTGCTAAATCTAAATACCATTTTCGCGAGATCGAAGAACTCAGAGCCCTTATTGAGAGCTCTGAGAGATCAAAATAGACACTAATCCATTTTTCTTGGGGCAGGTACACCAGGAAGAGGCTTGTAATTTTTCATTTCTTCTTTCAAGACCTCTATTGCTTTGTTTAGCTGAGCGTCAACTCCTAGGTAGTCGTCAAATGGATTTATATCAACTACTATATCAGGATCGACTCCATGATTCTCAACTATCCATTTTCCATCAATTGAGTAGGAGGTGAAGAATGGTGTTCTCATATCTTGTCCGTCAACAAACTCTTTTGAGCCAGAGATACCAACAATTCCACCCCAAGTGCGAGTACCGATTAACTTCCCAATTCCCAATTTTTGGAATCCATATGGGAATAAATCTCCGTCTGATGAGGAATATTTATCTACAAGACATACCTTCGGCCCATGATGCGTCTCACCTGGAACAGTGCTCAATAGTTCTCCACCATTACGTGCCATAGTCATTCTATATGCTTCCCTCTGTAACCTCTCTAAGATCATAGGAGATACATTTCCACCTCCGTTCATCCGATCATCGATTATGAGTGCCTTTTTATCAAGTTGAGTGTAGAAGAGTTTAGTAAATGCATCCAATCCTGCAACCGACATATCAGGAATATGTATATATCCCACTTCCCCATTTGTAGCTTCATTTACCTTTTTGATATTATTTTGTACCCACTCATAATATGCTAAATTGGATTCGTCACCGATAGGTTTGACATATACGATTCGAGCACCCTCTTCTTTGGGTTGAGAGTTTAT
This sequence comes from uncultured Muribaculaceae bacterium, assembly GCA_964607675.1. Lineage (GTDB taxonomy): Bacteria > Bacteroidota > Bacteroidia > Bacteroidales > UBA932 > CAZSLC01. Next base: position 44,168 of record CAZSLC010000004.1, read on the forward strand.
TTTTAGGGCGACAGTTGAGCCCACTTTGCCAATTAGAGATTGATAGATGGTACCCATCTCTTTGCAAGAGGTGCCATTAACTGAAATTATATATTCGCCGCAGTTGACCTTTATACCAGGAGCTCCTAAGGGTGATACCAATGTTGACTCCCATGGTGCCCCTTGGAATATTTTAGTAATCTTAAAATAACCTGATTTGTCCTTTTCAAATTTGCCTCCCAAAAGACCAGTTCCAATTCTTTCTGGGGTGGGAGCCTCTCCTGTCGTGATGTATGCGTGCCCAACATTGAGTTCACTTATCATCTCTCCGATGATGTATGTTAGATCCTGACGATGTCTCACATAAGGGAGCAGTACGCTATATTTATCCCTCAATTTATTCCAATCTTTACCATGCATATTTTCAAGATAGAAATGGTCTCTGACTATCCTCCAACTCTCATTGAAAATCTGTGCCCATTCTTTTGGGTAATCGACTAAAGTGTTTACATCCTGTAGAGAGAGGGGATCATCCTTTTTAAAACCTTGTTTAGAAGATACTACATAGAGGTTATTTTTCTCAGCCAGTAGTGCCTTCGAACCATCTGTGGTGGCAGCAAGGATCCTTCCATCTGCAACAGAATAAATTTTCATATCCTTCATAGATATTTTCTTTATCTCCCCTTTTGAAGAGTAGTACAACTCATCATTTATACATGTTAGAAGAGAATACCTTCCACTTTCTATTGGAAGAAGTGCACTTCTTTCAACAATTCCATCAAAATCAATAGTGCTATTTTGTGTTTTATCCCCCTTTGCATCCCCATTTTTATCAACACTAACATTGATGATTGTAGGATCTGTTGTCTCTTTGGTCAATGGAGTGACAAAAACATAATTTTTAACCTCATAAGAGGCATTCCATTCCACATAAGAGTAATTGGCATTGAAATCTCTTGAAGATGTGAAAAATAAATATTTTCCATCTTCTGAGAAAATAGGAGAGGATGAATCATACCACTGTCCAGTCACTTGATGATGTTTATCTGCCTTTATATCATATATGTAGATGACAGATACTCTGTTCTTTCCAGAGGTTGTATAGACAAGCCAATTTCCATCATTTGAAAAATCATAGTTGTATATTCCGCTATATTTTCCTGTAATTATCACTTTTAGTGCCTTAGACGCAACATCGATGGAGCATAACTCTCTTTTTTCATTTGAAAAATAAATCTTTTTAGAATCAGGAGACCACAATAACCCAGTAGGATAGCCCTCTTTAAACTTTGTAAGCATAGTAACTTTCTCCGTGTTCTCACCATCCATCAGATACAATTGATATTCTCCCGACTTATCTGAGAAGAAAGCAATGCTTTTTCCGTCAGGTGACCATGTTGCCTCTCTTTCGTGAGACTCTGACGAATTTGACAAATTGTATGTTGCCCCCTTCTGAGCAGGGATTGAGAAGATATCTCCTCTGTGAATAGCTAATACTTTTTCACCATCTGGTGAGAGGGAATACCCAGATCTACTGAAAAAGGCATTTTCAGGGGACTTGTTGTATTTGCTTCGAGCATAGATGTCTTCGCAGTTTAATTCAATTTTTACTTTTTCACATTTTTTATTGGTAACAGAGTATTTGTAAATATATCCTCCATTTTCAAATACGACATAGTTATTTGAAAATGAAGGGAATTTACAGTCGTACTCAGTGAAGTTTGTCACTTTGCTAACCTCTTTGCTTTTAGTATTATAGCAAAATAGATTCATGATATGATCCCTGTCGGATAGGAAATATATATCATTACCAATCCACATTGGGAAAATGTCTTGGGCAGGATTATTTGTGATATTATCAAGTTTTGTACTCCCTACTTGGTTGATCCAGATATCGTCTGCTTGCCCTCCACGGTAGTATTTCCATGTTCTGAATTCTCTAAACATCCTATTGAAAGCCAGTTGTTTACCATCGGGAGAATAAGAGCAGAATCCCCCTTCAGTGGTTGGAATCTGGGTAGGTTCTCCACCATTGGCACTGATGGTGTATAAAAGACCTCTCAACCCTGAGAAATTGTACCATTTGCTTCTATAAACAATATTTTTCCCATCAGGAGTCCAGCACATTACGATATTATTTGGCCCCATCCTTTCTCCAACCATATCTCTTGATACAGATGCAGAGTATGTAATTCTTTTGGGAATACCACCTGCAGAGGGGATAGTATAGACTTCGGTATTTCCATCGTATTGTGCAGTGAAGGCTATCGTCTTGCCGTCGGGTGAAAAACGGGAAAACATTTCATATCCAATATCAGATGTGATTTTTTGAGCAGTTCCACCATTGATAGATACAGTGTAGAGATCACCTGCATAGGAAAATGCAATTTTATCCCCACCCACAGAGGGAAATCGGAGTAGTCTCCCCTCTTGTGCATTGATTGCGCAAAATGGAAGGAGCATGATGATAAATAATAGATAGTACTTTTTACTTTTCATTGTTACAATATATTTAATGATTGTTCTTTGATTTTTTCAAGTTCGTCTTTCATTTTAACCACAATTTTCTGGATTTCTGAGTGGTTGGCTTTCGATCCAAGGGTATTTATCTCCCTCCCCATTTCTTGTGCGATGAACCCCAATTTCTTGCCTGGATATTCTTCTAACTCTTTTGTCTCATTAAAATAGTGGCAGTGATTGCGAAGTCTTACCTTCTCTTCATTGATATCCAATTTCTCAATGTAAAAGATTATTTCCTGTTCAAGTCTGTTGTCTGTACTCACTTGGGACAATTCTGCAATTTTGCTTTTAAGCCTCTCTTTAATAGAGGTAATTCTTTCATTTTCAAACTGTTCAACTTCTGGAATCGAAGATAATATATTCTCCACATGGGATGAGATATCTTTATCAAGAGTTGCCCCTTCTCTCTCTCTAAATTCTATGAGGTGATCAATAGCTTTGCTAATCCCTTTATAGATTAAATTCCATTTTTCGTCGGTAACTTCATCTTTTTTGGTATCAATTACATCTGGTAAACGCAAAAGGGAAGATAAAAGGTCGCTGTCGTTACATTGAGATATATCGCTCTCTTTTTTTATTGAGAGTAGTTGATGGTAATAACCCAACAAGACATCCTTATTAATCTCTTTGTTTATTGTCCCTTCAGAATATTCCACATTGATATAAAGATCAATATTTCCTCTGACAAGTTTTTGAGCTATTAATTGTCTTATTTCAAGTTCCTTATCCCTTGGGATAAATTGTGTCTTAAGAGAAATATCACAATTTTTACCATTTAGCGATCTAATTTCTATTGTGCACTTTTTCTCGTCAAGTATTACTTCGGCCTTGCCATAGCCTGTCATTGATTGTATCATAATTGAGTTTTTAGTGTTGTAAAGGTAATAATTTTTATAACTTTGGAGCTTAAATATAACATACAATGGAAGAGACAGTATCAAAGAATTTCCTTGAAGAGATAATCGAGGCAGATCTTGCCTCAGGCAGACGTAAATCGGTGTTAACTCGTTTTCCACCCGAACCAAACGGATATTTACATATTGGCCATGCAAAGAGTATATGTCTTAATTTTGGCTTAGCACGGCAGTATGGTGGAAAGACTAATCTTCGTTTTGATGATACCAACCCTGTGAAGGAAGATACCGAGTATGTAGATTCAATTAAAAATGACATTAGATGGCTCGGTTTTAATTGGGCAAACGAGTTCTATGCCTCAGATTACTTTGACCAACTCTATCAATGGGCATTGGTTTTGATAAGAAAAGGGCTTGCTTATGTTGACGATCAAACTCAAGAAGAGATTCGACTCGGAAGGGGAACAGTGCAGCAGCCAGGAAAAAATAGTCCCTTCAGGGATAGAAGTGTCGAGGAAAATCTTGATTTGTTCCAGAGAATGAAAAATGGAGAATTTGCAGATGGTGAGAAGGTCCTTAGGGCCAAAATAGATATGGCACATCCCAATATGCTTTTTAGGGATCCCCTTTTGTATAGAATCATCCACACCGAGCACCACCGTACTGGCAACAAATGGTGTATATATCCAATGTATGACTATGCTCACGGACAGAGTGATTCAATTGAAAATATCACACATTCAATTTGTACACTCGAGTTTGATGTTCACAGACCTTTATACGATTGGTTTATAGACAAATTGGAGATATTCCCTTCGCATCAATATGAGTTTGCAAGACTTAACCTCACCTATACAGTGATGAGTAAAAGAAAACTCCTTGAATTGGTAAAAAACAACTATGTCAATGGTTGGGATGACCCAAGGATGCCGACTATCTGCGGAATAAGAAGAAGAGGCTATACTCCAGAGAGTATCAGAGCATTTGCAGAGAAAGTAGGGGTGGCAAAGAGGGACAACATCATAGACCTTTCATTGCTTGAGTGGTGCCTTCGTGAAGATTTAAATAAACGTTCCAACAGATATATGGCAGTGATGGATCCAATCAAACTTGTTATTACCAATTGGGATGAGAAAGAAGAGATCACTTGTATAGCACCTAAGAACCAAGAAAATCCAGACGCAGGTACAAGAAAAATACCTTTCGGCAATGAGATTTACATTGAGAGAGATGATTTCATGGAAGAACCCCCGAAAAAGTTTTTCCGCCTTCGTCCTGGAGGAGAGGTGCGATTGAAATACTCATTTATAGTAAAATGTGAAGAGGTGATAAAAGACAGTGAGGGGAAAATAATAGAGTTGCGTTGTACCTACGATCCAACTACACTTCCAGGAAGAGGGGAGTGGCGCTCTGTAAAAGGGACTATACATTGGGTTTCAGCAAATGATGCAAAAGAGGTAGAGGTAAGATTGTATGACAGGCTCTTCACCCAAAGTGACATGGGGGGGATACCAGAAGGTGAGGATTATAAAAGCTATCTCAATCCAGACTCCCTCGTAGTTAAGAAGGCTTTGGTTGAATCCAACCTTTTGGTTGATGATTCCAATATTGCAGTTCAATTTGAAAGAAACGGCTACTATAAGAAAGATAGTGATTCAACCCCTGATAAATATATCTATAATAAAACTACTGGTCTAAAAAGTAGCTTCTAAATTATCAACATAGATCGCTCTTCTAATGAAGATTGAATGTCAATTTTACCCCGATTCTATCGGGGTGATTTATTTCTCCCCCCCAGAACAAACCTACATCAAAAAAATATGTCCCGATACCATATCCCAGTTCAAAATATGGCTTCATGTTTGGAACCAATAGCATATTGAGATAGAGCCGTTCTTTCATTATTATATTGAAATTTTTAAAAACGGAGGAACCCAACAATAGAGGGGTATCAAGTTCCATATTTCCCCTCACGTATTTATTGATAGAGTTGTAGTTATAATCGCTTAAAAGTTGAAATGTGCCACCTATTTCATCATCCCATCCTATTGGAAGGTCATTTTTTCTAAAATTCCAAAAATCAGCAAAATAGAGATCTTTATAATTATAGAACGAACCTATACCAACCCTATATGATAGAGTTGTAAGGAGTCCTGTTTTGACTTTATGTTGTAGATCAAACTCTATTCTTTGGTATGTGTAGTTACTGTTAAGAGCCCCTTTAATAGCGTATGCCCAGCTTATGAAAAATGTTGGATATTTTGAGTAAAGATTCTTTTTCACATTGTTATCCCAATAATAATATTGGCCAGGAGTCCACTGTAGTCTTAGCTCTGGAACAAAACTTGAATAATTGTCTTTGATGATATTGAGGGCCTTATCTAAATCTGGAGATTCTGGCTTAAGAATTATGATTTTTGATTTGGGCCATGGCGAATATATGTTGACACCTACTATGGCATTGATATTGAATCCATTAAGTATTTCCATAGATGCTCCTAATTTGAAATATGTCCCCATATAAGTGTCAAGATTGAGTAGTGATTCATCAAATATGCCACTCTCAAGGTTGTGTAGTTCATGCTCTATCTCTTTTGTATATATTCTATCTCCGTTGCTGAAATCAAAGGTTATCCTTCCATCCCTTTGTGGATCAAATTTATAAAAAGTGTTGACGAACCAATGGAATGCTTTATCTTTAAAATTATATCCACCTTTTGGGGTGATTGAGAATAGCATCCCATTGGTAAATTCTTTCTTGTATGAGAGTTGAAGTGAGTAGGAGAGTCCATGGGTGCTGCTATAATTGAGCATCATAGGACAAATAAGAGGTGTAAACTCAATTCTTCCGAATCTCTCGGAGCCATATTTGTAATCCTTAGTAAGGTAATCACCTATTTTTAACAATTTGCTTGTTGACCTTATTGTATCGTTGCTCTCCAGGATAGTAACACCACTTGTATCTATCGTTGATTCAAAAAGGAGAGATAAATCGTGTTTATTCTTCCCTTTGATTCGTTGGGTGATAGTTGACTCTTTAAAGTGTATATAGTTGATTTTTGTTATAAAAACCCCATTAATCTCATTGCCAAGGAGATGATAATCTGCGTTGAAGTAAACTTCTTTTGGATAATACTCTGAGGATGACCCTTTTTCTCCCGAAATAATTGTCATGGAGTAGGACATTTGTTCAATTCTCCCTTTGAAACTCATTCTGCAGATACTCCAATTGGAAGAGTCTATTATCATATATCCATCTATGAATTTATTATTAAATATGCGTGGAGTGAATAATATTTTATAATAGCAAATATTATTCTCTTTCCACTCCGATGCTAAGGAATATTCGTAGTATTTATCCCCTTTTGGAGCGATCGGAGAATAGATGTTTTTAAATAGCATAGGGGAGTAGAGGCTGACACTTATAAATGGAAAAACAGTTTGTGAAATAATTTGTGAGATTACTTCGCTTTTGAAGTTCTGTCTGATTACTTTTTGAAAATATAGATCTGGATTAGTGAAAGTCAGATTGGAAAGCAACTCTACATGCAACCTGCCTGTATCTCTAATAGGAAAGGATGGCCTTGGAATAAGATCTAATAGGAAATTTCTTTTTTTAACATGAATGTCTCCGTTAAGAAGGACATCGGCTTTATAATCTATTTTATTATAATTGACTATATATGCCCTTTTTCTAATATTGTTAATCATACTATCCATTTCCATTGTCTGAGCTGTAATGGTGACAGAGACAATGAACAGCAAAGTAGATAATATGATTCTGTTCATCAATGGTATCTGATATGTCCTTTTAAAATCTCAATTTCTTGGCTCCAAATCTCAGGATTAGGTGTTTCAAGGATGAGAGGAATATTATCTATTCTGTTATCTTTCATTATCAGTTCAAATACTTCCATTCCTATTTTGCCTGAGCCGAGGCTTTCGTGGCGGTCAACCCTGGATCCTATCTCTTTTTTTGCATCGTTGAGGTGCATTCCTTTTAAGTATTTGAATCCCACTATTTTATCAAAATCTTCTAATACTTTTTCTTGTGTGAAATCGTAGCCTGCTGCAAATGCATGGCAGGTGTCTATACACACTCCAACCCTCGATTTATCTTCCACTTGTTCAATAATTGATGCAAGGTGTTCAAATCTGTATCCGATGTTAGATCCTTGTCCAGCAGTGTTTTCAATCACTGCTATTACCCCTTTAGTTTTATCTAATGTGATGTTTATTGACTCTGCAACTGTGCGAAGACATTCTTCCTCTGAAATCTCTTTTAGGTGACTTCCAGGGTGGAAGTTGAGTCGATCAAGGCCAAGTTGCATACATCTAACCATTTCATCAAGAAATGCCTCTCTCGATTTGGCAAGTCCCTCCTCCTTAGGGTGACCGAGGTTGATTAGGTAGCTGTCATGGGGAAGGATGCTCTGTGGAGGAAATCCAAATTCGATGCACCTCTCTTTGAATAGGGTAATTGAACCCTCTGAAAGTGGTGGGGCGACCCATTGTTTTTGATTTTTTGTGAATAGTGCAAAGGCTGTAGCACCTATTTTTTTTGCATTAACGGGGGCATTTTCTACACCACCAGCACTGCTTATATGAGCTCCAATGTATTTCATGATACCATTTTTAACTGATTTTCGAATAGTCAATATCCTCTTTTGCATTGCGTAGAGAGGATAATTGAGCTGTGAGTATATTATTTTTCTTTAATTCGAGTAGAGGATCCTCTTCGAGAACTTTTTGGGCACATTCTCTTGCAAGATATAGGATCTGTGAGTCTTTTGAGAGGTTTGCTATATGCAAATCAACTGCTAAACCACTTTGCTGGGTCCCCTCTATGTCTCCTGGTCCCCTCATTCTCATGTCTGCTTCAGCTAGTTCGAAGCCATCATTGGTTGAACACATGAGTTCTATTCTTTGTCTGGACTCTTTGCTGAGTTTGTACCCTGTCATTAGTATGCAATATGATTTTTCGGCACCCCTTCCTACCCTCCCTCTGAGTTGGTGAAGCTGTGAGAGGCCAAATCTCTCTGCACTTTCAATGACCATAACAGAGGCGTTGGGGACATCTACTCCAACTTCAATCACAGAGGTTGCTACAAGAATATTTGCTTTACCTGAGACGAATAGTTCCATGTCGTAGGCTTTGTTCTCACTTTTCTGTTGTCCATGAACCACCGCCGTAACATATTCAGGAGCAGGAAATTCTTCGATAATTGTCTGATATCCCGATTCGAGGTTTTGATAGTCCATTTTCTCTGACTCTTTTATGAGGGGATAGACGATGAATACCTGCCGTCCTTTTTTTATTTCACTTTTAAGAAAGCTATAGACTTTATCTCTTTTGGATTCTTGCCCGTGCATTGTCTGGATGGGCTTTCTTCCTGGGGGGAGTTCGTCAAGTATGGATACATCGAGGTCTCCGTAGAGTGTCATTGCGAGGGTACGGGGGATTGGGGTGGCGGTCATTACCAAGATATGGGGGGGAGCGTCTGACTTGAATCTGATTTTTGCCCTCTGCTCCACCCCAAAGCGGTGCTGCTCATCAATTACAGCAAAGCCTAAATTTTTAAAGACTACACTCTCTTCTATAAGTGCATGGGTCCCTATCAATATCTGAATGGTGCCATCTTTGAGCCCCTGATCAATGATTCTTCTCTCTTTTGCTTTTGTACTTCCAGTCAATAGGGCCACCTTCACATTTGTGGTTTCAAGAGATTTGGAGATGCCGATGAAATGTTGATTGGCAAGTACCTCGGTGGGGGCCATGATGCAGGCTTGATAACCATTGTCTGTGGCCAATAGGGAAGAGAGCAGTGCCACCATCGTTTTGCCACTGCCAACATCTCCTTGAAGAAGACGATTCATCTGTTTCCCACTTCTGAGGTCCTCCCTTATCTCCCTGATTACCCTTTTTTGTGCATTTGTGAGTTCGTATGGGAGGGAGGCGAAGCATTTATTGAAATTTGTACCCACTTTCTGTATCATCACCCCAGAGGATTCCCTCATGCGGATGTTCTTTTGTTTGAGGAGGGAGAGTTGAAGATAGAACAACTCTTCAAATTTTAGGCGCAGTTCCCCTTTTTGGAGTGTGGATGGGTCCTTCGGAAAATGAATATTCACCAAGGCATCTTTTAAAGGGATGAGGTGATATGAAGAGATGATCTCCGAGGGGAGTGTCTCCTTGATGTAGTCTATTGTTTGAGAAATAACGGAGAAAATAAATTTTGTAAATGTTTTATTGCCAATGCCATTGCCCTTGAGCTTTTCTGTGCTCGAATAGATCCCCATCATGGTGCTCCCCATATATGAGAGCTCTTTTTCTGTGGTATCTACTTCAGGGTGGACGATATTAAATGTCCCGTTGAACTCGGAAGGCTTTCCAAATACTATATACTCTTTGTTGATAGAGAGCTTATCTGTTATCCACTTTATCCCTTGGAAGAACACCAGATCTATGCTCCCTGTGCTGTCTGTTAGTGTAGCAATGAGCCTTTTCCCCCTTCTTTCCCCTACAATATTGATCTTGGTGATCTTTCCCCTCAATTGGATATATGTGCTGGAAGACTCTATTTCCCTTATAGAATATACTTTGCTTCTATCGATATATCTGAATGGAAATGTATACAGTAAATCACGGAAAGTGAAAATATTCAATTCCTTACCCATCAATTGAGCTCTTTTAGGGCCTATTCCTGGAAGATATTGTATATCTCTATCGAGTATATTTGACATATTACAAATATACTTAAAAATTTTATTCGTAACTTGCAGCGCAATTAATTATTAATTATGTCAAGAAAAATTATTATTGGGATTACCCAAGGAGATACTAATGGTATTGGATATGAAGTTATTATCAAGGCCCTATCTGATGCAAGGATTATGGATTTGTGTATCCCTATCGTATATGGCTCTTCGAGAGCTCTTGGTTTTTACAAGAAGCAAATCACTGAGGCAGAATCCCTCCCCACAAATATTATCAATACAGCAAAAGATTATCATCCCAAAAGGATCAATATTATAAATTGTGTCCCTGATAATTTTCACATTGACCCAGGTCAACCAACAAAGGACTCAGCTGAGGGGGCAATTATCTCCCTTCGAGCTGCTGTTGAGGATTTAAAAAACGGTGATTTAGATGCCATTGTGACCTCTCCATTTAACAAAAAAAGTGTCAATCAGGATGGCGGATTCGGATTCCCAGGACATACAGAGTATCTTATTAGTGAATTTGGAGTTGAAGATGGATTGATGTTCTTAATTTCAGATAAAATGAGAGTTGGTGTTGTTACCAATCATATCCCCATATCAAAAGTCTCAAGCTCCCTCTCTGTAGAGCGAATTTGCAGGAAGCTTCATTTAATGAATGAATCACTTAAAAGAGATTTTAATATCATTAAACCTAAAATCGCAGTTTTGGGCTTGAACCCACACTCAGGAGATGGGGGGCTTTTAGGTACAGAAGAGATTGATATCATTGCTCCAGCAATAGAATGTGCCAATAAAGATGACATTTTAACATTTGGACCTTTCTCTCCCGATGCTTTCTTTACCAATCATCTTCAATACTCTTATGATGCAGTATTGGCTATGTACCATGATCAAGGGTTGATTCCATTTAAGGCACTTGCATTTGATTCAGGTGTCAATTTTACTGCAGGGCTTCCTATTGTGCGCACTTCTCCCGACCATGGTACCGCTTATGAGCTCGCTGGTAGGAATCTTGCTAATCCTATGCCTATGCTATCATCAATATATGCTGCAATAGATATTGTTCGTAACAGATTGCTATATGATGAGATGAATAATGATGTCCTAAAGATCTCTGTTGAGGAAAAAGGGGTAATTAAAGGTCCCGTATAATGGATTATGATTCAGCCGATTCTTCTTTATAGTGATGGTTCTTCCAAAGGAAATCCAGGTCCTGGTGGGTATGGAGTCATCCTTCGTTGTGGCAATAAGTACAAAGAGTTGTCGAGTGGTTATCTCAATACCACTAACAATAGAATGGAACTTATGGGGGTTATTGTCGGCCTTGAGGCAATTAAAAGAAAAAATGCCCAGGTGACGGTTTATAGTGACTCGTCATATGTTGTAAAGGCTGTAAACGAAGGGTGGGTTTTTAACTGGGAGAGAAATAACTATAAAAACAAAGCTAACAGCGATTTATGGCAGAGATTTCTCATTATTTATCGTAAACACAGGGTGCAACTTGTTTGGATAAAGGGACACGCTGGCCATGCGGAAAATGAAAGATGTGATACTTTAGCTGTTGAGGCTGCTGATAAGGTGATTAGAGAGGGTGGTATAGCTGATCGCGAAGCCACGGATCAAAGCCTGCCTCTTTTATAACTGCAACCATACTTGATTTGTCGAGGTGGTTCCTCTTCCCCGTAGAGGAAACGACATTCTCTTCTATCATTATTGAACCCATATCATCTGCTCCGCAATGGAGAGCCAATAGTGCAGTTGGAATACCAATGGTGAGCCATGATGCTTGAATATGCTGAATATTCAGAAGGACTATACGGCTCAATGCTACTGTTCTTAAAAATTCTAAGGGACCCTCGTTGGTGGGAGGCCTCTCAATAGCCCCTTCGTTGATCAACTTCTCTAATATTGTTCCGTTCATCTGCATTGGCCATGGGATAAAAGCCCTAAAACCGATGCTCCCCCCTGGTTTGGCATCTTGAATATCCCGAAGGGTAAATAGGTGTTGAATCCTCTCCTCCTCGGTCTCTATAGAGCCGTAAACCATTGTGGCAGTGGTGCTAAATCCTTGTTTGTGTGCCTGTTTCATGACGTCCACCCACTGTTCAACAGATGGTTTCCCAGGAGAAATGATTCTTCTAACCCTTGGTGATAGAATCTCCGCTCCAGCTCCTGGAAGGGTATCCAATCCACTTTTTTTGAGGCGAGACAATATCTCTGATATTGGGAGGGAACTGATTTTGGCAATATGGGCAATCTCAGGGGGGCCGAGGGCATTGAGTTTTAAGGTGGGGTAGTTATCCTTGAGTCTTTTGAAGAGTTGTTCATAAAAGTCAATCCCTAAATGAGGGTGGAGTCCCCCTTGAAGAAGAAGCTGGTTGCCACCAATTTTAAATAGTTGCTCTATTTTTTCAGTATATTCACACTCCTTTAAAATATATCCTTTCTCTTTTTGATGAGGCTTGCAGTGAAAATTGCAAAATAGACACCCTGAAGTGCAGATATTTGTGTAATTGACATTTCTATCTATTTGCCAACTCACTTTTCCTTTTTCGTTCAATTTGTTGCGAATAATGTTCGCATGGTAATTTAATATGGGAAGGGGGGTGTTTTTATATAGATAAAAGGCTTCTTCGAAAGTGATTGGCTGCAAATCGGATGCTTTCTTTAATATGTAGTTGTACTTCTTTTCCATGGGATTTATTTCATTGCAAATGTAGCAGTTTTTGGTTACATTTGCCTAATTGTAATAAATTGTAAACCATGGATAAAAATAAAAATATATCTAAACCATCTATCTCCGTAATAGGAAGTGGGAGCTGGGCCATTGCTTTGACAAGGGTGTTATCCAATAACCACTGTAATCCAAGGTGGTACATCAGAAATAATGACACTATAGAGTATATATTGAAATATCACCACCACAATTCAAGATTGCACTCCGTCCATTTGAATCCTGAGAAGATCGTTATGACAAATGACATAAATGAAGCTATCAAAGCCTCAGATATATTGGTTTTTGCAATACCCTCAGCTTATTTCATGAGTGAAATGGAAAAGGTGAATCAATCATTTAAGGGAAAGTTTATTGTATCTGCAATTAAAGGGTTTGTCTCTGATGAAAACTTGACGATTGCAGAATATTTTCATCAATATCACAATATCCCATTTGATAAAATCGCTATCATAAGTGGTCCATGCCATGCAGAGGAGGTCTCAATGGAGAGACTTTCATATCTTACTTTCTCCTCTAAGTATGAGGAGAGTGCAAGAAGTATTTCCTCTTATTTTGCAAACAATTATATAAAAACGGTAGTTGGAACAGATATTTATGGAGTTGAATATTCTGCAGCATTGAAAAATATTTACGCTATTGCTACTGGTATGTGTCATGGAGTAGGATATGGTGACAACTTTATGGCAGTGCTAATCTCGAATGCATTCAATGAATTGAAACAGTTTCTCAATGCATCACATCCAGATAATGATAGAAATTCAAGTCTATCTGCATATTTAGGGGATCTTTTGGTCACCTGCTATTCTCAATTTAGTCGTAATCGTACTTTTGGCTCGATGATAGGGAAAGGTTATACAGTTTCAACAGCCACACTTGAGATGAATCAAATTGTAGAAGGTTACTACGCAGTGAAAGCAATCAGAAAGATAAATACCAAATATAATGTATATATGCCAATTGCCGATGCAGTCTATTCCATATTATATGAAAATGGTATTGTAACAAATATTCTTAAAGAGTTGACAACCAAATTAAAATAATATAGTGATGAAGATTGATGTTAAATACAAAAATAGCACCCTTTTAAAGGCTTTCGGAGCGTTTGATATTCTTCAAAGTAGAAAAGGGGCAGGAAATGATTTTTTAGGGTGGATGGATTTACCATCTTCAATCACAGAGGATGAAATAAATGACTATCTGTCAATATATCATGAGTGGAAGAACAAAGGGATAGAATTAATAGTTGTGATAGGAATTGGGGGATCTTACCTTGGGGCAAAAGCAGCTATTGAGGCACTTTCTCATTCATTTAAATATGAACTCAACCATGATGCTCCTCAGGTCGTATTTGCTGGACACAATCTATCTCAACAATATCACTATGAATTGATGGAACTGGTTACCAAAAGATCGGTTGCAGTTGTTGTTGTCTCTAAATCAGGAACAACAACAGAACCTGCCATTGCTTTTAGAATTCTCAAATCGCATGTTGAGAATGTGTATGGCAAGGAGGAGGCAAAGAGAAGAATTATTGCTATCACAGATGGGGCAAAAGGGGTCTTGAAAGGGATTGCAAATAGAGAAGGATATAGAACATTCACTATACCAGATAATGTTGGTGGGAGGTTTTCCGTTCTTACCCCTGTTGGACTTCTCCCCATAGCCCTCGCTGGCATAGATATAAAAAAAATGATCAAAGGTGCTGTTGATATGGAACACCTTTGCAATGAACGAATAGAGTCAAATCCTGCTATTGAGTATGCTGCAGCAAGAAATGAACAATATTGTAATGGTAAAAAAATAGAGATCCTGGCCAATTTTAACCCGAAACTTCAGTACCTTGGGGAGTGGTGGAAGCAGCTATATGGAGAGTCGGAGGGAAAAGGTGGCAAAGGCATTTTCCCTGCCTCTGTTAATTTTACTACAGATCTTCATTCGATGGGGCAATACATTCAAGATGGTGAAAGACTTTTGTTTGAAACTGTAATATCGGTAGAAAAATGCAATTCTTCTCTTCAAATTGAACCTGAACCTGATAATGTTGATACCCTCAATTTCTTATCTGGGAGAGAATTTGAAGAGTGTAACAAAATGGCTCAATTGGGTACTAAACTTGCTCATGAGGATGGCGGAGTCCCAAATCTGAGGATTGAAATAGAACAATTAGATCCATACAATCTTGGTGCACTTTTCTATTTCTTTGAAAAAGCATGTGGTATATCTGCTTATATGATTGGAGTGAATCCTTTTGATCAACCAGGAGTTGAGGCTTACAAAAAAAATATGTTTGCACTACTTGGCAAACCTGGGTATGAGCAAGCAGCAGCAGAATTAAAAAAAAGGTTATAATAACTAATGGAGTTTTTAAGAGAATTAGCAGAGGTTTTTATCGAAAATGAACATAATAACCTAAAGGATATATGTTTTGTTTTTCCCAATAGACGTTCTTCTATTTTTTTTCAAAGGTATTTAGGAGAAGTATCTAAAAGTACCATTTTTTCACCAACTCTTATTACAATCAATGATCTCTTCTATAATTTGTCTGGATTGAGAAATTCGGATAAAATATCGTTATTGACCCTTCTCTATAGTGTCTATTCACGATACAATACTGCAGCAAATGAATCATTTGATGATTTTATCTATTGGGGTGATATGATTCTCAATGATTTCGATGACGTAGATAAATATCTCGTCGATGCAAATCATCTATTTACGAATATCAAAGATTTAAAAGATATAGATTCTGGATTCTCTTTTCTCTCAGAGGATCAAAGAGAGGCAATAAAAGAGTTTTGGGGCAATTTCTCTCCATTTTCCAAAGAAAAAAAGGAACAATCATTTCTCTCTTTATGGACAATATTATATGATATCTATATTGATTTTAAAAATGAACTTAGGATCAAAGGAGAAGGATATGAAGGGATGATATATAGATCTGTAGCAGATCAGATAAATAAGACAAACCAATTTCCAGTATTTCTTAACAAATACAAAAAAATAGTATTTGTTGCTCTTAATGCTTTAAACAAATGTGAAAAAGTATTGCTTAACGCCCTTCGTGATTCTGGCAAAGGAGACTTTTATTGGGATTATTATGGAGATATTATAAAAGATCCATATAATAAATCTTCACTTTTTATGAGTGAAAATGTAGTTAATTACCCATCAAAATATCAATTGACAAAGCAAGATAAATTTCAAAATCCTGAGATTGAGGTGATTGGTATTCCATCGAAAGTGGGACAGGCTAAATATGTACATAAAATATTACAAGATTTGCTCTCTTCTTCACATTTAACACAGCCCGAACTAATTAAAACGGCAGTAGTTCTTCCTGACGAAACACTATTGTTACCACTGCTCAATTCTATTCCAGACGATATCAAATTAATAAATGTGACAATGGGGTATTCACTAAGTAACACTAATATATCCTCATTTATGACCTTAATATCCTCACTTCAAAACAAGGTTAGACTCTATCATTCAAAGATTTCTTTTTACTATTCTACAGTTTTAGACATACTTGACCACCCATATATAAAGGAGATTGATCAAACGTTACTAAATACAATAAGGGATAAAATAATAAAGAACAATATGGCATTCATCTCACCTCATGAGTTACGAGGAGCCCCTATTTTGGATGCCGTGTTTATACCTGTCTCTCATATGGTAATAGATAGAGATAAAGTAGTGGGGTCGATTGCAGATTATCAATTAAATATTTTATTGGAATTACAAAAATTAGTAAACGACCTTGATAAAGAGTTTATTTTTGCATATTTTAAAAGTATTAATCGGTTAAAAGATATAGATTTACCTATAAAACCTGATACTTATTTTAAACTACTACACCAAATTACTTCTGGTATTTCCATTCCATTTTCAGGGGAACCATTGTCTGGTTTGCAAATCATGGGCCCTTTGGAAACTCGCTCGCTTGACTTTGAAAATATGATAATACTCTCCATTAATGATGGAGTATTTCCCTCCAGTAGTGTGAGCTCCTCATTTATCCCATACAATTTGAGGAGAGGGTGGGGGCTCCCAAATTATGAGTTTCAAGATTCTATATCGGCATATCATTTTTATAGAAGTATTTATAGGGTTAATAAATTATTTTTAATATACGACACAAGAGTAGAGGGGGTGAAATCGGGAGAAGTTAGCCGTTTCGTAAAGCAACTGAAATATCATCACGAGCTCCCTGTTAAAGAGAAAATTATAAGTGTTAACATTGATAACAGACAACGAAAACAGACACTTATCGAAAAGAATAAAAATATGCTTGAGGCTCTATACCAATTAGAGTTCTCCCCATCTTCATTTCGTTCATATCTTGATTGCCCTTTGAAGTTTTATTATGAAAAAATAGAAAAATTAAAGAGGCCTCAAGAGTTAATTTTTGAGATGGAAGCCAATTCCTTCGGAACTCTATTTCATAAAGTTATGAGTGATATATATTCCCCTTTCATCAATACAAATATTCATAAAAAAGAGATAGAGGAGACAATCAGAGATAAAGGAGCTATATTAAAATATATACACAATGCATTTAATATTTGTTTTGGAATAGATGATATTTTTGGACGAAACAAAATTATTGAAGTGTTGGTTGAGAGGTATGTCAAAAGGGTGCTTCAACACGATATGGAGTTAGTGCCATTCAGTTATCTTTTGTCAGAAAAAAATGTTGTATCCACTATCTATATTGATTCACTTGCAAAAGATATCAAGCTCAAAGGGATTATTGACAGGGTGGATAAGGTAGATGGTTCTTATCGAATTATTGATTATAAAACAGGCTCCTTCAATATCAATTATAATGAAATAAATGATTTGTTCGATCCAGAGAGTGATGCCCCCCCTAATGCTGCCTTTCAACTTATCTTTTATCTCTATTTACTCTCTAAGGATAGAATAATGTTTGGTAATAACTCTTTGAATCAAGATAATACAATACTATCAATATATTCGTTGAAAGATATTTTTAAAGACGTTACTCCTCAATTTATGCTAAAAGGGGAAGAGTTGTCATTGTTTGAAAACAATTTGAAAAAATTATTAGAAGAGATATTTGATTTAACACAGCCCTTTAAAGGGTGTAACAATGAAGATACTTGTTCATATTGTGATTTTAAATTATTGTGTAAGAGATAATTATGTTAAATATTTATAGTGCGTCTGCAGGATCAGGCAAAACTCATAAACTCACTGGTGAATACTTGAAATTGCTTTTTCAGGTCTCCACCAATGATATCAGACCCTATAAACACATTTTGGCAGTTACTTTCACAAATAAAGCAACGGCTGAAATGAAGCAGAGGATTCTTCAAGAGCTTTATTTACTTTCGATAGATTGTGCCCAATCTGATTTTTATGAGATGATAAGATCACTCAAATGTGTTAAAGATGTGGAAGAGAGTGATACAAGGGTGAAAATAGCTGCAGAGGCGAAGAGGTTACTACACGAGATTCTCAATGATTACTCACTTTTCAATATATCGACGATTGACAAGTTTTTTCAACAAATACTCCGTTCTTTTGCTCGAGAAGTTGGACAGTATTCATCATACAATGTCGAACTTGATAGAGATTCCGTAATGGTTGAGGCAATAGATTTATTGATGGATTCTCTTGAGGAAAACGATGATCTCTTAAGATGGATGATAGATCTTTCAATTGAAGCGATAGAAAATGGTGAAAATTGGAATGTGCGCAATAAAATCCAATTGCTGGGCAATGAATTGTTTTCTGAGAAATTTAGAATGAGGGGGAAGAACCTAAAAGACTCAATGAAGGATAAAGGCTATATTCTCTCTTATAGATCAGACTTACACAATATAGTTAAGAATTTTGAGTCAAAATTGATAAGTTATTGCTCTGCGGCAGATAAAATTTTAAAAGATAACTCACTGGAATATAGCGATTTTAAAGGTGGCTCTCGATCTCCGTTTAATTATTTTAATAATATCATCCATGGAGCGATAGCCCCCCCGCCTGATAGGCTACTCTCATCTGTAGAAGATGAAACAGAAAGGTATTCCAAATCTGCATCCATATCAATTATTGCGTCGATTAATGATGCATTTGATGGAGGACTTACTCAAGTTATTGCCAATCTTGACACGTTGTTTAATGATTATTCCAATTATCTTACAGCCAAATCAATTCTTTCCAATTTATATTCTTTAGGGATTATTTGGGATATATATGGTTATATAGTAGATTATTGCAAAAGAAAAAATATAGTATTACTCTCTGAAACTACAAGCTTCTTAAATAGAATAATTGATAGAGATGACACCCCTTTTATATATGAGAAAATAGGGACAAGAATCAATCATTATATGTTAGATGAGTTTCAAGACACATCAATTATGCAGTGGAACAATTTTCAGCCACTTATAAAAGAGAGTCTATCGTGGGGGAGAGATAATTTAATAGTGGGAGATGTTAAGCAGAGCATCTACCGGTGGAGAGGTTCCGATTGGAATTTGCTCAATTCGATGGTCTATGATGAATTTGATAAGGGATTAATAAACAATTTCCATTTAACAACCAATTGGAGAAGTTCGAAAAATATAGTTGAATTCAATAATCAGTTGTTTCCACAACTGAGCGAATTGTTGCAGAATAAGTATAATAGTGATTTTGGAATTGAAGATGATACAATAGTTAATATATATAAAGATGTCAGTCAATCAATTCCTAACAGTAAACCTGTAGCCCAAGGTCATGTCAATGTTACATTTTTTGATAATGATCAGCAGGGGTGGGTCGATAAAGCTAAAGAAAAATTACTATCTACTTTAAATACACTGAGGGAAAATGGTTATAAAAATAGAGAGATTGCCCTCCTTGTGAGAAAAAACAGCGAAGGCATGGAACTCGCTGATTTTCTTATTAATAACAATGTGAAAATAATTTCAGACGAATCTTTACTGATATCATCCTCAAAAAGTGTTGGGAAAATAGTTTCAACACTTAAATGTATTGTAAATCCAGATGATTCTCTTGTGAGGTTCTTCTTTAATAATGGAATAGTTTTACCTAAGGAGACATCTTTATACTCAATATGCGAAGAATCTGTGAGACTACTCGATGAGGAGGAGAAAAAGGATACCGCTTTTATACAAGCATTCCTCGATTGTGTATCAGACTATGTTTCACTAAACGGCTCAGATATACGTGGTTTTTTGAGTTGGTGGGATAATGTAGGGGTGACTCGTTCAATATCTGCACCAGAAGGGGATGATGCAATACGTATCATCACAATTCATAAATCAAAAGGACTTGGCTTTGAAGTGGTGATAATGCCATTTTTTAGAGAGGAATTTTATAGGGAAAGGGGCGATATATTGTGGTGTGTCCCTAGTGGTGAGCCATTTAATAAGATGGGATTGATCCCTATTAGGTCAAGTTCAACACTATTAAACACAACGTTTGCAGAAGATTATAAAAAGGAGAAATTGTACTCATATGTTGATGCTATTAATATTTGTTATGTCTCATTTACAAGGGCCAAAAAAGAATTGATAATCTTCTCTCCAATGCCAAAATTGAGAAAAGATAAAGGATATACTATTTCAAAAATAAGTGACTTGTTGTACCATTCATTGAGAGACAACCTCGATGAATTCAATAGTTACAACATAGGAGAATGGAGTGTTGCATACCATCCAAATGATACCATCTCTACCTCTAACCAATCCGATTTTTCTTTTGTTTCAATTCCCATTGGGGATAGACTTAAGCTCGCATTGTCGGGAAAAGAGTTCTTTATTGAAGAAAACATAAGAGGCAGAGGGGTGATCTATCATGACATTCTTTCCAAGATTTCTATAGAAGAGGATTTGGAAAACGCAATTAAATCGTGTGTGTCAGAGGGCAAATTGTCAAATGTAGATTACTTGTCGATTTATAATATGCTTACTGAACAATTAAAATTAGTGCGAAATAGACATTGGTTTGATGGGAGCTATCGTCACCTCAATGAATTTACAATTATTGATAAAGATGGTTCGTTGCACCGTCCAGATAGGGTGATGATAAGTGACAATAACGTTGTCATAGTGGATTATAAATTTGGGAAACTTAAAGAGAAAAAATATAACGATCAGATAGGACGTTATATTCATCTAATCAGGGAGATGGGCTATCAAAGTGTAACAGGGTATCTATGGTTCTTTGACGATTCTACTATTGAACAGGTGTGTGTCTAACATATAGCTTGAGATGTATTAAAAAAGTATTTCGTTTTCATATTTTTATTACATTTGCTCCAATTAATGATTTAAATATGAAAAAAATCTTTTTATTATTTCTTTTATTTGCCATTATTTCTCTACCTGTATCTGCACAAATTTTTGGAAACAAATTTCCCGTTGAGAAATTTAATATGGCTTTAAAAGTTGGAGTCTCAACCAATGGTGTTGGTGGAGATTTGGTCTTTCAGTTTATGGACCAGTTTGCTTTAAGGGTTGGTGGAGAGTATTTATCGATTCCATACAAACTTAACACCACTCAATCAGGGATAACCCTAACAGCAAATTCGCGCTCTACTGGTGGAGGAGTCAATGCTTTTATTGATATTTATTTCTTAAGATGGTTATACTTGTCAGCTGGTGCTGGCGTTTCTTTTTTTGGAACAAATGTAAATATAGTTCCTAATGAAGTAAAGTATGGTGATATTATATTACCACCATCAATGGTTGGAAATTTGACATTAGATGTCAAACCAGGTGCTGCTGTTACCCCATATCTTGGAATAGGTTTTGGTCGTACTATCCCTGCAAAAAATAAAAAACCAGTTAGTTTCTCGGCTGAAATAGGTTGTTTTTACATAGGATCACCAAAAGCTACAGTTGTAGCTACGGGTATGCTTGAACCAAATGGCTCAGAAGAGCAAATTGCAAATTATAATCAAATATTATCACGCTATAAGTTCTTACCGAGTATTAAATTAGGTCTCTCAATTATGTTATTTAGAGCAAAATAGTTAATCATGAAAACAAATCTTTTATTTTCTATTTTTATAGTTGCCAGCCTATTTGTAGGTGGATGCAGCTATTTTCAGGATCCTACTATCGATGAGAATGGTGAAAAGATTCCATTGATTACAATAAACACCCCAGAGTTCCCTACACAAATCAATATTTCAATTAGAGACCAATTTGGCAATTCAATTGCATCAGAGGTCATTTTTAAAATAACAGGGGAAGATGCCACCAATTTAATTAGTTTAGCTGGTAAAAAAAATTCCTCCTCTACATATAAAACATCTTCTGGCAAATTTTGTCTATTTTTAGATCCCAATATTGCACTTTCGCCAAATACTCCTATAAAGTTGACTTTCCAAGATGGTGGTAATGCTAATAGTATTTTATTGCCAGCCAGCTTATCTATTACAAAGGAGGGAGTATATCAAGTTCCACTTACTCTATTCGTCACGGGCTCTACCCAATCATCGTTATTTGTTACAAAACAAGTGGCCCCAAGTATTTCAGTATATAAAAATTCTGAGCTTTTAACCACTGGAGTTCCTCTTACAAGTATTTTTTATCAATTGAACGGAATGAGGCTTACTTCATGCTATCCTCCGACTAAAGGTAAAATAACGTGCTCATCAGATCAGCCTGATATTAAATATGGATTGTACAATCCTGCTATTTCTACCAGTATGCTTGATTCATTTCAAGATGCTGATAATAGTTTTTATTCTGCTTATTTAATAGATGTTGATAACACTATAGACCCCATAATTATCTTTACCAGTATTGATACTTCATATTTCTCTGGGTCATTTGTGATTTCTACCAAAGGTGGAACTACTGTTACCACCGGCAATATTAATGCTGTCTTTAATTCGGCTATTAATCTTCCTAGTTTTTCAATCCCCAAAAATGATCCTTTATATATCTCTTTTATCACACCTTCTGATGCCCCTTATCAAGTTACCCCCAATAATATTCTTTTAGAAAATAGAATAAATGTACCCCTTGTCAATTCTGTGACGAATTTTACTAGATATAACATTACCGTTGAATTGTATGATCCAAATACACCTGAAGTGTTAGTAACTCCAACATTTGATTTTGATTATATTAGATCGGGTTCTGGTTTAGAGCCTATTACCTTTACATTGAAAAATGGAAAAGCTAAAATAAATCTAATTGCTAATTCTGATTATATATTCTCCACTGTTTGGGATGGTAAGACATATTCTTCAGATCCAGTTCCAACAGATCCTGCAAAGATTGAGCAATTTTTAAAACAACAAGCCTCTTCAAGCAAAGATATAAAAATCGACAAACTAACTATTACAAATAATGGTCAATCTGTCGATCTATACCTTAAGGCTTCAAGTAGCTTCGTATCACAGCTTTAAAGGGGAAAATTCAGTTTCTGATGCAATTCTGGCAGTAAGTTTTACAACTTCATTGCCAGAATTGTCTTTCATAATGGCAACAATTGTACCAATAGCCCTTGCATTGTCAACGGCTGTACATTCAAATTTGATAATATAATCTTCATTGATATATACAGGCTTTAAATATAAGATCTCTTGAGAGATAAAATATGAATCTTGAGCTCCAGGCCACAGTGTCCCAAATACTTTTGAAAAAGCGCATGAAATGAGTACACCTTGAACTACTTGTCGTCCAAATTTACTTTTCATTGCGTAATTTTTGTCAATGTGAATTGGATTCATATCATTTGTAAGATTAGCAAATGTTTCAACATCTTCTTGAGTAAAAACAGTGCTGTATTCGTAGGTGTCATGTACTCTAATCATAGTTTTAATGTTTTAAAATATTAGTGACTAAATTATGTATTTTTTGGTGAAAATTCAAATATAATAGTTGCTAAAAGTCAATCTTTAATGTGTCATAGGCTGGATAGATTCCAGGTGGCAACGAGAGGCTTAATTGAACATGATTTTCGATTTGATGAGAGAGATGTGTTAAAAATGATTTTTTAGCCCCGACCCTTTTACATACTTCTATTGCTTCATCTAATGAGAAGTGAGAAATGTGCTTTTGTCGCCTGATGGTGTTGATTACGAATATTTTTACTCCTCTTAATTTATCTATTTCCCCTTCAGAAATATAGTTAGCATCTGTTATGTATCCAAGATCGCCAATTCTGAAGCCAAGAATTGGCAATTTGTAATGCATTACTCTAATTGGAACAATTTTGTTGTTGCCAATGAAAAAAGGGTTTTCATCAATTCTGTGAATATCAAATTCAGGGGCACCAGGATATCTTACAGGAGAGAAAGCATATGAATATTCATTTCTTAGAGAATCTTCAACATTTTTCTCGCAATATATAGGGAATGCTTTCTGAGAAAAATAGTTAAAAGCCCTTACATCATCTAACCCCCCAGTGTGATCTTTGTGCTGATGAGTTAGTAATACGGCATCTAACCAATTGATATTCTCCCTTAAAATCTGCTCTCTAAAATCGGGTCCAGCATCAATTGTGAATTTAATATCATTATATTCAATATATGCCGAGGCTCTCAATCTTTTGTCATGAGAATCAGTCGATTTGCACACCTCACACTGACATCCTATCATCGGAACACCTTGAGAGGTGCCTGTCCCCAAAAATGTAATACTATTTTGCATATATCAAAGTTAAGTAAAAAATAATAAACTTTTGTATCTTCGCACCCAATTATGAAGTCAGGAGTATTATATCTTTTACCCTCTCCTTTGGGAGATAATCTTCCATTGGAAGTCATACCTCAATATGCATTTGATCAAATTAAAAATGTGACCCATTTTGTAGTTGAGGAGTTGAGAACAGCAAGAAGGTATCTTTCAAAAATAGGGTTCAAGGGGCAGATTGATACATTGTCATTCTATGAGTTAAATGAACATACAGATATTATCACTATTGAACAGTACATCACAATATTAGATAACGGAAATGATGTGGTTTTGATTTCTGAGGCTGGTCTCCCTGCTGTTGCAGACCCAGGAGCTCAGCTTGTTCGACTTGCCCATATTCATAATGTTGAGGTTTGCCCTTTTGTTGGCCCCTCTTCACTTATGTTAGCTCTCATGTCCTCAGGCCTCAATGGGCAATGTTTTTCTTTTTCTGGTTATATTCCAGTTAAGCAGAATGAGAGAAAAGAGTTTTTAAAACAGATAGAAAAAAGATCTCATTTGAAAAATGAAACACAGATTTTTATTGAGACCCCTTATAGAAATGATTCTTTGATGAATGATATACTTTCGACATGTTTACCCTCCACTTCTTTATGTATTGCAGCAGATATTACCCTCCCTTCTCAATTTATAAAAACTATGAAAGTAAGTGAGTGGGTAAAATCGCCTATACAAATAGGTAAACGCCCTTGCGTTTTTTTAATTTTATCGAAATAATTATGGGAAAATTAGAATTAAGAAAAATGAATTTTTTTGCCAATCATGGCTGCTTCGAAGAGGAGAGAATTATTGGTAATCAATTTATTGTAGATTTCTCGGCAGTGTATGATATGACAAAAGCAGCTAATAGTGATCTGATTTCAGATGCAGTAGATTATCCTCAAATATATAATATCATTAAGCAAGAGATGGAAATACCATCATCTTTACTGGAAAATGTGGCAGATAGAATTTTAAAGAGCGTTAGGTGCAATTTCCCCTCTATTGAATCGGCTTCTGTCACAATACAAAAACTATCCCCTCCGATAGGGGGGCAAGTTGGATCATTTGCAGTAACACTGTCATATTAATATGGGAAGATCTATTGCATTTGTCACCCTCGGCTGTAAGCTCAATTATTCTGAAACTTCTACTTATGCAAGAGAGTTTTCTAATAATGGATTTACTATTTTATCTCATACTGAAATAGCAGATATATATGTAATTAACACTTGCTCGGTGACAGAACATAGCGATAAAAAGTGTAGAAATATTATCAGAAAACTACACAGAATGAATCCGAACGCAATAATAGCTGTTACGGGGTGTTATGCTCAGCTAAAACCTGATGAGATTGTAAAAATTGAGGGGGTTGACATAGTACTTGGTGCAGAGGATAAGTGTAAACTCTATGACGAAGTTACTAAAATTAAGTCAAAAGGGGACAAAGTACTGTTTTCATGTGATGTGCAAAACATTGAAACATTTTTTCCAGCCTACTCTACTGGAGAGCGAACTCGTTCATTTTTGAAAGTTCAAGATGGGTGTGATTATTACTGTTCTTATTGTACCGTACCTTTAGCGCGAGGAAAAAGTAGAAATTATTCAATAAGTTCTCTTGTTGAAGAGGCACATAGAATAGCTCAAGTTGGGATAAAAGAGATAGTTTTAACTGGGGTAAATATTGGAGATTTTGGCAGGAGCACCAATGAATCTTTTATAGATTTACTTAAGGAATTAAATTCTGTCAATGGAATAGAACGTTATCGGATTTCATCAATAGAACCAAATTTATTAAGTGAACAAATTGTTAAATGGATTGCATCAGGAACAAAATTTCTTCCCCATTTTCATATCCCTTTACAATCTGGTTCGGATGCTGTATTATCTAAAATGAGAAGGAGATATACTACTCAAAATTTTAGAGAGAAAATCAGTATGATCCGTTCTTATATGGAATATGTTTTTTTTGGACTCGATGTAATTGTTGGATTTCCAGGAGAAAGTGACGAGATGTTTGAAGAAACGTATTCATTCTTGGAGGAGATCAATCCAGCTTTCCTTCATGTTTTTCCCTATTCTGTAAGACCAAATACTCTGGCCTCTAAGATGCCAGATCAAGTAGGAGAAAATATAAAAAATATTAGAGTTAAAAGATTAGAAGAGCTTTCAGATAGGCTGCATCATGATTTCTGTAGTATAAATATTGGCAGGGAAGAAGAGGTCCTTTTTGAGAGTTCCATTAGAGGTGGAAAAATGTATGGTTATACAAAAAACTACATAAGAGTTGAAGAACAGTATGACAAGGCAAAAATTAATAGAGTTTGTAAGGTGATTCTTTAACTTTAATTAATGCTGGTCTGTTTTTATTAGATTTCTCAATTTCCTTTAAGATGTCTGCTTTGGCATCCTCAATCATCTTGAATTCAAGTTCCTCTCTTTTTTTACGACTTACAAAAATACTTCTAAAAAATTCTCCAATGTTATCGAACTCGTTTTGGTATGTAAAACCAAGTCCATTTCTTTGTGAGTTATCTAAATAGTTTGAGTAATCATCTGTAGCACGAGTAAATGCCGTTAGTCTCATTTTCCCCTTTTTATCAAGTTTAATTTCAGCTTCAAAGTTGCCCATCCAGTTGTTGGGCGAATTTTTCCTATTCCCTACATTTCCGTTTATAATTACTCTGTTATTAAAAGCTTTATATGATACGGCAACGTCAAATAAATCTCTCCCCTTATCACTTTTTTGATAATTAAGCCCTAGATCAAGAGGTATATCAAGCTGTCGAAAAATGTTGTTGAATTGGTTGGAAAGTATCTCTCCTGCATTGGAGTATAAGATTGAAGAGTTATTTACAATGCCTGACTGTTGGTCTGGAACAAAGCTACCTGATATTAGAAGAGCCATAAATTGTTTTTGAATCTTATCCTCTGTGCTTAATGCACTTTCGACTCTCCCTTTTGTAATAGGGTCAAGATCTGGCACTTCTAATGAAAATTTTAGTTTTGGATTATTTATTTTTCCACTCATTGCCAGTCCACAGTTAACAATCCTTCTATTACCTACGGAACTCGTATCTGAAATTAATGTAGAAACTGACGATTTAGTTTGGTATATAGCTTCAACATTAAGATTAGTATTCATTACACCACCATTAAAAGAGATCTTCCCACCAGGTTTTAATAAAAAGTCTTTACTTGTTATACCTAAAATAACAAAGCGATAGCTCCCCTCATCTATAGTGTAATCTCCTCTCAAGTCTAAAATATCTTTTTCAGTGTTCATGTTAAGGTCAATAATGCCGTGCCCGTTGCATTTTAGAATATCTCCGAGTTGTTTATTTATTTCAATAAACAGCTTTGTGTCAGAAGAGACGTTTGCCTTTGCCCTTATGCTAAAGTTGGTGCTATTTTTTGTGTCGTTGCTCTTTTTCCCAAATTCAGCTTCATATGGATCAATAAATACTTCCTTATTGTTGACGAAAGTTAGAGTATTGTTATTATTAGCAGAAGAGGAAGAGGAGAGGGGAACGTGAATTTCTGATTTGCCAATAGTTGCAATCTGAGCATCCATTTTTATATTGTTCAACGGGCCGTTTATATATATCTTACCACTCCCAGATGCATTTCCATATATAAGTGGGTTGTCACTCTCTTTTGAATTTAATATTTGTAAATTCTTAAAATCAAGGTGTGTATCAAGTCTAATATTTTTAAAAAATCTGTAAGAGAGGCCACCATATATTTTACCTATATTGCCATCTTGATCATTTAATTTGAGATTTGAAAACTCTACACCAGATTCTGAAAAGTTAATATCCCCATTGAGGGTATAATTAACTTTTGTAAAGATAGGGGTGAAATTGAAATCTGTGAACTTACTGTTATGGCTCACTAATGATAGTTTATCAATAGGGCCAGATATCTCCATGTTTCCTGAGATTGAGCCAGACATATTTTCAATAAAACCTGATAGAAATGGTTCGATGTATGTAAGTGTGAAATCTTTCAATGATAGATTTGCATTGAGATACTTATTGTCTGGTTTATAATAACCATAAATATTTAGTGGGTTATTATCTTGGAATTTATTATTAAGTAGAAGGTTAAATCTCTTTTTTGCAGGATCCCATTTACTCATAATGTTTAACGATCCAACAGAATTGTCAAATAAGTAAACATCATTACCTTTGATATCCATCAATAGTCCAAAGTTGTTATACATATCCATGACAGATACTTTCCCTGTAAAAAACCCCTTTAATTTGATATTGTTATCAAAGAATGTATTAATTATGGATAAGTCAAAGTTGTTTAAATTGAGATTAAGGGCATCTTCGGGATTTCGTGAAATTTTGCCCTGGGCACTTAAATTCTGATCTTGATTGTATAGTGAAAAATCTTTAAAAGAGAAAGATTCTTTTCCAATAACTACTTCAGATGGTTGAAAATTCCACTTGTAACCTTGGATAAATAGTTCAGATTGGTTGATGTATATATTAGTTTCAAGATTGTTAAGGGTATCTCTACTGAAAAATATATCGGATGTAAACTCTAATTCATTTTTAGAATTACTTTGATTATCAAATATGTAGCTAAAATCAATCACTCCTCCTTCTGTGTGGAGGTTAATATTATTATTTTTTAATGAAATGCCTGCTCCATATATTTCGCTCGATGATATGTTGCAATTCATTGAGGAATCAGCACTATTTAGAGTCAATAGTGGATATTTAAGATAGTTGCTTCCAAATCCAATTCTCTTTGAGTTTAAACTACAAAATAAACTATCATCTTCGTTTACAAATAACTTGATTTTAGTACTATCTGCAATATATATATTTGGCATTAAGCATTTGAATATTGGCCTTGTATTGTGAGTCAAAAGGGATAACTCTGCTTTTCCTTTCGCCTTTTTGTCCTCTTTTTCAGATTTAGTAAATACTAATGGAAACTTTTCATATAAAAGAATATCTGATATCTTAGGAAAGAATTTGGTAGGAATATCATCTGAATCGAGATCCAAATCAAAATACTCAGATGAAAGGTCAATTGAATATTTGTCATCGTTTTTAGCAGCTTGAATATAAATCGTTTCAAACTCGTTCTTCCCTTTATCGTTGGAGATTTCAATATTATTAAGCTCAATATTCCCATTAAATGAGTTGGTGGTATCTACTAAAAGATTGGCCATGGTCTCAAAAGAGGCAGATTTGATCTCTTTATAATCAAGTAAATGTAACTCTGCCAAATTGATGTATGGTACATTGAGATAAAACTTATATAGTTTGTTTTTACTATGTACAGATAGAACGCCCTGTAGTAAAAAATCTAAATTTCTATCGTGACATATAATTCTACCATCAAATTTATCATTTGAATAATTTCCAATTGCTTCTATTCCCGAATATTCATACCCCTTAAAACCTATTTTGTCGATATGTAGTGAGTCGATATCAACGGAAATACCCTCTTTACCATTTATGGAGCCATCAAATGTTGTTTTAAGGGTGACATTTCCGAGAAGATCATTTTTTATTATGCTTCCAATGCTTAGATTATCAGTCGATATTGTCCCTTTAAGATTCAATTTTTCATTTTTGTTTTTCATAGCAACATTGAATGAGGCATTCCCAATGCCAGATGTCAACCTTCCCTTTGCGATTAAATTGTTAATCGTCCCCTTGGCATGCGTTTGTACTCTATACCTAATACCAGGTGTTAAAGTGAGCAATTCTTTAATTGGTCTTGTCCCACTGAAATTGCCTACCTGATGGGCAACATCATCAAGAGAAGTGTGTGCATCTGCTATGTTGATATCGAAAACCGTTTTATTGATATCAGGCAGTCCAGTAATAGAGAGAGAGAGATCAATAGTTGTCTTATTTGATGACGAATAGATGGATAAAAACTGTGATGTTAGTGAACAAATAGGGCCTGAAACATCTCCATTCGCAATTATTGATAAATTACTCTTTTGTAACTCGTAGGCAAAATAGCCAATAGTTCTAAAGTCAATGAGTGCATTTTTAAAATTAGCTCCGAGAATGATTTTATTGATAAAATCAGAAAGATCCTTTCCACTCTCGTAGCCAAAAGATAGATATTCTGATTCAATATGTGAATATTTGTCTTTAAGTACAAAATTGTCGATTTTGGTAACATTCGAATTCAATGTAAAGTCTCCAGAGAGTTCCTTTATTTCAATACCACATTGCTCTTTGGCTGCTAATTTTTGAATTTTTGCAGTGATTACATTATCTTGAATACGCCCTTTATTGATTCTTATATCGATCTCTGAAGCAACTATATTTGTATAATCCATGCACCCTGGAGCTACCTTTATAGTTCCATGCTTGATATTGTCTTTATAATTAAATTTGAAATTTTTAATTCTTATTTCAGATGCGTAAAGATTGGGTAAAACTA
The DNA here is from genome assembly GCA_964607675.1 of uncultured Muribaculaceae bacterium. GTDB lineage: Bacteria > Bacteroidota > Bacteroidia > Bacteroidales > UBA932 > CAZSLC01. The sequence goes on from CAZSLC010000004.1 coordinate 75,076, forward strand.
ATCTTGATGTGTCATTATTAGAGGTGAGATTAAAAATTCTTGAGAGGTTGCTCTCTCCTTTATCGCCTTCAGTTATGAATGCAAATGAACCACCATCTATTGACAGCCTCTTAATATGTATTTTATTCTGTAACAGCTTACTAATAGATACTGATGCAGATAATGAATTGATATGGGCAAGCGTATCTCCAGGGGTGCCAACCACTTTAACCTCTTTTAAGATCACCTTATTGAAAAAAATAACTACTACTTTTTCAATTTCAAGATTGCCATTTACTTTGTTTTCTAATTTTTCAACTACTTTTTTTGCAATATATGTCTGGATGCCAGGATATTGTATAGCAATGTATCCCGCAACAGGCAGAGCTCCAATTACAATGAGGAGTATTATTAATATTTTTTTTAATCGTTTGATATAAAAACAATTTATCTTACAAAAATAGTAAACATTTTGAGTAAATTTGCACAAAATATAGCTTATGGCATTAACAATTTTAGGAATAGAATCGTCGTGTGATGACACTTCAGCTGCTATTATCTCGGACGAGTATTTGTTATCTAATGTAATGGCCTCGCAAGAGGTACACAGAAAATATGGAGGAGTAGTCCCAGAGCTTGCTTCGAGGGCTCATCAACAGAGCATTGTCCCTGTTGTAGATCAGGCATTAAAAGAGGCTTCAGTTAACAAAAATGAAATTGATGCAATAGCTTTTACTAGGGGACCAGGACTGCTTGGTTCTCTTTTAGTGGGGACTTCATTTGCAAAGGGACTTTCAATTTCTTTGAATAAACCTATTGTGGAGGTAAACCATCTTCAAGGTCACATCCTTTCCAATTTTATTAAGGAACCTAATATCGACAAGGAGTACCCCACATTTCCATTTCTTGCCCTCTTAGTTTCTGGCGGACATTCCCAAATAGTAAGGGTTGATGACTATTTGAAATTTGAAGTGATAGGGCACACTATAGATGATGCTGTAGGTGAGGCTTTTGACAAATGTGCAAAAGTGCTTGATCTTGGATATCCTGGAGGACCCATCATAGATAAATTGGCAAAATTGGGAGATCCTAAAAGATTTCAATTTTCGAAACCACATATTCCTGAATTGAATTATAGTTTCAGTGGAGTCAAGACCTCTCTTCTTTATTTTCTGAGAGATCAGGTAAAAGATGATGCTTCATTTATTGAGAAAAATATCAATGATATATGTGCATCATTTCAAAGAACATTGATAGATATATTGATGGATAAACTACTCAAAGCCGTGAAGTTGACAAATATCAGAGAAATTGCAATTGCAGGTGGGGTATCTGCCAATTCAGGATTACGAGAGAGGATAGTTGCAGAAGGGGAGAAAAGAGGGTGGAAATGTTTCCTTCCCAAATTGAAATTTACTACCGACAATGCTGCAATGATTGCTATCACTGGTTATTATAAATACAAAGCAGGGCTGATCTCTCCACTCGATATTGCCCCTATTTCGAGAGCTCTTGACTATAACTCGTAGTAAATGAAAGAGTTTGAAATTGCTTTTCCAATATTGGAGACGCCCTCTGATGATGATTTTAAAAGAGCTTCTGCAAAATCCATGGGGCTCCCCCTCTCTAAGGTTGGTGGATATCAGATATTGAAAAAATCTATTGATGCCCGTTCTTCCACTATTCTATCTCGATATAGAGTCGTTGCATATTCTGATTCAGAGGTGGCTCCAAGTCCATTTTCTTTGGATGTTTTTCAAAATGTTGCACTCTCAACACCAGTAATAGTCGTTGGAGCGGGTCCTGCTGGTATTTTTGCTGCACTGCGCCTTATCCAAAGGGGATTTAAGCCAATTATCCTTGAGAGGGGAAAAGATGTTCATCGTAGAAAATATGATACTGCAGCACTTTCGAGGGAGGGGATACTTAATCCTGATTCAAATTATTGTTTTGGAGAGGGGGGAGCGGGGACATTTTCTGATGGAAAGCTTTATACCAGATCTAACAAACGTGGAGATATAAGAGAGGTACTTCATCTTCTTGTCCACTTTGGAGCTGACCCCGCCATTTTAACAGATGCACATCCCCATATAGGGAGCGATAGATTACCATCTATAATTGAGAAAATAAGAGAATGTATTGTGCAACATGGGGGAGAGTACCATTTTGATAGCAAGGTGGTTGACATTAGGAAGGTAGGTGATCAATGGAGAGTGAATGCAGGTTGCGACTATTCTGCTAAGTATATCATTTTGGCTACAGGCCACTCTGCAACAGATATATATGAAATGTTCTACAGAAAAGGGTGGGAGGTGCAGCCTAAAGGGTTTGCCCTCGGAGTGAGGGTAGAACATCCACAGATGCTGATCAATCAGAGCCAGTATCACAACAGATTCCAATCATATTTACCCCCAGCAGAGTATTCTTTAGTCACCCAAGTGGATGGAAGGGGGGTATTCTCTTTCTGTATGTGCCCTGGTGGTATTTTGGTTCCCTCTTCAACCAATGAAGGTGGATTGGTACTTAATGGTATGTCCAATTCAATGAGAAATTCTAAATGGGCAAATGCAGGAATTGTTGTCTCTGTTGAGCCTGCAGATGTAGGTGGAGAAGGACCACTGACTCTTCTCCAATTTCAGAAAGAGGTTGAGAAACGGGCATTTGCTGCCACCAATTCTTTCAAGGCCCCTTCCCAAAGGATGACTGATTTCTGCCGTTCTAAATTTTCCCCAAATCTCCCAGCAAGTTCCTACTCACTTGGTGCTGTTTCTGCACAATTAGATGAGATCCTCCCCGATTTTGTATCATCAAGATTGAAAAAAGCCTTCCCACTTTTTGATAAAAAGTTGAAAGGCTATTATACCTCTGAGGCTCTCCTCCTCGCAGTTGAATCGAGGACTTCATCTACAGTAAGAATTCCAAGGAACAATGAAACATTGGAACACATCACCTTAAAAGGGCTGTTCCCATGTGGTGAGGGGGCTGGTTATGCAGGGGGGATAGTCTCTTCTGCGCTTGATGGAATCAACTGTGCAGAGAAAGTTGGAGACAATTAATGACATCCACCGCATCCGCAAGAAGAGCAGTCACCTTCTCCGCAGCTTTGAGCTTTTCTCTCACCATGAAGACCATCGGCCAATTCTTGTTCAGTAGCTTCGCGAACTGTTACAATTTCTCCTGTGAAATGTAATTCTTTCCCTGCTAAAGCATGGTTAAAATCCATTAAAACGAACTCTGGTTTTACCTCTACTACTTTACCAGGAATAACTCCACCCATATTGTTCATCATTGGAATTACATTTCCAATAGTCAAAAGTCCCTCTTTTACTTTACCGTCGATTTCAAAAATATTGATTGGAAGTTCCACAACAGCTTGTGGATCAACTTCTCCATAACCCTCACTGGCAGAAAGAGTAAAATCAAATGGATCGCCTGGCTTCTTATTTAATATGTTATCTTCAAACTTAGGGAGAAGAGATTTTGTTCCAAAAATAAAATCAAGTGGTTTTTCTTTTGTCGTTTTGTCAGCTACCTCGCCATCCACTACTAATGTATAGATTAGTTCTACTACTTTGTTGTTGTTAATTTCCATTACAATTTTGTTTTAATTAAAAATATTTATTTGTGTTAATTGTTATTCTCTGTGACTATCCTCTTTATTTTCCAATTCAGTGCCGCCACTATCAATGAGACAAATGGGGAGGCTATGTTGAAAATACAATAGGGGAGGTAGGTCAAAGTTGGAACCCCTAAAACGGTTGATTGAACCACTCCACAAGTATTCCATGGCACCAATACAGATGTCACTGTCCCAGAATCCTCCAAGCTTCTGCTCAGTAACTCTGGTGCGTATCCTTTGTCTTTGTAAGTCTTTGCAAACATTTTACCAGGAATTAGTATAGCCATATATTGATCTGATAAAATAATATTGCAGAATACACAGGCACCGATAGTAGATGCAACAATGCTAAATGTACTATTCATTATCTTTATCATCTTCTGGGTAATAGTATCAATCATCCCTGTACCATCAAGTATTCCCCCGAAAGCGACAACACACAATATAAGCCATATAGTATTGAGCATACCAGACATCCCTTTTGTAGTAGTAAGGGTATTGAGCATTGCATCTGAAGTCTCAATATGGGTAGAGGTTGACATCATTTGAAAGACGGATTGAAAAAACTGATGGAATTTTCCATTAGAGGGGTCACATATTTGTCCTACGATATCTGGTTGAACAAAGAATGCAACAATCCCACCAATCAGAGCAGATATGAAAAGTGTTATATATGCAGGCACTTTTTTGAAAATTAGAACTAAAGTGAAGCATGGTATAAGGAGCAACCAAGGAGAAATATTAAATGCTGAAGAGATCGAATTGAGTTGTGCATCAACATCAATATGACCAACAGGAGAGGTGAAACCCACTATTGCAAAGACAATAAATGAGATGATAAAAGAGGGTAGATTGGTATAAAGCAAATAGTGAAGATGTTTATACAGATCAGCTCCAGCAGCGGTGACAGATAGATTGCAAGAATCTGACAGAGGTGACCTCTTATCCCCGAAATAGGCTCCAGAAATAATTGCCCCTGCTAGCCAGCCAGTACTTATCCCTATAATACTTCCAGCACTTATCATAGCCACTCCAATAGTCCCCACTGTGGTCCACGAACTCCCAGATAACACTGAAACTAATGCTGTTAGTAAGAATGTGACGACCAGAAATATAGATGGATTGATGATTTTAAGTCCATAATATATAATAGTTGGAACAACCCCAGACAACATCCATGTGGCAGTGAGAGAACCTATCATCAATAATATGAATATGGCAGGTCCTGTATTTGAAAGCTGTTCTAAAATACCTTTCTCTATCTCTTTCCAAGGCCTTTTAAGAAAGGCAATAGATATAAAAATAGCAACTATAGATGAAAAAATAAGGGCAATTTGTGAAGCCCCAGATGTCAAATCACCACCAAAAATACGTCCTCCAATAATAAGTAGGACAATTAAGGTAACAATAGGAACAAACGACACGAACATCGATGGTTTCTTCATCTTCTTCTATATTCCACTAAAATCAATATTATCAAATGCAATTGTTGGAATATTCCACATAGAACATCTTCTTGAATCATTTCCGATGTGGATAATTCTATCCCACAAAGATATAATATTCCCAGTCATATTCATCTCTTTGATTGGATATTTTATCTCTCCATTTTCAAAGACGAAACCCTCTATACCATAGGAGAAATCACCAGTGGCGTTATTTGCATTTCCTCCATTGAAACCAGTTAAATAGATGCCGCTGTTAACATCTTTTAGTATAGAAGACAAATTATCTGCACCAAATGGCATAAGGGTAGGGGCGGATGGTGAATCAATCGTAGGGGAAATACCAAGTTTGTTTGAGTAGTAAGTGTTTAGGTAGTAATAGTTTACAATACCATCCTTGATAATATCCATCTCTTTAGTCGCCACACCCTCGCAATCGAAAAGTCTTGATCCCATGGCTCCAACTATTAGTGGTTTATCTATAAGATTGAACTTTTCTGAAAATACTTTTTTTCCTAGAGAATCAAGCAGAAATGAGTTCCTTTGTTGAATTGATGCACCATTAAGGGCAGATAATAAAGGAGACACCAATCTTGATGAGACACTGTTGTCTATCACAACGGAATATTTCCCTGATTTACCTTTTTTGGCCCCTATCATCTTCAAGGTGCGTTCCATTGCTATTTTACCACAGTCTTTCTTCAAAGAGTCAAAATCAATGGATGCATCGTACCAATAATTTTGTGGGCGGGCATCGGAGTTGTCTTTGACTGAGCACTCTGTACTTAATGAATAGATCGTCATTTTACTCTCACCTTCAAAGCCATTGGAGTCTATTATCTTCTGAAATAATCTACTATCCGAGTATTCACTTGATGCTGATATTATCCTTTTGTCATTAAAATCTATCTGTTCCGCCACAGAAAAAATCAATTCTTTTTTCTTGTGAGGAGCAATGGAATCAAACTTTTCATCAAATTGTTGAAGGTCTATCTGGTCTCCTTTGTAATATCTCTCCTTCTGTGGAAGGGAACGGCAACTATCAGGGGAGAGGAGTTTTACAGATTCTATTGCCTTCTTAATAAAAATTGTAAGATCTTCTTCTTCCATTCTATTGGTTGAAAACGAACCGAATCTGTCATTCACAACGATTTGAATGAGAAGTGAAGAGCTGGTCGCAGACTGTAACCTCTCCAACTCGTTGTCTAAGACTGAAATATTTGATTCAATTCCATCCGACTGTGTCACTCTTACCTGATTTGCTCCATTTTTAATGGCAATCTCAAGGGCTATAGATGCAATATCTTTATTCATTAGTTTACTCCTCCAACATTTAATTCTTTTATTAGCACAGATGGCATGCCACACGATACTGGACAATATTGTTCTTTGCCGCAAGTCCAAGTCCCGTCGTCAATAAAACTATTATTTGCAACTAATTGAATATCAGCTAATGCCTGAGGACCATTGCCGATAATATTTATATCTTTTATCGGGGTTGAGAGTTTGCCATTCTCAATGAGGTATCCTGATTTAACAAAAAATGTGAAGTCTCCTGCTCCAATTTGTACCTGTCCGTTGGAAAAAGTGTCAACAAAGATTCCATTTTTAACCTCTTTGATCAGTTCTTCTTCGCTACAACTGCCATTCTCCATATATGTGGCCCTCATCCTTGGAATAGGAATAAACCTAAAAGACTCCCTTCGTCCGTTTCCAGTGGGTTGTGTATTGTAATATTTTGCACTTATTCTGTCATGGAGATATGAATTTAGAATGCCATCTTTAACCATGTATGTTTTTTGACCGAGGACACCCTCATCATCAATATTGACTGATCCTCTGTTAAATGGAATTGTCCCATCATCAACAATGTTGATACTTGAGTCACATATTTTCTTTCCCATTTTGTCACAAAAGATAGATGTCTTTTTTCTATTAAAATCAGCTTCAAAGGCGTGCCCTATTGCTTCATGAAGAAGAATACCAGAACTTCCTGCCCCCATGACTACAGGCATCACACCCCCTTTGGGCTGTTTGGCTTTAAAAAGTCTATTACATCCATCAATTAAACTATTCAATATAATATCTGAAAGCTCTTTTGTCAAAAAATCACCCCCTTTTCTGTAACTTTTTCCAGCATTAAATGTCTCAATTCTTCCATTTGATTCCATTACGCATGTAGCCGACAACGAAGCCATAGGTCTAATATCTGAAAATGTTTCGCCTAAAGAGTTGTAAAAAAGAATATTGGATATTGAATTAGATAATCTTTCAACCACTTTTGTAACCTTTGTATCACTTTGAAATATTCTTTCGTTGAGTTCCAATAGGAAATTTTTTCTCTCTGTTATAGAGATGTCATCCCAATTCATAATGATAGGGTGATAGTTTTGAAATATTTTCTTTTTGTATGGGGATATATTTACTGAAGAGGTGTTTGATGTGGCAATTTGAGCTGCGTATTCGGCTGCTTTCAATATATTTTCGATATCCATGGACTCCGAATATCCATATCCACTGTTTTGTCCCGATATAACTCTTATCCCGACGCCATAATCAATATGGGACTCTGCGTTGTTGACACTACCATCCATTAATGTCAAATTGTCAGATGCTGTGTATTCAAAATAAATGTCGGCGTATTCACCACCTCTAGATAGAGCTACCTTTAAGACCCTATCTATCTCTTCATTACAGATATTAAATAGACTATTCATATGATAAAAAAGGGCGTCTTATAAACGCCCTTAAAATAATTTTAGATTTCGGTCGCTTTGACTTTAATCACCTTTCCCTTATTGGCAAACACCAACTCGGAATTGTTTTTTTTCTTTTCTTGAACTAACTTTTCGAACGAGTTATTTAACCCTGTTACGATGTTGTCTCTAAGCTCCCGTGTTTCTTGTTCGCTCATAATTGATCAATTGGTTGAATAAGGTTTTATTATGTACTTTAGTTGTTATCTCTTTCCCCCCCTCAGCGATAATCTCAATTGGGTTACTTGAATTATCTATAATTATCCAATACTCACATGCTGGTAAATAAAGAGAAAATAGATGCCTTATACCCATGTCATATCTTCTTCTAATCTTCTCTTCACTTACATTGTGTCCTCCAGAGGCTACTCTCAATTTTACTCTTTCAACGGCTAACGACGGCATATTGAGCCAAATGTAAATCAGTGTTACTGAATATCCGAGCCTTTGAGCCTCTTTAACCATCTTTAGATGAGTCCTCGTTGCTAGTGTAGTCTCTATTGCAAAGTCTTTTTTCTCCTCTAATAATGCATCCACCCTTTCTATCATTATCCTTCCAGCCTGAATTGCAGCCTTTTCTGGAGTAAATGGAGAAATACCTTTGGCAATTTCATCTGCATTTACAAATTCATCGCACTTTAGCATCTCTGGTAAAATTGTATATGATGCTGTCGTTTTACCCGCTCCGTTACATCCTGCAATAATGAATAACTTTGGCATTTTTAACACAATCTTGGACAAAGATAATAAAATCTTAAACTAAATTAGTGAATGCTTATAAAAGTTATTAACAATTATCATTCCAAATTAAATCTGTTTCCCATGACTGAATATGCGAAAAGTGCAAAATCCCCTAGTGCAGGGTCTTTAGGAAAGACCTGTCTAAGAAATTGTGTGATTTCCATTGCAGTTTTGTAATCGCATGAATTTCTACTTGTGATTCTAAGGTCTTTGGCACTTCTAAATACATGGACATCAAGTGGAATGATTAATTCAGAAGGATTTATATTTTCCCATATTCCCAAATCTACAATTCCATCATTTCGAACCATCCACCTTCTTAACATATGTATTTTTTTATTAGCAGCGGAAGGGTCTTTTTTTTGCCCATAAATATTCACTCTTATTTCATCAGCAGAGAGGGATTCAATTGATGCGTTATCAGAGTAATAATTTTTCAAATTTGTGCAGATCTGAGAAAAATCGCTCCATTTAATGGTTCTATGAAGTGATATATTATCACATTTGTGGTTTTTCTCAAATATATATTGAAAAGGATGCCATTCCATCTCCTCGAAGGCCCTTTTACAATCTCTGACAATCATATCTCTCCGCCCCCACGCCAAATGGGCTGAAATAATTGCAGCAATCTCGATATCTTGTAGTGAGCACTCTCCCTTCTTGTATAGATTGTAAAAGTATTTAGGAAAGATAATAGGGTCATTTTCAAAATATATAGGATTGTTATACTGCGCTGCAAGTGAGCGGAGGAGGGATATTTCATCCATTTCTTTTAGAGAACAAGGAATGAAGAAGCAAATGCTAAAATAGCATATAATTCAGGAAATACTGCTAAAATCAAAGTCTTTCCAAATACGTCTTGCCCGTTTGCCATCTCATTGATCCCATTGGCAACGAGATTTGCTTGTCTTATAGCTGAATAGTAACCTGCAATACCTACTGCTAATCCAGCTGCACACATAGCTAAACCCTCATTTAAAGAAAGAATCTCAAGACCTTTTAATTTGTTAAGCATCAAGAAAAAGCCAGCGAAACCATATAGCCCTTGAGTAGAGGGTAGAGCACATAGAATCATAGATGACCCAAAAATATCAGGGTTCTTTTTAAGAGCTGATACTGTAGCGTTACCCCCTATAGTAACACCGACTGCACTTCCTATACATGCAACAGTCAACATAACGGCCATACCAAGGTAAGCTAAAATGAAAGGTAATGTTTGTTCCATAAATTTTAATTTTTATTGTTATTATTGTTTACTGATTTTTTTAAAGGATTGAATGCCCTTCCACCTCCAGTGAAATTTGCATTTTTATAAAACTCTACAAATGTAAGACGCATGGGGTGGACAAATGCTCCCAAAGCACTAAGTGCCATTACTGCCATGTGTCCCACAATCAACATGATGATAGCTAATACCCATCCCAAGTATGGAATTGAAGACATTTGCATTGCCACAGAGTTAACAACCATGCCAAGGATTCCACCTGCAGTAGCTAAACCAAAAAGACGAATATATGAGAGCATATCTCCAAAAACTCCTGTAATATCATAAAGGGAAGTAATTCCCATTATTGGACGTAGAAAAATATTTTTTGTTGGCTTGCTGAAAAATAAAATTAATCCAATACTTCCAAAAAGTAAAATTTTACTGACAATAGGGGAGATGAATGTTTTGTCCATTTCCATACCAGCGTATGCCAAGGTTGCCCAGACAATAAGTATTGACCATCCGAAACAGGTGATACCTTCATTCCACATTTTTTTTGTAAAACAATAAATACCACGAACCACTCTCGCAAATATGATATGAAAAAGTCCAAATAGAATTCCAAACCAAAATAACTTCATATCAGAAAAAAAGAGATCATCTATGAACTTTGGAAGGTCGAATAGTTCATAAAGTTTCGCGCCGAAAAAAGTTCCTGTTAGTGCTGGCATTATAATAGTCCCAATACCGAGATAGGTTACTAGTATTCCGTATTTCTTAAATTTGGGAATGGCGAAAGTGGCAATTAATCCAACAATAAGAAGAATTAATCCATAACCCATATCTCCAAGACAAAAACCAAAAAATAGCATATAAAATGGGGCGAAAAATGGAGTAAGATCAAGTTCATCATATTTTGGTAGCATATAAAAATCGCCAATCACTTCAAATGCCCTTGTGAAGAAATTGTTTTTCAATTTAACAGGGGGATTATCTTCCCCTTTGGCAGCCTCTTCAATATAATAAGCCTCGCTATCATTCAAAAAATCATCTATCCTTTTACTATCGTCAACAAGGGCAAAACCTTCTAAAGTTGCAATTGATTCTTCTCCTTCATACTTAGTTGAAGCATCTGCTAAGTAGTAATCAAGACTCGAATCTATTTCTCCCTTCAGAATCTCAAGTTTGTCAATATATTGACTAAATGATGAGACTAAAGAGATAAGTGATTCTAACTCTGAGTTTAGAGTAACCAAATTGTTCTCTATAGTTGATATTGGAGTATCAGGAAATTTACTCTCTTGGATACTAAAATCAAATTGTTCATCTTTTGGAACCAAAATGGTGAAATAGATCCTGTCATTTGTTTTATTTAAAATCGTAAGAGGGTATTCATTTTCCCAGTTCTTGTCAAATTTTTTTTCTACAATAGAGTAGAAGTGGAGACTGTATCCTATTTGCTCAATTTTGTCAATATCTTCCTTGTGGTAATCCCCCCACACTCTTCCCTCTTCTAATTCTCTTTGTTTAATAGTGATGAGTTGATTAATCTCTTCCTTGCGTGCTAAAGATTGTTCAATTGTACTCAGCAGCTCACCCTCAGGAATGAGCTTTTTATCGATTTGTTTTTGACTTTTCTCTTTCGGTAGAGATTTAATGGATTTAATTGCCATTCTATACCTGAATGATAATTCCATTAACTCTTTTGATTTAGTGTCAATGGCTCGTTTTGAACGAGTTATATCAACTAAACCAAGTTCTTGTACACTATTTAGAAAAGTATCAAGATCACTACTGAGTAGAATAATAGAATATTTATTCATTTTTTTGATCATGACTCTTCCTCCTCTTCAATTTGATGCCTTGTCTTTACTATTTTTTGACTTGCTTTGGAGAGATTCTCTTCATCTTCCATGTAGCGTTTAATTTTTCTTATAGCCTCTTGATAGCCAGGTATCTGAACCTTTTCGTACAAGTTCACTTTTTGAGTGGTTTTCTTACGTGAAAAATCAAGAATTGTGGATTTGTAAGAGCAAATTTCAGATTCAATACCCAATTGAACGAGTTCTTTTAAAATGTTCACACCCTCTAAGTACCAAAGAGGTTTTTTAAAGAGATTAAATTCTTTAACGTCATATACAACCCCTTTCAATTCTGGAATCCTAACGCCAGCAAACTTACTGCTTACTAATTCAACATCTTTGACAGATATGAGACCAGGTTCAAATTCATTCCATAATCGGGCGAGATAATTGTACTCTTCTAATGAAGAGGTCAATTGCTCTAACAACTTCTCTGATTTTTGTTTTGCTCTTTTGACTTCAAGTCTTAAGGCAGACTCTTTGTTTTTTAAAGTGGGCAAAGCCTGGGTCCTAACCTTCAATTGCTTATTGAGGTCGTTGAGTGAAGTTTTATTGAATTGGAATTTAATAGCCATATCTTAAATATTATCTTTCCAATATTTCTCAATCAATGTATTTTTTATTCCTGTTTCGGCTTTAGTAAAATATTTCCCGAAAAGGGACCAAGCAGTATCAAGCATCTGGTCAATAGAAATATTGACATCTATTGCTAAAAGTTCTGTTGAATAGTCTTTTGCGTACTCAAGAGTGCGTTTATCATAATCGCTAAGGTCAAATCCGTTTTCGAGTTTGATTTTAGCATTAGAAGCATCTGCATATAGACGCACTGCCGTATTCATCACTTGATTGTGATCTTCTCGTGTCTTAATACCTATAACACGTTGTTTAAGTCTTGAAAGAGATCTAAATGGATCGACAATAACTTTGCCAGTGTCGCTATCTTTTCTCAAAAACAACTGACCTTCAGTAATATATCCTGTATTATCTGGTATAGCGTGAGTGATGTCACCATCATTTAGTGTGGTTACTGCTATGATAGTTATTGAACCACCTCCAGGGAGTTGAACAGCCTTCTCATATATCTTTGCCAGGTCAGAATAGAGGGACCCAGGCATTGAGTCTTTAGATGGGATTTGATCCATTCTATTGCTTACAATGCATAGTGCATCAGAATACAAGGTCATATCAGTGAGCAATACTAGTACCTTCTCATTTTTATCAACAGCAAAGTATTCGGCAGCAGTAAGGGCCATATCTGGAATTAAAAGCCTTTCTACTGGGGGTTGCTCTGTCGTGTTGACGAAACTAATAATCTTATTGAGAGCTCCAGCATCTTCAAACATTTGTTTGAAATAGAGGTAGTCGTCATTGGTGAGTCCCATCCCTCCGAGGATAATTTTATCAACATCGGCTCTCAAGGCCACCATTGCCATTACTTGGTTATATGGTTGATCGGGGTCAGCAAAAAATGGAATTTTTTGTCCCGATACAAGGGTGTTATTGAGGTCAATACCTGCTATGCCAGTAGGAATCAATTCAGATGGTTGTTTCCTTTTGTATGGGTTTACAGATGGCCCGCCGATGTTCCTTCTGATCCCTTCTACCTCTGGTCCTCCATCAATAGGTTTTCCATACGCATTGAAAAATCTTCCTGCTAACTCATCGCTCACATTCAGGGAAGGTGGCTCTCCAAAAAATAGCACTTCTGCATTTGTTGGAATTCCCTCGGTCCCTGCAAAAACTTGAAGGGTGACTCTGTCTCCTTTCATTTTAACTACTTGTGCCAGCCTGCCATCCACTGTGGCAAGTTCATCATTGGTGACACCTTGTGCTGAAAGCGTTATTGTCGCCTTTGTAATAGCTTCAAGATGAGTGTAAATTCTTTGGAATGCATTAGTGCTCATAACTCAAATATTTATTAATTTGCTCAAGGTATTTATTGAAATCATCACTCTTGTATTCGGAGTAATTCAACTGTTTAAATAGATTAATAATCTCTTTGTAAAGAGAAGAGCACTCTTCAAAATTGTCAAAATCTCTCTCCACATCACAGATCTCAAGTACTTTTGAAAGCATAAATTCTTGTCTTTCAATAGGGGTGAGGGAGTCAACTTGATCAAAAGCATCTTGCTGTAGAATGACAAAATCTATCAACTCTGATTTCCAATATTTTTCGTGGTAGTTTAATGGTACGCCATCATCACCTAAAATATTAATTTGCTCATAAGCCTCTTTACCCCTTAAAATGATGTTTTTAGCTTTCATCACTTTGTCAACCCATTCGTTGTCAATTCTTTGGCGGAGATGTGATATTATTTCTGGGTACTCAAGATATTTTGAGTAAGAGTCAATGGGATCAACCGCAGGATAACGCTTTTTGTCTGCTCTGTTTTGAGATAGAGCGTAAAAACATCTCGCTGCTTTTTTGGTAGATTCGGTTACTGGCTCCTTCAAGTTACCACCTGCTGGTGATACAGTGCCGATAAATGTAATGGAGCCTCTTTTTCCATTATTCAACTCAACTACCCCTGCTCGAGAGTAGAAATTGGAGATAATTGCCGAAAGATCGACAGGGAATGCATCTGCACCTGGTAGTTCTTCCAGACGATTGGACATCTCCCTAAGGGCCTGAGCCCATCTTGAAGTGGAGTCTGCTAACAAAAGTACTTTTAGTCCCATTGCTCTATAGTACTCGCAAATAGTCATAGCAGTATAGACTGATGCTTCACGGGCAGCAACTGGCATATTTGAAGTATTGCAGATAATGGTTGTTCTCTCCATAAGGTAGCGTCCAGTATGAGGGTCTATTAATTCTGGGAACTCAGTAAATATTTCAACAACTTCATTGGCCCGTTCTCCGCAGGCAGCCATTACAATCACATCTGCTTCTCCTTGCTTTGCTATTGCATGTTGCAATACTGTTTTTCCACATCCAAATGGACCTGGGATAAATCCCGTACCACCCTCTGCAATTGGATTTAGTGTGTCAATACACCTTACCCCTGTCTCCATGATTCTATCAGGTCTTGGCTTCTCTTTATATCCTGTAAGGGCCACTTTTACTGGCCATTTCTGCATCATATTGACATTGATATGTTCACCATCTTCATTTATTAGGACTGCAATTGTATCTGTGATTTTATATTTGCCCGATTTTACAACAGATTTTACTTTGTATTTACCTTTAAATACAAAAGGAACCATTATTTTATGAGGCAACCAACCCTCTTTGACCTCGGCGAGCCAATCTCCAGCGATCAATTCGTCACCTTCTTTCGCAGTAGGGGTGAGTTCCCAATCTTTTTCTTCATCAAGTGGCATTGTATATTCACCCCTTTTGAGAAATACCTCTTTCATGGTGGCTAAATTGTTTTGAAGCCCGTCGTAAACACTTGATAACAACCCTGGACCGAGAGTTACCTCAAGCATATGACCATAAAACTCTACATCGTCCCCCAATTGTACACCTCTTGTACTATCATATACTTGTATAAATGCATTGTTTCCAGTTACTTTGATCACCTCAGACATCAGCTTTATTTCGTTCAGACTGATATAGCAGATTTCATTTTGGGATACAGGACCGTCAACTTCAACTGTGACGAGATTGGAAATGATTCCCGTTACTTTTCCCTTGGTATTCATGCGTATTGTTTATTAATAATTTATTTAAATTCTACACCTTTGAAAGTGCCCCTTACATCTTCAACAAGTTGCTTAAATAATATTGCACCTTCATTTTTATCGAGCTTATTCCATCTCTCTACAATTTGCCCTTTTGCTAAAAAAGCAAGAATCGTGTTTAAATTGAAATAGTCAAAAGTGACAATAGAGGAGATTTTATCCCATCTTAATTTGTCTAATTCTTTTTCTCTATCAATGATATTCTTTATTTCTAATATTTGAGATAGTCTTGAAACTTCTTCAAATTCACTATTTATATCTCCCACATAGTAATTACTTATCTCTCCTTTGGACTGTTTGGTGAGAAATTTAACTTGAACATTCCTCAAGCATCTGTCGAATGCAAAATATTGAGAAATAAAATTATTCTTTGATTTAATCGCCCCTGTATAAAAGTGAATGGAGAGGTTGTTTACATCAGAGCCAAACTCAAACCACCTGAGGATCTTCTTATCTTTTTCTGAAAGCATATTAGTAATATCTTCCAAAGTTTTATTATAAGAAAAACTGGATGGTTCAAAATCGGGGGATAACATGGGGAGCCCTGTTATAATATAGTGGTAATTGTCCATACTAACCGAATAGTAACTTCTTGGTATAAGGCCTTAGGTAATTAGACAATAACTGTTCAAAATCATTATCAGTGAAACTAATGATGTAAGTTCCATTTTTAGGCCCAATTTTAAATCCACTATTTACTTGTTTTGAAAACGAGATATTTGTCCCCTCGCCTAAAAAAGAGCTAAGTTCTTGCTCAAAGTACGAATGTAATTCGTGTTTGGTATTGGCGGAAAGGATAATTTCTAATGGTACTGAAGTGCCATACGCAGCATTAAAAGAACTTATTACTGTTTTTATTATAGATCCAAGAAATTCTTTATCGGAAAGGACTTCATTGGTAGGTGCATCTATGACTTTAGCAATAATCACTCTCTCTATTTCTTGCTTTATTGCAGAAATAGTTTGAGTGGAGGCCAATTTTAAGTCATTATTGGCTTTGAGCTTTATATCCTCTCCCTCTTTTCTTGCTGTCTCAATTATTTTTTTAGCTTCTTGTTTTGCTTCAGAGATAATTTTTGCAGCTTCAGTTTTCGCTTTCTCTTTTAGTTCCTCTCCATCTTTTTTCCCTTTTGATAAACCTTCTTGGTAAAGTTTATCTGTTAATTCTTGCAATTTATTTTGCATAATCTTTAGATATTAGAAATTGTACCAATCAAAGTTAACAAAAATTAAACCAAATTACAACAAATAAAAAAAAGTGAGCACCATAATGCCCACTTTTTATCAGTGAATAACGTTATTTAGGAATTATCCTAAGAATCCAAGTAGAATACCAGCTGCAACAGCACTTCCAATTACACCTGCTACATTTGGCCCCATCGCATGCATAAGTAGGTAGTTTGTCTTATCGTATTCAAGTCCAACATTGTTAGAAATTCGGGCGGCATCTGGTACGGCAGAAACCCCAGAGTTTCCAATAAGTGGATTGATTTTGTTACCCTCTTTAAGGAATAAATTGAATATTTTAACAAATCCAACACCAGCTGTGGTTGCTATAACAAACGATAAGAAACCAAGGATGAAAATGAATACTGAGTTCCATTGAAGGAATTTATCAGCTTGTGTAGAGGCTCCAACTGTAAGTCCAATAAGAATTGTCACTATGTCGATAAGTGGTCCGCGAGCTGTCTCAGCAAGACGACGAGTTACACCACTTTCTTTTAGCAAGTTACCGAAAAACAACATACCCAGAAGAGGAAGGCCTGATGGCACGATGAAGGCCGTTGTCAAGAATCCAATAATAGGGAAAAGCCTTTTCTCTGTAGAAGATACAGGACGTGGTGGTTTCATTCTGATGAGTCTCTCGTGTTTGGTAGTGAGAAGCTTCATAATAGGAGGCTGGATAACTGGAACAAGAGCCATATATGAATATGCAGAGACTGCGATAGCACCCATCAAGTCAGGAGCAAGTCTTGAAGATAGGAAAATAGCGGTAGGGCCATCTGCACCACCAATGATACCAATTGCACCAGCTTCTGCTGGACTAAATCCAAACAATAATGCTAAAGCATAAGCACCGAATATACCAAATTGGGCAGCAGCACCTATAAGGAGCAGTTTAGGATTTGAGATCAGTGAAGAGAAGTCTGTCATTGCTCCAATACCCAAAAAGATAAGGGGCGGATAAAATCCTCTCTGTACCCCTTGGTAGAGAATATTTAGGACTGAACCTTCTTCATATACACTCACCTGAAGTCCTGGAAACAAAGGTATGTTACCAATTATTATACCGAATCCAATTGGTATCAATAACATAGGTTCCCATTCTTTCTTAATTGCAAGATACAAAAATGAAAGTCCAATAGCAATCATTATTATGTATTGGAAATTGCAATTATAGAATCCTGTATATTGAAGGAATACTTTAAGATTTTCAACAATAGTATTCATATTATCCCAATATTACAAGGGGCTCACCTTCAAGAACTGAATCCCCTTTGTTAACTTTAATGCTTTTAACTACTCCGTTTGCAGGGGCTTCGATGGTATTCTCCATTTTCATAGCCTCAAGTACAAGAAGTTTCTGACCAGATTTAACTTGCTCTCCTTCTTTAACGTCAACGCTTAGAATAACTCCAGGAAGTGGTGAATTGACTACAGTTCCCGATACTGGTGCAGCTTTTTCAGCTACCCTTGTAGATGGGGTAACTGCAGGAGCAGCGCTCTCTTTTCTAACTACTTTTATTGCCTTAGGTTTGCTTATTGGCTTTTCAAACTCAACAGTGAATGATGATCCGTTAACTTCGACAGAAGCGGTTGTATCTTTAACTTCGTTGATAGCCACATTGTAGTTGTTACCGTTGATTTTTAATTTATATTCTTTCATTGTATTACTATTATCTTTTTGTTATTTTTTTAGTGTTGGGGTTTGTCTTAAACCATAAATCTTTGAACTCCATGGAGAATAGGTCTTATCTGTATGATGCATTGTCACTATAAGGCTTTCATCATCGTGAGACTCATTTTCTTGTTGATATAAGTGTAGAGCCATGGCAATTGCAGCGAAAGATTCTGTAGAGGTCTCGGTAACATTGACTTTTTTAGATTCAGTTTTTGCTGCCGAACTTTTATCAGATTGTTTTTGAAGTTGTTTTATTGATAATTTTCCAGTACCCTTGAAAATAAA
Organism: uncultured Muribaculaceae bacterium; assembly: GCA_964607675.1. Classification (GTDB taxonomy): domain Bacteria; phylum Bacteroidota; class Bacteroidia; order Bacteroidales; family UBA932; genus CAZSLC01. The sequence goes on from CAZSLC010000004.1 coordinate 93,556, forward strand.
AGTAAGAATAACCAATGCCAAGAATACTACTGACATTGCAGTTAATGAGAGAATTCCTCCATATGGGTCGGTTCTTTTCATTATCATGCTTTTGGATTCTCCGTCGGTACCAGAGTTGTTGGTGCTTGGAGAGGTCCATGCTCTAAATTCCCAACCCTCTGTGGTGCCATCTTTGGCTCCAATACCGTCATCCTTACGTCCGTAAGTTTTATTATCTTCTATACCAGCAGGTATGGTAATTCTATCAATGATGGTTCTTCCATCACTGCTTATGAATAGAATTTCATCTCCCTCTTTGATATTAAAATTAACGTGGAATGTCCCTCTAAAAGGTTGGTTGTCAGCCCAGAATAGGGTGTGCTGGCGAGGTTTAATTTTAGTTAATACGTCACCCTTTGGAATGGGATATTTACGTAGGTTATTAGGGTCATTTGTGAGAAAACAGCCCCCTATATCAACTGTACCATAAGAAGTGTTGAAAAGCTCAATCCATGGATTGTGTTGACCAAAATCATCTTGAAAATCGGAAGTGTTGACTAACAAGAGTTCATTGATTCTCATATCTGATTGATTCTGAGCACTAAGGGTAACTGCAAATAACAATAGACCAAATACGAATGTATATTTAATTTTATTCATTATATCTATTAATTAATTACAATGGCAAATTGTCATGTTTTTTAGCAGGGTTGCTAAGTTTTTTAGTTGATAATTGTTCGAGAGCACGGATAACGCGGAAACGAGTGTTTCTTGGTTCGATAACATCATCAATATAGCCGTAACTTGCTGCTTTATAAGGGTTACAGAATAAATCATTGTATTCCTTCTTCTTGCTCTCAGCAATCTCATTTTTCTTAGCAGGATCTTCCTCTGCTTTAATTTCCTTTGCGTAAAGCACAGCAACTGCACCATCAGCACCCATAACTGCAATATTAGCAGTAGGCCATGCATAGTTGATATCGCCGCGCAGTTGTTTGCAACTCATAACTATATGAGACCCACCATATGATTTGCGAAGTGTAACTGTAACTTTTGGAACAGTAGCTTCTCCATATGCATAAAGCAATTTTGCACCATGAAGAATAATACCGCCATATTCTTGTTGGCTCCCAGGGAGGAATCCTGGTACGTCAACTAATGTTACAATAGGAATATTGAATGCGTCGCAGAAACGAACAAATCTTGCCCCTTTTCTTGATGCGTTGATGTCTAATACCCCAGCAAGATGTTTAGGTTGGTTTGCAACAATACCTACAGATTTCCCGCCAAAGTGAGCAAATCCGACGATAATGTTTTTTGCATAATCTTTGTGAATTTCAAAGAATTTCCCATCGTCAACTATTCCACCTATTACGCTATACATATCGTATGGAGCATTAGGATTGTCTGGAATAATCTCATTCAATGAGTCTTCTAATCTTTCAATAGGATCTTCAGTTGGGCAGAATGGAGGTTCTTCCATGTTGTTTTGAGGAATATAACCAAGCAATTCTTTGATAACATTAATTGTATCTTCTTCTGTATCACAAGCAAAGTGGGCTACTCCGCTCTTAGAAGCGTGGACAGATGCTCCCCCTAAATCTTCTTGTGAAATAACCTCACCTGTAACGGATTTAACAACAGAAGGACCTGTCAAGAACATATAACTTGTCCCTTTTGTCATAATGTTGAAGTCTGTAAGTGCTGGTGAATAAACTGCACCACCTGCACAAGGACCTAAAATTGCAGAGATTTGTGGGATAACTCCAGATGCCATGATGTTCCTTTGGAATATTTCAGCATAACCTGCAAGTGCATTTACACCCTCTTGGATACGAGCTCCACCAGAGTCGTTGAGACCAATGACAGGTGCACCCATTTTCATTGCTTGGTCCATGATTTTACAAATTTTCATAGCAAGAGTTTCAGAAAGAGATCCTCCGAATACTGTGAAATCTTGTGCAAATACATAAACTAATCTTCCATTTACTGTACCATATCCAGTAACAACACCATCTCCGAGGAATGTAGTTGCCTCCATACCAAAATTAGTACAACGATGTGTTACAAACATATCGAATTCTTCAAAACTACCTTCGTCGAGAAGTAGGTTGATTCTCTCACGTGCAGTATATTTACCTTTTTCGTGTTGAGAGTCAATTCTCTTTTGACCACCTCCAAGACGAGCTTTTTCGCGGAGCTTAATTAATGATTTTACTTGTTCAAGCTGTTGGCTCATAACTATATTGTTTTATAAATGAATAATTTATTTGTTAGGATTTTCGCATAGTTCAGTTAATACTCCAAGTGTTGACTTTGGATGTAAAAATGCGATGTTTAGACCTTCAGCACCTTTTCTAGGGGCTTTGTCAATAGCTCTGATACCTTTTTCTACAGCTTCGTCAAGTGCATTTTGTACGCCATTTTCAGTAGCAAATGCGATATGGTGAATCCCTTCACCTCTTTTTTCAATAAACCCTGCTATAGTTCCATCAGCAGATGTGCTCTCTAATAGTTCTAATTTAGTTTGTCCTATTTTTAAAAATGCAGTTCTAACCTTTTGATCAGGCACCTCTTCTATTGAGTAACATTTTAGCCCAAGTACATTTTCATAATATGGAAGTGCATCTTCAATAGATTTGACTGCGATACCAATGTGTTCAATATGTGATAATTTCATAATATATTTTTATTAAAAATTAGTATTTAGTGATTATTCTGCTTGTGACATGGTATGATATACATTTTGTACATCATCATCATTCTCAATTTTTTCAATAAGTTTTTCAATTGCTTCTTTCTCTTCAGGAGGAAGAACTTTAAGCTCAACAGTTGGTATTCTTTCAAACGTAGCTGATTTTATCTCGAAACCATTGTCTTCAAGATATTTTTGAATAGCTCCAAATGATTCAAAAGCAGCATAGATGTTGATGAGATTGTCCTCTTCATCCATAAATACATCTTCAGCATCAAAATCGATTAGTTCAAGTTCAAGTTCTTCTATATCTATTGGCTTCTCTGTGGTAACTTTAAACACACATTTACGCTCAAACATAAAGTCAACGCTGCCTTGTGTCCCGAGGTTACCTCCGTGTTTTGTGAAATAACTCCTAATATTGGCAACTGTACGCATATTATTATCTGTTGCTGTCTCGATTAGAAAAGCTATTCCGTGAGGGCCAAATCCTTCATATACTATCTCTTTATAATCACCTTGATCTTTTTCAATAGCCCTTTTTATTGCCCTCTCAATGTTATCTTTAGGCATGTTCTCACTACGAGCAGTTTGAATGATAGATCTTAGACGAGGATTGTTATCTGGATCTGTACCACCTGCTTTTGCAGCAATAGTTATTTCTTTTCCTAATCTTGTAAATACGCGGGCCATATTTCCCCAGCGTTTGAACTTACGTTCTTTTCTAAATTCAAAAGCTCTTCCCATAACTCACTACTATTATTTATTAGCTGTTTTTACTCTTGATATATATTTGTCAATTTCGAATCCCTCAAGAGTTTGAGGATATTTATTTTTAATTATTTCATAATATTTGATAGCATCTGCATTCTTACCCATCTCTTCACATAATTGACCAGCCTTTAGGTAGTATGCTGCTGAAAAAGGATTGTCGGCATGCTTTGCAGCTTTAATGTAGTGGTCAAGTGCACTTTGGTTATTTTCAAGAATCACATATGCATCTCCTATGCAACTAATGGCACGAGCCATTAGGATAACATCTTTTGTGTCGTATTTTTTTAGATAATCAATAGCTTTTTGGCCATTGCCAAGTTGAAGTTCGCAAATTCCAGCATAGAAATATACTGATTGACCAGCTTTATTGCCATATTCATCAATAATTTGGGTAAATCCTAAGGCATTCCCGTCACCATTCAACGCAGTCTCATAATTGCCAGCGCGGAAAAATTGCTCAGCAACAAACATTTGATTGACAGCTTCCTTTTTCTGTGGTCTAACAATGAAAAGAAAATATGCAACAATTAGCAGTGCTGCTACCAAAACTGCACTTGTAGCAATAATTAATTTTTTAGTGTTGTTTTTAAAAAAAAGTTCAACTTTTGAAACGGCTTCCCCAACAGATTGGTTACGTTCCATGTTTTGATTTTTAGATTTTTGTGCCATTATAGTATTGATATTTATTTCATTACTTGATTTTAGGGCGCAAAGATAACAAAAACAAACGATACATAGCCAAATTTTTAGTTACATTTGTAATAAATTATTAACAAAATGTTTCTCAAGAGGATAATACTAACTGATTTTAAAAATATATCTTCAACAGATTTAAAGTTCTCTCCCAAAATCAACTCTATTTATGGTGACAATGGCGTTGGAAAGACTAATTTGTTAGATGCAATATATTATCTCTCAATGACAAAGAGCTTTTTTCTTACTACTGATCAATATGTAGTTAAACATGACAGTTTAAAAGCGACTCTGTTTGGTTCATATTCCCTTTGCGAAGATGACACAGAAGACTCTATAGCTATATCGTTAGAGATAAATGGGAAAAAAGTGGTGAAAAGAAATGGAAAGAATTATTCCAAATTTTCACAACATATAGGACTAATACCAATTGTTATTGTATCCCCCTCAGATATCAATTTGATAAATAGCACAGGGGAGGAGAGAAGAAGGTTTTTAAACTTCATTTTGTCTCAGATAGATAGCGAGTATTTAAAAAAACTGCAATCTTATAACAGACTTCTCGCTCAAAGAAATTCTTTGCTAAAAAAGGAAAGTATTGACACTAATTTAATAACAGTTATCTCTGACCAACTCTCTATTTACGCACAATATATCTATGAGAAACGCTCACACCTTGTTGAACTGCTAAATGAAAGTGTGATGGATTACTACTCCCCGATATCGGGAAACAGAGAGAGTGTCTCGATGGAGTATGTCTCTGACCTAAAAAGAAATTCAATGTCAGATTTGTTAAATAAATATTATCAGAGGGATGTTATGTTCAAATATACGACCGTAGGTATTCAGAGAGATGACATAAATTTTATGATGGATTCTCATCTGATGAAAAAGTGTGCCTCGCAGGGGCAGCAGAAAAGCTTCTTAATATCCCTTAAACTTGCTCAATTTGCATTGACAAAAAAGATAATGGGAGTTTCACCAATTCTTCTCCTTGACGATCTTTTTGACAAACTTGATCTGAAAAGGGTGAAGTATTTAATGGAATTGGTTTCAAGTGATAATTTTGGACAAATATTTATAACTGATAGTGATAGAGAAAGGGTAAGAAGTGTTCTTTATCCATTTGATCAAAGTGCTTTTTTTGTTGTCAAAGATGGAGCTATAACACATGAGGAACATTAGATTATGGAGAGAGAAAACGAAAATCAAATAGGGGTCCTTATAGAAAAAATCCTTTCAAGTAGTGGATTACAATATCGACTTGATTTGTTAGATCTCTTTCAAGCGTGGAACGACAATGTCGGAAATGACGTGGCTCAATCAACTACAAATAAATTTTTTAAAGATGGAATTCTTTTTTGTACTATTTCTTCCTCCCTTGTACGTAATCGCCTCTATTTTCAATTAGATAATATTAAGAACTCGATGAATAAACAACTTGGTTCTGATAAGATAAAAAAAATAGTATTGAAATGAGAGTAGTGGCTGATATTGATATTCCCTTTTTGAAGGGTGTACTTGAGCCTTATTGTGAAGTGAAATATCTTAAGGGAAAAGAGATCACAAATAAAGAGATATCTGATGCCGATGCTATTCTCGTCAGGACAAGGACAAGATGCGATAAGGAGTTGCTTGAAGGGACAAATGTTCGTTTTATTGCCTCGGCAACTATCGGTACTGATCATATAGATTTGCCCTATTTGAAGAAAAAATCAATTAATTTTTCAAATGCCCCTGGGTGCAACGCTGGTGGAGTGATGCAGTATGTTTTTACTTCGTTGTTCGCCGTTGCACAGAAAAAAGAGATTGATTTAAAAAATAAAACAATTGGTGTAATAGGGGTAGGAAACACAGGTGGCAGAGTTGCCAATTTGGGGGAAAAATTGGGATTCAGAGTGCTCAGAAATGACCCACCTAAAGCAGCGTTGGGTGGAGATTCAAGTTCCTATTGTTCCATTGATTATTTGTTGACGCACAGCGATATCATTACTTGCCATGTTCCCCTTGATGAGACAACATTTCATTTAGCAAATTCCCATTTTTTTTCAAAAATGAAGAGAAATACAATTTTCATCAACGCCTCAAGGGGAGAGGTGGTGGAGGATGGAGCCCTGTTGGCAGCGGACCTCAAAGCATTGATACTCGATGTCTGGAATGGAGAGCCAAGTAACATTTCAGAGGAACTTATCAATAAATCAGATATAGCAACCCCCCATATTGCAGGGTATTCCTATGAAGGGAAAATAAATGGAACAAAGATGATTGTCAGATCATTTGCTGAGTATTTTAGAATCAGTCAACTTTATGATTTTTCTCCTGCAATGTCTCCAACCCCTGCGATCGAATTGGACGCAGAGTACGATATTGATAATCTTGCTGAAAGATTTTTGAAATTATTTCCAATATTTCAGTTAGATTTACAATTGAGAAACAATCCCCTTAATTTTGAAAAAATACGTTCTGAATATAAATACAGAAGAGAATTTACATATCACCATGGATAAATTAGTTCAAAAACAAATTGACTATTACAAGAGAGGATTCCCTTTCTTGGATGTAATTGCCCCTGCTACCCCATCAAAAGGGATATTGCTATTGGATGAGTCCTCTCAAAATGAGGTAATTGAAAAATATCTATCCTTCGCGAAGAAGCATAAAATTGTTAAATTTGTTCCAGCTTCAGGAGCTGCTTCGAGAATGTTCAAGGATCTCTTTGAGGGGAGAGAAATATTGGAGAGGGGTGAGAGGCTTCGATCTGATTCTCCAGCTCTCATGTTCATTAATTCTATACATAAGTTCCCGTTTTATGATTCAAGCTTTAGAGATCTTCCCCAACTGGAGATTTTAAATAAAGTACTTGATGAGACTGGCCTTAATTATGGATCCCTTCCAAAAGGATGTATTCAATTTCATCGCTATGAAGATGAAGTGCGCACTGCATTTGAAGAGCATCTCGTAGAGGGGGCCATGTATGCCATTTGCAGTGGTGATATTGTGAATATTCATTTTACTGTTTCCCCTGAGCATTTAGATTCATTCAAGAAGATTCTTATTTCGGTACAAGATAAATATCAAAAAAGATTTAAATGCAAATATGAAATTTCCTTTTCGGAACAAGATCCATCAACAGATATAATAGCTGTGAATGAGGATAATACCCCATTTTTGAAAGATGATGGAACTCCGCTATTCAGACCTGGCGGACATGGCGCATTGTTGCACAATTTGAACGCTATAGATGGTGACATTATTTTTTTGAAAAACATTGACAATGTTGTCAATCAAAAATATATCAATGAGACGGTGAGGTGGAAACAGATCATATCTGGGGTTTTGATTAGAGCTAAAGAGAGGGTAGATCATTATCTTGAAGAGCTGGACAAGCAAAATGTATCAAATTCTCCATCTGAAAAATTAAATAGTGATATCATCTCATTTTTGGATGAGACATTTTCTATAACCATTCCGAAAATCCCTCAGGAGCTTCTCCCACTTTATCTCCATGCTAAATTGAACAGACCTATCAGGGTGTGTGGAATGGTTAAGAATGAGGGAGAGCCTGGAGGTGGACCATTTATAGTTTATGACGGTGACGGATCTACCTCTCTTCAAATCCTTGAATCTGCACAATTAGATCACACTCTCACTGAAACAGCAAATCTTCTTTCAGTTGCAACACACTTCAATCCTGTTGATATTGTTTGTTCTACCACTAACTATAAAGGGGAAAAATTTGATCTAAATAAATATGTTGATGAATCTACTGGTTTTATCAGTTCCAAATCTTACCAAGGACGCAAATTAAAAGCCCAGGAACTTCCTGGGCTTTGGAATGGCTCTATGAGTAATTGGAACACTATTTTTGTTGAGACTCCTTTAATTACTTTTAATCCTGTTAAAACAATATTGGATTTATTGAGGAAGGAGCATCAATAGCATTACCAACCAAGAATATATGCAAACATTAAAGGTGCTACTATTGTGGCATCTGATTCTACTACAAATCGTGGGGTGTCAATGTCTAATTTGCCCCAAGTGATTTTTTCGTTTGGAACTGCCCCTGAATATGATCCATAAGAAGTGGTTGAGTCGGAAATTTGGCAGAAATATGCCCATAGGGGAACATCGTGCCATTCAAGATCCTGTGCCATCATTGGAACAACGCAGATTGCGAAGTCTGCAGCAGTCCCTCCTCCGATTTGGAAGAATCCTACCCCTTCTCCACCAGAGTTTGCCCTATACCATTCGGTGAGGAAAATCATGGTCTCAACACCGTTTTTAATCATACTTGGTTGGAACTCTCCTCGGATACAGTGCGCTGTGAAAATGTTTGCAGTAGTGCAGTCTTCCCATGCAGGGACAACAATTGGAATATTTTTTTCACATGCTGCTAACACCCAACTATCCTTCGGATCAATTTCATAGTATTGCTCGAGGACTCCGCTCCTGATAAGCTTGTAGATAACTTCCCAAGGGAACAATCTCTCACCTTTTGCCTTCATTTCTCCCCAAATATCCACCAAATGCCTCTCCAATCTTCTGAATGCCTCTTCTTCAGGAATACAAGTATCAGTCACCCTATTCATGTGAGAATCAAGAAGCTCCTTTTCTTGTTCTGGAGTTAGATCTCTGTAATTGGGAACTCTCTTGTAATGAGAGTGTGCTACAAGATTCATAATGTCTTCTTCAAGATTGTTTGCAGAGCATGATACGATGCTGATTTTGTCGCGACGAATCATTTCGGCCAAAGACAATCCAAGTTCAGCTGTACTCATTGCACCTGCCATTGCAAGCATCATCTTTCCACCTTTGTTAATGTGTTCGTCATATGCTTTAGCTGCATCAATAAGTGTAGCCGAATTGAAGTGACGATAATGATGAGTTATAAACTCAGAAATAGGTCCTTTTTTCATTTTCTTTATATATATTTTAAAGTTTGTATTTTC
>CAZSLC010000005.1:0-100622 GCA_964607675.1 uncultured Muribaculaceae bacterium
AAACGTTTATCTTTGCTAATCAATGAGTTACGTAATCGACGGGTGCGCAAATTGGAGCACCCGTGGCGAGGGTATAGCCCTGTGAATGAGATGCTTGTATGTTAGTTTTGGTCAGAAATATCGTCGTGTGTTGTGGATGTTCATGGATGATGTTTTGTATATGGTGAAGTTGTGGATGAAGAAGTTTTGGATGAAGAAGTAACAGATGACGTGTCGCAGATTGTATTGAGAAATTTTGTGATATGGCCGTTTGCTATATGGCGGAGTGCTTTGGATTATGTGTTGTAGAAGTAATGAATTTGCAAACGTTTATCTTTATAAATCAATGAGTTACATTGTTGACGGGTGCGCAAAATGGAGCACCCGTGCCAAAGAGCGTTGTAATTGATGAATTTGGCTGACTGACATATTTGATAGTAGAAGTTTTATGAACGCTTATTATTGTGACTCAACATATTACGTAGTTGACGGGTGCGCTAAATGGAGCACCTGAACTGGGAGTAGTGAGCTGAAATAAAGCGAGTAAGAAAGCGAGCAAGAGTGAAAGTAGCTTGAGATTTGCAATTATCATCGCATTTTTAGCTAAGTCACCTGGCTATTCTAAAGAATCGGACTCACAGAGGTACATTTTTCGAATAGCACAACAATTAATTCCCGAATCACCTGGCTATTTCAAAGAATAGGCCCTTAAGAGTGCGTTTTCTTGGAATGGCCTTGCGTATTACCCCAGCATTGAGTTTACAAAACACACTGAAACATTGACGTCACCACGTTTTGGACAATATGACTACTACTCACCCCATTAACAATTCTCCATACCATTTTATATTTGTCAAAACAATCGCACCATTAAATGTCCAATGAAAATAAGTAGTATTTATAATATTTAGATGGACAAAGTCAGATTCTTAAAATTATTCTTTTCTATTGTACCAATCCTGATTTGTTTTACCGAAGGAATCTACCCAAGAATTAAATTCTGGATATTCGCCTGGGGAACCAATACACTTGTATTCACTCACTACTACAAAGTTTTTTATAAATTGCAAGTTGATTGCAAACGGGTACTTCCCATCTTTTCGAACATAATATGCATCCTCATTTAACCCAATAAATGATGGATTGATCCATGAGGTTGCTGATGTTTTAGGGAGATGTACCTCACATCTATTTTTCAGACCTTTCTGATAGCCAGGTACTACAAATGGATTATAATTTCTTATATATGTGTTTTTTATTGGTTCGTTACTTGTAAAATTCCTAGTTAACTTATACTCATTTCCAATTGCATTATTTATATTATCAAAAAGTATAAATTGATTTTCTTCTTCTCTATGAATTATAGTAGAATTGGCCATGTCAACTGTCCCTAATTCCCCTTCGATTACATATCCAAATGCATCTACTGTTGAAGCTCCATCATGAACTGCTTTAATTTTATCTACTATTTTTTTTATTTTATTAGCCGAATTAAAAAATATTTCAGTTTCATACTCTACAACAACATCGTTCATATCGTAATCCCCACCTGTTGGCCATTGATCCTCAAAAGCATATGTTCCATATGTTATATCAGAATATAGTGTCTCAACTTGGTTCTCATTTGGATCTGTTGTTTTAAGATTTGAATCTATTTCGATAGCATCTTGTACCTTGCTATCTATATAGAAAATCATATCTCTATAATTAAATATTTCACTATGTGGAGCTATTTCCACTCTATCTTCCATACAATAAACCAATTTACCTGACACTTTGTCGTTAAGGACAACTACTCCATCTCTCCCATTCTTGTTTGCACTTTTGTTCGTATAGATTGCTCGTTTTTTCTCAACATAAGCTCCTTTAATCAATCTCTCTATATCTTCTATTGGAGAATTAATCTGAACTCCAGAATCGTTAATTAATATCGACGGTATCATTACGAAACCAATAGTATAGTTATTTGGGAAAACATCAGTCCCTGTCTCGCTCATTCCATCGTCCCCGAAAAATTGAAGACGTGTTTTGATAATAGCTCCAGGTCTTGTGCTTATAACCCTTGGATGTATAATAAATTTTGGGAAAGCTTTAATATCTTCTGGTGTTGGATTAGTACCTGTTTTATAATAGTAATACCCTATGACATTATGAAATGTACTTGAGGTTTGTAAAAAGATAAAATCCAACTGTGTTTCTTTTTTCAGTTTGATATTGGAATACTCTTCTAATTGAACTAAATTCTCATTGTTATTATAGTTTAACACTTGATTTAACCTGCTAAATAACTGAACAATTGTACTATTTTGCGAAATTTTATCATTTTTGTTTAACTGCGAATAAATAGATAGGACATTAGAGTTAGTAGCCATCCATGGATAGGCACCTCCTTCTGGTTGATATTGGTTATATAGTGCAAAGAGTTTTCCTCCTGCATCAATAACTCTTTTATTATTCCCAATTGGAGATTCTGCATCCAATGTTGAAGGTTGTATCTTCTCCGTTCGATTTATTTCTTGCACGTATGAGGCTTTGTCTCCTATTATCTGTATCTCTGTTAAAAATGGTACTCCTATGGCTTCAGAGCAGATGTACAATTTTTCACTTTTTAATGATACTTCAATAGTGCCTACAAATGATGAATTATCATCAGTGAAAGCTCTAAAAATAGGTTTCACTGATTCTTTCATCATTAGGTTTTGATCCAAGGGATTCTCTGCATACACGTCAAAAAGAAAACTATAGTTATCAAAACCATAGTCTAATGATAAATATATCTTTTCTGTTGTATTGAAATCAAAATACTCATTTTCATCTTTGATCCCTGGCTTATTACTAGGATTAATTCTTATACATGAATATAATGTCAATAATAAACAAATAATAACATAATATTTTCTCATAATTCTAATTCTATTTTTATTGGACGTTCATAAATAATTCTAGTTCCTAAATTGTATTCTTCATCTAAGAAAACCTTTCCATTTACACTTTTTGCAAGTTGTGATGCAATAGCAAGACCTAGTCCAAAGCCAGTTTGATTTGCACTAAATTTTTCAAATCTTTTGAATATCTTATCCCTATTCTCTTTTGGAATACCACACCCAGTATCAGTGACAATATACTGTAACATATTCTGTTCCGTACATATATTCAAAGAAAGTTCAATATAACCACTATCAGTAAACTTATTAGCGTTATTTAGAAAATTGTTAATTATTTGAAGAAGTCTATACTGGTCTGTAACAATAACAAACTTGTCTTTTGTAGAAATAAATCTTACTTCTACTCCATGTTTAATTGAAGGCCTAAAAGAATCAACTGCTTTTTTACATAAACTAACAATGTCTATCTCTTCCATCGAAAATTTAATCTTTCCTGATTCTAATCTTGAAATATCCAAAATATCATTTACTAATTTTAAGAGTGACCTTGAGTTTTGTTCAATTATTGATTTATACTCAAGTCGTTCCTCAGGTGTTGTATCTTCCTCAGACATCAGTGAAGAGAATCCTATAATAGCATTCAGTGGCGTTCTTATTTCGTGAGACATATTCGCAAGAAATGAAGACTTAGCCTTTTCTGACGCAATTGCTCCATCCCTAGCTAATATGAGGTCTTTGTTCTTCTTTTCTAAAATATTTTTAAGCTTTCTGTTATTTCTATACATCAACAATGTAAAAACAGAGAAACAAATGAATGCCAGCGCAATAATAGATGTAGCATAAATGACCTTTCTAAAATTCTTTATCTTCTCATCAAAACTGCTAATCACTACACTTCCTCTTGGAAGATAGTCTTTTTTTATTCCAAATTTGATAAGGACATCGTTATCAAAAGTATATTGACTCTTCAATATGACTTTGATAGGAGTTGCCCTTTTTTCAGCTCTTATTAGCTGTTGATATAGAATCTTTGCATCATATTTATAGACTGGGAAATACCCACCTACCAATGAACAATCTTCAACACCTAGTCCCCCTCCACTAAGGGAAAAGGCTGGAATATCATTATTTTCTTTTAACAAATAGGCGAGATTGGATTTAGAGAAAAAAGCACCCTTTTTGTCTATGAGCCAAGTCCCTACTAAAATTGCTGTTCCCTCTGGTAGCTCTCTAACTATTTTTTGAGCCTCTTCCTGAGAATGTTTTTGTCCGTCAATGAAAATCAAATTATATTCTGGATAGTGCTTAAAGGCCTCAATAACCATAGCCTTTAGTACAATGCCACCATATGAATTGTCTGTGATTAAAGCAATGTTTGTCACAGAAGAAAACATTGTTTTGATAATTTCAATATTCTTACTTATATCAAGATTAAAGAATTGACCTCCTACATGAATATTCTTTGCCTTTAATGAGTCAACAAAGTTTTGAACAAGGGGAGGGTGATCGTATGAATAATCACCGTTGATCAATGAAATACCTTTTTCACCAGCAAAAGCAACGAAAATAGGAATATTAAGATTTACATCCTCAAGCATATTATACGAGGCCCACGCCTCTTGACCTATAAAAACGATTGCCTTTAAATTGTTGTTTTTATATTTATCAAGTACACTTGTCAATCTTAGCGGCCATTCATCACATTCAGAAACATCTTGGCAATAAAGAGACTCAAATAAAATCGCATATTTATCACCATCTTGAATCGAAGCATCCTGAAAATCATTGAAAAAATTGCTAATACGTAGAGAAGTAGGGTCGTAAGAAGAAATCAATAAAATGATCTCCCTATTATCGCTCTCTTTAACATTCGCTTTTAGGGGGGTTAAAAAAAAGAGAAGAAACAAAAGAGGCAATGCTAATATCAATTTATATTCTCTGCCATCCATAAACAAAAAAATATAGTAATTCACAAATATATGTAATTATTTTGGTAAATTTAAAATAGTGTAATATATTTGCACACAATTCAAATCGGGGTGTGGCGCAGTTGGCTAGCGCACCTGCTTTGGGAGCAGGGGGTCCTCCGTTCGAGTCGGAGTACCCCGACAAAAAAACCAACTATCTATAACTACAGATAGTTGGTTTTTTTATAGCTCTTTCAATATAATGACTATCTATGTCCACCAAATGATTTCAGAAACTGCACTCTCTCGTACTTTGCAGGATCTTTCACGTTAGAATAATTAAGTAATCCTCTCATCTGCTCGACACTCTGGAAATTGCCTTTTTCAAGATAAGATGATATATATTTATTAAAATCTGAGATGACTTCTATCCCGTTCTGATATAAAACGGAGCACAACTGTATTGTTTTTGCTCCAGATAGAATTTGTTTAACGGAGACTTCTGGAGTATGAATTCCAGTAGATGCAGAAATATCTATATTTTTTACTAGTGAAGAGACTATGGCTGTCCATCTTATCCCAGATAAGTAATCGCTATCATTTGAGAATGGGACTGGCGATGCTAATTTACGATGTTGTACATCAATATCAGGAGTATAGAATTTATTAAACATTGTCACAGCACTTGCTCCATACCCTTTAAGACGATGAACAAATGAAGGAATATTCGTGAAGTGATCTCCGATTTTTACCGAAATTGGGATTTTTAGCGATTTCTTAATCCCTTCGACCACTGTTAAATATTCTTTTTCGATCTCTTCTGAAGAACGATTAATTGTAAATGGCATATCGAAAATATTAATCTCTATCGCATCTACACCAGAATTCTCAATCTCTTTTGCAAATGATATCCAATTACCAAAGGAGAAACAATTCACACTTGCAATGATAGGAACAGAAACTGCACTCTTTAAGTCGCGTAAATTTTTAATATACTCATTTATCGAATTACCCTTTAAATAATTATGAATATAATCTTCCATCTCTGGATAATCATGACTTGATTCGATGATAAATTCAGCTTCATTGTTTATCTGTTCCTCAAAAAGAGATTTAACAACAATAGCACCGACTCCAGCTCTTTCCATCGTCTGAACTATTTTGACATTAGACGTTAATGCAGAACTTGCTGCAATGATGGGACTTCTTAATTGTAATCCCATATAATTCACTGAAATATCCATTTTTATAAATTTAAAGTTTCTTATATAAATTGTTATAAGATACTCTGTCATTCACTATATTGTATAAAGAATCTATTGACACTCTTTCCTGTATCATAGTATCTCTGTCTCTTAGTGTGACTGTATTATCCTCTACAGATTGGTGATCAATTGTTACACAAATAGGAGTGCCAATCGCATCTTGACGGCGATATCGTTTACCAATACTATCTTTTTCATCATATTGGCAATTAAAATCCATCTTCAAAGAATTCATTACTTTTCTTGAAATCTCTGGTAAACCATCTTTTTTAACCAATGGTAAGACTGCTACTTTGACAGGGGCAAGTGGAGCTGGCAATTTTAAAACAACTCTATCTTCACCATTATCTAATTTTTCTTCACAATATGAGGCAGAAAATATTGCAAGGAATGTCCTATCAAGACCTATAGATGTTTCCACAACATATGGAACGTAACTCTCGTTAGTTTCAGGATCAAAGTATTGAATTTTTCTGCCTGAGAATTTTTGATGATTGCTCAAATCAAAATCTGTCCTTGAATGGATTCCTTCTAGTTCTTTAAATCCAAAAGGAAAATCAAATTCTATATCAGTAGCAGCATTTGCATAATGTGCAAGTTTATCGTGATCATGGTAACGATATTTATCATCTCCAAGGCCTAGCGCCTTATGCCAATTCAGTCTCGTCTCTTTCCATTTAGCAAACCAATTCATTTCATCGCCTGGTCTTACGAAAAACTGCATTTCCATCTGCTCGAATTCTCTCATCCTGAAAATAAATTGTCGAGCCACAATTTCATTTCTAAAGGCCTTCCCTATTTGAGCTATCCCGAAGGGGATTCTCATCCTACCTGTCTTTTGAACATTTAAAAAATTCACAAAAATACCTTGGGCTGTCTCGGGACGAAGATATATAATTCCCGTTTCATCAGAGACATTGCCAAGTTGTGTACTAAACATTAAATTGAATTGTCGTACATCTGTCCAATTTTTAGTACCTGAAATTGGGCAAGCTATTTCACACTCAATTATTAAATCCTTAAGTGCTTTTAAATCATTTTTCGTTAGTGCATCTACCATTTTCTCCCTCACTTTTTCTCTTTTTTCCACATTTCTCAGCACATTTGGATTTGTTGCTCTAAATTGTTCCTCATTGAATGCGTCACCGAATTTCTTGATACCTTTCACCACCTCTTTTTCTATCTTCTCATCTATTTTTGCAATATAATCCTCTAAAAGGACATCCGCACGATATCTTTTTTTAGAATCTTTATTATCTATGAGAGGATCATTAAAAGCACCCACATGTCCAGAGGCTTCCCATATTCTTGGATGCATAAAAATAGCAGAATCAATGCCGACTATATTTTCATTCATTCTTACCATTGATTCCCACCAATATTTTTTAATATTGTTTTTCATTTCTACTCCCATCTGTCCATAATCATACACTGCACTCAAGCCATCATATATATCACTAGAAGGAAAAATAAAACCATACTCTTTAGCATGAGAAATCAAATTTTTAAATAATTCGTCTTGTGTCATCTTAATTTCTTATTAAATCATGCAAAAATAGTAAATAATTAATACTTTTGCTCCTCAATTATTTATGAGTTATTGAAATATGACAAAAATTTTTTATTCCACAATCACAACTATCGCATCACTTCTTTTATTTGCCAATATTGCTTTTGCACAAAACGTCGCTACAGTTAATACTTCTTTTAACAAATTAAGTGATGGAAATGTAGAATTACTATTCAATATTGACATTAATGATGGGTGGTACATTTACGGAGTTAAAGAGGTAGAATTTGGTCCTCTGCCCACATCATTTGCATCAGAACAATCTGATTCGTTCGAAGCTATTGGTACATTAGAGGAGATAACACCTTCCAAAAAGAAATTCGACGAGATGTTTGGACTTGATGTTTATATATTAAAAGGGAGTGCTAAGTTTCGACAAATCATAAAACCATCATCTGATACTGACTTTACAGTGAAAGGGACCCTAAATTTTCAATCATGTGATGGGAAACAAGAATGCATCGGCCTCGAAGAGCCAATCTCAATAGATGTCAAAGCAAATGCCCAAGTAGTTGAAACAAAGCCATTATCAAATTCTGGAGAAAAAGAGGCAGGGGAACAGTCCTTGCTATTATTTCTCTTAATTGCCTTTGCTGCTGGCCTCGGAGGGGTAATCACCCCTTGCGTATTCCCGATGATACCAATGACCGTGGGATTTCTTATCGGTGGAAGCAATAAAAAAACAGGGATAATGAAGGGGCTAATCTTCGGATTATCTGTTACACTTATATACACAGCCCTCGGATTAATTGTCTCCCTATTTCAAAGCACCTCTGCAACCGATGCACTTGGCACACACTGGATACCCAACCTGCTATTTGCAATCTTATTCCTTGTATTTGCAGTATCTTTTCTTGGAGCATTTGAAATAACCCTCCCTTCAGGATTGGCCAACAAGGCAGATAAACAGGCAGACAAAGGGGGATTCATTGCAGCTTTCTTCGTTGCATTCGCAATGGTCATTGTTTCATTCTCTTGCACAGGCCCATTCGTTGGGTCAATACTTGCTGCCGCAGTTGTAGGTGGGGTAACTCTCAAACCTATACTTGGAATGGCTGTTTTCGGATTAGCATTTTCCCTTCCATTTGTACTCTTCTCATTCTTTCCAAGTGTAATGAAGAAGATGCCAAAATCGGGGGGATGGCTAAATGTAGTTAAAGTTGTATTCGCCGTTGTTTTACTCGCATTTGCAGTAAAATTCTTATATAATGTGGACGCTTACTTCGGATGGGGAATTATCACAAGAGTTGGTTTCCTATCTTCTTGGATAGCTCTTTCAATCCTATTGGCACTCTATTTCTTTGGTATTATTAGAACAAATCACGACTCTGAGGTTAAATCGCTGGGGTGGGGAAGAATTGTTGCTGCAACGGTAATGTTATCATTTAGCGTCTATCTCACCACAGGGTTGTTCGGTGCTCCACTAAAATCATTTGCAGGGCTCCTTCCTCCTATGGATGAAACTACTTCTTTCATTTCTTCTGGGCCCACTTCCTCTTCTTCATCCTCAGAAGTTGCCACTGGCAAGTATTCATCAATTAAAAGTTATAAATCTATAGATGAAGCTATTTCTGCATCTAAAGCTAGTGGAAAACCCATTTTCTTATATTTCAAATCTCATACATGTGGAGTATGTAAATTAATGGAATCTACAGTATTGAACGAGGAAAATGTAGTCAATATTCTTGCTGAAAAATATGTTGTTGCCAATCTATATGTTGACGATAAAACACCAGATGCAGAGGAAAAAACACTTGGCAAAAGAATTAGAAAATACCAAACTGAAAAGTTCTCTTCAGTTGCTCAGCCTCTATATGTAGTAATTGATAGCAACGAAAACACTATTTCAGGCCCAATAGGGAAATCTTCAATAGAAGAATTTCTACAATTCTTGGATTTCTCTAAGGGGAATTAAAGCAAATTCCCTCTCATACAACCTTGGATGGGGTATTATTAAATCGGGGGTCTCAATTTTGAGGTCCCCGAATAGTAATATATCTATATCAATTATCCTCGAACGATAAATCCTCTCTCCGTTATCATCAAACAAGGGTTCATCAACCCTCCCCATTTTTTTTTCCACATATTTACACACTTGAAGTAATTGTTGAGGTGTGACACTTGTAACAAATGAAATAGCTTGATTTAAAAAACTATCAGCAGATATAAATCCCCATGGTTCACTTTCAAGAATTGAGGATTTGTTGACATCAGAAAAAAGATAAGGAGCTAACTCTGTAACTAAAAGAGAGGTTGCAGTTTTAAGATTAAGTTCCTTATTGCCCAAATTTGTTCCAAGAAGGAGATAAACACGGTGTTGCATAATAAACCAAATATACAAATCAAAGAAGTCCCAATTCTAATAGGGCCTCTTCACTCATTCTGCTTTTATCCCAAGGGGGTTCAAAAACAATGTCTATCGTCACATCTTCTACTCCAGGTGTCATTCGAACCGCATCATTGACATTTTCGATCAATTCATCTGCCATAGGACAGTTTGGTGCAGTGAGTGTCATTTTAATTGAAGCTTTGAACTCATCATCAAGGTCAATAGCATAAACAAGACCCAAATCATATATATTTACAGGAATTTCAGGGTCATATACTTGTTTCAAGGCCCTTACAATATCTCTTTTTACTGTATTCTTTTTATCCATATTAATTTTTTATTGAGTATGCTAACGCGTATGACTCTATTTGCTTTATCATAGATAATAGTCCATTAGCTCTCGTTGGAGAGAGGTTGTCTTTTAGTCCTATTTTATCTACAAAAGAGAAATCAGAACTTAATATCTCATTAGGTGTGCGTCCGTTAAATACTTTAATTAAAAGAGAGATAATTCCTTTTGTTATGATGGCATCACTGTCTGCTGAGAAATACAATTTGCCATCTTTATACTCTGAATTTAACCAGACTCTTGACTGACACCCTTTTATAAGGTTGCTGTCATTTTTTTGCTTTTCATCTATGATTGGTAAAGACCTACCCAATTCTATGAGATATTCATATTTATCCATCCAATCTGAAAAAATTTCAAATTCTTCAATTATTTGATTTTCGGTATCTTGTATAGTCATATCTAAATTATTATCTTAACATTGAAATTGCTTTATTAAGAGACTCAATAAATATTTTACATTCTTCTAAGGTATTATATCTCAATAGAGAAGCCCTCACCATTCCTGTTTTTCCTAATTTATTTATCAACGGTTCAACACACATATAGCCTGAACGAACAGCAACACCCATTTTGTCAAGTAAAGTAGCAATATCGCTATGATGGACATCATCTACTACAAATGAAAATAATGGAATTTTAGCTGCACCATTTCCATATATGTGTAGCCCTTCAATAGAGTTTAATTTTTCATTTAAGTAATTTAGCATTTTATGCTCATTATCCGTTATAATAGGGTCTTTTAATTGAAGTGCAAATTGCAGTGCTGGTGCAAAAGTTGCTGCCCCCACAAAATTAGGGGTGCCAGCTTCAAATTTCAACGGCAAGTCAGCGTAAGTTGTCTTTTTGTATGTAACGGTATTAACCATGTCTCCACCACCCATCCAAGGGGGAAGCTCCTCCAGTAATTTTTCTTTTCCGTACAAAACACCTGTTCCAGTAGCTGCATAGATTTTATGTCCTGAAAACGCATAATAGTCACAATCAAGCTTTTGTACATCAACATCTTCATGAACAATACCCTGGGCACCATCTATCAAGACCTGAGCTCCAATTTGATGAGCTTTCTCAATAATGATTTCTATAGGGTTTATTAAACCTAACAAATTAGAAATATGAGAAACAGCTACCATTTTGACTTTATCCGACAATAAATAATCTATAGTGGTTAAATCCCATCTACCATCCTCTTTGATTGGGATATATTTAATAATAGCCCCTTTCTTTTCACATATAAGTTGCCATGGAACAAGATTCGAATGGTGCTCTGCCTCAGAAAGTAGTACAACATCTCCTTCCTTTAAGTATTTCTCACCGAATGAATTAGCTACTAAATTAATTGAAGCTGTTGTCCCCGAAGTGAAAATTATTTCTTCCCTTTTTTTTGCATTAATAAAGGATCTAACCTGCTCTCTTCCATTCTCATATAAGAATGTAGCATCTGCGCTTAGTTTATGCACTGCTCTATGAACATTTGCATTTATCCCCATGTTCATATCATTTATAAGAGATATAACACTACTCGGCCTTTGAGAAGTAGCAGCATTGTCAAAGTAAACAAGCGTTTTTCCATTTACAGCATGTGTCAAAATTGGCACTTGCTCTCTTATTTTATTTAATTGTTCCATCTTTACTTAAATATCTACAAAAGTAATTAAATTTGCACAATAAGATTAGAAATATGTTTGATTATATAAAAGGAAGTATTGAGGAAATTACCCCTACACAAATGGTTATAGAGTGTAATGGAATTGGTTACGCAGTGTTAATCTCTCTACAAACTTATGATAAAATAAAATCTGATAAAATTGTAAAATTATACATCTACCACCACATAAGAGAAGATGAAGAAACCCTATTTGGTTTTTATGACAAAGATGAAAGGACCATTTTTATTCAGCTTATATCTGTATCAGGAATAGGGCCAAATAGTGCCCGAATGATGTTATCTTCATTGACTACAGATGAAGTTAGAAATGCCATTCTTACCTCTGATGTTAATAAAATAAAAAGTGTCAAGGGAATTGGGCTAAAAACTGCTCAAAAAGTAATCATAGAATTGAAAAGCAAAATTGGTAAATCAGACTCATCTTGCACTATTCCAGGAACCTGCGACAATCAATTCAGATCAGAAGCATGTACAGCACTTGTCCTATTGGGATTTAATAAAATAGCTGTGGAAAAGGTAGTCGATAGCATTTTAAAGAAAGAGCAGAATCTCCAATTAGAAATTATCATTAAGAAAGCCCTCAAGCTATTATGATTTAATATTTTTTCATACATTTGTGCGCACATTAATAACAATTAAAAAATAAATTTATGAATATTCCTAATAATTTAAAGTACTCAAAAGACCACGAATGGGTGAAAGTAGATGGAGACATCGCTCTTGTAGGTATTACTGATTTTGCACAAGATCAACTTGGTGATATAGTATTTGTTGACATTCAAACAGAAGGTGAAACTTTAAACCAAGGCGAAGTATTTGGAGCTATTGAAGCTGTTAAAACAGTAGCAGACGCATTAATGCCTGTTTCTGGAGAAATCATTGAATTTAATTCAGACCTTGAATCTGCACCTGAGACAGTAAATACTGACCCTTATGGAAAAGGATGGATGGTTAAAATAAAACTTTCAAACCCTAGTGAAGTTAATGGCTTACTTTCTGCTGAAGAATATAAGGCTATTTGCTAATCTTTTGAATATTAAACAAAAAAACGGCTGAAATACTCAGCCGTTTTTTTTGTTTAACACTCTACTTCATTACTTCTTTAATGGCAATAGGGGGAATTTTGAAAATAACACACTTGCCGCTTCAGCTATTTTTTCAAGGTCTCTAATATTTTGCCCTTCCGCTAACGAACTAACCTCTGAACAGAAAATATGAATATTTCTTGCAGAGTCCACAATATCCATCATTAACATTCCTTGATCTGATATATCAGAAATAATTTTAGCATCTGAGTAGTAATTATGTATATAAGAACCTCGTACAGGAAAATAATTATATCCATATCTGTTAGGAATCGCGTCTTTTGTAGAGATAATCGTTTTGACAGACAAGGCTAAATAAACAATCATATCTGGATTTGATTGTACAGCAGTATATCCTCTATCTAAAAGCTCTTTAGAAATAGCATTTGCTATATTTTCAGCATCTCTCATTGTCATACCCTCAGGCAAAGTGGCACCTTCTGCTGCTTGTATCTTGAATGTCTTATAAGAATTCATATCCGCTTTATTGAGAACTTGGCTAGACTCAAGATGAAAAGGGCTACAAGCAGAAGTCATTAGAACTAATGTTAAAAATAAAATTAAATTTCTCATAGTATTATTAATTAGCGTTAATATCTCTTCACACAAATTTATATTAAATAACTGATTTTATAACATTTTTAATATAATTAGTAAAAAAAATCTTTCTAATTTTCCAGTAAAAGAATATGCTTTCCACGGAATGGATTTCATGCTAAAAGGAATATTCCAACCAAATTCGGAGTGCTGAATTTTTTTAATTTTCAATAGCAAATGGGAAAAATCTTTTAATCCATTTCCAAATCTTAAAGTTCCTATCAAAAGAGTTAAATAGACTTTTGATACTCCCTGTGAAAAATATTTTTCATACTCTTTAAGTAAATTGTTCTTTTTTAATACAGAGTATTCTACATATAGAGAAGAAAGTCTTTTCCCATAAGATCTATAAGAATAATTAGAACCTTCGCTTTTAGAATAAAGCTGGTGAGAATAAAATGGAATATTAGAAAAAGTAATGTTCTCTGCAAGTGCAATAGATTCTAATTGAAATAAATAATCCTCAGCTGAGGTAAAATTTGTATCAACAAAATTAATGTCTTTATTAACAATAAATTCTCTTCTGTACAGATTGGGATGAATATTGCAAATTTTAGATGTATATTGTTGATTTTCACCCCATAATAAAAGATCTCTAAGTGCTAACTCCTTTATTCTCTCATTAGGAATTCCCCTTAAAAAATCAACATCAATATGTTTGGATACCCCGTCGCTAACAACAATATCTGCACCAAGTACTATGTCGCTATTCTCATTAACTGCTTTATTATAAAGTGTTTCATACATTTCTAAATGCACATAATCATCGTGATCAACAAATGCCAGATACTCGCCTGAAGCAGCTTGAATCCCCTCATTGCGAGAAACACCGATGTTTTTATTAACTTCATTAATAATTACCTTAATTCTTTTGTCTTTTTTGGCAAATGATAACGCTACTTCGGCAGATCCATCAGTGGGAGCATCTATAATAAAAATAATTTCTATGTCTTTAAGCGTTTGACTGATCACTGAGTTAATACAGCCAAACAAATATTCACCAGCGTTAAAAATTGGGATTATAATAGATACTTTAATTTTCATTTTTAAAAAATAATTGTTTAACAGCCATTAATGGCCACTTCCAATACTGATATGTCATCTGAACGAAACCTGGTGCTAATATAAGCCCCCATAACCCCATGTTGAAAACCCCTAATGACAAATATAATAAGATTACGGTCGCCACTCCAGATAGGAAAGAAGCTTTATAAAATGGAACTTCATTATTAGCAAGCAAAAAAGAAGAAGCAAGTGAATTGTTCTTTTCTAAAAAAGCAAAAAAGAGTAAGACAATAATCATTGAAGAAGGAAGAAGGTGAGTCTCACTTTTGATAAAAGACAAAATAGGACCTCCAAATAGAACAAACGCCACCCCTGACAAAAGAAACACTAATATCATCATTAGCAACCCACTGATATATTTTTTCTTGAGCATATCATAGTTGGATTGAATTCTATATTCAGAAATTTTAGGGATGAATGATTGAAAATAAACTGCAGCCAAAGAAGATATTGTCAGCACTACTTGGTTTGTTATTCCGTACGATGCAATATCATTCAAAGACAAAAATGTAGAACCAATAATGACAGCAGATTGAGTAATAAGTAATCCACCAATTGAAGAGATCCCAAGTTTAACAGCATTTGGATATATTGCCCCAATTATCTTTTTTTTGTTTACAGATTTTACCCCATTCAACATACTTTTCATTTCTATAGTAAAGAAAACTTTATAAGAAAGTATTCTTTTAATTACTATAGATATTGCCTGTGCAGATACAATAGCAACCAATCCATGTCCTAATAATATAAGCAATAATGCTATAACCAGATACACTATTTGGCCAACAACTCTTATTTGCTTAGATACTTTAATTAATCCTTTTCCAATTAATAATGAATCATAATATTGAGTGTAAAGATTATATGCATTTAAAAGACACAATACAAACCATGCAATTATGGCATCTACCCTATCACCAGAATAATCGGCAATAACAGTGATGAAATATTTAGTTCCTATCGATAATAATAAAGCCAATAGTATCAATGAGATAATTGTA
This sequence comes from uncultured Muribaculaceae bacterium, assembly GCA_964607675.1. Taxonomy (GTDB): domain Bacteria; phylum Bacteroidota; class Bacteroidia; order Bacteroidales; family UBA932; genus CAZSLC01. Next base: position 15,702 of record CAZSLC010000005.1, read on the forward strand.
TAAAAATATCTCATGGCATAAATTACCCCTTTTAGCAAACTATAATTTACCCCATTAAACGACTCAACTTCCAAAATACCATCCTTTTTCAGTTCATTTACTCCAGAAAAGATATATGTGATATTTCGCGTAAAAGAGGGGCTAAAACCGAAATCCAGAAGGAAAGTAAATGATGTGATAGTAGTAAAAATCGACCATATACCGACGCTCTCCGATGGAAGCATCTTAAGAATGAACGGGAGCAAAATCAAACCAGCACCGATCTGGAAAAATGTTGCAAGGTAATTCCAGATTACATCTTTTCTTCCTATTTGCGATACTTCCGACTTATTCATATCGTGCAAAAGTATGAATTTTGATGTTTATTTCACCACTATTAAAAGATATTTACCACAATTTATTTATTTTTTCAATTTCTTATAAAGAATTAGCCTAATTTTGTAAAAATTAGAGTAGATGAAACATAGTTTTGGCAGTGACAATCACTCAGGAGTACATCCGGACATAATGCAATCAATTATTAGCGCAAATAATGATTTTAGTATTGGGTATTACGAAGACGACTATTCACTATCTGTAATAAGAAAAATAGAACAATTATTTGGAAGTAATTGCTCAGCTTTTTTTGTTTTAAATGGTACTGGGGCAAATGTTTTAGCACTTTCATCTTTAGTTCATTCAACTGATGCCATTATATGTGCTTCAACAGCACATATCAATGTAGATGAATGTGGAGCACCTGATAAATTCTCAGGCGCAAAGATTGTTCCCATTGAGCATACCAACGGAAAGGTTTCTACTGATGTAGTAAAAAAGCATTTAATAGGATTCGGTGATCAACATCACTCCCAACCAAAAGTACTTTCAATATCACAATCAACAGAACTCGGTACTTTATATTCTGTTTCAGAAATTAAAGATTTAGCAGACCTAATGCATTCTTATAATGGATTTTTACATCTCGACGGCTCTCGTATCTCCAATGCTGCTGCTGCTCTAAATGTTTCATTAAAAGAGATGACGGCTGATGTTGGTGTGGACTGCGCATCTTTTGGTGGCACCAAGAATGGAATGCTAATGGGAGAAGTTGTTATTTTCTTCGACGAAAAACAATGTGATAAAACAATATTTCTCCGTAAACAAATGAGCCAACTCTATTCAAAAGGTAGATTTGTTGCTGCTCAATTTGACACCTACATCAATGATTCCCTTTATCTAAAAATGGCTTCCCATTCAAATGAAATGGCTAAATATTTAAGTAAGAGAATTCAAGAAATAAAAAGTATAAAAATTTCACGACCAGTGGAATCTAACGCAGTATTCGCATATATTCCCAAACAATTATTTAAATCTATCTCACAGAAGCATTTTTTTTATATTTGGGATGAAGAAACAATGGAAGCGAGATGGATGTGCTCATTTAATACTCAAAAAGAAGATATAGACCAATTTATAATTGACATAAAATCAATAATTAAATAATAGTAACGTATGGAAATTGAAGTAAAAAGGACATTTGACCTTTTAACAAGACTTAAAGTTAATCACCCCGATAAACCAGATATTTTGGCAATAAAAAAACATGGTGATTGGATTAAAATTAGCGTCAAACAATACATAGATAATTCTCACTATATAGCATACGCGCTGCTTTCTCTTGGATATGGCAATGAAGATAAGGCAATTACAATATGCAATAATAGACCTGAGTGGAATTTCATTGATATGGGATTGAATTTAGCAAAAATGGTCCATGTGCCTGTTTACACTACACTTAGCAACGATGATTATATTCACATATTTAACCATAGCGATGCTAAAATTATTTTTGTAGGGAATGAGAGTATATACAAGAAGGTTGCCCCAATAATTGAAAAATTAGAGGTTAAACCTATGGTAATTATGATGGACGACTCATCAACAATAGAATCAATTTCCTCACTATACAAACTGGGAAAGGAGAAAGAGGATGAGTATAAAACAATTGTCGATAAAATTAAAAAAGAGACTTCTCCCAATGATTTAGCTACTATTATATACACTTCTGGGACTACAGGATCTCCTAAAGGTGTAATGTTATCACACTGGAATTTGATGTTTAACGCTATTGGACATGCTGTTAAACAAACAGTAACTTCCTCTCAAAAAATGTTAAGTTTCCTTCCTTTGTGCCACATTTATGAGAGATCAATGAACTACGAATACCAATATATCGGAATATCAACATATTACGCAGAATCCTTAGCTACTATCGCAAAGGATCTTGCAGACTGTCATGCAGATGGTTTTTGTGGCGTTCCAAGAGTTCTTGAAATGATGTATAACAAATTAGAGTCTGCTGGTAAAAATTTAACTGGAATAAAGAAAGTGATATATCGTTGGGCATGGAATTTTGGTAATAAATACGACAATAATAATCATCACAAATTTTATTTATTTAAACACGAGGTTGCTGACAAATTGGTTTATACAAAATGGAGAGAGGCATTAGGAGGTCATGAAATGCTTGTTGTTTCTGGAGGCTCATCAATAAGAGCAAATATTGTAAGGTTGTTCAATGCTGCCAAGTTACGAATATTTGAAGGTTACGGAATGTCTGAAACCTCTCCAGTTATCGCTGTTAATAGTCCAGTTCAAAAATTCAATGAAATCGGAACAGTAGGAAAGGCGATGGAAGGAACAGAGCTTAAACTTGCCGAAGATGGTGAAATACTTACAAAAGGACCTCACATCATGCTTGGATACTACAAAGACCCTGATTACACTAAACAAGTAATAGATGAAGATGGATGGTTCCACACAGGAGATATCGGAAGATTTGTAAAGGGAGAATTTCTTCAAATTACTGATAGAAAGAAAGAAATTTTCAAACTCTCTGCAGGAAAATACGTCGCTCCACAGGTTATAGAGAATTTACTAAAAGAGTCCCCATATATTGAAAATTGCATAGTCATTGGATCAAATCAAAAATTTGCTTCAGCAATTATAATTCCTGACATTCAAAGATTACATTTCTGGGCAGCAAAACACAAGATCAATTATAGTGACAACTCTGAATTGATATCAAATCCTAAAATTCTCGCAAAAATTCACAGCGAAGTAGAATTAGTAAACGGAAAACTTGCCGCTCACGAAAACATAAAACGTGAACGAATAATACTTGATGAATGGACACCAGTTAATGGAATGCTTTCTCAAACCCTTAAATTGAAGCGTGCAGTTATACATAAAGCCTACAATAATATAATTGAGGAAATATACAAATAGTAAGTAATGATATGCTCTATCGCGAGTAAAGAAGACATTGATAGCCTTGTAGATATATGGGGTGAGTGTTTCGATTATAATGATAGAGATTCATTAAGAAGTATTTTTTATAATTTGTATCCCATAACGCGGACATATATTTATAAAGAAAAAAAGAGAATTATCTCTTCAATTTCAGTATTTGATATTAGTTATAAAAGTGATAAGGGTGTATATTTTTACGGACTATGCACCCTTCCTCTATATAGAGGTAATGGTCTGTCAATCAGGTTATTAAACGATGCCATTGAGATTTTGAAGCAAGACGACAACAAATTTTTCTTATTAAGACCTGCCAGTGAATCATTATTTGATTTTTACCATAAAATAGGATTTAGTGTACCAATCAAACGACAATTCGTTTCAATTCCATTTCATGAATTATATACTAATACTAATTTCCCACATAAAAAACTAACAAGTAAGTCCCTCTATATGCTGAGAAATAAAAACATTGGGGAGAATTTATACAAATGGAATTGTGAAGAACTTGATTTTATTATCAATTTTTACAACGATGAATCTGGTATTGCCTGTGAAATTGAAAATGGTAATTACTTCGTTGGATGCATAGACCCTAAAAACCATTACATTTTTAACATATTAGAAGGCGGGTGCAAGAACACAGAATCCGATATTAGATCTTTGATAAAAAAAAGTAGTTCAATTATTAAAAAGAATTTTCCTTACATTGAAGAATTAACTATAACTCTACCATCGACATACTCAGTTCCTAAAGGGCTTCAATTCAAAGAAGATACATACATATTAGGTAGAGAAGGTGATAATTACACGATTGATCCAAGCACTTTTTTCAGCTTTGTTATGGAGTGAAAAAGTTCCTCGTGGAACCTATCTTCCGAAAAACACTAATAGCACAGATATATCAGCAGGAGAAACCCCTGGGATTCTTGACGCCTGAGCAATTGTTAATGGTCTATATTTAATCAATTTAACTCTCGATTCAAATGAAAGAGAAGATAATTTTGTAAAGTCAAAATCTGCAGGGATCTTCAAAGATTCAAGTTTTAGAATTTTTTGAGCCATTTTTCTTTCTCTATCAATATATCCACTATATTTAATAGAGGTCTGAGCCGATTGAAGAATTTCATTTTTTAAGAATTCACGATAATCTAATTGATCGAATATAGGCTTATAAGGAGAGGAAACGAATAAAGCACACGCTGAACTATCGAAATCTGTTTTAAAAAAATCTTCAAAATTATCATATGTTCCACGAGGAACATAATCAGAAATAGACGAAATATCAACCTGTGGCCGAGAGAGAAGGTATGAAAATGACTTTGGCGTATCAATGACTGGTGTATTCAAGAGAGAAAGAGTTGGGTTAATAGTAGAAGGACTAAGCGAGTTAGACGAAAAATAACTAATTAAATTGTTTACATTCTTATTTTTTAACTGCTGCAGCTTAAATCTTGAAATATCAGCCAAACCTAAGTTATAAGAAAGAGGGGTCAATCTAAAATCCGCATCGTCTTGTCTTAAAAGAATGCGATATTCAGCTCGAGAGGTAAACATTCTATATGGTTCATCAACCCCTTTTGTCACCAAATCATCGATGAGAACACCTATATAAGCTTGATCTCTTCTAAGAACAAATTCATCACAAGAGGTTATTGATAAATGTGCATTGATACCAGCTATTAATCCCTGGGCAGCTGCCTCTTCATACCCAGTTGTTCCATTGACTTGCCCCGCAAAAAATAATTTATTTAAAATTTTTGATTCTAATGTGGGTTTGAGTAATGTAGGGTCAAAATAATCGTACTCTACAGCATAAGCAGGTCTAAATATTTTAACATTAGAAAAACCATCAATTTTTTTTAGAGCTCTCAATTGTGTATCAAGAGGAAGTGAAGAAGAGAAACCTTGAAGATAAAATTCATTATTGTTCCAAGATTCTGGTTCTAAAAATAATTGATGAGAATCTTTATCAGAAAATGTTTTTAATTTATCTTCGATACTTGGGCAATACCTTGGGCCGATCCCGTGAATTTTTCCACTAAAAAGTGGAGATAATGAAAAATCAGCTTTTAATATGTCATGAACTTCTTGATTAGTATGAGCGATATAACATTCCTTTTGTTTAATACCCGATTGAATAGGAGAAGTATAGTTTAGAAAAGAAAACTTTTCTGGTTTAGCATCACCAAATTGTTTATCCAATAATGAAAGATCAACTGAACGAATATCAATTCGAGGAGGTGTACCAGTTTTCATTCGCTTTGACTTGATCCCTAAATCAATAAATTGATCAGTTAAAAAATAAGAAGACGACTCACCTATCCTTCCACCTTCAATAACTTGTGATCCTATAAATAATTTACCATTTAAAAAAGTACCAGCTGTAATGATAACTGCTTTAGAATTGAAAATTGCACCAGTAGCTGTAGATACACCGGTAATTTTCTCTCCAGAATAAGATAATGCAATTACAGTATCTTGCCAAATATCTAATTTTGAGGTATTTTCAAGGAAATACCTCCAGTTTTGAGAAAAAAGAAATCTATCACACTGAGCACGCGGACTCCACATCGCTGGACCTTTTGATCTATTGAGCATTCTAAATTGAATAGTACTTGCATCAGTAACAATACCAGTTAAGCCACCCAATGCATCTATCTCTCTGACTATTTGACCTTTAGCTATACCACCTATCGCAGGATTACAAGACATTTGAGCAAATTTTGTCATATCCATTGAAATAAGTAAAACAGAAGAGCCCAATTTTGCTGCAGAAAAAGCAGCCTCACATCCAGCATGCCCTGCACCTACTACAATAATATCATAATTATCAGTCATTGCAATAAAGAGAAATATAGAAATTTTCTTTTGCTGTCATGAGTTTTTTATCTGCATTTGATTGGTCGTCAAAGCCCAAAAGGTGCAAAACACCATGAACCATAACTCTTCTTAACTCATCCTCAAAATCAACATCATAATTTATAGAATTTTTTCTAACAGTATCTATACTAATAAAAATGTCAGCTGATAAAATAGAAATACCTGTGTTAATATAGCGAGAGGTATCAAATGTAATAACATCTGTATAAAAGTTATGATTTAAAAACTTTTTATTTAGATCAAGTATATAATTGTCATTAGAAAAAATATAGTTGATAGTAATTCTATTGTAACCAAATTCTAAAGCAATATTCTTAATCCATTTAGAATATTTCGTCTTATTCTTCAAAGTAAAATCTATGTCAATATAGCTGTAAGAAATCATAATAATGGCTTATTTTTTGTAGTCAATAATCTGCAAAATTAAAATAAAAGTTATTAACATTAAATAAAATTTAAAAAATGGCAAAAGTAAGTGTTATCGGAGCGGGAAATGTAGGTGCAACATGCGCATATGCAATAGCTCAAATGGGATTTTCTAACGAAATAGTATTATTAGATGTAAGAGAAGGTTTTGCAGAAGGTAAAGCAATGGATATGATGCAATCTGCTAAAATGTTTCATTACAGAACAAAAATTACTGGATGTACAAACGATTACAAAAAAACAGCAAAATCAGACGTTGTCGTAATCACATCAGGAATACCCAGGAAACCAGGCATGACAAGAGAAGAGCTTATTGGTACTAATGCAAAAATTGTAAACGAAGTCATTTCCAACGTAATTGCATACTCTCCAAACGCTAAAATTGTGGTTGTCGCAAATCCAATGGACACAATGACATACTTAGCAGTGAAAAAGAGCGGAATTTCATCAAAAAGGATAATAGGTATGGGCGGAATGTTAGACAGTAGCAGATTTAACTACTACATCAGCCAGACTCTCAAAATAGCTAGCAGCGACATAGACGGAATGGTGATAGGAGGTCATAGTGACACAACTATGGTTCCTCTAATGAGCTTAGTACGTAACAAAGGAGGGAAGGTTAATGCAACCAACGCACAAAAGGAGAGCATAGTAGCACAAACAATGGTTGGTGGAGCAACATTAACAAAATTGATTGGAACTTCTGCATGGTACGCACCAGGCGCATGCGCTGCAGCACTTGCAAGAGCAATTGTAATGGATGAAAAGAGGACACTTCCCTGTTGTGTATATTTAGAAGGAGAATACGGTCAAAACGACATATGCATTGGAGTTCCCGCTGTAATTGGCAAAAATGGTGTAGAAAAAATAGTAAAAATTGATATTTCTAAAGAAGAAAAAGAAAAATTCGACAGTAGTGCGGCTGCAGTCAGGAAAACAAATTTAGTATTAAAAGAACTAGGGATAATTTAAATTAACAATTTCAACTTATTATATACTTGATTATCAAGAAGAAACCAATTAATGATAAATATTTATTAACAATAAGTTTGTTATATATTAAAAATTATTTCTAAATTTGGGGAATGAATGAATATTAAGTAAATAACAAAGAGATATGGAAATTAAAAAATCACCAAAAGCAAATCTCGAGAAGAAAAGAATTCTATTTACTGAAATAGGTCTTATCATCACTTTATCCGTAGTGCTATTCGCATTCGAATGGAAGACCTATGACAAAATAGAAAATGTCTTTGAGCAAACTACAGCTGTAGAGATTGAAGTGGAAAATGTCCCAATTACTACTGAGGCACCTCCTCCACCACCAGAAACTCCTAAAGTACCAATTCTTTCAGACCAAATTGATATCGTAGATGATGAAATTAAGGTTGACAATGACTTTATGGTTAGCCTTGAGGATGATGCAAATATGGCAGTAGAGATTGTTGACTACGTTCCAGAAGTAGTTGAAGAGAACATTGAAGAGGCACCTATTCCATTTGCTCTTGTAGAAGAAAAACCCTCATTTATGGGTGGAGACGCAAACAAATTTTCAAGTTGGGTGTCAAAGAATATGGAATATCCTGAAATAGCAAAAGAAAATGGAGTACAAGGAAGGGTTATTATCCAGTTTACAGTGAACGCTGATGGTAAAGTTTCAAATGTTAAAATTCTAAGAGGTGTTGACTCATCACTAGATAAAGAGGCTATTAGAGTAGTATCATCATCTCCTAAATGGAAACCTGGAAAGCAAAGAGACAGAGCAGTTAAAGTAATCTATAACTTCCCTGTAATATTCCAACTCAAATAAAATAAAATAAAAACAAAATAAAAAAGGCTATCTTAATGATGGCCTTTTTGTTTATATTTGTGACATGGAAAAATGTATATCAATAGCAGTCATAGAACAGAAAAGTAACGAAAACCAAGTAAATGAGTACCTGGATGAGCTTGAGTTTTTGGGCAAAACAGCTGGAGTAGTGACAATAAAAAGATTTACTCAAAAATTAGATAGAGCAAATAGCAAGACATACATAGGTAGTGGCAAAATTGAAGAAATCAAAACATATCTAGAAAAAGAAGAAGACATCGACATAATCCTTTTTGACGACGAATTGACACCATCGCAGTTAAGAAATCTTGAGAGGGAGTTCGAGAAAAAAATATTAGATAGAACCAACTTAATCTTAGATATTTTTGCACAGAGAGCAAAAACCGCATATGCCAAAACACAGGTTGAATTGGCACAATACCAATATCTTCTACCAAGATTGACTAGGATGTGGACACACTTGGAGAGGCAAAGAGGTGGCATTGGGATGAGGGGGCCAGGAGAGAGTCAAATCGAGACAGATAGAAGAATAATATTAGATAAAATAAGCAGACTAAAAGACCAACTAAAAAAGATTGACCGCCAAATGGCCTCACAAAGAGGCAATAGAGGCAGTTTAGTAAGAATTGCATTAGTTGGGTACACTAACGCTGGAAAGAGCACGATAATGAACTTATTATCTAAGAGTGATGTTTTTGCTGAGGATAAATTATTTGCAACCTTGGATACAACAGTGAGAAAAGTAGTAATTGAGAATGTCCCTTTTCTGCTTTCAGACACAGTTGGATTTATAAGAAAACTACCAACGCAACTAATCGAATCTTTTAAAAGTACACTTGACGAAGTAAGAGAATCCGATATATTAATGCACGTAGTAGATATATCACATCCAAACTTCGAAGAACAACTAATGGTTGTAAATGAGACGCTTATGGATATAGGAGCAAAAGAAAAACCGACATATATAGTATTCAATAAAATTGACCAGTACAAATATATTGAACAGAATGAGTTCTCATTTGAAGAAAAGAGAAGAGAGAATTATAGTCTTGAAGAATTGAAAAATACATGGATAGCAAAAGAAAATACCCCATGCATATTTATCTCAGCAAAGGAGAAAATTAATATAGACAAATTAAAAGATGATCTATATAAAATGGCGTATGAGATACATGCTGGAAGGTTTCCATTTAACAACTTTCTTTGGTAACTATATCTGAAGAAAATTTCCAATCAAATCAGAAACCACCTTTTTTTCCTCTATAAAAGGATTATGCGCACTATTTAAAATCTTACATACTTTACAATTTTGCAAAGTAACACTAATTTTCTCAATCAACTCATCAGAAAATGAACAATCCTGCTCACCATAAATAAATAGTATTGGAAGTACATTTAGAAACGATGAATCAATCTCTTCTCTTTCAATAATACCCATAATAGAAGCACATATAGAAGAAGGATTATGCATTTCACAAAGTTCAACTGTCTCCTCTATTTTAGAATCACACTTACGAAGATTAGATTGTAAATACATATTCTTAATAGATAAAGAGGCTATGGTCAACAACTTACCTTGATTAATTAAGTCAATTTCTTTTTTTCTTTTTAAATTTAAAGCGGAAGAATCTAAAAAAGGAGAAGAATCAATTAAGATTAAACCATTAAAATATGATGGAAATAATTTGACACACATTTGGGCAACATAGCCACCCAAAGAGTGCCCACAAATGTAGCAAGAAGATACTTTCGTTAAATCCAACACCCCTTTAACAACCTCAGCACAAAACTGCATAGAGTTATTAAAAGGGTGAGAACCAGATAAACCGTGACCAGGTAAATCAATTGATATAACTCTTAAATCACTTTGAAGTGAATCAATAAACTCACTCCATATATATAGTGTTTCAAGATAACCATGAAGCAATAATAGAACATTCTCCCCTTTAATAGTATCATTGATGTGAACGGGAATACCATTTGAGGTAGCGAAATATTCCATACGCTTAATCTTTTAGTTTAGCGGACAAAAACTCCCTATTCAATCGAGCAATATGAGAAACAGTAATTCCTTTAGGACATTCCATCTGACACGCCTGCGTGTTAGTACAAGCACCAAAACCGAGTTCATCCATTTTTGCAACCATACTTTTTGCTCTTCTAGAGGCCTCCATTCTCCCTTGTGGCAAAAGTGCTAAAGAACTAACTCTCGCCGCAACAAACAACATAGCAGAACCATTCTTACAGGTAGCAACACATGCTCCACATCCAACACATGAAGCAGCATCCATACTCATTTCTGCTTTATTTCTAGCTATAGGAATAGCATTAGAATCCTGTGCACCACCAGTATTAACTGATATAAAACCACCAGCTTGCAAAATTTGATCAAAAGCACCTCTATTGACAACAAGATCTTTAATTACAGGGAAACCAGCACTACGCCATGGCTCAATAGTAATAGTATCGCCATCTTTAAATTTTCTCATGTGAAGTTGGCATGTAGTAATATCACTATCAGGTCCATGAGCTCTACCATTGATATATAATGAGCACATGCCACATATTCCCTCCCTGCAATCATGATCAAAAGCAATGGGGCCAGATGAATGACATCCTTTATTCAAAGAAACTGGATCACAACCATCTTTTATCAATTGATCATTTAAGATATCCATCATCTCAAGAAACGATGTATCAGGAGAAATATCTGAAATCTTATATGTTTCAAATCTACCTTTTTCTTTAGCGTTATTTTGACGCCAAACTTTTAATGTAAAATTCATATCTATACTCCTTTAGTCTTTATAATTACGTGTTGATGGCTTAACAAATTCAAAATTTAAATGTTCCTTGTGAAGCAGAGGGGCTTTATTATCACCTAAATATTCCCAAGCACTTACATATGAGAAATTTTCGTCATCTCTCTTTGTTTCACCCTCTTCTGTCTGCATCTCCTCTCTAAAGTGGCCACCACAAGATTCTTTTCTATTGAGAGCATCCCTAGCCATCAAATCTCCAACCTCAAGAAAATCTGCTAAGCGTAGAGCCTTCTCCAATTCTTGGTTAAATTCACCTTCTGCCCCTGGAACAAAAACATTGCTCCAAAATTCCTTGCTTAAGGTAGCAATATCATCTATAGCTTGCTTCAAACCAGCTTCATTTCTAGCCATTCCTACCTTTTCCCACATTATATGACCAAGCTTCTTATGGAAATAATCAACTGGTTGCTTCCCTTTAATTGATAGAAGTTTGTTTAATTTATCATTAACCTCCTTCTCAGCCTTATCAAAAGCGGGGTGTTTAGTATCAGTTTTTGGTTGTTGAATATAATGTGAAAGATAATCACCAATTGTATAAGGAAGAATGAAATAACCATCAGCCAAACCTTGCATCAATGCAGAGGCACCTAATCTATTACCTCCATGGTCACTGAAGTTTGCCTCTCCAATAGCATATAAACCAGGAATTGTTGTTTGAAGATCATAATCAACCCAAATTCCACCCATAGTATAGTGAATAGCTGGATAAATCATCATAGGTTCTTCGTATGGATTGACATCAGTAATCTTTTCATACATTTGGAAAAGGTTCCCATAACGCGCTGTAATAACATCCTTACCTAATCTATCTATCGCGGCAGCAAAATCAAGGTACACTGCTAAACCTGTTTCATTTACCCCAAATCCAGCATCACATCTCTCTTTGGCAGCTCTTGAAGCCACATCCCTTGGAACCAAATTGCCAAATGCAGGATACCTTCTTTCCAAATAATAATCTCTATCTCCCTCAGGAATCTGAGAAGCCTTAATTTTTTTTGTACGTAGTTTTTCAACATCTTCCTTCTTCTTAGGTACCCATATCCTACCATCATTACGAAGTGACTCACTCATCAAAGTAAGTTTCGATTGTTGATCTCCGTGTTTAGGGATACATGTTGGGTGAATTTGAGCAAAACAAGGATTTGAGAAATAGGCCCCTCTCTTATAACACTGCCAAGCAGCAGAACCGTTACTATTCATAGCATTTGTTGAGAGGAAAAAAACATTGCCATATCCACCAGAAGCAATGACAACAGCATGAGCCCCATGTCTTTCTATTTCACCAGTAACAAGATTTCGAGCAATAATCCCACGTGCATGTCCATCAATCAGAATTAAATCGAGCATTTCATGCCTTGGATAAGATTTAACACTTCCTTTAGCAATTTGCCTATTAAGTGAGGCATAAGCACCTAAAAGAAGTTGCTGTCCTGTTTGGCCACGGGCATAAAATGTACGACTTACCTGTGCACCGCCAAAAGAACGATTATCAAGTAATCCACCATAATCTCTGGCGAAAGGGACACCTTGGGCAACACACTGATCTATAATAAGATTACTAACTTCCGCTAACCTATAGACATTTGCCTCTCTACTACGATAATCTCCTCCTTTGATAGTATCATAAAACAACCTATAGATAGAGTCGTTATCATTTTGGTAATTTTTAGCGGCATTGATACCCCCCTGAGCAGCAATTGAGTGAGCTCTACGGGGCGAATCGCTGATGCAAAAAACTTTTACATTGTATCCCAATTCTCCTAAAGATGCTGCAGCAGAAGCTCCACCTAAACCAGTCCCGATTACTATTATTTCAAGTTTTCTTTTATTTGCAGGACTTACAACACGTATATTGGCCTTATGATTGGTCCACTTTTCAGCAAGAGGTCCTTCCGGCACTTTGGAAATTAATTTATCCTCCATAGTAATGCAATTTGTTTTAAATTTGCTGCAATTTTAGTCACTTTTTACCACTTATACAACGCTTTTTGTATCTTTACACTAATTAATAATCAAAAATGGGATGAATAAGCTTAAAATCACAATTTCAATAGTGCTTATTTGTATAAGTTGTACAATAATAGCACAAGATAACAAGGTTGACAAAAAAACTCAACGTGCAATAATGAAAGCAGAAGCAGCCAAACAGGTAGAAAACATTGTAAAAGGGAAAAATATTGTATTAGAGGTATATCGAATAAATCCAACAAGTGCACAATCAAGAAATACAACAGATGGATACACATTATCACTAATAAACGATACGTGCACATGCTATCTGCCCTATATAGGAACAGCAAGAAGTCCTATATATGGTGGTATTGATAATATTTCAATCGAATTAAATCATCAAAAAGTAACACCAAATTATTCATATTCAGAGAAAAAAGGGCATATAATCAAATTTATTGGATATGTCGAAGGAACACATGAAGCATGTGAGTTTACACTTCAAATATTTCAAAACGGGAAATCAAGCATAGGTTGCCTGATGAACTCAAAAGAATACATCTCCTACTCTGCAACATTAAAAGAAACTAAATAATGAGAAAATTATTAACAATTGTAGCATTAATTGCTTCGTTTACATCCTTCGCACAAAATAATTATTCATTAATTCCCTTGCCTCAAAATATTAGCTATTTAGAGGGCAACTTTACTATTGATAAAAATACTGTTATAGTTGTTAAGGACATAAATAGTTTTAACGCTAAATACCTTAAAAGTTACCTCTCCCCTATATTTAATTTTAAAATAACTATTTCTGACTCAACCCCAAAAGAAAATTATATCGTCCTTGAAAATGGTGATAAAGAGAGTTTAGAAGACTATACACTTGATGTTACACCAAAATCAATAACTATTAAAGGAAGTGGTACAAAAGGGGTTTTTTATGGCATCCAAACCCTACTGCAATTATTGCCAAGCCAAGTATATTCAAATTCAAAATTGAGGCTTGAAGAATATTCAATCAATTCCATTCATATAGAAGATTTTCCCGAATTTTCTTACAGAGGACTTATGCTTGATGTCTCGAGGACATTTTATAGTGTTGAACAAATTAAACAATACATGGATTGGATGTCCCATCACAAACTCAATTACTTTCACTGGCACCTATCTGATGATAATGGTTGGAGAATTGAAATTAAAAAATACCCATTACTTACAGAAAAGGGAGCATGGAGAGGAGAAAATGAAGTACTTACTCCAACATACAACTCAGGAAACGAGAGATATGGAGGTTTTTACACACAAAAAGAAATTAAAGAAATTGTTGCTTACGCGCAAGAAAGGGGAATAGAAATCATTCCAGAAATAGATCTACCTGGGCATAGTAAAGCAGCTGTTGCCACATATCCATCTATTCAATGCAAATCTTCATCAAATATTCCAAGTGCATGTGGTGAATTTAATAATGTTTGGTGCGTAGCAAATGAGAAAAATTATAAAATTCTCGATGATATTATTAAAGAATTGTCAAAGTTATTCCCAGGTAAATACATACATATTGGAGGAGATGAAATTGTATATGATTATTGGGATAAATGTTCTGATTGTCAAGCATTAATGAAAAGAGAAGGGATGGAAGACCTTAAAGAATTACATGCATATTTCGTTAATAAAATGGAAAAAATCATCGAAAAACACGGTAAGAAGGTTGCAGGATGGGACGATATAATAGAGAGAGGAGAGGTAGGGAAAGAATCATTAATTTTTGCATGGAGATCAACAGAACAGGCAGCGAAATCTATTAAGGCAAATCATAAAACAATCGAACAAATAGCAGAATACTGCTACCTCGATATGAAACAATCACCTATAGAGAGAGGGCACTCGTGGGCAGCAATCATCCCCCTTGAGAGAGCATATAATTTTAATCCTAATAAAAATTCAATAGGCATCCAAGGAGGATTATGGAGTGAACTAATCATATTTCCACCACGTTTTGACCAATATCAAATCTTCCCAAGACTTTGTGCTATTTCTGAAACAGGATGGAGTAATAGTGAAAAGAAAAATTACAATGATTTTTACGACAGACTATGTAATTCTCACTATTCCCGTTTAGAAGCAATGGGGATAGCATTTAGAGTCGAACCTCCTACTGTTACATATGAGAATAACTCTTTAAACATTAAACTTCCCTACCCCTCTGCAGAGGTTAGATATACTATGGATGGATCAAATCCTACTAAAAACTCACCTATAATCAACGGCTCAATATTGACTAATCAACCAGAAGATTTTAGGTTTGCCACTTTTTTTGGTAGCAACCTAAATAGTATAACAGTTGGAGCATCAAATATTGACTTACACCACTTCATCACACCTCCCACCAAAATAGAAACAAATATAGTTTTCAATGAAAAAACTCCTATAAATAAATTAACTCAATATAATTTTAATACTTTTGTAAAAACTAAAGATCAATTAAAAGAGGGAAATTACTTAACTTACATTTTTGACAAACCCATTAGTTGTAAAAGAATTACAATTGATACAGGTATGACGCATGTTCCTATTTATGGAGTTTCTAATGGTTATGTTGAATACTCCTACGATGGTACTACATTTATTAAGGGCAATGATCTGTATAGGTATAGCACCTTCATTGAAGGTTTTGTAAATGAAGTAAAAGCTGTTAGGATTATTGTTACTGGACCTAATGACGGATATATGGCATGTTTTCAAAATATAAAAATTGAATAATTATTATTTTTTAACTATGAAAAAAGCATTACTAATTTTATCACTTATTTTACTCCCAATCTTGTCAATATCTCAAGATAAAGATAGTTACGACAGAGTTGGGGTGAGTATTCTTCACACAAATTATCAAGATAATTTTGATAATTCTATTAATTCCTATTACTCATCTTACAAAACAGGAAACAGATATGACTTTAATAAAATAAAATCTAACATAATTCTTGTTAACAATAGTAATAGAACATTCTCTACTAAAGATAAAGAAGGAAAGATTCAATACCATCTTCGCTACTTAAATGAAGAAATAGAGTCATATCTTAATGAGAAAAATATTGGTTTAGAAGTTATTTCAACCATTTTTAATCGTAAGGATAACGGTAAAATGGACCTTTCAATTATTCAAAATAGGGGAGAGTACAATGCAACAGACCAAGATTATTTGCAATCAGTATCTTCAAAAAGAGGATATGACGCAATTAAAGAAATGGGGGAAAAACTATTGAATAACAACTATTTCATGGTATTTGATAATATTAATTTACGATATCTCTTTACTAAAGATTTTGGTGAAGAAAAAGGCGAATACTACTACATAGGAAGTACCATTATGTATTTACTTAAAATAGAATGGAGTGAAGAACTATTACTACAAATATGGGATTGTTGGATTGACGATGAGACACCAAAAGATGAAATTGCCAAAAGGATAGAAACCTTTAAAAAAATAAGAATTCCTGTTAAACTCGTTGGGAGAAGTTTTGTTGAAGAACACCATGAATCATCTCATATAATAGCTAAAAGAAATAATAATATTCTCTATAAGGACATTTCAGAGGCTCAACTTGAAGTAGATGCTTTTAACAAATACATGGCTCACGGAATATCTACTTGTATATATAACATGGAGGGAAAAGTTGAAAAACTAGCTCTTCGCACATCAGTATATGATGTAAAACCAATTAGAGCTAAAATAGGAACTAAAGAGGGCCTTAGAACTGATAATACCTTCTACACTTATAACTACACTGCAAACTCTAAAGGAGAAACCGTGAAAAAACGTGCTGGAGTAATAAGGGCCGCCAAAAAGATTTCTAATAATAGTAGAATTACGACTGGTAATTTTGAACCGAGTGAATTTTATCAATTAGCAGGTAGCTCCGTGGAAAAAGGACAGAGCATAGTTGAAAAAAAGATGGCCGCTATATCAGTTGAAGTGGGAGGAGTAGGAATGATGAAAAGCAATCTAAACTTTGGATTCAATTTCGGAATAGAATACGATGCATACGCTGGAAAAAATACTCAATGGTATTTGAGTTTAAACGGTAATATTTTATCTACACATATGAATTATGGTGTAAATGCTGGTTGGGGCTTTAGAATGAATAACTTTCAGATATATCCAAGGATAGGTGTATACATGGATATGCTTACTCAGTCTGGCTTATCAGAAGAATCTAAAAAGAGTGCAAGTGCGTGGATTGGACAAGCAGGTATAAAGGCAAATATTAATATCTATTTCCCTTTCCAAGTATATATATTTGGAGGCTACAACATAGGCTTTGCCCAAGGTGTTACACATAAAAGTTACTTAGGAGACGAAGCTTTTGGACTTATATTAAATTTAGGGGTTAGGTATTGCTTCTAATTTTTAGAGATAAGATCTTTATATATAGAAATCATTAGAGAAACATTATCATTCCAATTATAATGTTTCTCTACTTTTTTTCTCCCTTCTTCACCATATTTTTTTATAAGTGATGGTTCGTCAATAAATCGTTGTATCGCAGCTGCTGCTCCAGCTGGATCACCAATTGGAACGATAATTCCATTCACATTTTCATCAATCACCTCTCTAAATCCATCGGTCCTGGTTGCTACGACAGGTACTTCACATGACATTGCTTCAATGGCAGAGACACCAAAACTCTCTCTAAGTGAAAGAAACACTGCAACAGAGAATCTACTATAGACTGAAGGTAATAAACTATTTTCTACCTTTCCCCTAAAGAGCACCTTACAATCTAAACCAAGCATTTTAACTTGGTCTTTTAGTTTTTCCATATCTTCCCCATCCCCAACAATTTCAAGTCTACATTCTAATAAAGGATTATTAGTGTCAAGTATTTTAAATGAATCAATCAAATGATTTATACCATAATTTTTAGACAGGGTTTTTACAGTACCGATCCTAAAAACATTATCTTTTTTCGGATATTTTTTAAATAAAGAAATATCTACACCAAATGGTGTTATTAAAATCCTCTTATTTGTTAATTTTTTAGCTTCCTCAGCCATCGAGTAACTTGTTGAGAGGATTCTATCACTTCTATTTAATACTCTCTTTACTGCTATCCTATTGACAAATGATTGCCTTGGAAAAGAGTATATATCACTTCCCCACATAGAGACTACAAACGGATGAAAATTTGAAAATGAAGCAATTAGACTATAACTTGTTAAATAATGAGAATGTAAAATGTCAGGCTTTTCATTTTTAATTATTTTCTTTAATAATTTAACTCCTTTAATATGATTAATTAAACTTTTAACTAATGAGTTTGTTTTTTTATATGAAAATAAGTCAAAAGAATATGGACATATACCAAGTTGAGTATAAAAATTGTCAACGATAGGGGTAATGCTATACAAAACAACATCTATACCTCTAACTTTTAAAGCAGAAACCCATCGTTTAGTGTGAACACTTTGGCCATCTGACAATAATAGTATTTTCATACTCCTCTTTATAAAATTTGCTTAATTCTTTTATATCAATTCCTTTACTCCTCCATTTATCCATTTTATCATTAAAATGAGTGATTACCTCTTCCTCAATATTAGAGATCTGTTGAGAATAACCTTTTCCGTTTATATTATATAATTTAGAAAAGTTAAAATATTTATTTCCGTTTCCTCTCTTAATAGAGAATACATCATCTTTTAAAAGAAGGGCCATATTACATAATTCTGCATTACTATCATCTCCTTTTATCACAAAATATGGCAATTCTGATCCATATTTTGCAAATAATGGAACAGCGATTCCAAGAGGTGGGTAACCAAGTAGAGCCCACATAATAGTAAATTCTGCATTTTCTCCACGTTTAACCCCTTGAAAAACTATTGATGCAGAAGAAGACTTTCGAGGAATAAAATCCTGATCAATGAACCATCCCGAACCACCATTATCTAACAAAATATCTGATTTTAAATCAATATTTAAAATGGAATGATAAAAAGAACGAGAAATATTATCAAATACCCATTTTGGTGTAATATTTCCCTCTTTTGCCTTTTCTGAGAAAATTTTATTTGCCGACATATATCTCACATATCCCATACCTTCATCTTTTCTTCCTGAAAAAGAGAAATTAGTCACCACATAATAACCATCTGGAGCCACATTTGGATCGTTCACATCAAACTTTTTCCAAGAATTGTTATTAACTTCATAATAGGCAGCACCTCCTTCAGCATCAATTATCCCAAAATTTGCTTCTACCCTCATAGGTCTTTCGTAATTATCTAAAAATGATTCAAAGTCTTTTAGATTTTTACAAACTCCAAGTGCCTTATACATCAATAAACCCTCCTTATCCATCTCTTTAACATCGTCGTCCTTCAAATTGTAAGAAGCGGTATTAATAATAGAAAAACCAACTGTATTTGTCCCTCCCCACACCTCTTCACCAATTGATGGACTGTTAACAAGACCAATAAAATCATACTTTTTTCCATTAAAATTTTCTATTCTATTATTTAGCTCACCCGTATCTCTATGTTTTAATAATAATGGACGTCCATCTATAGTAAGTTTACCTGATATAATAGCAGAAGTACAACAATACAAATCTTGTATTGAAAAGAAGAAACTAAATACAATAGTAAGAATAATAATTTTTTTCATTGTGCGAATAAGTTATCGTTATCAAATTTTTTTATACCCAAATGAGAATATGCCAATTCTGTTACCTCTCTTCCTCTTGGTGTTCTGTGAATAAATCCTTCTTTTATCAAAAATGGTTCATATACTTCCTCAAGAGTTCCAACATCCTCTCCAATTGCAGTTGCAATTGTGCTCACCCCTACTGGACCACCGCTGAACTTTTGAATAATTGTAGATAATATCTTATTATCAATACTATCTAATCCTCTCCTATCAATATTCAGAGCCTCCAGTGCAAATTTAGTAATATTTAAATCAATAATGCCATTACCTTTCACCTGAGCAAAATCTCTTACTCTTCTTAATAATGCATTAGCGATACGTGGCGTTCCTCTACTTCGTTTTGCTATCTCCTCAGCCGCTTTATCATCTATATCAATATTTAATATATTTGCGCTTCTTACAACAATATTAATCAAGACACTCCAATCATAATATTCAAGATGAGATTGAATACCAAAACGAGCTCTGAGTGGAGAAGTAATCAAACCACTCCTTGTTGTTGCTCCTACTAATGTAAAATGATTTAACGATATCCGAACAGAACGAGCACCAGGTCCTTTATCAATCATTATATCTATAACAAAATCCTCCATTGCCGAGTATAAATACTCCTCAACAATAGGGGATAGTCTGTGAATTTCATCAATAAATAAAACATCACCCTCATCAAGAGTAGTTAATAATCCCGCTAAATCTCCTGGCT
Source organism: uncultured Muribaculaceae bacterium (assembly GCA_964607675.1). Taxonomy (GTDB): domain Bacteria; phylum Bacteroidota; class Bacteroidia; order Bacteroidales; family UBA932; genus CAZSLC01. Next base: position 36,317 of record CAZSLC010000005.1, read on the forward strand.
TATCCAATATTGGACCAGAAGTTATTTTCATATTAACTCCCAATTCATTCGCCACTATATGGGCAAGTGTTGTCTTACCTAATCCAGGAGGTCCATGTAGCAAAATATGATCAAGAGCTTCTCCTCTTAACTTAGCTGCTTTTACAAAAATCTTTAAATTTTCAATCGTTGCAGACTGACCAGAGAATTCCTTAAAATCTTTTGGTCTTATCTTTCCTTCAAAATCGTTATCTTTATCGGTTCCAATATTTCTAGGGTTAAAAGTATTTATTTCTTCCATCTTTACATAATCCTTATACAAATATAATCTTATATTTTAAATTTATTTATGTTATTTATTATAATACTGTCAATATGTTGAAAACTTATTATTTGTTAATATTATTTGATTAATTAACAATTTATTTACATTACTTTTGTTGTAATTATTAAATAATAAGTTGATTACAAATTTCAGAGATAATTGTTAATATCTTATCAATACTTATTAACAAAAAAATCAATGTTAAGAAGTTATAATAAAAAAAATTGAATTATTTAATAACTATTATTTGAATAGAACATTAATATTGTATATATAAATTTTATTTTTCTTTTATAAAAAAGTTAGTATTATTTATTAACAAGTTTATTAATGTGTTATTAACTGAAAATAGTGCGTATTGTTAAAAATGGATAAAAAAAATATACTAAAAAAAGAAAGCGTAGAAACTGTTATCAATTCATTAAAAAACAGTGACATAAAAGAAATATTAGTAGAAGGATTATTTTCATCAGCAAAAGCTTTTCTATTGTCTTCAGTTATAAAAAAAGGAGTTAACCTCATTATATTAAATAATAAAGAAGAGGCTTCATCTTGTGCAAATGATTTATATAACCTTGTGGATGAAAATAAAGTTTTTTTCTTACCTACCTCAAAAGATGCATCCTCAAGAGTTCAAAGAACATCTACATTAGGAGCAGTGATTAATTATAAAAAAGAGATAGAAGAGGATGACTATATAATTATTGTTTCATATATTGATTCAATTGAAGAAGATGTAATTGAAAAGAGTTCACTTATAAATAGTATTATAAATATAAAAAAAGGAGATAATCTCCCTTTCGAATTTTTAAAAGAAGTTTTGTATGAAAATTCCTTTATAAAAGAAGATTATGTTGCCCAACCTGGGGATTTTGCTGTACGGGGAGGGATTATAGATATTTTCTCTTATTCTGAAGATAAACCTTATAGGATAGAGTTTTTTGGCAATGAAATAGAATCAATCAAGAAATTTGATATTAATACACAAAGATCTATTGAAAATGTAAATACAATATCTATTTTCCCAAATATATCAGAAAAAAGAGAAAATATAAATTATATTAACTTTTTAGATTTTATACCATCAGATTCTTTTGTTTGGTTTTCTAATATAGATTTACCTTCTTTATTTTATAGAGAATCACATAAACATATCCATCTCTCACCACTAATTAAAAATTTTTCTCCTGATATTACAGTTGTTTTTAATACATCTCCTCAACCATCGTTTAATAAACAATTTGAATTACTTGCTGAAGATATAAAGAGTAAAAGAGATAGAGGATATGAGTGTTATATATTGAGTGAAAGTGAGAATCAAATAGAGAGATTAAAACAGATTTTTCATTCTTTTAATCTATGTTTGAAATTCGAAAACTACACAATTCAGGAAGGGTTTATAGATAATGATAACAAAATATGTATCTATACTGACCACCAGATATTTGATAGATTTAGAAGAGTGAGAATTAAAAGGAGTATTGATAAAAGTGAAAGGCTGACAATCAACGAATTAAACTCATTCAATGAAGGTGATTACATTGTTCACATTGATCATGGAATAGGAAGATTTGGAGGTTTAGTTAAAAATAATATAAATGGTAAAATACAAGAAGCGATAAAACTTATATATAAAGACAATGATATACTTTTTGTTTCTATTCATGGTTTGCATAAAATATCAAAATATAAGTCGGGAGATCTCTCTTCTCCCAAAATATATAAATTGGGAACCAGTAGTTGGGAAAAATTAAAAAACCAAACTAAATCTAAAGTAAAAGATATAGCCGAAGATTTAATAAAACTATATGCTGAAAGAAGGGTTACTGAAGGATTTGCATTTTCAAGAGACACATATTTGCAAGATGAGTTAGAATCTTCATTCATTTATGAAGAAACTCCTGATCAGCATAAGGCTATTGAAGCTGTAAAAGAAGATATGGAGAAAAATTATCCAATGGATAGATTAATATGCGGGGATGTTGGATTTGGAAAAACTGAAGTGGCTATCAGAGCTGCTTTTAAGGCAGTTGCTGATAATAAACAAGTTGCTGTATTAGTGCCAACTACTATCCTTTCACTTCAACATTACAATACTTTTAAAGATAGATTGAAAAATTTCCCATGCAATATAGACTTTATAAGTAGATTAAGGACTAATAAAGAACTATCTTCAATAATTAGTAAACTGAAGGAAGGCACAATAGATATAATTATAGGAACCCATAGATTATTAAACAAAGAAATAAGTTTTAAAGATATCGGACTACTGATAATAGATGAAGAACAAAAATTTGGAGTAGCCGCAAAGGAGAGACTTAGACAATTAAAATTATCTGTTGATACACTTACATTATCTGCAACCCCTATCCCTAGGACATTACAATTTTCTCTATTAGGGGCAAGAGATCTTTCAATTATTACTACACCACCACCAAACAGATTACCTATTCAAACTGAAATAATTGATTTTAATGAGGAGAGGATGAAAGAGATAATTGATTATGAACTTGAAAGGAATGGACAATTATTTTTTGTGCATAATAGGGTTGAGGACATTCTATCAATAGAGGCTATTATCAAAAAACTACGTCCTAACGCTAAAACCTGTGTTGCACATGGTCAAATGGACCCTAAAGTTCTTGAAAATAAGATATTAGATTATATGGCAGGTGATTACGATATATTAATAGCGACGACAATAATTGAAAATGGTATAGATATTCCAAACACTAATACAATCATTATTAACCAAGCTCAAAACTTTGGATTAAGTGATCTTCATCAATTGCGTGGCAGAGTGGGGAGATCAAATAGAAAGGCGTTTTGTTATTTAATTGTACCATCTATGAAATCTATATCAGATGATGCCCGAAGAAGATTGAAGGCAATAGAGGCATTTTCCGACTTAGGAAGTGGATTTAATATTGCAATGCAAGATCTTGACATAAGGGGAATGGGCAATATGCTGGGAGCTCAACAAAGTGGTTATATTGCAGAAATGGGTTTTGAAACATATCAAAGAATTTTAGAGGAAGCCTTTGAAGAAATTAAAATATCTCACACCTCTATTTCAAAAGATAATATAGAAGAAAACAATGTATATGTATCAGATTGCTCTATTGATACAGATATGCAATTATTGATTCCAGACGAATATATAAACATTACTGCAGAGAAAATAAGAATTTATAAGGAACTTGATAATATATCTGACGAGGAACAACTCAATAAATTTATTACTGGAATAGAAGATAGATTTGGACCAATCCCAGAAGAAGTAAGGCAACTATGCTTTGTTGTAAGATTGAGAAAAGCTGCCCAAGAAAGAGGTTTTGAAAAAATTGTTATGAAAAATGAAAAATTAGTATTGTACTTTATCAATAATCAAATGTCACCTTACTATAAAACCAAACGGTTTGCAGAAATTATAAAATATATTCAATCTAAGGGTAATAGATATCAAATTAAAGAAACTAATAACAAGTTATATATCACAATACAAGATGTAAGAACAATGGAAGGAGCTTATACAGTTATTCAAAAAATGTAATTATATTTGCACCCTTATATTTTTGATGTGGCTGATTTAATTGTCGATATAGGTAATAGTGCTTGCAAAGTGGCATTGTCTAATGGTACAACATTAGGTAGAATTTATAAGTTTTATGGAGAAGATATTAACTCCTTTATTCTTTCTATGGTTAGTAAATTAAAACCAGAAAGGATGTTTATATCTAATGTAAGATGTCGTTACACTCTCGATGAGGAAAAATTTATGTCTGTATGTCAAAAGGTAGTACTCCTTAATGGAACTGCGAATATCAAATATGAAAGGTTATCAAATATTCCATATACTCTTGGAGCAGACAGATTTGTTTCATTAGTCGCTGTTAATTATCTTTTCCCGAATAAAAAATGTTTAATAATTGATTTTGGAACAGCCATAACAGTTGATTATTTAGATGAAAACGGCAAATTGCTTGGAGGTACAATTTCAATAGGACTCCGTACGAGATTAAATGCTATTAATCACTATATTCCTCACCTTCCCTTAGTGGAAGATCCTTTTGAAAATTGCGAATCAGGAGTGAGTACCGAGCAGGCTTTACGTGATGGAATGATTTTAGGCATAATGTTTGAGGTTGAAGGATATATAAGAAATAATCCCGATTATACAGTTGTATTTACGGGGGGGGATGCAAATTATTTTGCAAAAAAAGTGAAAAGCCCCATATTTGTAATTAATAATTTAGTATTGTTGGGTTTAGCCCATCTGTCTCATTTTTATGGAGAGTAATTGTAAGTGTCACATTTTTATATTAGCGGTGTTCCTTCTCTTTTTGGGAACATTTAAGCTATCTGCCCAAGTTACAGATGCACTTGGAACTTATTCACCTTATTCACTTTTTGGAATTGGAGAATTAGAAAAACAAGGTAGTGCATATAACTATTCAATGGGGGGTATTGGTGTTGGTATTAGAGATAAAAGATTTATCAATGTTGCAAATCCTGCTGCAGTTACAGAGAGGGATAGTTTATCATTTATGCTTGATTTCGGAGTTATACAAAAAAATAACTACAATTCTGATTACAAGACTAAATCAGCCTACAATGTGTTTAATATGCAAAACATTGTACTTTCATTTCCAATATACAAAAAATCGGCTGTTTTTGTTGGAGTTATGCCTTTTAGCAATACTGGTTATAAATTTGAGTCAACAGAAACTGACCCAAATATAGTTTCACAACTTGGCGATGTAAAATATCAAAAATATGGAACAGGTAGCATCAATCAATTATTCGTTGGAGCTGCTTTCCAATTTGCTAAGTATTTTTCATTTGGTGCTGAAGCTATATACTATTTTGGTTCATTGAATAGGCATAGTAATGTTATTTTTAACACGTCTTCACAATACAATAAAATATTAACTGGATGGGAATATAAATTGGATTGTTTCTCTGGTAAAGTGGGACTTCAGTATTATCAGCCTATTAAAAAAAATAACTCTGTTCTTACAATAGGGGCTACCTATAGACTTGGTAACAATTTGGATGGGCCTATAACGAGGTATATCTTTTCTGAATCACCAAATACTGCAGTGAGTGATACAGTTTTATTTGATCAGAAGAAAGATTTAAAAATCAAAATAGCGTCTGAAATGGCAACTGGAGTATCTTATAGGGTAAAAGATAAATGGATGATAGGATTTGACTATTTACGACAGAATTGGAAAAATAGTTCATTTGCTGAGTCCACAACAGTGGATTTCGAACCAGCGATAGATCAATCTTTCAGATTAGGATTTGAGTATATACCTAACAGATACGATATAAGGTATTATATGAAACGTGTATCATACAGATGTGGCGCATATTACGATCAATCATATATAAGTTTCAATGGTAATCAAGTGACATCATTTGGTATCACACTTGGTGCGTCTTTTCCTATATACAAATGGTACAACGCCGTAAGTGTTGCTGTAGAACTGGGGCAAAGAGGGATGAGAAAAGAGCAATTAGTTAGAGAAAGATATGTAAATTTCTTGATAAATATTAACTTGCACGACATTTGGTTTATTAAATTTAGATACGAATAATAATTAAACATATATAACTATCACTTATGAAAAAAATTACCTTACTATTGTTTGTTGCCGTCTCATTCGTGGCTTCATCATCACTATTTGCTCAAGGAAGATATGGTGCAGATAGTGCAGAATGCATAAAGTACCTCTCTTTTTACCAAGAGTATGTTAAACAAGGAAATCTAAAAGATGCTGCTCCTTTATGGCGCAAAGCAATTAAATATTGCCCACCGCAAGCTAGTCAGAATATGTTGTTAGATGGTATGAAGATATTAAGAAAAGATATAGAGGTGAATGCTAATAACCCAAGTAGAAAGAAAGAATTAATTGACTCTTTGATGATGTTGCATGACATGAGAGTTGCTTCATATCCTAGGTATGCACCACAAGCTACTAATAACAAAGCTCTCGATATGATTAATTATATGTCACCTAACGATAAAGAGGATGTTTTTAAAATGATAGGAGAGGCAATGGATATTGCAAAGCAAAAAACCTCTATTGTTGTTACAGTTATGTATATGAATTATGCATGTGATCTGTATAAAGAGAATAAATTAAATGCTGAACAAGTGATGAATGCTTTCACTAAATCATCTTCTACTCTTGATTGCATATGTGAAGCTAAACCTAATTCACAAGCAGATCAAGCGAAGAAGGATATTGAGAATATATTTATTCAAAGTGGAGTTGCAAGCTGTGAAAATTTGATTTCACTTTTCACTCCCCGTTATGAGAGCAATAAAGAGAATAAAGATGTACTCTCAAACATGGTTGCAATGTTATCAGCGTCTCAATGTTTTGATGCAGATATATTCGTTAAATCAGTAGAGTCTCTTCACAAGTTGGATCCAAGCCACGGCTCTTCATATATTCTATATAAATTATACTCTTCTAGGGAAGAAAATGATAAAGCATCTCAATATTTAATAGATGCGATTGAAAATGAACAATCTAATATGCAGCAAGATGCGGATTATGCATTTGAGTTGGCTACTTTCCTTTTCAAAAAAACAGAGAAGAAAGCTGATGCAGTAAATTATGCGAAGAAAGCCGCTGAGCTTTCAGAGGCGTATAAAGGAAAAGCATATTTCTTAATAGGTTCAATTTGGGGATCACTCAAATGTGGTGGCAATGAAATTGATGTAAGAGCACCCTATTGGATTGCGGTAGATTATTTAGTAAAAGCTAAAAATACTGACCCCTCTTTGGCAGAAGACGCAAATAAACTGATAAATAGTTATCGTTCTTATTTCCCACTTCAAGCTGATGCATTCATGTATGATGTTTTAGATGGTGCTACCTTCACTGTTTCATGTGCTGGGATGAGGGAATCAACAATTGTTAGAACTCAGAAATAAAATGTGCGGTATTGACCGTAATACATCCTTAAGAATGGTAGCAATTATTGCAATATTTGCTACCATTGCTGTTTCTTGTAAAAATAAAATCCAGGAGATAGCAGTGGATAACATTAAAAATTCTCCAACGCAGCAGGTTGACAGCATGCTTGCCGTTCAAACAAAAAACGGGAGGATGGAGATGAGAATGTTTGCACCTACCATGCAAAGATATACTGTATCAAAAGATTCTTCGTACGAATATTTCCCGACAGGTTTATATGTGTATGGATATAACTCTGATGGCTTACTTGAAACAGAAATTACTTCAAAAGAGGCAAAGCACACATTATATAGTAAAAATGAAGAGTGGTCTGCTTTCGGAGAAGTAGTAATTAAGAATTATATCAAAGGGGAGAAGGTTGAGACTGACACGCTATATTGGGATAGAGAGAATAAAAGAATATTTACAGATTGTTATGTAAAACTTAGTTCTCCTCAAGGGATGTTACAAGGATATGGTCTTGAGTCTGATGAAATGGCTAGAAATGCAGTATTATTGAGACCTTTTGATAGTTATGTAGTAAATAAGGACACTACTAATGTTAATTATGTTGATTCGGCTAATTTTATTGGTCCTTTTTATAAGAGATAAAAATAAAATTACTATCTTCGCACCCTATTTGGAAAATGAAAAATAACCTATAATTAATTCAAAATGGCAGTTTTAGAGAAAATACGTGTAAAGCTTGGTATTTTTATTACCGTGATTATTGCAGTTGCACTATTATCGTTTATAATTGATCCAAGCACATTGGAGATGACTTGGAGAAATTTATCATCAAAATATGATGTTGGCGAAATAAATGGTAATTCAATTAGATATGAAGAATATCAACAAAAAGTTGATTATTACACCAACATTTATACACTTACAAGTGGAAATCAATCTGTATCAGAGGAGGCTTTAGAGACAATTTATGCTTCAGCTTGGCAAGATCTTGAGAGTGAATTCTTAATGATCCCAACCATAAAAAAGGGAGGAATTAATGTAGGAACTGAGGAACTTCTCGACCTTAGCCAAGGAAAAGAGTTATCTCCTATCATTGCGCAAGAGCCTTCATTTAGAGATGAGACTGGGAAATTTAGCAGAAATATGCTTCTACAGTTTATTAAAGCTATCCCTCAAGATCAAACAGGCAGACTAGAAACATACTGGAATTTCCTTGAACAAAATATGGAAAGACAACAATATTTCACAAAATATGCTTCATTGTTGACACGTAGTAACATTGCTACCCCTGTAGAGATCAGAAGGAACGTTCAAGAGAATAATGAAGTTAGTGATGTTGACTTTCTTATGGTACCATTTGGTTTTTCACAAGACACAACAATTAAAATTTCAAACAAAGAAATTGAAACATACTACAATGAACATAAGGATATGTTTAAACAAAATGCCTCAAGGGATGTTGAGTTTGTAGTATATGAAGTAGTCCCATCTGAAAAAGATTTTGAACTTGTTGAAAATGCGATCAATAAAGTATATAACGATTTTATTACTACAGAGAACCTAAAAAATTTCCTTGCTCACAACTCGGATAAGCAATTTTCTAACTATTATTACAAACAAGGTGAGCTTTCAAATGAATACCCAGAATTGGATGAGTTTGCTTTTGCAAATAAGGTAAATGATGTATTACCGATTTTTAAAAAAGATAATTCATTTGTTGCCGCGAAAATTGTAGATATTAAGATGTTACCAGATTCAATATTTGTTCAACACATTCTTCTTCCTGTAGATCAAGATAAAAAAGCTGATAGTTTATTAGCAGTGTTGAAAAATGGAGCTGATTTCTCTTCAATTGCCAGAGAATACTCTCTTGACAAAAATCCAAATGTTCAAAACGTTGGTGATTTAGGTTGGTTGACACAATCAGTTATGTTGCCAGGTATGGAAAGTTTAGTAGATGCACAAATCAACAAATACCAAAAATTATCAACACAATTCGGTCTTCATATCGTTAAAGTAACGCAAAAGACTAAACCTAATAAAAAAGTTCAACTTGCTGTCTTAAGTAAAGAAGTAGTTTCTGGAAAAGAGGCATTCCAAAGTTTCTATTCAAAAGCTAATGAATTGGCATCGAAGAGTGAGGGGAAAATTGAAAATTTCAATAAAATAGTAGAAGAGGAGAAGTTGCCTGTAGTTCCTGCATTCAATGTTATACAAGGTGCTAAAAAACTTTCAAAATATGAGCACACTAAAGAAATATCTCGTTGGATTTATGAATCAAAAGAGGGTGATGTTTCACCTATCATAACAGTTGACAACAAGTATTTCTTTGTAGTTGCCTTGAAAAAGGTAAGAGAAGAAGGTTACGCAACTGTAAATGAGTCGTATGATATTATTAAAAATGCTGTTATGTTTGAAAAGAAGGGAGAGAAAATACTGAAAGAAGTTACAGAGAAAGTAGCTAATTTGTCAACTTTGGAACAAATGGCAGAGGCCTTAAATACAACAGTAACATCCAAAAATGACATCTCTTTCGGTTCAGTTTCTTCAAGATCTTTTGATCCAATACTTGTTGGAGCGGTATCTTCAGCAGAAATTGGAAAAGTCTCTAAACCGATCTTAGGTAATGTAGGTATTTATATTTATAGAGTTAATAACAGAGAAGTTGGATCTTTCTATACAGAAGATGATGCAAAATTGAGGGGACAACAAATATCCAACTATCAAATTAATATGATCCCTACTGTTCTCAATGAAATAGGTAAAGTTAAAGACAATAGAGCTAAATTCTTCTAAATGAAGAACTCATAATGATACTAATAAAAATGGTGGCTTATTTAAGTCACCATTTTTATTATATAAATTTCATAATTATTGTTGAGCAACTCTTATCATTATATCTTTTCTCCATATATCATATGCTTTTTGATTGAGGTGGATACCGTCAAAAGTATAAACACTACTTAGATCCCCATTATTGTCAATTAACTCAGAATCGAGACTAATATATTCATATCCAATTGATATATTACTTGAAAGAGAATCATTTAGCTCCCTTACTTTGACATTTCTACCAATATAATACTTAGAAATTGGGTTGAGAGGAATAGAGCTGAATACAAAAAGTTTGCATTTTGGAAGTGAACCCTTCAAAGAAGTCAAAACATTCTTATATGCATTCCACACCTCCATAACTGAAGAGTTCTCATTGTTAATAAAATTATTAACACCAGCGAGCATAAAAATATATGATGGTTTTTCATCAATAACATCGTCTAATCTCAAATACATATCCATAACTTCATCTCCACTTATTCCTTTGTTGATAATTTCATATTTTTTGAATTTGAGCTGTTCTTCCCAAAAGCAATTGTTGTTAAGACTATTTCCAAACATTATTACATCTTTATGGGAATTTGGAATAGATCTAAAAATAGATAATCTCGCTTTATAATGAGCTGAATGACCTTCATATTTAGAATTGTACAAAGTGTGATAAAACCTCAGTAATTCATTCTGAGAGTTGTATTTTACTTCACTTAAAAGTGGATCGTTTGATATACTATTATGTGCTTTAAGCCCTATTTTTTTTGATAATATTTTGGCAATTACTTCATATCCAGCACCATTGATTCTTACTCCATCAAATGAATAGTAGTTAGAGATATAGCCAGTACTATCACTTAATGAAGAGGTAATATCAATAAATCTTCTCTTGAATTTCTTCTTTAATAAAGTGTTAATCAGTGATACAGAGTCTTTATAGGATATTTTATCAGATGAAAGATCTTTCAAAGCAAGATCGGGAATAAGGCTGGTCACGTAAAATTTTGTTTCATTTGAAAAGTGTTCCCCTCTTTCAACAATTTCAATTATTCTATTCAATATCTCTTTCGTTGATTTTCCCTTTTTTAGGTCAAATACCCCAGTAGAAATAAAAATTGATTTGGGCGATTGTTTTGCAATTGTATCTATTCTGAAAAGTGTACATTCAGTCCCTTCAAGGGCGATACCTCGATTCTTAACATTTGAAGAATTATAAAATAAATTCCATATACCTCTGTCGAAGATATCGTCACCTAATAGAACTATATCTTTTTTAGTAATTGGAAAAGAGTTGTACTGGTCAACTTTCTCTTGAAAATAGGTAATTTGACCGTGCAGTGTTGGGTAAGGAATCTCCTTAAATTGTTTCTTTGGTGCGCAACTGCTCACCAGTAAGAAGCTTAAAAAAAGCGATAAAATAAATCTATACATTAAATAAAAAGTGCATTATATCTCCATCTTGAACGACATAATCCTTTCCTTCAATGCCAAGTTTACCAGCGGCTCTACAAGCAGCTTCGGAGCCTAGTGATATGTAGTCCTCATATTTTATCACTTCTGCCCGAATGAAACCTTTTTCAAAATCGGTATGAATGACGCCAGCAGCACGTGGAGCCTTGTCCCCTTTATTGATGGTCCAAGCCCTTACTTCAGGCTCACCAGCGGTAAAATAAGTTTGAAGGTTAAGCAAGGAGTAAGCTGATTGAATAAGACGTACTACTCCTGAGTTTTCAAGTCCAATCTCTTGAAGGAACATTTGTCTCTCTTCAAAATCGTCAAGTTCTGCAATCTCTGATTCAATTTTTGCTGCGATCACCAATATCTCAGCCTCTTCTTCTTTCACCGCTTCTCTTACTTCATCTACATATTTGTTCCCTTTGGCAGCAGAGGCCTCATCGACATTGCAGACATACATCACTGGTTTATTAGTGAGAAGGTAAAGTTCTTTCGACAATTTTAGGTCATCAGCATTGTCAAAAGTGACTGTTCGCGCAGATTTCCCCTGTAGTAGCACTTCTTTATATCTTAAGAGGATATCTGCCATCTTTTTAGCAACCTTATCACCTCCAGTTTGAGCCTGCTTCTGAACCTTTGAGAGTCTGTTTTCCACAGTTTCGAGGTCTTTGATTTGGAGCTCCATATCAATTATCTCTTTGTCCCTTACTGGATCTACACTACCATCGACATGGACAATATTGGGATCATCAAAACAACGGAGAATATGAAGGATAGCATCAGTTTCCCTAATATTAGCCAAAAATTGGTTGCCAAGGCCTTCCCCTTTGCTTGCCCCCTTTACAAGCCCTGCTATATCCACTATTTCCACAGTGGCAGGAATTACCTTTTTAGGTTTAACAAGTCTCTCCAGAACATTCAATCTCTCATCTGGAACAGTTGTAGAACCAATATTTGGTTCGATAGTACAGAAAGGAAAATTTGCAGCCTGAGCCTTCCCAGAGCTGATACAATTAAAGAGAGTTGATTTCCCAACATTAGGGAGACCAACTATACCACAACGAAGTGCCATAATTCTTATAAAAATTTGCACAAAAGTAGTAATTTTGAGGGATGAAAACTATTTTTATAACCCTGATTTGTCTGTTTCTTACCTCTTCACTGGCAGATGCAAGGGATACTACACTTGTGATGTTTTGGAATGTGGAGAATTACTTTGATCCATTTGATGACGAAATGAAGAATGATGAGGATTTTACCCCAGAAGGGAAATATCATTGGACATGGGGGAGGTTTAGGACAAAACGTAACGCAATAGCCAAAACAATCATCTCTACCAAAGATAAATATGGAGATTATCCAGTGATTGTAGGGATGGCAGAGGTTGAAAGTAGCCTTGCGTTGAGGGAGTTGACGGAAAAGACACCTTTGGCCAAATTGGGGTACAATTTTATTCACAGAGAATCCCCTGATGCAAGGGGAATAGACGTAGCAATGCTCTACAGAGAGGATTATTTTAATCCATTAAAGATTCAATCTATTACTTTCTCACTTCCTAACTTCAGAACAACCAGAAATATTTTATATGTAAAAGGTATTCTGAATAATGATACTACACATATCTTTATAAACCATTGGCCATCAAAGTTGGGAGGGGAGGAGGCATCTATGCCATCGAGAATGGCTGCTTCGTTGGCAATGAGCAGCTATGCAGATTCGTTATTAAAACACAACCCAGATGCAAATATCATAATAACAGGGGATTTCAATGACTATCCTGACTCAGAACCAGTCAATGAATTATGTAAAGTAGGACTAAAGAATCTATCCCTTCCACTCCAAAAAGAAAAAAAAGGGACATTGCGTTACAAAGGAAATTGGGAATTGATAGACCAATTCATGGTATCTTCCAAACTATTTAATCAGAAGATGGAAATAGTTCTTATTAAGGAACTATTAATGTATGATGACAAATATTTAGGACTCACACCCCACAGAACGTACTTGGGACCAAGATACCAAGGAGGTGTCAGTGATCACCTTCCTATAATGCTTATAATTGAAAAAAATCATTAAATTTGTCAGAAAGAAAATCATCATGCGACAATATTTAGATCTTCTTCAGACAATCCTCAGAGATGGAGTTGAAAAGAACGATAGAACAAACACAGGAACAAAATCGATTTTCGGTTACCAAATGAGATTTCATCTCGATGATGGATTTCCTCTATTAACGACAAAAAAAGTTCACCTCAAGTCAATTATCTACGAACTACTATGGTTTTTAAAAGGGGATACAAATATAAAATATCTCAATGAGCATGGTGTCTCAATATGGGATGAGTGGGCAGATGAAAATGGGAACCTTGGACCAGTATATGGTCATCAATGGAGATCTTGGCCAGCCCCTAATGGTGATCACATAGACCAAATTTCCAATATAATAGACTCTTTAAAAAATAACCCTGATTCCAGAAGACATATTGTTTCAGCTTGGAACGTGGCGGAGGTTGACAAAATGAAACTTCCTCCATGTCACTCTCTTTTTCAGTTTTATGTCGGGAATGGGAGACTTTCTTGTCAATTGTACCAAAGAAGTGCAGATGTTTTTTTAGGAGTTCCTTTCAATATCGCCTCTTATTCACTATTAACGATGATGGTTGCTCAAGTGTGCGGATACAAATTAGGAGACTTTGTCCATACATTTGGAGATGCTCATATATACAACAATCACGTTGAACAAGTAAAAGAACAACTAGGAAGAGATCCACGCTCTCTTCCTAGTATGAAAATCAACCCTTCAAAAGATAATATTTTTAGTTTTGACTATGAAGATTTCTCCCTTGAAGGTTATAATCCATATCCATCTATTAAAGCACCAGTAGCAGTATAAACAACAATTATGATATCAATTATTGTAGCAGTAGCAAAAAACAATGCAATAGGAAAGGACAATAGACTCCTTTGGCATTTATCAGAAGACTTAAAATATTTTAAAAAAACAACATTAGGACATTGTGTCGTAATGGGTTATAATACGTTTCTATCGGTAAATAGCAGACCTTTTCCCAACAGAAGGAACATAATTGTTAATAATGCAATCGAAGATGGTGTACATAATGGTATAGAAAGCTATTCTACACTTGAAAAAGCATTAAAAGCGGCAACTGAGGACGATGAGGAGGCTTTTGTAATAGGTGGAGGGATGCTTTATAGAACTTCTCTCCCTTTTGCTGACAAATTGTACATTACGGAAGTTGATAAGGTAGTTGAAGATGCGGATACATATTTCCCTATAATCGACCTATCTATATGGAAAGAAACAAGTAGAAGCGAACAAATGGTTGATGAAAAAAGTGGACTTAAATTTACATTTGTAACTTATGTAAGAAAATAAGATAAAATGGAAAAACGTGGAAACTTCGGTAGTTCCTTCGGCGTCCTTGTTGCAATGGCAGGGTCTGCAGTAGGGCTTGGTAATTTATGGAGGTTCCCCTATCTTGTAGGGACAAATGGGGGTGCCGCATTTATTTGTATATATCTTTGCTTTGTATTTTTAATATGTCTTCCGATAATGTTTTCAGAATTTATTATAGGGAGAAGATCTCATGCAAATGCAATAGGTGCTTTTAAAGTTTTGGCTCCCCATTCCAAATGGGGCGTTGTTGGAATTGTCTCTTTATTAGGAGCTTTATTCATTTTGTCATTTTATAGTGTTGTAGGGGGATGGACCATCAACTATCTCATTAGAAGTCTCACATTTAGTATCTCTTCTATGGATACTGTAGCCCTTACAAATCTATTTGAGGAGGTTTCAACCACCACATTTTTACCAATAGTCTTTGTTTTTATATTTCTGGCTATCACGGCATTGATTGTCATTGCTGGAGTTGAAAAAGGGATAGAGAAATACACCAAAATAATGATGCCCGCGCTATTTATTATGGTTATTATCATAGCAGTTCGCTCTATCACTCTTCCTGGGGCAGGAAGTGGACTGTCATTTCTTTTCAAACCTGACTTTTCAAAGATCAATGGAGATACATTTCTTGCTGCTATGGGACAAGCCTTTTTTTCACTAAGTCTTGGATGCGGCACTATCATGACGTACGCCTCTTATGTTAAAAAGAATGAAAATATAATTAGAGCATCCACTCTGACTGCAATATCTGATACTATTTTTGCAATTATTGCAGGAGTAGCCATTATGCCTGCAGTATTTGCCTTCAACATCTCTCCAACAGAGGGACCAGGGCTTGTTTTCAAGACGCTTCCCTTTATTTTCAACCATATCACAGGCGGTTCAATTATCTCAATTCTTTTTTTCTTTATCCTTTTCATAGCTGCTATCACCTCTTCAATATCATTGCTTGAAGTGGCAGTTGCATATATGAAAGAGGAGTTTAAGATGAGTAGAAAAATGGCTGCCTTAATTTGCACTGCCCTAATGATGGTAACTGGGACCCTCTCCTCTCTTTCTCAGGGAGTGTTATCTGATATTCATATATTTGGACTCAATTTCTTTGACTTTTTCGACTATGTCTCTTCTAATATTTTAATGCCAATAGGGGGATTGCTCGTTGTGCTATTTGTTGGTTGGAGATTAGATAAAGCAATATTTTTAGAAGAGCTTTCTAATAGTGGTAAACTATCTTATACCTTATCCTTCTTAAATCTCATAAGGTTTATAGTCAAATTCTTAGCTCCTGTGGTTATTGCGATAATAATGATTAGCGGGATAATAGCATAGCAGAGCTAATAAAGAGAGCAACAATATAATAGAACTTATTTGTGAAATTGTTTTACCCTCTTTGAAAGAGGGTGGATCAAATCTAAATGTGATTGAATGCTCACCCTCTGGTAGTACCATCCCTCTAAGGATATAGTTGCCTCTGAATATTTCTGCAGGAGAGCCGTCAATTGTTGCCACCCATCCCTCTGGGTAGAACACCTCACTAAAAAGTGCAATACCATTTTCAGAAGAGGAATATTTATATTCCAAAGAGTTAGGGGCATATTTAACAAGATCAATTTTACCTTCATTGGTATTGGCAACTGAAGCACTAATCAAATCTTTCATCTCCGATGACAATGACTTGGAATTGATCACAACGCTGTTTTTGGGGTCAACCTCTCCGAGTAAAGCAATCTCCTCATCGGCACTTTCAGCCCACCTTACATTGTTGACAAACCATCCATTCCCAAGTGTTTGATTATATAGGATAGGTGGATTTTCGCCTGAAATAATGA
Source organism: uncultured Muribaculaceae bacterium (assembly GCA_964607675.1). Lineage (GTDB taxonomy): Bacteria > Bacteroidota > Bacteroidia > Bacteroidales > UBA932 > CAZSLC01. The sequence continues at coordinate 53,096 of CAZSLC010000005.1, forward strand.
TATATTTTGTATTAAGCATTGCCAATACAGGGTAATATCCCATATTATGTTGGATATCATTTATTGTCACATTTTGATTGGAAGAAATTGTTTCGTTAATACTTTTTGCGATAAGGGATATCTCAGGAGCAATATATTTGTCAATTAAATCTTGATAACGTTGAAGCTTGGCAGGACTATACCCACCAATAGTTTTATGGTGGTAACTTGAGTGGGCATCATTGAAGGTATTAACACTTATATCGAGAACCCTATAATCTGGATCATTGTCTTCTAAAATCATTTTATCAACCGCCCTTTCTGCAAACTGATTTTGAAAATCGTTTCTGCGCACAAAATGAGAACTATTGAGATATCTTTTATCAATACCCCAAAAGTCAATAATCACTAAAGCTGTAAGTAATCCTACGGAAATATGTTGTTTTAATTTGCCAATAGTAAACAGATATAACAAAGTAGCCCCAAGCAAAATAAAAATGGAAGACCTAACAGCATCGTTTATTAAAAGAGATTTCCTATCAGAAGAGAGGGCATCAGCAATATCTTTTGGCAACTGTGCATCTGCAGGAGAGGTAAATGAGCCAAAGATAAGTTGAACGATGGATAGAATCACTATGATCAACACAGATGTAGCAGAGGCGTAAAGTACCTTTTTATTGTAGGAAGAGGGAGATTTGAGCAATTGATTAATCCCCAGTACACCCATTACAGGGATTGTAATCTGTAAAATAACCAAAATCATTGAAACAGTCCTAAACTTATTGTAAAGAGGAGCATAGTTGAAAAACAATTTACTCATCACCATGAAATTAGAACCCCATCCGAGGAGAAGAGCCAGTACAGAGATACCTATCAGCCACCATTTATACCTCCCTTTAATAACAAAAAGACCAAGAATAAACAAGAAAACAGCAATAGCACCCATGTACATTGGGCCAGCAGTAAAGGGTTGAGGCCCCCAATATAGAGGAAGTTGTTGAATCACCTCTTCTGCCCCTGCATATTTCCCCTTCATAACCTTATAGACAGCAGAGTTTTGATCAAGGCTACCAGCAGAAGCACCACCATTGAAGTTGGGTCTCATCAAATTAGGGGTTTCTTCAATTCCATAAGACCAGGAAGTAGCATAATCAATTTTTAGTCCATCACCAGTCTGCAAATGTTTATCATCAGTAAGTTCAGAGCCACCTCTCATAGTGTGTTTTGCATACTCATAGGTTGGAAGAAGGTGGTTGGTATTGGTGGCGATTCCAAGGATACCAGCTACAAGGAGCATAAGGGATGTCTTTAGAAATTTAGGAAAAACCTTTTCTCTGATAGCCCCACACATCTCAGCGATGGCATATCCAAAGATGATGATTGCCAAATAATATGTAATCTGTGGATGATTAGCTTTTATCTGGAAACTTAGTGCAACGGCAAATAAGATAGCCCCCAAGAGAGATTTCTTACGGTATGCGTAAACTACAGCAGCGAGTACCCATGGCATAAATGCAATAGCAACCATTTTAGTATTGTGTCCTACCTGAATGATTTGCATATTGTAAGAACAGAAAGAGATAGCTACTGCTCCGAGAGCTGCAACCCATATATTAGCACCAAAAGCCAAAAAAAGAAGAAAACTGCCGATTAAGGAGATGAGTAGGTAACTTGCTGGTCTTTCCCCTAAAAAAAGTAAATCATAAATAGGCTGAGTGTAGTCTCCTTTATAATTTACCGAAATAGAAGTGGCAGGCATCCCTGAGAACATAGAGTTTGTCCATAAAGTTGGATCATCTGGATGTTCCTTATTGTATTTGACAATTTCATTTGCCATCCCTTGCCAAGAGGAAATATCCGATTGATTTACAACTTTACCACTTAAAACTTCTGGGACATATGCATAAGCAACAACGGCGAAAACTACAATTACCAAAAAATAAGGCAATATTTTTTTTAAAAGATCTTTATCAAATGACATATTTTATTTATTACTAATATTGTTTAATAAAACTGTGAGTTGAGAAGTTAATTCTCTTCTTGAATAATTTTTTATTTTGTCTTTTTCAGGCTTAAATTCTTTATAATTAATCAAATAATCATACAGCTGCTCCTCTTCGTCCCATTCAAAGATAGCACCAGAGTTAGTCTCTTTTAGCAATGTGGAAAGGTCGCTCTCTTTAGGGCCAAAAGCTATGATAGGTCGTTGGGCTGCCAAGTATTCAAAAAATTTACCAGTCAAAATCCCTTTTGATTCTGGATCTTTTGAAAGAGGTAGAATTAAAAAATCGCTCTCAATCTGATAGTGAATAATATCCTTATGTGCGATATACCCCAAATCTTCCAAATACTCCGATAGACCATTATGATAAATATCATCTATAACCCCACTCTCTGCTTTCCCAATTAATCTAATTAGTAAATTATCTTTATAATAGTCATCCTCGTCAATTAGTTTTTTAAGGTTCTTCCATAAAATATCAGGATTAAATGAGTCTTGAAGAAGCCCAGAGTAGGTAAGGACAAATTTTTTAGTAGTATCTTTATGTTTGTAGTTTACATCAAAATCATCACTGTCATATCCGTTAGTTATGCAATAAACAATTTTTTTCCTTTTCCCCTCATTATTAATTGAGGATTCTAAATCATTTTTAATAGTATTGGATACAGTGATAATCGCAGATGCGTTATTTAAAATGGAACTTTCCATTTTATATTGCAATTTCTTAACTATCTGGCACATTGGAAGTCGCTTGAAATAGTAAATTTTTGTCCATGGGTCGCGAAAGTCTGCGCACCAAGGGATTCCCAATTTTTTACTAAGTTTTTTTGCAATCAAGTGCATTGAATGAGGTGGGCCTGTTGAAATAATGCAATCGACAGGATTATCTCTCAAATATTTTTTTAAAAATCTATAAGAGGGATTTATCCAGAAAAATTTGGGATCGGGTATGAAAAAATTGGCTCTAATCCACAGAGCTACTCTCTCTTTGAGACCACTTTTCTCACTATTTTTGATTGGATTTATCTGAGTATTCTTATCCTTTTTAAAATTAATAAATTTTTTATAAAAAGAGTATGGTTCCCAAATAGGATGTTTAATAACTTTCATCCCTTTACACTCTTCTTCAAGGGAGTGGTCATAAATATTGATATCAGGATTTGAAGGGGTATATATAATGGGCTCCCATCCGTAATCTGGCATATACTTAGCGAACTTAAGCCATCTTTGTACTCCTGATCCCCCACTGGGAGGCCAATAATATGTTATTATTAATCCCTTTTTCACTATATAAATATCTTATTTAGTATAGGTGTTGCAATTATTCTTAAAAAAGACAAATATAGTGTAAAACATTTACTTGAATGGCAATAATGTGATATCACTTTTCCAAAAAAGAGTTACATTTGTCAACTATGAAAGGTGAAAAAACAATAGTAGAAACACCGTTGATGAAGCAGTATTTTGCTGTTAAGGCAAAATATCCAGATGCCATTATTTTGTTCAGAGTTGGAGACTTTTATGAAACTTTTGATAAGGATGCAGTCCTTGCAAGTAAAATATTAGGGATTGTACTTACTAAAAGATCCAATGGAGCGGCTGCTTACGTAGATTTGGCTGGTTTTCCACACCATTCGATTGATTTGTATCTTCCCAAATTGGTTAGAGCAGGTCATAAGGTGGCCGTATGTGATCAGCTGGAGGATCCAAAATTGACAAAGAAAATTGTTAGAAGGGGTGTTACAGAGCTTGTTACTCCAGGTGTGGCGTATAATGAGCAGCTTCTTCCTCAAAAAGAGAACAATTTCCTTGCTGCTATTCATTTTTACAAAGACAAAGCTGGAATAGCCTTTCTTGATATTTCTACTGGTACTTTTAAAGTATCGGAGGGAGATTTGGATTACATCGACTTATTGATTTCCAATTTCAACCCAAAAGAGATATTAGTGCAAAAAGGGTTTGAAAAAGGGGTAAAAGAGAGATTTGGGACTAACATATATATATCATCTATGGATGAGTGGGCCTTTGTTTTTGATTCGTCATATCAAAAACTTAGGAAACATTTTTGTATTGACTCTTTGAAAGGTTTCGGAGTTGAAAATTTGCCTCTTGGAATAACTGCAGCTGGGGCCATCCTCTACTACCTTGAAAATAACCAACAAGCCTATTCAGATTATTGTCCTGGCAGGAGTTTAAAACACATTTGTTCCATATCGAGGATTGACGAGGGTGAATTTGTGTGGCTCGATAAATTTACCATTTCCAACCTTGAACTTTTCGCTCCATCGTCTCTCAATGGTGTCTCTCTGCTTGATATATTGGATAATACTTCTTCTCCTATGGGGGGGAGGCTTATGAGAAATTGGTTGGCAATGCCTTCGAAAAATATAGAAGAGATTAAAGGAAGGCACGATGTGGTGGAGAAATTGGTCTCCGATCAAGAGTTGATATCCCTGGCAAGGGTGCAACTGGGCGCAATTGGTGATTTAGAACGTATCATCTCTCGAGCAGCAGCTGGAAGGGTGACACCGAGGGAGGTTGTACAACTGCGAAAAGGGTTGGATCGGATACCATCTATAAAAGAGCATTTCAATGATTTAGCCCCCGACCTTGATGATTGCTTGCAACTCCGTAAAATCCTGATTGCAAAGATAAAAGAAGATACTGCGGGGCAAATCGGTAAGGGAGAAGTTATTTCAAGTGGTGTTGACTCAATGTTGGATGATTTGAGGAACATTGTTCATAATGGGAAAAAGATCCTTCTCGATATTCAAGAAAGGGAAATAGCAAGGACAGGAATATCATCCTTAAAAATAAGTTACAACAATGTATTTGGTTATTACCTTGAAGTACGTAACACACATAAAGATAAGGTTCCAGAAGATTGGATTAGGAAACAGACCTTGGTTTCAGCAGAAAGATACATTACTCAAGAATTGAAGGACTATGAGGAGAAAATCTTAGGAGCTGAGGAGAAAATATACAAATTAGAGAGTGAAATATTTGCTTCCGTTGTTGAACAGATACAAAGCAATATTTCAACGATTCAAAAGAATGCCAATATTTTGGCACAATTTGATTGTCTTGTTTCATTTGCATATAATGCAGTAAGCTATAATTATTGCAGGCCATTGCTCAACGATAGTGCTGAAATTAAAATCAAGGGGGGACGACACCCTGTAATTGAAAGATTGATGCCTGAAGGCGAGGAGTATGTTTCCAACGATTTGATTCTCGATAATGTCCAACAAATTATAATTTTAACTGGGCCTAATATGGCGGGAAAGTCTGCTTTGTTGAGACAAACTGCACTTATAGTATTGATGGCGCAAATAGGCTCTTTTGTCCCTGCTCATTTGGCAGAGATAGGGTATGTTGATAAAATCTTCACAAGGGTGGGTGCCTCAGATAATATTTCAAGAGGAGAGTCAACTTTTATGGTAGAAATGCTTGAAACAGCAACTATTCTTCACAATATCTCCCCTCGCTCTCTTATCCTTCTTGATGAAATTGGAAGAGGAACAAGTACATTTGATGGGATGTCTATTGCATGGGCAATTGTAGAATACATTCATGAAAAAGGTGGCGGAGCAAAAACACTCTTTGCAACACATTATCACGAACTTAATGATTTGGCGAACAAATACAGAAGAGTTAAGAATTATCATATATCTGTTAAGGAGGTGGATGGGAAGGTGCTATTTTTAAGAAAATTATGTAAAGGTGGAGTCGCTCATAGTTTCGGTATTCATGTAGCAAGATTGGCGGGAATGCCATACGATGTAATAGCATCAGCCGAGAAAAAGCTCAGGAGCCTTGAGAATGAAAAAGTAAAATATTCCAAAAATAAAAATATGAATAATGAAGAGGAGGCTATACAACTCTCGTTATTCCAAATAGAGGATCCGTTATTGTTGGATATAAAAGAGACCCTGGAGAAGACAGATCTAAATACAATGTCGCCAATGGATACTTTCGATCTGATAAGGGGACTTAAAAAGAAAATAGGTATTTAAAAATAAAGCAATGAGAAAATTTGTGAAGGAATTGTTGATTATAATCAACTTAGTAGGGGAGAGCACTATTATAGCTTTCTCATCGTTGAAGAATGATAAGTTTAGAACATTTTTATCCTTATTAGGAGTTTCGATTGGTATTTTTTCCATAGTTATGGTTTTTTGTGCGGTTGACTCTCTAAAAACAAATGTTAAGAAAGGTCTTAGTTCTTTCGGGAAGGATGTTGTATATGTTATGGAATCTCCTTGGGAAGTGGAAGGCGATAATTTCAAATGGTGGGAGTATCGGGAAAGACCCCCTATAAGGATGGATGAGAGTGAGTTTTTAAAGAAAAACTCAAAATTATCCCAAGACATAGTTTTTCTTGTCACGTTTTACGATGTGTTCAAACACAAAAGAAATTCATTTAGTAATGGTTATGTTGTAGCGACTACACCAAATCTTGAAAATGTATCTGCTCTCATTGTGGAAAAAGGGAGAAATATTTCAAATCTCGAATATGCAAACGGAAGTAATGTGACGATTCTTGGCCACTCTGTAGCAGAGGTTCTTTTCCCCAATGAAGATCCAGTCGGGAAGGTAGTCAAAATCGGAAATTTGCCAATGCAGGTGATAGGTGTTAGTAAAAGGGTTGGAGAGAGTATGGTCTCAATTTTCGATATAGACAATGCTGTTATTATTCCTATGAAGTATGGGAAAAATTTTGTGGATATCAATAGACGAGGAGGGATGATTATTGCCTCTCCAAAGAGTGGTGTCAATAAAGCTGATTTTGACAATGAACTTAGGTTCATAATGAGAGCATATCGAAATATTAGAATTACAGAAAATGATGATTTTGCAATAAATCATATGACCTACCTTGTCTCTGCTTTTGATGATTTGTTAAAAGTAATAAACAAAGTTGGATGGATTATTGGTGCTTTCTCTTTACTTATTGGGGGATTTGGAATAGCTAATATTATGTTTGTTTCTGTCAAAGAGAGGACTCCTCAAATAGGAATTCAAAAGGCACTTGGAGCTAAAAGATATTTTATCCTCACTCAATTTTTATTTGAGTCGGCTATTCTCTCTATTGCAGGTGGTATCCTTGGAATAATGTTAGTATTTATCATCTCTATTTTTATGAGAAACAACGAAAGTTTTCCAATTATTTTGACATTGGGAAATAGTTTAAAAGGGATAGCAATAGCTATTGTGATAGGGATCTTATCGGGCATCATTCCAGCTGCGGCTGGGGCCAAATTAGACCCTGTTAAGGCTATCAGTTAGCCTGCTCAACTCTTCGAATTGTTCAATGGATAGTTGTTCAGGGCGAAGGTCTAATAGAGGTGATGCTGGCATCTCTTTCCCACATAGAAGGGGCTTGATGGAATTCCGAATTGTTTTTCTTCTTTGATTAAAGCAACATTTAACGACATTTTTAAAGACGATGGGATCACAATTGAGTGTTGTCCTACTATTTCTTTTTATTCTAATTACTGCTGATTTTACTTTTGGTGGTGGTGCAAAAACACCTGGCTCAACGGTGAAAAGATATTCAATATCATACCAAGCCTGCAGAAGCACGGAAAGAATCCCATATGCTTTTTTCCCAGGAGGAGAAGCAAGCCTTTCTGCTACCTCTTTTTGTACCATTCCAACTACCTGTGGGATTTGATCGCGGTACTCAATCACTTTGAAGAAAATTTGAGAAGAAATGTTGTAAGGGAAATTGCCAATTATTGCAAAATCAGAGTGAAAAAACTTCTCAAGTTTCATTTGAAGAAAATCATCTTCCAAGAGATTTGGTGCAACCTCTGGATAATGTTCCCTTAAAAACACAACAGATTCACTATCCAATTCTACCAATTTCAATGAAATATCATCCCTTTTGAGAAGATATTTAGTGAGAACCCCCATTCCAGGTCCAACCTCCAGTACATCTCTATAGGAATGCGGTAATATCAAACTATCTACAATCCTTTGTGCTATCCCTTCATCCTTAAGAAAATGCTGTCCTAAATATTTTTTTGCTTTTACATACATTGCACAAAGTTAATGATATGTGTGGAAATTTAATTTTTTTCTGCTAACTTTCAATGTCATTTTAAACTATGAATATGAAAAATTTGTATTGTGACCATTCCTTTGGTGAATTGATGAGAGATGTTTCAGAAATAGCTTCTTATTTGTGGACAAAAGGCTGGGCCGAAAGGAATGGAGGCAATATTTCAATCAATATTACCGAACACATTAGTAAACCCATAAAAAATAAACATAGTCACTTTATGCCATTAGGCATTACTATGGATAGTATTTACAATAACTATTTTTATGTCACTGCAACTGGAAAGAGGATGCGCGACGTGGCCAAGTCGCCAATAGAAAATGGCGTTATTCTAAAAATAAACGACGATGGGTCAGCATATGAAATTATTTCTGATAATGATGCCAAACCAACATCGGAGTTACCTTCTCATTTGTTAATACATAATCATCAAAAATCTATAGGGAATAATAATAAAGCAATCCTACACACACATGTCACAGAGCTTATTGGATTGTCACATTGTCCTTTTTTTACAAATTCTGAGAATTTAACAAATATGCTATGGTCGATGATACCAGAGTGCAAATTGTTTGTCCCAAGAGGAATAGGTGTTGTGCCATATGAAATGCCTGGGACTATTGACTTAGCTATAGCAACTATCAAAGAATTAGACAATCACGATGCTGTTTTATGGGAGAAACATGGATTATTGACAGTTGGAGATAATATTATCAACTGTTTTGACACATTAGATACATTGAATAAAGCTGCACAGATATATCTATCAGCTAAAATTGCGGGTTTTGAATATTAATTTAATTATTATACAGATATGACAATAAACAGAAGAAATTTTTTAAAAACTGCTGGAGCCCTCACTGCTTTGACAATTGTTCCACGTAAAGTCTTAGGAGGGCCTGGGTTTATTGCCCCAAGTGATCAACTCACAAAAGGCATTATTGGTGTAGGTGGCATGGGAAGAGGCCATTTCAGATATGGTGGAGCACGCTTAGTCTCAATTTGTGATGTTGATAAAAACCACCTTGAAAATGGGAAGATACTTGCGGCTAAACTCTCTGAGGAGGGGAGTAAAAATGTATCTAAAAACCTTGCCTGTTATTCTAATTATATGGATTTGATAAACGACAAGAATGTTGATATAGTACATATTGCAACTCCTCCTCATTGGCATGGGATAATGAGTGTTGAGGCTGCAAAAGCGGGCAAAGATGTTTGGTGTGAAAAACCAATGACCAGGAGCATCGGTGAAGGAAAAAAAGTTGTTGAGGCAATGAAAATGTACAACAGAATATTCAGACTCAATACTTGGTTCAGATTCACAGACACTTTCTACGGGTTAGGAACCACAGTTTACCCTTTAAAAAAATTGGTAGCAAGTGGGCTACTAGGATGGCCTCTTAAAGTAACCATCTCTAAGCATACTGGATTTGATTGGAAATTCTATTGGACAGGAAAAGAGAGATTGGAAGAACAACCTATACCATCTAATCTCGATTATGATATGTGGTTAGGACCAGCACCATATAAGCCCTATAATTCACACAGAGTCCATCAGACATTCCGTGGATATTGGGATTATGATGGTGGAGGACTTGCTGATATGGGACAACACTATATGGATCCTGTTCAGTATTTTCTTGGAAAAGACGATGAAAGTCCTATTAAAGTTGAAGTTAATGCTCCTCAGCAACATCACGACGCAGTTGGGACATGGAGATCCATAACATATACATACTCCGATGGGTGCCAAATAGTATTGTGGGGTGGAGATTATGGAGAGCCCAACACCCCTTATATCTCAGGACCTAATGGGAATGTCTATAATAACTTTGTATGTGATATTCCTGATTGGCAAATTAAATTGGCCGATTTTCCAGATCCATTGCCACAAAATACAGATTTTATAGATTGTATCAGAAATCGTCAAAAATTTGCTCTTAATGAAGTAAATGGTCACAGAAGTTGCACTCTTGTCAATATTGGGACAGTCGCTTTACAACTCAATCGAACACTTCATTTTGATTCAGATAAAATGGAATTTATTGGAGATGATGCTGCCAACAGACTCATTTATCAGCCTATGCGCTCTCCATGGAATATATAATACAAATACTATTAACAATACAACTATGAATTTTAAAATAAAGAATCTAATAAAATACATTTTTTCTACATTATTAATTCTCTCCCTTTCAGTTTCATTGATAGGACAGAGCAATCTTAGAACAAATGAGACAAAAATAGTAGATGCCCTCAATCAACTTCCTGCTCAAAATCAGAAATTGTACAATAGATTAATGCAAGATATTTACTCAACAGGGGAGGATGGTATAAATCTCTTGCTTGAGATGTTGACAAAAAAGAATGATAGTTATATTCAAGTGCAATACGCAATCAATGGCGTTGTTGATTATATATCAGATCCAACTATTAAGGACAATAACAAAGAGATGGTAGTTAATTCTATTCAAAATATCTTAAAAAAGTATAAAGAGGGACAATTACCAAAAAATATAGAAATTGAAGAGTTCTTAACCAAGCAATTGAAAACTTTAGGTTATATAGTAAAAGCTCAGGAGTGCCAACCTATTTATACGGTAAGTCAAGTAAAGAAGGATCTTAAAAACGGGAAAAAACTTGTAAAAAAGGAGAATAACCCCCAAAACAGGGCAAATCTGTACCAATCATTAAGTAGGTATATTACCACCATAGGAAATGATGGTGCCCGTAAAGAGATCTTAAAGGCAGTTTCTTCAGAAGATAGAGAATACCGGTTCGCCGCATTAAATTCTATTAATCAAAAAGATGCAGACAAAATAAATAATGAAATAGAAATTATCCTTCCTAAAATCAATATAAATGGGCAAATAGATGTTTTGTATTACTTAGGAGAGCTAAAAGAGCCACAATTTTTAGATTATATTATTCCCTTTATAAATAATGAGAACATAGAATTAGTGTCCGCTGCTGTAAAATCATCAACCTCTATAGGTACTGAGCAATCTATTTTAGCTATTGCTGAACTACTTAAAAGTAATGATTCAAAAAGAATTATCCTTGCCCAAGAATATTTAAAATGTATAAAAGGGGATGTAGCCTCTGCAAGTGTAAATACAATAAAGAGCACTACGCCAAGTGGGCATGCTGCTATATTGGATATAATTAAAACGCGCAAGGCAAATACATATAAGGAACTTATATATAGGAGTTTAAATTCGGAGAATGAGATAGTTAAATTGGCTGCATATCAAGCACTTGCAGAGACTTCACTAATTGAAGATCTAAAAACCCTGTACAGATTGTTAGAGACAACTGATACTGAATATGTCAAATATGTCCAAGAGGCCATATACAATTCAATGATAAGTTTGAGTGATGGAGAAAAATTTTCAATTCTCACAGAGAAGCGAGAGGAAGTATCAGAAGGTATTAAGCCACTTTATAACAGGTTGATTATAAAATCTGCTAACATTGAGCAGCTTTATAACTTATGTAATACTACCAATGATAATGATATTTTTGAGGAGTCGTTTTCAGCATATATCTCAAAAGTAAACACATCTAAACAACCAGGGGCTCAGTCATTATTACAACTTCGTAAAATTATGGAACTTGCTACGAATGATAATCAAAAGAGATTAGTATTAAATTCAGTAGCAAAAACCAATACTTTCTTAGGAATTATATTTGCTGGTAAGTACATAGAAGAGAAACAACTCTCTCAAAGTGCGGCCAATACTATTAGACTTATCGCAATAAACAACAAAGATTTTCATTCTCTCGAGGTAACAAATCTATTGAGACGTTGTCTTGACATCATTGAGGGACAAGATGCGATATACGAAAAATCCTCAATACAAAAATATCTCTCTGAACTCCCTTCAGAAGAGGGATTTGTTTCATTGTTTAATGGAAAAGATTTGACTGGATGGAAAGGCCTTGTGAAAAACCCAATAATAAGGGGGAAATTGAGTGGTAAAGAATTAGAAAAAGAACAAGTTAAAGCAGATGAATTAATGAGAAAAGGTTGGATTGTCGAAGATGGGAAAATTGTTTTTACAGGGAAAGGAGACAATCTATGCACAGTTAAAGAGTACGGTGACTTTGAATTGTATGTTGATTGGCTGCTTTATCCAGAAGGTCCCCAAGCGGATGCAGGCATTTATCTTAGAGGTGCTCCTCAAGTTCAGATATGGGACACTTCAAGAGTACATGTAGGTGCGCAAGTGGGGTCTGGGGGACTTTATAACAATAAGAAAAACCAAGCAATACCACTATGTGTAGCTGATAATCCACTTGGTGAGTGGAATAGTTTTTGTATAAAAATGGTCGGAGAGAGGGTCACTGTTCTTTTAAATGGAGTTTTGGTAGTTGATAATGTTATTATGGAAAATTATTGGGATAGATCTCTACCTATATTCCTAAAAGAACAAATTGAATTGCAGGCGCATGGAAGCAAAGTTGCTTATAGAGATTTATACATTAAAGAATTACAGTCGGTGGAACCAGTAAAACTATCTCCACAAGAAGAAAAAGAAGGGTTTGAAATATTGTTTGATGGAACATCTATGCATAGTTTCAAAGGAAATACAACTGATTATCTGACGGAAGATGGATGTATAGCAGTTAGACCTACTGGACAAGGTTTTGGCAATTTATATACAGTGGAGCAATATGAAGATTTCATTTTCCGTTTTGAGTTTAAATTGACACCAGGAGCCAATAATGGTGTTGGTATCAGAACTCCAGACGAAGGTGATGCTGCCTATGTGGGGATGGAGATTCAGGTGCTTGATCACTACAACTCGATATATCAACCAGGGCTAAGAGATTACCAATATCATGGTTCTGTATATGGCATAATTCCTGCCAAAGAGAGAGATGCACTCAAGCCTGTCGGTCAATGGAATGAAGAAGAGATATATATCAAAGGGTCGTATGTGCGTGTCACTTTGAATGGAAAGGTTATCACAGAAGGAGATATAGTAGAGGCGACAAAAAATGGGACATACGATGGAAATGATCATCCTGGTTTGAAAAACAAATCAGGCTATATCGGATTTCTTGGTCATGGCTCAGAGTTATGGTATAGAAATATTAGAATTAAAAAATTATAGATGAAAAAAATTATTTTATGTTTTGTAACACTATTGTCAATAGTGTCACTTTATTCTCAGAATGACAAAGAATTTACGGCCATTAATTTCACACTTCCAACAGTTGATGGTAAATTTGTCTCATTGGATGACTATAAAGATAAGTATATTGTCCTTTTTTTCTGGGCAAGTTGGTGTCCGTATTGTATTCAATCGATGTCTGAGATTAAGACATATAGTGAAAAATATAAAGACAATGTAGTTTTTATAGGAATCAATAGTTCTGATTCATTTTCAAGAATGAAAAAGACAATAGAAAAATATAAAATAGAGAACATTGTAAATTTATATGATCCAAAGTCAGACGTGGGCAACTTATATGGCATCCCTGGTTACCCTACCAAATTAATTATTTTCCCAGATCGTTCAATGGTTCATGTGGGAACAGTTGCAGATTTGGATCAGTTATTCAAATAACATATTAATCTTTTTTTTACCTTTGTGATTCGCTAAAAATAGTTAGAAATGTATAGAACACACACGTGTGGCGAACTTCGCCTTAATAATGCCGGCCAGCAAGTAATACTTGCAGGATGGATTCAGAGAGTAAGAAAAATGGGAGGTATGAGTTTTATTGATCTACGAGATAGGTACGGTATTACTCAACTGGTCATTGATGAATCTGCATCCAAAGAACTAAATGATAAAGTCGAAAAACTTGGTCGTGAATATGTAATTCAAGCATTTGGAGTAGTAGAAGAGCGACATAGTAAAAACAATAAAATTGAGACAGGAGATATAGAGATTAAGTTGGATAAAATAGTAGTTCTAAACCCAGCAATTACCCCACCATTTACTATTGAAGATGAATCAGACGGAGGGGAGGAACTAAGGGCAAAATACAGATATTTGGATCTCCGTCGCAATCCACTAAAAAATGCACTTGCCCTTCGACATAGAATGGCTCAAGAGGTGCGTAATTACCTGGACAGTAAGCAATTTATGGAAATTGAAACGCCATATCTTATCAAATCAACCCCCGAAGGTGCTCGAGATTTCGTAGTCCCTTCAAGGATGAATCCAGGACAATTTTATGCCCTGCCACAAAGTCCACAGCAACAAAAACAACTTTTGATGGTAGCGGGGTATGATAGATATTTTCAAATTGTTCGTTGTTTCAGAGACGAAGATTTAAGGGCAGATCGTCAGCCTGAGTTTACTCAAGTCGATTGTGAGATGTCTTTTGTAGAGAGAGATGACGTATTGGAGCTATTCGAGGGGATGATTAAAACACTTTTCCACAATGTCCTCGGAAAAGATTTCAAAGAACCATTCCAAAAGATGACCTATGCAGATGCCATGAAATATTATGGTTCAGATAAACCAGATATTAGATTTGAAATGAAGATTCAAGAATATACCTCCATTGCACAGGGACACAATTTTGCAGTCTTCGATTCTGCAGAGTACGTAGGTGCCATTGTGGTCCCATCAGCTTCTGAGTACACTCGCAAGCAACTTGATGAGCTAACAGAATGGGTAAAGAGACCACAAATAGGGGCTAAAGGGCTGATATATATTCGTTGCAATGGAGATGGTACTTACAAGTCATCAATAGATAAATTCTTCACAACACAAGAGCTTGAAACAATTGCAAATAAATTAGGTGCAAAGAGAGGAGATTTGATTTTATCTCTTGCAGGAGGTACGAAGAAGACACAAGTCGCACTAGGTTCACTCCGTATTGAGATGGGTAACAGGTTAGGTCTTCGTGATCCTTTCACATTTGCTCCACTTTGGGTAGTTGATTTTCCCCTCTTTGAGTGGGATGAGCAGACCAATAGATTTTACGCTATGCATCACCCTTTCACTGCTCCAAAACCTGAGCATCTTGATAAATTCTATAGCAATGCCAAAGAAGACTTGGAGCAAGTCAATGCCAATGCATACGATTTTGTCCTAAATGGGACAGAAGTGGGAGGTGGGTCAATTCGTATTCACGACTCAGAAATTCAAAAAAGGATGTTTGAAGTGCTTGGTTTCACCTCTGAAGAGGCAGATTATAGATTTGGATTTATGATAAATGCATTCAAATATGGAGCACCTCCTCATGGCGGTATAGCATTTGGTTTTGATAGATTCTGCTCATTATTTGGAGGACAAGAAACTATCAGAGATTATATAGCATTCCCCAAAAACAACCAAGGAAGAGATATGATGCTTGATGCCCCATCCAACATTGACCAAGTACAAATGGATGAATTATTTCTAAATAGTACATTTAAAAAACAATAAAATGGAAGATCAAATTCAATTGGATCTTAAAGCAGCAATGCTTGCAAAAGATAAAGTAGCCCTTGCCTCTCTTAGAGGCATCAAAGCTGCTATTCTCCTTGCCAAGACGGCAGAAGGTGCATCTGGGGATAAACTTGAAGATGCAGAACTTGTAAAAATCATTCAAAAATTAGTAAAACAACGTAAAGAAAGTGCTGCCATTTATTCGCAACAAAATCGCCAAGATTTGGCAGACAATGAATTAGCCGAAGTGGCAGTAATGGAAAAATACCTTCCAAAGTCTCTTAACGAAGAAGAGGTAGAAGCAAAGGTAAAGGAGATTATCATTCAAGTGGGTGCGAAGTCAATGGCAGACATGGGCAAAGTGATGGGAGTGGCAACAAAATCACTTGCTGGTCAGGCAGATGGAAGGGTTATATCGTCAATAGTTAAAAAACTCTTAAATTAATTTTATCATGAAAAGGATATTTCAAGTCTTACTATTAGTTATTTCTTTAATAGTAGTCTCTTCTTGCAGCAAAACAATAGGAGGTGGAGAAACTGATATAGTCGGCACATGGAAATCGGTTGAAAAAATAGATATGGGAGGGGTTGATATGGGCAACTTTATCTGCATTTTTAATGCAAATGGAAAAGGGGAAGAGTACTATACACTTCTTCCCACTTCTAAATTTTCTTTTACATGGACCTACTCAAACTCATCTCTTCTTATCACAGTAGAGGGGATGGAGCCTCAAAAAATCCCAGTTACTTGGATCAACAAAAACCAAATAAAATTCACAATTGAGATTTTTGGGGAGCCATTAGCGGCTATTACAATGAATAGGCAATAATTTTCTCTGCTAATTGTCTAAAGGCAATACCATCTGGTGTATCTGAATTTGATGCAGGTATTCCATTGTCTCCACCTTCCCGAATGGACATATATATAGGGACTTGAGCCAGTAATGGAATTTCAAGTCTCTTTGCCATTTCTACCCCTCCGTTTTTCCCAAATATATAATATTTATTATTTGGAAGCTCGGCGGGGGTGAACCATGCCATATTTTCAACCAAGCCCAATATTGGAACATTTACATCTTTATTTCTAAACATATTTACCCCTTTAAGGACATCGGCGAGGGCAACATCTTGAGGAGTACTTACAATGACTGCACCAGCTAATGGGGTGTCATGAACGAGAGAAATGTGTATATCACCAGTTCCTGGAGGCAAATCTATTAATAAGAAATCAAGTTCTCCCCATTTTACTTGGAAAATAATTTGTTTAAGGGCATTGCAAGCCATTGGGCCTCTCCATATCAAGGCCTGTTCAGGTGATGCAAAGTAACCAATTGACATCCATTTAACCCCATATTTTTCTAATGGAATTATTAGATCCATGCCATTTTCATCATATCCAGCACCACCCTCTTCAACTTCAGGCATCATCCCTTCTGTCCCTGTCATTTTAGGTATAGATGGGCCATAAACATCGGCATCTGCAAGCCCAACCTTGTACCCAAGCCTTGCAAGTGCAACTGCAAGGTTGACAGCTACCGTTGATTTACCAACACCACCCTTTCCAGAGGCAATAGCTATCACCTTTTTAACTTTTGATAACTCCTCTGGGCCAAGATCTTGTATTGTCTTTTTAGTAGCCTTCTGCTCTTTTATGAGCAGAAGGATAGAAACTTTCATATTTGGGAAGGCATCCTTGAGGGCACTTTCGCAATCTTTTTTGATTGAATCTTCAAAAGGATTATGGGAAGGGAAAATAAGTCGAAATTTAATTGTATTATCAACAATTTTTATATCCTCAACAAGCCCTAATGAGACAATATCATCGTCCAAAGCGGGATGATATATTGTTGATAAAACACTTTTAATACTCTCTATATCCATATTTGAAATTTATTTTACTAATTCCATTTCATCAAGAAGATAGCCTGCACCACCAAATTTGTCAATGATAAATAATACATAGCGAACATCCACATTGATACATCTTTGAAGTTCTGGTTCGAAGATAATATCTCCACTCATTGATTCCCAGTTGCCATCAAAGGCGAGGCCTATTAATTCACCATTTCCATTCATAATAGGAGATCCAGAGTTTCCACCTGTGATATCATTATTAGACAAAAAACATACAGGCATTTCCCCATTTTTCATTGCGTATTGGCCATAATCCTTATTCTTCCAGAGTTCTTTTAGTTTATCTGGAACGACAAACTCCCAATTTGATGGATCTTCTTTTTCCATAACACCATTAAGTGTTGTATACATTTCATACATCACCGCATCGCGAGGTGAATAAGGGAGAACCGACCCATAAGTAAGTCGCATTGTAAAGTTTGCATCTGGATAAATTGCTTCACCTTTGCGCATTTCAAGGGTACCAGCAATATATTCCTTCTTCCCTTCGGTAAATTGTTCTGCACTACCTTTCATAGCTGGAATAAGTGAAGAAAGACTCTCCTTCATACCAACACCCGCAATACAAGCAGGATCATTAAGGACCTTCTCTTTAGATTCTTTTATTGCTTTTTGAGCTTTTTCGATAGAAGTAAATACAGACTTAGAGTAAAGATCATCAAGATATTTGTCAACATTTCCACCAAATTCTGTATCAATGACTTTTAAAAATGCAGGATGTAGTTCTGCGGGAGTTTTATCCTTAAAAATCTCAATCATTTTCTTAGCAATCTTTCTATCAGTTGGAAGAGAATAATCTTTATAGAAGGCAGTTAAAGATTTTTCAATAGCAGCATCTGCATCTTCAGAATTTTCTTTAATAATTCTCTCAATCCTTGAAGCAATATTAAATAATTCAATTCTATTTATTGATTCTGCAAAGTACAAATAATTATATAATGCCTCCTTCCTTGAATCAATAGCAAAATTTATCTTTTCAAGGGATTTACCGTACTTTTCAATTCTCTTTTTACCCCCAGCATTAACCCATTCAGTAAATTTCTTCTCTTCAGCAGCACGACGTTGTTCAACTCCAAGTTTATTGAAAGTCTCATTCATACCAATATTCTTTTTCCATCCATTTGACGAGCCTGAATGTTTACTTGCATATTGAATCATCACTTTTGGATCGGCAACCATATCTTCCATCATGAGTTTTTGACGTTCACCGCGAACATAAATACTTATAGCATTACTAATATCCCTTTGTTCAACCAACTCAGAGCGTGTCATAAAACGATTTGTGCGTCCTGGATATCCCATAATCATTGTTGGATCACCCTTTTCAACACCCTTTAAAGAGATCTTTAAAAACTGTTTAGGGGTATAAGGAACATTCTCTTCTGAATATTCTGCTGGATTGTTATCTTTATCTGCATATACTCTGAATACAGAGAAGTCACCAGTATGACGTGGCCACATCCAGTTATCGGTATCGGCACCAAATTTACCTATTGAAGAAGGAGGAGCTCCTACGAATCGTACATCTTTAAATGTCTTATATACAATAAAATAGTAAGTATTACCACCATAGAAAGAAGTTAACTGACCTTCCAAAAATTTATTGTCACCTATGTGTTTTTTGCTCAATTCATCTTCGAGTTTTTTAAGAGCCTCTCCAATCTCTTCACTGTTTTTACTCTTCTTTGTTGCCCTTTCTACCTCTTTGGTAACATCAAAGAAATTTTCAAGAAAGGTGACACTCAATCCCTTTGCTGGAAGTTCTTCTTCAAATTTCATTGCCCAATAACCATCTTTAAGGTAGTTATGTTCAACGGAACTTAGTTTTTGGATACTACCATATCCGCAGTGGTGATTAGTAAAAAGGAGCCCATTTTTTGATACTATCTCGCCAGTGCATCCACCTCCAAACTGAACGATGGCATCTTTTACACTTGATTTGTTAATATTATAAATTTGATCAGGTGTGATAGTAAACCCCATTTCAGCCATTTTTTGGCCATTAAGTTGTTTGAGAAGAGGTAAAAGCCACATTCCTTCATCTGCTTTAACAGGAAGCAGAGGAAGCACTAAAAGTAGTAGTGCTAAAAGGTTTTTTTTCATATTTATGTGTATTATTAATTGTAAATTTGCCTATAAATGTGTATAGTTAACAAAAATAGTAAAAAGAGTTCAAATAATGGTGAAAAATAAGCACATAGTTGTGGCAGTTGACAAATTTAAAGGGAGCCTTACTGCTGTCGAAGTTGCAAATGCTATTAAAAAAGGCTTAGTTGAGGGGAAAATAGCAAGAGAATCAGAAATTACCATGTATCCAATGGCAGATGGAGGGGATGGAAGTCTCGAAGTTATGGCAGCTTCCCTTCCGAAAGAAAAAGTAGAACGGGTGAAAATTTCAACATCTGATCCAAAAGGGAGGGAGATCATGGCAGAGTACTTGATAATAGATAAAACGACAGCCTTTATAGAGATGGCAAAAGCCTCAGGGCTCACCCTTCTTCAGGAAAGTGATAGAAACCCAGATTTTACCTCAACATACGGGTTTGGAGAGATGATAAGACATGCGATTGTAGAATCAAAGGCACAAAAATTAATCTTAGCTATCGGAGGTAGTGCCACCAATGATGGAGGGGTAGGTCTTCTCACTGCTCTTGGGTTTAGGTTTAAAAGCTCAGCCAATTTTCCAAGTAGAAAAATATCAGATTTCTTATCAACAATTCAAAGAATAGATACTTCTCTGATTGAAAATGTGTGCCCTGAATTAGATAAAGTCAAAATAAGTGTAGCCGTTGATGTTGATAACCCCCTCCTTGGGGAAAATGGAGCAACAATGATATATGGGAGGCAAAAAGGTGGAGATAATTCAACCTTAGCAAGACTGGAGGAGGGGATGTCTAATTGGGCCAAAATAGCCGATAAGTGGAGCGAAGAGAAATGGGGTGTTGAAATAGCCAAAAAGAGCCAACAGCAAGGAGCTGGAGCGGCAGGAGGGGTGGGTTTTGCCCTATCTGCAATACTTGGTGCCGAACTTATCCCTGGATGGAAAATTTTCTCACAGGCACTCTCACTTGAAGAGGGGATAAAAAGGTCCTCGTTAGTAATAACAGCAGAGGGCCAATTCGATTCCCAATCCCTTTCAGGGAAGCTCCCCTCTGGGGTAATAGCTCTTTGCCAAAAATATTCAAAACCACTTTGGGTAGTATGTGGTAAAAATGCATTCAATGATAAGCAGCGTCTTCCACTAAACATAGAACAAATCATTTCCCTTGATAATATTGAAAATAATTATGAAAAATCTATGAAAGAAGCTGCATCACTAATTGTAAAGGCGATAGTAAATAGATAAATCTCATATAGGCATAATATTTGTTTATTATTATTTAAAAAATCATAGATATGAAAAAGTTTGTAATTTTAATAACAGTTATTCTATTATCTGCACCGTTCTTACATGCACAGAATGACCCTTCAAAAGAGGACTATATGTACATTGAAGTTGTTGGAAAAGCCTCAAGAGAGATAACCCCTGACAAAATCTTCATTAACATATCACTTAGTGAAAAAGATTTTAAGAACAAATCTATGCGCACCATAGAAAATGATATGGTATCTGCCCTTAAATCAATAGGTATAGATGTAAAAGAGAGTCTTACGGTGAGCGATATGTTAAGTAATTTTAAAAAACATTTTATTATTAAAAATGATGTACGTCTCTCTAAAGATTATCAACTGATTGTTAAGGATGGCAAAACAGCTGCGCAAGCCTTTATTGCTCTTCAGGAAAAGGGAATTTCCAATGTGAGAATTGAAAAAACAGAAAACAGTAAAATAGAACAATTCAGAAACGAAATAAAAGTAGAAGCTGTAAAAGATGCGAAAAATAAAGCAAAGATGATGGTAGAGGCTATTGATCAAGTGCTTGGAAAAGCAATCAAAATAGAGGAACAAGACAACTACTACTACGCCCCAAGAAGAAATACCATACTTAAAAGCTCTGTTGAGGTAGATGAGATGGGGGCAGCTCCCGATGTGATAGATGTAGAATTTGAAAAAGAGAAGATAGAGTATTCGGTAAGGGTTAGATTTTTAATCAAATAAAAAGTTCAGGATCGGGCAGCAATTTAAAAGTTTCTCGGTGTAAAGGAGTCACCCCATATTTTCTTATTGCTTCTCGATGTTCATGAGTAGGATAACCCACATTATGGTCCCATCCATACTGTGGGTATTTTAATGCCATTTCTCTCATATAGTCATCCCTATATGTTTTTGCCAATATAGAAGCGGCTGCGATAGAGGCGTATGTGGCGTCTCCTTTTATACAACATTTATACTCAATCGTGTAGCCACTACTGTTTCTATATTCTTTAAATCTATTTCCATCTACAAGTATCAATTGAGGTTGCGTCTTAAGTTTCCTAAGAGCCTTATGCATACACTCAACGGAAGCCCATAATATGTTCAATGAATCTATTCCATTTTTATCAATAGACTCAACACTCCAATCAATAGCCTCTTTTTGGATAATATCCCTCAATAACAGGCGTTTTTTTTCACTTATTTGTTTTGAATCATTCAACATTGAGTTTCTAAAATCCAGTGGTAAAATGACAGCAGCTGCAAAGACAGGACCAGCAAGGGATCCTCTTCCCGCCTCATCGCAACCTGCTTCAATCAATTGTTTCGTATATGAAGAAATAAGCATCTTTATAAAAATTATAAAAATAGATGGATTTTAGTAGTTTTTTTTTAAAAAAGGAATAAAATAAAATCGAATATCGTAAAAAATTACCATTTAAGTAAAATCTGAGCTAAAAGATTAATTATTTTTATCGTAAATCAAATAAAAATATTATGGAATGTGATGACACTTGCGACAGAATTGTAGAATTATTTGAAGAATGCAATTTCTTCTTAATTAGAAAGGCCTCTATTAAAGATTTAGCAAAATTACTAAATCTTAATTTGAGTTATTTGAAAAGAATATTTAAATACGACATAGAATATTCTTTCGAAGAAATGGTTGAAATCTATAGAACTTCTTATGCAAAAAAAATTATCAGATGTAACAATATAATTTTTGAAGAAGTTTGGAGATTATCTGGTTTTAATTCTTTTAAAGATTTTAAAAGGAGTTGGGAAAAGGTTGGATATTAATCAAAAATATGTATTTTTGTAAGATACTAATTGGATTTTTTTAATAATTAAAACTTTATAACAAATGAAAACATACCAAACAGGGAACATTAGAAATGTCGTTCTGCTTGGTAGTTCTAAATCGGGTAAAACAACTTTGACTGAAACTATGCTTTTTGAAGGTAAAGTTATTGACCGTAGGGGGACTATTGAAGCAAAAAACACTGTTAGTGACAACACTGAAGTAGAACAAATATATCAACGCTCGATCTATTCGACACCATTGTACACCGAGTTTATGGATAATAAACTGAATATTATTGATACTCCAGGTGCTGACGATTTTGTAGGTGGTGTTGTATCAGGTTTTAAAGTTGCTGACTCTGGTATAATGTTAGTCAATGCCCAACAAGGAGTTGAGGTTGGTACTGAAATCTTTGGAAGATATGCAGAAAAATATAATAAGCCAGTCATTTTAGCAGTTAACCAACTTGATGCTGAAAAAGCAAATTGGGAAAACACCGTTGAGTCAATGAAGCAAGCTTTTGGTTCAAAAGTTATTGTTGCTCAGTTTCCAGTTAATCCAGGTATTCCATTTGACTCCTTTATCGATGTCATCACTATGAAGATGTACAAATTTAAAGACGAAAATGGTACTCGCGAAGAGATGGAAATTCCTGATGAATTTAAAGATGAAGCAGATGAATATAGAGCAGCATTAGTTGAGATGGCGGCTGAAAGTGATGAAGCTTTGATGGAGAAATTCTTCGATGCTGGTGAACTTTCGCAAGAAGATATGTTAAAGGGGTTGAGTATTGGTTTCAAAGGGGGATTATTAATGCCTGTTTTCTGTTTATCAGCTAAAAAAGACATAGGAGTTAAGCGTTTGATGGAGTTTGTTATTAATGTAGCACCATCACCTGCTCATGATAAAGATGAGTTAGTTGATGGAACAGAAATCGCTTGTGATCCTAATGGACCTTTAGCATTGTTTGTATATAAGACAGCCGTTGAACAGCACTTAGGTGAGGTTTCTTATTTTAAAGTAATGTCTGGTAAATTGGTCGAAGCACAAGATGTTATCAACTCAGACAATTCATCCAAAGAGCGTATATCTGCTATTTACGCAGTTGCTGGTAAAAAGAAAGAAAAAGTTACTGAAATGATGGCTGGTGACATTGGTTGTACCGTAAAATTGAAATCGGTTAAAACCAATCAAACTCTATGTTCTCCCTCTGTTGATTGGAAATTTAAACCTATCGAATTCCCACCTGCAAAATTCCGTACAGCTATTAAAGCTGTATCAGAAAAAGATGAAGAAAAATTGGGAGATATTCTTAACAGGGCAGCTGCAGAGGATCCTACAATAGGAGTTCATTACGCTAAAGAGTTAAAACAAACCATTCTTACTGGTCAAGGTGAGCACCATATCAATATTTTAAAATGGCATATCAACAATATTTTTAAGATCGATATAGAATTATTTGCTCCTAGAATTTCTTACAGAGAAACAATAACGAAAGTTGCTTGCGCAGATTACCGTCACAAAAAGCAATCAGGTGGAGCTGGCCAATTTGGCGAAGTTCACCTTCTTATTGAACCATTTATTGAAGGAGCCCCCCAAAACAATCGTTTCAAAGTGGATGGAAAGGAGCTTGTACTCAATATTAAAGGTAAGGACGAATACACTATGGATTGGGGTGGTAAGCTCGAATACTATAACTGTATCGTAGGTGGTGCTATTGATGCTCGTTTTATGCCAGCCATCTTAAAAGGTATCATGGAAAAAATGGAGGAAGGACCTCTAACTGGTTCTTATGCGAGAGATATCAGGGTATATGTATATGATGGAAAGATGCACCCAGTAGATTCAAATGAAATCTCATTCAAATTGGCTGGTAGAAATGCATTTAAAGAAGCATTTAGAAAAGCTGGTCCAAAGATTATGGAGCCTATTTACAACGTAGAGGTTATGGTCCCTGGTGATTATATGGGAGATGTTATGTCAGACCTACAAAACCGCAGAGCTATGATTGAAGGTATGAGTAGTGTAAAAGGTTTCGAGGTGCTTAAAGCGAGAGTTCCATTAGCAGAACTTTATAAATACTCAACTACGTTGAGTTCTTTAACTTCAGGACGTGCGACATTTACAATGACTTATGCGGATTATACTCAGGTGCCTACAGATGTCCAAGATAAATTGCTTAAAGCTTACCAAGAAGAGGAAGGAGACGAGTAATAACACAATTATTATAATTGAAAGGATAACTTTTTTAGTTATCCTTTTTTATTTGTGATAGAAAGCTCTTGTACAAAAATAGATTAAAAAGTATAAAAGTCTTTTACAAGTTTTAAATACTCTTCAGTATAAAGACCATTGGAGTGAATGAATAGATCTTCCGATGTGTATGTGATTATATCCTCTTCCTCTTTTATCAACTCAATTAGGTGTCGTTTGGGTCCGTTGTTATGACTATTTGTATACACTTTGCATTCTCGAAGTAATTGTAGCGATGGGTAACTAACCGCTTCTGAAATAAATGATCTAGCTTGTTGTGATGGTAGTATTATAGAGAGTACTCCTTTTTTTTGTAGTAGTAGTGTGGCGGCATTAATGATTGTGGAATAGTCAAGAGTATCTGTATGACGTGCTAAATTGCGATTGTTGGAGGGTGAGTGTAATGAATTGTTAAAAAAAGGGGGGTTGGAAACAATCAAATCATATTTACTATTACCTTTTAGAAGATAATCCTGAAGAGAACTGTTTATAGGTGTAAAATGGTCCCGCCATGGAGAGTTTTCAAAATTAAATTTAGCCTCCTCGCAGGCGATGGGATCTATTTCAACAGCAGTAATATTGAAATCTTGGATAATCCTTTCAATTCTTTGAGCTATGATAAGTGATATAACCCCAGTGCCTGTCCCTATATCAAGAATTTTTTTTTTGCAATCATCTAAAGATGACCAACAACCAAGCAAGACTCCATCTGTTCCAACTTTCATTGCGGAATTATCCTGTTTGATATTGAAATTCTTAAATTTGAATACTTCCATTAGATAAATAATCCATCTCGCATTTCGAGCATCCGATCTGACATTTGAGCTAATTCTTTGTCATGAGTGACTATAATTATTGTTTGCCCATACCTGCTTCTTAAGTCGAAAAATAACTGGTGAATGTCTTGTTTATTTTTACTATCCAGATTGCCTGATGGCTCGTCTGCAAATATTATGGAGGGCTGATTGATGATTGCACGCGCAATCGCCACACGTTGTTGTTCGCCACCTGACAATTGAGACGGTTTGTGCTCCAATCTCCCAGAGAGACCAATTTCACAAAGAATGGACTTTGCAGATTCTTTTGCGCTGCTAAGTGATCTCTTTGCTATCAAGGCTGGTATCATTACATTCTCAATAGCGGTGAACTCTGGTAATAAATGGTGAAATTGGAAAACGAAACCAATTTTTTTATTCCTGAATCTGGAAATTTCTTCGGAGCGGAGAGATAAAACGTCAATTCCATCTATTACTAATTTTCCACTATCTGGCTTTGATAAGGAGCCTAGTATTTGAAGCAAGGTAGATTTCCCTGCACCACTAGCTCCGACAATGGAGACAACTTCCCCCTCTTTTGCAAAGAAGTCAATCCCTTTTAATACCTTCAAAGGGCCGAAAGATTTTTCAATAGATGATGCAGAAATCATTCTTTTTCTTCCCCTCTCTCTTTATTCCTCCAAAAATGGATCATTTTCATCCTAAATTCTTCCTCAGCTACATATATTTTTGCCACTTTTTCTGGAGGGAGTATTTTGTAAAATTCGTTAAGATAACTCTGCTCTACTTCAATTTCGTTAATACGATTTTTGTGCATTTTATCGATAAGAGATTGTATTTGAGTAGCGTTCACATTTTTGTCAATATTCTTTAGGTCAAATAGACTTTCACGAGTCGCTTTGTGCGCTTCTCTACACTCATGTTCGTATTTATTGTATAGTGGCCAAAATAATTTTGCTTCGTCAGGGGTCAAATCAATAGTAGATGTAAATAGTGCTATCTTGGTGCTCTCTATCTGTTCTCTTCTATTTCTTTCCCCTTTACCTTGCTGTCCTAAAATAGTACCAACAACTAAAATTGAAATAAATATTGTTAAAAATCGTTTCATAATCTATTGTTATTCTGTTATATTTTCTTCTAAATAGTACATTATTTCTTCAGATGTTATGTTTTGCCTCTGAAGAGTTTCAATATCACTTGTGGTACTATCCGTGATGACGATATCATCGTAATAGTTTTCAATAAAATTACTACTGATATAACCTTCATCAATTAGTGACAATAGAGGGTCGTTATTTGATGTACTCCTGTCTAAATATTTTGTAGCGAGAGGAATTATTCCATAGCCAAGGCCAAGAACGAGGGCAAAGCTCATTGCTAGTGCCAGATAAGATAGCAATGGTTTATACTTTTTCTCTTTTTCACCCTCTTTATTGTTGATGATTGAGTGAACATTTGCCTCAAGAGTGCGGATGTACTCTTCTGGGAGAGAAAAAGGATTCTCTTTTAATTTTTCGTTATCTAATATGTTTTTTGTCTCTTTCATTTCTCATTAGACTATTAATAACCGAAAAGGATTAAACTGACTCTTCTAATTGTTCTTTAATTTTTGTATACGCGTGATGATATGAGGCCTTGAGAGAGCCAACGCTACCGCCAAGAATCTTAACAATTTCCTCATATTTCATCTCTTCAAAGTATTTTAAATTAAATACAGCTTTTTGTTTTGGTGGAAGTTTTAATATTGCTTTATGGAGTTCTATTTGAAGTTTGTCACCTGAAAAATAGGGATCTGCTTCAATTTTATTTGCTAATGAAGACTCTTTACTACTCAAAGATAGGACATTGCGTAATTTTTCTTTTTTCAAGTAAGTTAAAGTCTCATTAGTTGCAATTCTATACAACCATGTATATATAGATGACTCTCCTTTAAAAGTTGGGAGAAACTTCCACACCTTAACCCACGTGTTTTGCAACAAATCATTTGTTGCATCGTGGTCTCCTACCATTTTTCTTATATGCCAATAAAGACGATCTGAATATTTCCTTAACAAGAGGTTGAAGGCATATTCCTTATTACCCTCTTCGAAAAATATATTCAGAATATCTTTATCATCCATTTTTTCTTGAAATAACTTTCTTTGCAGCTATTACAATATTTTCTGAAGTGAGGCCGTAAGCTTTCATCAGTTCGGATGGCTTTCCACTCTGACCAAATTTGTCATTAACAGCTATAAACTCAATGGGACAAGGATAATTGTTAGATAGAACTCCAGAGATAAGTTCTCCAAGTCCGCCAGCAATAAGATGCTCCTCTGCTGTAACTACTGCATGAGTTTTTTTTGCAGATTCAATTACAGCTTCCTTATCTAGAGGCTTGATAGTGTGAATATCTATTACCTCTGCGTGAATTCCTGCCTCTGCAAGGGTGTCTGCGGCAAGTAGTGCCTCCCAAACGAGATGCCCAGTTGCAAAAATAGTAACATCATTCCCTTCAACTAATTTTAAGGCCTTGCCTATTTCAAATTGTTGATCGGCTGGGGTGAAGTTTGGAACAGATGGTCTTCCAAATCTTAAGTAAGCAGGACCTTTGTAGTTTGCAAGGGCGATTGTGGCTGCTTTTGTTTGGTTGTAGTCACAAGGATTAATCACCACCATGCCAGGAAGCATCCTCATTAGACCAATATCTTCCATGGTTTGGTGAGTTGCACCATCTTCTCCTAAGGTAATTCCAGCATGGGAAGCACAAATCTTCACATTTGTATTACCATATGAAACGGATTGTCTGATTTGATCATATACTCTTGCTGTGACAAAATTGGCAAAAGAGCCGATATATGGAATTTTGCCTGAGAGAGCTAAACCTGCAGCTACTCCTACCATGTTAGCCTCTGCTATTCCACATTGGAAAAATCTCTCTGGATTTTCCTTTACAAATTCATCCATTTTTAATGAACCAATGAGGTCGGCACAAAGGGCTACAACATTACTATTGTCTCTGCCAACTTCAGCCAAACCTGCACCAAAGCCAGATCTGGTGTCCTTATTTCCACTATTTTCGTATTTCATATTAAAAAGTTCCAAAAAAGATTCCTAAATTAAAATAAACATTTTGAGCTTTATTTGTTGCCCAGTTGTATCCAGCAGTTAGATTGACTCCCCAATTTGAATGTTTCCCAAAAGGGACCAAAATGCCCAATTCTGGGCTTGCTAAAAATCCCCAAGAATTATCCCATACTTGAAAATCCTGTAATTGTTTGCAATACAGGAGACTAGTTGCTCCAACTCCAGCACCAACATAAAATTTAACGGCACTATAAGGGTTAACCATATATTTAAATTGAGCTTTGAGGGGGATTGTTTGCGTCGTATTATATCCTGATGCATAAATAGCAGTATTATTTGATGGGTGGTATTCTTGTGCAGGAATTACAATATCATTATATGCCCAAGAGAGATCAGCCCCAACTCCAATATATGGATTGATAAAAAATGTGAAATTGAAATTAATCCCATTGAGGCAGTAACTTGGCACAATGTCGGCAGTATATCCCAAAGGAATGGTATTTTGCCAATTAAGTGTATATACTTGACTAAAAGAGTGACCCTGACGTTGCTGAGCAAACATTTGCAACGATAATAAAATTGTTAAAAATATAATTATAGATTTTTTCATACAATACTTATTTTGGAGGTAAAATTGAAAAACATTTATCAATAGCAGCATCTCTTTCACTCATTGAATGTTTCTCAAGAAGGATAGCTCTTGCCAATCCGTGCCATATAACAGGAATCTCGTTGTCAGTACTGATATCTAATGATGTAACATCTGCAATATCTACTATTAGACTTCCTGCTGAGTAAGAAGAAGAAACAGGATATACAGGATATGGGTAATAAGGATAAAAAGGATCCCATCCTCCCCAATCCCACCAGTATGACCAATCCCACCAGTAATTTTGGTAGTACGAAGTTGAGGTAAATGTATTTACAATATAAATAAGATCAACTATAAGATCTGGATCATCTGAAGAGGAGTCCACTTTAGAGTACCCAAGTGAATTCATGTTCTTTTCAACAGTCGATATTATGTGCTGTGTTAATTCGTTGCTTATTCTTTGTTTATCATTTTCACCCTTAACATATAAAATGGAATTAGAAATTGAATAGGTAGAATATTGAGAAAAATCAGCGTTGGGAGATTTATGTGACATTGACATAATTTCCGTATAGATAACATCGTGATTTTTCTCAAACCACGAGCAACTTGACAATAAAAATGCACAAATTGATATTATTGTGAAATTCTTAATAATATTGTTTATCATATAGTTATAAATATTAAAAATCACCAACGATTTCAGGTAGTTGTGCAAGAGCAGCTTCGCATTGCTCCTGAGAGGGTGCTTTGCCATGCCATTTATGGGTACCAACCATGAAATCAACACCGAAACCCATTTCTGTTTTAAAGAGTATCATAATAGGTTTCCCTTTGTGTAGGGACTCTTTTGCCTCTTTAAATGCACCTAATATTTCTCCGAAATCATTTCCTTCAGCAATTAAGCATTTCCATCCAAATGATTCCCACTTTGCCCTCAAGTCACCAAGACCCATTACTAAATCTACGGGACCGTCAATTTGTTGACCATTCCAATCTGTAATGGCAATGATATTGTCAATTTTGTGATGAGCTGCAAACATGGCTGCTTCCCATACTTGTCCCTCTTCGGATTCACCATCTCCAAGCAAAGTATAAATTGTGTGATTATCTTTATTCATCTTTTTGGCAAGAGCGGCTCCTAATGAAACTGACAAACCTTGGCCTAAAGATCCTGCTGCCTCGTGAATCCCAGGGAGACCTTTTTCAATTGACGGGTGACCTTGAAGCCTCGATCCAAATTCTCTAAGGGTAGAGAGTTCGCTAATAGGAAAATAACCACTACGTGCCAACGCACTATATAGAACTGGTGCCATATGGCCAGCGGATAGAAAAAACATATCTTGATCTTTTCCATCTCGTCTCCATGTTTTTGGTGAATGGTCTAAAATGTTGAAATATAGGGAAGTTACTATATCTGTACTTCCTAAAGAACCACCTGGATGGCCTGATCCAGCTTTAGTTACCATTCGTACGATATCACGCCTAATTTGGGAGGCCATATCTGTTAATGCACTTATATTTAACATAACTTTTTTAAATTAATTGGCTAAGTTAATAATCAATTTGAGAAAAAACAAAAGTAATGTATATTTGCACCCTATGATGAATAACATAAGAAATTTTTGCATAATTGCCCATATAGATCATGGGAAGAGCACTCTGGCTGATAGGATGTTAGAGCTTACAAATACTGTCAATGAAAGAGAAATGGAAAATCAGGTTCTCGATTCAATGGATCTTGAAAAAGAGAAGGGTATTACTATTAAAAGTCATGCTATCCAGATGCATTATAAATATAAGGATAATTCATATACACTTAATCTTTTGGATACCCCTGGGCACGTCGATTTTTCTTATGAGGTATCGAGGGCCATTGCATCTTGTGAGGGGGCTCTTTTGGTTGTAGATGCTACACAAGGGATACAAGCTCAAACTATCTCAAATCTATATCTTGCAATTGAACACAATCTTGAAATAATACCGATATTGAATAAAATCGATATGGATGCTGCAATGGTGGATGTTGTGAAG
Source organism: uncultured Muribaculaceae bacterium (assembly GCA_964607675.1). GTDB lineage: Bacteria > Bacteroidota > Bacteroidia > Bacteroidales > UBA932 > CAZSLC01. The sequence continues at coordinate 84,334 of CAZSLC010000005.1, forward strand.
GATCAAATAATAGATTTGATTGGGTGTAAGGAAGAGGACATTCTATTGTGTAGTGCAAAAACTGGAAAAGGGGTTGGTGAGATATTGGATGCAATTGTTGAAAGAGTTCCCTCCCCTGAAGGTGATCCAGATGCTCCCCTTCAAGCTCTTATTTTTGATTCTGTTTTCAACTCATTTAGGGGTATAATAGCCTATTTTAAAGTTAAGAATGGAACAATTAAAAAAGGTGACAAAGTTAAATTTTACAATACGGGTAAAGAATATGATGCAGACGAGGTGGGCTTCTTGAGGTTGAAAATGACTCCTTCGGATTCAATTAGTGCAGGAAATGTTGGTTATATCATTTCTGGAATTAAAACGGCGGTTGAAGTGAAAGTTGGGGATACTATTACCCATGTAGATAATCCTTGTTTGAAATCAATTGCTGGGTTTGAAGAGGTAAAACCTATGTTGTTTGCTGGGGTCTATCCTGTAGAAGCGGATGAATATGAGGATTTAAGAGCTTCTTTAGAAAAATTGCAACTCAATGATGCATCGTTGGTGTTTGAACCAGAATCTTCGCTTGCTTTAGGATTTGGATTCAGATGCGGATTCCTTGGACTTCTTCATTTAGAAATCGTACAAGAGAGATTGTATAGGGAGTTTGATATGGATGTCATAACAACAGTCCCTAACGTCTCATATAAAGTATATACCACCCAAGGTGAAGTAGTAGATGTTCATAATCCATCAGGACTTCCAGCCTTGACACTTATAGACCACATAGAGGAACCATATATTAGTGCCCAAATAATATCTAAAAGTGACTATTTTGGTTCTATAATGAAATTGTGTCTTGACAAGAGAGGGGTGCTAACGAGTCAGCATTTTTTGACATCAGATAGAGTAGAGCTAACATATAGTATGCCCCTTGCTGAGATTGTTTTTGACTTTTATGACAAATTGAAATCTATTTCGAAAGGGTATGCATCTTTTGACTACCATGTAACTGGATATCAAAGGGCTGATCTTGTTAAATTGGATATTCTGCTCAATTCTGAACCTGTAGATGCTTTGTCTTCTTTAATTCATCGCGAGAGGGCATACGATTTTGGAAGAAAAATGTGTGAAAAGTTGAGAGAGCTAATACCAAGACAGCAATTTGATATAGCAATCCAAGCTGCAATAGGGGCGAAGATTATTGCAAGAGAGACTGTCAAAGCCGTTAGAAAGGATGTGACTGCAAAATGTTACGGTGGAGATATTACAAGGAAGAGAAAATTGCTTGAAAAGCAGAAAAAGGGGAAGAAGCGAATGCGTCAGGTTGGAAACGTGGAGGTACCACAGTCGGCATTTATGGCTGTTCTTAAATTGGATTAACAAAAAAAAGCTCAATCAACTTGATTGAGCTTTTTTATTGTATAATATACTTGAATTATAGTTTTGCAAATTCAATATCTTTTTCAGCACGTTTCGCAAAAGTTTCAGCTTTTTTAGCATTTTCTAACGCAGCTTTTGCTTCTTGTACATTACCTTGGCGAGCAGCTACAATTGCTTTCAAGTATGAACCACGAGGGCAGTTGTGTGATTGAAGAGCACTCTTAGCAGCATCAAGTTTGTTAACAAGGATAGCAGCAAGACCTTCGTTGTGGTCACCTGAACCAGCCAATTTAGCATATGCGCTGTCATATTTACCATTGCAAATATCAAGAATAGCTTGGTTGTATGCAGCTTCTTTTAGATTTGATTTTGCAAATGCAGCAGCAGCTTCTTCTTTATTACCTTCACGAAGAGCAATAACTCCTAATGTATTGTAATAATAAGTGTCTTTTTCAGAAACATTAGCAAGAGCATCTTTTGCTTCATTAGTCTTGTTACCTTTAAGCATAGTCACTGCAAGATTAACCATTGCGCGGTTACTTGAGAATTTGTCAATAGCCTTTGTATAAACTGTAGATTTTACGTCATTGTCTTTAACTAAAGATGCAGCGTGAAGAAGAGCTTCTTCATCAAGAATTTCAATGTTGTCGTTAACTAAAGCAACTAATTCTTGATCTGAATAGTTAGTGAATTCGATGTTTGCAATAAATCTTGCACGACGAAGTTTAGGAAGTACATCTTTAGCAAGTGTAGTATATACTTGTGACATGTTTTTGATTTCTCTTTCACGAACAGCTGGATCACTGTACATCTCAAGTACTCTAACAATAAGGTCTTTGTCATCAAGGTTAGAATTTTGAACTAAATCTTTAAAGCCATCCCAGTCTTGTGAGATTGATTTGCTCTCAACAGGAGAATCAATAGCTACTTTCTTATCGTTGATTGATTTGTTGAATGCTTTTTCAGCAGTTTCTGCACGATTTGAAGATAGTTTGGTATTCAATTTAACACCACCATCAGGAGAAGCATAAGCAACGATTTCTGTATTTTTAATTTCACGACGTTCATCGGCTTTAATATTGGCTAAAAATTCTTTGAAAGCTTTGATCTCATCAGATTTTAGCTGGTTAGGACGAACAACAGAGCTGTTAATTTGATATAAAATTTGAGCTTCCCCCTTTTCAGGAATAACTGCTTGATATGCATCTGGAGCGAATGCTAAAGCACCACCTTTACTTACTAACATGTAAGTAGTGTTAGCACCATCTGCAAGTTTGTAAGGTTCTGGGAAAGCGATTCTTTTTTCTTTGTGTAGTACAGTCATTCTAAGTTCAAGGTGAGATTTTTCCATACCCTTAACATAGTTGAAAGTAAAGTTTTTGCTGATTTGAGCGCCTGATTCAGGAACAACGGTGTAGTTGTCAGTTATTTTTTCACCTTGTAACATTACTGGATCCAATGCTACTTCACCACCTTCATAAACAAGAACAGGGATAGCTTCAAGAATTGCCTTTGGATGGAAATAGCCTTCTGGAAATTCAACTGTCACTTTTGCGTCAATTTTCCCAGCAACTACTTCTAACACTTGAGGATCGCATGAAACTTTTACTAAGTCAGCGTTTTTAGCCATTTTAGCAGGATTACCACAAGATGGGATAATCAGTGCTACTAAAGCAAGAGTTAAGACTCTTTGAAATAATTTTCTCATTGTTTTATATAATTATTAATGATAATAAATCTGACAAAATGCCATTTATCCGCAAATATATAAATTTTATTTATTAATGTATAATTTGGATAAGTGGAAAATAACTTTTTTTACATCTGAAGGTGAGTCAACAGCTATTGTTTCATAATTTGTCTCAACCACCTTTATTTTTAAACCATTTTCAATCCATCGCAATTGTTCTAACTTCTCAGAGATCTCAAGAGGTGAAGGAGCCATATCGCACACTTGTTGTAATATCTTTGGTCTGAAGGCATATAATCCGATATGTTTTAAAAAATGGTATTTGCTAAGCCATTCATTTTCATTGATATCTCTGATAAAAGGGATAGGAGTTCTACTGAAATAGATTGCATTATGATTTTTATCTAATATCAATTTTGGAATATTATCGTTTGTTAGCTCTGAAATATCAGAGATTCTTTTAGCCATTGTGGCAATCATAGTTTCAGGCTCTTTAAATGCACTTTCTAGTTCTATTAGTAAAGAAGGGTCAATAAGAGGCTCATCTCCCTGTACATTTATGATCACATCAAAAGGTTTAACTTTATTTGAAGTTGTTAAGATTGAATAAGCCTCGTTGCATCTATCTGTTCCACTGTGATGTTTACGTGATGTCATTACCGCCTTACCACCAAAGGAGACGACATGATTATATATTCTTTCATCATCCGTAGCAACACACACATATTCAAAAGCCTTTTGAGCTTGCTCATATACTCGATTGATCATTGTTTTGCCATCAATATCTATCAATGGTTTCCCTGGAAATCGTGTAGAGGCATATCTTGCAGGGATAATAGCTATAGTTCTCATGCCACAAAAATAGCCAAAAATGTTAATAACTTGTAAAAAATATTATCTTTGCAGATTATGGAATTGAGTGATATAAAAGAGAGATTTGGAATTATTGGAGATGATCCAAGATTGAATGGAGCAATTGATACAGCTGCACAAATAGCTAGTACTGATTTGTCTGTACTTATTACTGGTGAAAGTGGTGTTGGTAAAGAGGTAATTCCACAGATAATCCATTTTTTAAGTCCAAGAAAACATAATACATATATTGCAATAAATTGTGGGGCCATTCCCGAAGGGACAATAGAATCAGAATTATTTGGTCATGAAAAAGGCTCTTTTACTGGTGCAAACGAAGCCAGAAAAGGGTATTTTGAAGTTGCTAACGGAGGAACCATATTCCTTGATGAAGTTGGAGAATTGCCTCTTTCTACTCAAGTAAGGTTGTTGAGAGTGTTGGAGAGTGGAGAATTTATCAGAGTAGGATCTTCAAAATCGCAAAAAACAGATGTGAGGGTAATAGCAGCGTCTAACGTCAATTTTGTTCATTCAATCAGCAATGGCAAATTTAGAGAAGATCTGTATTATCGTCTTAATGCTGTTCCTATTTCAATTCCGCCATTAAGGGAGAGAAAGGAAGACATTCATCTATTATTCAAAAAATTTGCATTAGACTTTGCAGATAAATATAAAATGCCAGTCGTAAGGCTCACACAAGAGGCAACTTTAATATTAGAAAACTACAGGTGGCCTGGTAACGTGAGACAACTCAAAAATGTTGCTGAGCAAATCTCAGTACTAGAGCGCAACCGTACAATATACCCAGAAACATTAAAACACTATCTCCCCATCGATACTTCAAATCTCCCTGTTCGACAACAGACAGAAGGTGGAAAAGGAGATGGGCTAACAGACAGAGATATTATTTTTAAAATATTATTTCAACTTCGTCAGGAGGTAGATGATCTGAAACACAAAATCACTCATGATGATGATGATATTACACATGTAAGTGAACATTTACACCATCATAGCACATTGATTAATAGTCAGTTTGATGATGATATCACAGATACTCCAGCTGAGGTAATTGAAGATGGTAAGGGGCAAAATCTCTCTATCCAAGATGTTAATGCCGAGTTGATAAAAAAAGCCCTTGATAAGTATGATGGAAGGAGGAAAGCGGCTGCTGAGGAGTTAGGAATCTCTGAAAGGACACTTTATAGAAAAATTAAAGAATTGAATATAGAATCAAAATAATGATGATTAAAAGAGCCTCTATATTATTCCTATCTGCAATATCAATATTTGTGTTGGTAGTAGCATGTAAAGTTTCTTATTCTTTTTCTGGAACTTCTATTGCTGCGGATGTAAAGTCTATTACAGTAGAGCCCTTCGAAAACAAAGCGTTGAAGGTTAACCCTTCATTGGCCAACTCCCTTACAGAATCGATGATTGATAAGTATAAAAAACTTACCAGTCTTACAATTGAGACTGATGGAGGAGATTTGGTTGTTTATGGGGTTGTACAAGGGTATGAGACAAGACCTATGGCAATTACGGCAGAGGAAGTAGCCTCTCAAAATAGGTTGACAGTAACTGTAAAAATAATTTATAAAAACAAACTTCACCCGAAAGAGGATTTTGAAAAATCATTCTCGGCATATGCTGATTATGATTCCATGCAGCCACTTGACGCGGTTGAGGCTTCATTGTGTGACGAAATAATTGAAAAATTGGTAGATGATATATTTAATGCTACCGTAGCAAATTGGTAAATCATGGAATATACTCCTATTGATAACATAGAAAAGTCGAAAGATAGGTATTCTGAACAACTTTCAACCCTTTCAATAACAGAACTCGAAAAGGTAGTTGAAAAATACCCATGGTTTTCGTTAGCAAGAAGGGAGATTTTTCTCAGAATGATCCTTCTTGGTGATGAATATAGAAAAGAGGCTGTAAAAAAAGCATCTGTTTACCTTTTTACAAGAGAAGGGCTATTGAAAGACGAGAATCTCCATCTTTCTCCTAAGGAGAAGTCTGATTCTTCACCAGAAAATGGATCTCAGAATTATATTTATGAATTGGAAGGAGACCCAATTAAAGCAGAGACGGCGACTATTGTTAAAAAAGAAGATAAAAAAACAGATGAAAAAATTGAGATTCCCTCAGCAAAAACACATTCTGTCCACATAATAGGGGGGGATTATTTTGGGAAAGATGATTTTGAGGCATTACAGAGAGATGGTCTTACTCCAATAGAGAGGATAAAAGAGAAGACATTGCAGACAAAATATGATAGTGTCCAAGTCAATGAAACTGCAACAGGTTTTACAGATGAGAGATTTTATACAGAGACACTTGCAAAAATATATACACAGCAAGGGTTTTATGACAGAGCCATTGAGGTTTATGAAAAACTAATTTTGTTATATCCAGAAAAAAATACTTACTTTGCAGCCCTTATTGAAGAATTAAAGAAACATTTATAGACATATGTACACAACGATTTCAATTTTAATTATTATAGCGAGCGTTTTGCTTACACTTGTAGTATTAGTTCAAAACTCAAAAGGTGGTGGTTTGGCTGCCAATTTTGCAGCAGGAAATCAAACATTCGGCGTTCGCCAAACAGCAGATTTTCTTGAAAAATCAACATGGGTATTAGCAATTGCTATCTTGTTCCTATGTATTGTTTCAACTGCTTTCATCTCAAGAGGTGGTGAAAAAGGGGTTGGTGCCGATGTTAAACAACAGATTGAAAACTCAATTCCGCAAGAGGGACAACCAGAATTTCCTGTTTTACCACAAGGCGGAGCTACAGAAAAGACTCCAGAGAATACGCCTGAAAAATAATAATTATTGTATAAAATTGATAAAGCCTGAAAAACTCAGGCTTTTTTTTTAAAAATAGTACCTTGTGATACATAGTATTAAAATATTTTTATATATTTGCAGTACCAAATTGCTGGTAATAGAAAGAACAACTAATTTTAAAATATATTAAAATGAAAAAAGTACTAAACATTGGTATCGGAGGAAGATCATTTACAATTGATGATGACGCTTATCGCAGATTGGATGATTATCTAAATCAGTTTCGTCAAAAAGCTCAGATGGGCTGCCAGACAAAAGAAGTAATGGATGAATTAGAGATGAGGATTGCAGACATTTTTACAGAATCGCTTACCTCTACTAATGAGGTTGTAAACCTTTTATTAGTGAGCAAAGTGATATCTCAACTAGGTATGCCTGATGGTTCTACATGTGACCCAAGTTTCAACGCCAACAAATACAACAATACAGAGCAAAAACCTGTAAAAAAGTATTATAGAGATTCGGACTCAAAAGTTATTGGTGGTGTAGCAGGTGGACTTGCTGTTTACCTTGATATAGATGTAGTGCTGGTCAGAATACTATTTGTGGTAGCAATTATTTTTGGGTCATTAGGCTTTTGGGTATATCTGATCATCTGGATAGTTGCTCCTATGGCAGTGACAGCTTCACAAAAGTGTGAGTTGAGGGGATTGCCCATCACCGCTGAAAATTTAAGAAGATATTCAAACACTAAATAATTGTGATATGGAAGTAGTTAGTAATTTAGATAATGTTAGATCTCAGATGCGCAAAGGCGTACTTGAGTATTGTATATTGAGTATATTGAACAAAAAGGATGCTTATGCCTCTTCTATAATATCTGAGATGAAGGAAGCCAAGATGATAGTGGTTGAGGGTACTTTGTACCCGCTCCTTATTAGACAAAAGAACCAAGGTTTATTAAGCTATCGTTGGGAGGAGTCCCCACAAGGACCTCCGAGAAAGTATTATTCTATCACAGAGAGGGGGAAGGAACAACTCTCTGAAATGGATTCGGCGTGGAAGGAGTTAGTTGAAACTATTGAACTAATTAGAAAATAATATTATGAATAAAGTAGTAAAAGTAAGTATAGGTAACATAGCTTTCACATTAGAAGAGGAAGCTCATATCGCAATAGATAAGTATCTCAATGAGTTGTCACTTTATTATGAGGGTAACGAAAGCGGTCCAGAAATAATAGATGGGATAGAAGAGAGAATGGCCGAGCTCTTTGTAGAGAAATTAGGCAAAGATGTAATAGTTACCCTTCCTGTAGCGAAGGAGGTAATAGCCATTTTGGGTAAACCTGAGTATTTTGATCAAGAAGAAAATAACAGAAAGGAAAGCAGACGTAATAATGGAAAAAGACTATATAGAAATGTGGAGAACACGGTGTTAGGTGGAGTGTTTGGTGGTTTGGGAGCATATTTCAATATCGATCCTATCATTTTCAGAGTTATTTACGTTATTCTTTTTGTCCTTTCATTTTTTGCAAACTGGGGGATAGGAACATCACTATTTATCATATATGTTATAATGTGGGTGATTATTCCCGAGGCAAAGACAGTCGCTCAAAAATGTGCTATGAAGGGGGACTCTACTACCATTGCATCTATTCAAAAGAATGTTGAAAATGGGGTAAAAGAGGTGAAAAACAGTAATGTTATCTCTGTGTTAGGAACAATAGTTGAAAAATGTCTTGGTTTTATTTTTACCATTATAGGAGTGGTGGGGGTAGTTACTTTAGTTGTTGTGTTTTTTGGAGTAAATATATTGGGTATGACTTTACCTTTCGAATTGATGAATGTTATCACATTGTTTATAGGTGGGACTGTCGTAGCCTTAACGTGGTTTAAAATACTCTTAGGAGTTGTATTGTTTCTTCCTTTTATTGGTGTTTTGTATTGCGGAATAAGATTTTTATTTGGTTTCAAATCTCCAAAATGGAAACCAGGGTTGATAATGTTTCTCATTTGGCTTTGTTCTCTTATTGCACTTTTTGTGGTCTCTATTTCTCACTCAACCAAATATTGGGATGTACAAAACAAAGTAGTTAAAGAGAATATTACCCTTCAATCTGACACCATTTATGTTGAGTTTAAAGATTACAAACAATACAATATGGATAGAATGTGGTTAAAAGCAGATAGGGACGAATATGACTTGATGTATTATATCGAATCTAATAGTGATGCAGATTTTGCAATGATTAAATATCCAACAGTTGAATTGTTTAAGAATGAGAACTTTAAAGATAATTCATCAATTGAGTCTGAAAAATACATTTTTACCAATACTATGACGCCTATTGAACTTCAAAATAGGACAAATACAGATTTTTATAATTTTGACGGAAATACTTTAACTTTGTACCCCTTAAAATATAATGCAGACAACAAAATCAAGGAGATGAAAAGAGAGGTTACATTGAAAATAGATGAAAATGTTGTAGTGATAGTTAGAGAGCCTATATATCACCAGTTTGAGTCCAATTTCGAATATTCAAACATCCCTTGGTTGAATAATTATTAAAATGGATAAAAAAGAAATTGCATATAAATATGCAAAGCTAAAAAACTACTTTGGGAGGGAGGATCTCCTCCCTCTATGGGTAGCTGATATGGAATTTGAATCTCCTCGATGTGTAGCAGAGGTGGTAAAAGAAGTAGCGGAGTGTGGTTTCTGGGGGTACAATGTTGAGCCGAATGGGTTTAAACCTGCCATTTCAAGTTGGCTTCATAGAATCCAAGGGTGGAAAATTGAAAATGAATGGGTCACATTTATACCTGGTATTGTTAGAGGGATAGCTTTGGTCCTCGACCATTTTACCACAGAGGGAGATGGTGTGGTGGTGCAAACTCCTGTTTACCACCCATTTATGAATGTTACCAGGGACAATGGAAGGAAATTGATTTTCAACCCCCTAATCAAGGATCAATATAAAATGGACCTTGAGGGGCTTGAGAGGGTGACATCGGAGAACAACTGCAAGGTGCTGATTTTATGTAACCCTCACAACCCTGGGGGGATCATCTGGAGCGAAGGGGACCTTTTGAAGGTGGCAGAGATATGCCATAGAAAGGGGATTCTTGTTATATCGGATGAAATACATGCCGACCTGCAACTTTGGGGCAATAGCCACATCCCTTTTGCTTCTGTTTCACCAGAGGCAGCGAAGATTAGCATAACCTTTGGAGCTCCATCTAAGACTTTTAATATCCCAGGGCTGGCTTGTTCCTACGCAATTGTTCCCAACCCAGAGTTGAGGGACAATTTTTATGGATGGCTCTCTTGCAATGAATTTAATTCGGTACCCCTAATCTCATCCCTTGCTGCCATAGCTGTTTACAACACAGCTAATTCATGGAGGCTCGATACTATTAAGGCAATTGAAGAAAATATCATTCTACTGGAGCAATTTTTCTCAGAAAACGATATGGGAATAGAGGTAATAAGGCCCCAAGCCTCTTTCCTTGTATGGCTTGACTGCAGGGAGCTTGAAAAGAGGTTAGGAGGGAGAACTGTTGCCGATTATTTCATCAACGACCTCCGACTGGCCCTCAATGACGGAGCGATGTTTGGTCCTGAGGGGAAGGGGTTTATGAGGATGAATGTGGGGGCTCCAAAGGAGATGATTCAAGATGCCATCAGCAGGATAGCTATTCATAGTACCAAGATAAATCTTCGCTTTTAAAAAATCTAAGCGATCCGTCTTTATATAGGTAATAATAGTATCGAATGTGGTTGTTATCTATGTAGCTAATTGTTGCTCGTCCATCTTTAAAATCTGATTCGTAACTATATTTACTATCTAAAGGGTATACCACGTAGTCTCCATTTTTATCAATAACTGCAGTACGCTCTTCGTCAGCGATCTTAACTTCTATTACAGCCAATCCTTCATGGAAATCGCGTAGCGTAGACCATGAATCTCTTTCTATAATTTCACCTTTATTATTTACATAACACTCTTGAAAAAAACCATGGTGGATAATAGCCATTCCATTTTTAAATGGATCACCATAATTGATGCTTCCCCAATCGAATGCAATGAGCCATTTCCCGTTTTCATCTACATAACCACAGGTGTTCGACTCTTTATCTTCCATATAAAAGTACCCTTCGCTATAGCGGCCAATCCTATCGTATTTGAAATCAAATAAGATATTGCCATTTCTATCTATTACCCCATGTTTACCATCCATTTCAAAATTAAAATATTTGTCATTGCCTAAATATACATCCTTCTTCACCAGTTTTGATCCATGATAGATGTCAAACAAATTCATTTTATTCTTCTTAAATGAAAAAGGGGCGTTTTCCATGGTGCTACTGGGGCTATCTGGGTTACTGATTTTTTCTATCATTTCAGCCATCTCTTTCATATATTTATAGTTTGGCTCTATTTTTACAATCTTATTGTAAGTCTCTATACATTTATCATATTCACCTCTATCGTAATACACATGAAATAGAAATTCATAAGGTAATATATAAAGAGAGTCTTTTGCAATGAGGGAATTGGAATATTTTATGACATTGTCATATTTTTTCAAAGAATATTGTCCAAATAATAAGTTTTGATAAATGTATTGTTTATCAATATAGTCAGGGTTATCCTCATTTAGTAGAGAATAGACTTTTAATAAGTATTGTTCACCTTCTTTATAGTGTTCTTGAATTGTATGTATAACACCTATGTAATAGTAGGCAAAAAGGGTATCGTTATTGATTTTTAATATATCGTTGCATGTTTTTATTGCCTCAGAGTATTTCTTGTTTTGGACCTGATTGTATATGACAAAATAAGTAGCTTTTAGATTCTGAGGATCTTTCTCTAAATATTTGTTTGCATCAATTAGCATTGAGTCTGCAATATTCAATTTTAAGTAATGATTTGCTCTAAGAAGGAGCAAGAAGATAGAGTCTGGGTGTGAAGAGAGCATCTCTGTTACTATTTTTACCCCTTCCCGATGTTGGCCTGATGTATAAAGAATATTATTATAATGTTCGCAGAGTTGAACAGGCTCTGTGATACTCTTTATCCCTTTTTCATAATATTTATTTGAGGTAGCTAAGTCTTTGGGTTTTGAGTAGATATCGAGAAGAGTAAAATAGGGATCTACAAAGGTTGAATCTGTCGTAATAGCTTCATATAACATAGAAATAGCAGCCACTGTATCCCCTTTTTCGAGGTTTAATATGGCATTGTCGTATGCCTTTTGTGACTTGTTGGATTGGCAAGAGGACAAAAGTAAAACGATAAGAATAATAAATGTAAAGTGTTTCATAGAGTGTTGTTGTTTTTTGTACTAAGGTAAGTAAATAACATAAAATTATGTTACTTTTGGTGAAATAACAATCTAACTTTCACTATGCGTTATTCAACTTTTATTTTTGACTTTAATACCTTGGTCAAAGCTATTTCAGACCATGATAAAGTGAGCTGCAAAAAAAACATCAAGAATCTCAATGAATTAATATGTTCAGGTGTGACTATTGGAGTCATCTCGTCACAATCCAATTCTTTAATTGAGGAGTTTTTGAAAGAACATTCCCTCCAAGGTACAATAAAAGTTTTCATTGCTGCTGATGATATAAAAGAAGGAGAAACACTTTCGGATTTGATTATGAGGGTTTTAAATAAGAGTGAAGTTTCAAAAGGGGAAACTATATACGTGGGAGATAGCCCTAAAGAGAGAGAGCAGGCACAGTCAGTGGGAATAGGAAGTATACCTTTCAGCCTACTTAAAAAGGTTTTTCCGATAAAAAAAAGCAACTTAAAAGTGTGGCAGCAAGTTTTACTCATTTTATGTTTTCTATTCACGATATATGAATTGGTTAAAGGTAAGTGGGTGCTGTTGGTGTTGTTTGCTTTTATTGTATCGGCAATATCACAAAGGTGGAAGATTGTACCTGACAAAATGGGGCCATGGGTCAAGCGTCTTAAAATACGTGTTAGAGCTTTGCATATCCTTCAGTTGAGAGGTAAGAAAATACCTCCAATTGATTACGAGAGTTGTGTGTGCAAGAGTTGTGGAACGACATTTATTGGCAATTATTGTAATAGATGTGGACAGAGCAGAGATACACCAAGATACCACTTTAGATATGCACTGAGAAATATCTTTGGGGGATTGACTAATATTGGAAGTGGGTTTTTGAGAACGATAATTGATCTCTTTTATAGACCAGGTCATATGATTCGAGACTATATAGGAGGTAAGAGGATAGTTTATTTTAGGCCATTCCATATGATGTTTGTATTGGCTGCAATATATATCATCTTTGTAAAGATGATTGATCCATCTGCACTCTCTTCCGCTATAGCTGAGGGACAAACCTCTGAATATAATAAAAATACTACAGTCGTTTTAGATAAAGGAGATAGTCGAGCGGAGACGATTATTTCAAATATTAATGAAGCTAAACAATTGCTGGAACAAAAAGTGAACAATAGTCCTTTTGCCACTAAAGTGGTGAATTTACTCAGAGAGTGGACGCATGGCAACAAAGCATTAGGTATTTTACTTACTTTGCCAATCTTTGCGATGGCTACATTGTGGAGTTTTCGCAAAAAGAAAAGCACATTGCAATTTAATCTTACGGAACATCTATTTGTTCAGGCATATATAGCTTGTCAGTTGTTGATTGTAGGGATGATTGTGTTGATTATTTTTGGTGATGCAGATAAATATGACAATATGTATAATGTCCCCTCTGTAATCATGTTCCTACTGTTTTGTTGGGATTACAAACAACTTTATCAAATTGGAGTATGGAAGAGTGTCGCTTCTACCCTATTGATGTTTGGTTATGGTTTTTTGATACTTCTTTCTCTTGCAATTATTGTTGTTGTGTCTGCATTAACAATTTATGCGTTATTGTAAATAACTCTGTGTGAATTATTCAAAAATATCCTAATTTTGAGGATTATTTAAATAATTTATGAAAGTAGCTGAGGTACTAGTCTCATTATTAAAAGCTTTTGTCGCCCTAATTGCTTATGTATTAGGGATGGCGATAGGCTCTCTTATTGAGAAGAGTATTGTTCCACCCCTTGCAGGAGTGTTGATGGTCCTGCTTGTAAAAAAACTATGGAGTTGGAAGAGACCTATATTCGATGTGGGGTTGCAATGGAAGGGATATGGTCTCGACTTTTTGCTTGGTTCTCTGATAGGTGTTGGAATGATCGGAGCTGGTACATTTTTCCTATTGTCCATTGGAAGTATTGAGGTGGCCTCATATTCATTCAACCCTGCCCCATTAGGTGTTATTTTTGCCACCTTTGTCACAGTTGCAATTGGGGAAGAGGTGTGTTTCAGGGGGGTTGTCCTTTCTTCTTTGATGGAGTCGATGAATAGATATGTGGCTTTGTTTGTGAGTGCAGTTTTCTTTTCTGTGCCACATTTGTTAAATCCAAACGCCTCTTTTGCCTCTTTTACAGGTATCCTTTTGGCAGGAATGCTTCTTGGAGCATCGTATATTTTTACCAAAAATTTGTGGATGCCTATTGGCTTTCACTTGTTTTGGAATTTCACCCAATCTATAGTGGGTTTCAATGTCAGTGGTATTCCAGGAACTAATCTTTTGAATATTAGCTATCCCTATGGGTACAATTTTATCAATGGAGGGGCCTTTGGATTCGAAGCTTCCTTGGTTTCTTATGTTCTCGTGATAGTTGTTTTGGCGATTATCATTTATTATTATTCTAATGCTGAAAAATACAATTATGATTAGAAAGGCTATTTATGCTGGTGGGTGCTTTTGGGGCGTGGAGCACTATATGCAAAAAGCAGAAGGTGTGATAGATGTTACATCGGGTTATATTGGTGGAAATGTTGATAATCCCACATACCAACAAGTGAAAAGCCATACTACAGGGCATGCTGAGGCAGTGATGGTGGAATATGATCCTTCTAAGACTGACTATGAAACACTAACAATGTTATTCTTGGAGATCCATGATCCTACCCAAGAGGGGGGACAAGGGGTGGATATCGGACCTCAATACAGATCGGAAATTTATTATTCCAATGAAGATGAAAGGGGTATTGCTGAGAAGTTGATTAACATTTTAAAAGGGAAGGGTTACAAAGTAGTGACGAAGGTGACTCCTGTATCAAAGTTTTGGACAGCAGAGGAATATCATCAGAATTATTGCGAGAGGCACAACATCGAACCAGAGTGCCATTTCAGGGTGAAGAGATTCTAAGGGGGGCTATTGATGAAACAGTTTCTCATTGTTGCAGGTAGTTTGTCCCTTATTCTTGGAGTGATAGGGATATTTGTTCCATTGATCCCTACTACTCCTTTTCTACTTCTCACCGCTGCCTGTTATCTAAAAAGCTCTCCAAAGTTGTATCAAAGACTGATATCTAATAAATACATTGGATCTTATATTATCAATTATAGAGAAAAAAAGATAATACCCCTGCGTGCTAAGATATTTACATTGGTGCTTTTGTGGGGCACAATGTCTTATTGTATCTTCTTCTTGATTGATATCTTATGGTTGAGGATACTGCTCGGATGCATTGCTGTGGGGGTAACAGTGCATGTTTTGTCTTTTGATTAAGGTGATATTGATGAAGTCCAAATAGTTTGAATTTTGTTTTATTTCTAAAAATCACTATATTTATAGAATAATAGAAATGAAAATGAATTTTATCGAGTTTAGAAATAGCTTTATTGAAGTCGGATGCGTTGCTACATATCAGATTATGGCGCAATACCCAGAGTTTAATGCAAACAACTTAACACGATGGGCAAGACAAGGTTTGTTAGTGAAATTGCGTCAAGGGTTTTATGCATTCCCCGAAATGAAAGGACAATCTGATTTTGCACTATACGTTTCAAACCGAATATATAAGCCATCGTACATAAGTCTGCATACTGCATTGGCTTTTTATGGAATTATCCCGGAAGCCATTACACAGATTACGGGAGTGTCATCACTCAAGACTGCGAAATTTAAGAACGACTTTGGGGCATATGCATACAAGACGATAAAGCCTGAGTTGATGTTCGGTTATGAATTAAAACCATTTGGAAATCGAACAATTCAATTTGCTCACCCAGAAAAGGCACTTCTTGACTTGTTGTATCTCTATCCATTTTACAACAACGAAGAGGAGATGGAGGAGTTGAGGCTCGATGAAGATTATTTAATAAACGACATTAATATCGAGAGACTCGATGAATATACAACTCGATTCGAAAACAAAGCTCTCGCAAAGCGAATTGAATTAATGAAAATAACTTACGGAATATGATAGAATTAGAACAAATAAAAGGATACTTTCCTGCTGAACTTCGAGCAAATGCCACCTTCCAGAAATATATGGTCAAAGAATATATCCAACTGATGATACTAGACTTTCTATCAACGTCGCCATATATTCAAAAAGTTGTTTTTATTGGAGGTACAAACCTGAGACTTGTAAAGGGTATAGATAGATTCTCAGAGGATTTAGATTTCGACTGCAAAAACTTCTCACAGGAAGAGTTTTTGACGATGACCGATGATATTCTGACCTTTCTGCA